>NZ_CP065424.1:3937500-4537500 GCF_017809215.1 Heyndrickxia oleronia
CAACGTGCGTGGGTTCGGGCCTCCAGTAAGTGTTACCTTACCTTCACCCTGGACATGGGTAGATCACCTGGTTTCGGGTCTACGACCTCATACTTGATCGCCCTATTCAGACTCGCTTTCGCTGCGGCTCCGCCTCTTCAGCTTAACCTTGCATGAAATCGTAACTCGCCGGTTCATTCTACAAAAGGCACGCTATCACCCTGCATAAAGCATAGGGCTCTAACTACTTGTAGGCACACGGTTTCAGGTTCTCTTTCACTCCCCTTCCGGGGTGCTTTTCACCTTTCCCTCACGGTACTGGTTCACTATCGGTCACTAGGGAGTATTTAGCCTTGGGAGATGGTCCTCCCTGCTTCCGACGGGATTTCACGTGTCCCGCCGTACTCAGGATCCACTCTGGAGGGAACGAAGTTTCAACTACAGGGTTGTTACCTTCTTTGACGGGCCTTTCCAGACCTCTTCATTTACTCCGTTCCTTTGTAACTCCGTATAGAGTGTCCTACAACCCCAAGAGGCAAAGCCTCTTGGTTTGGGCTTCTTCCGTTTCGCTCGCCGCTACTCAGGAAATCGCAATTGCTTTCTCTTCCTCCGGGTACTTAGATGTTTCAGTTCCCGGGTCTGCCTTCCTTACTCTATGTATTCAAGTAAGGATACTACCCCATTACGGGCAGTGGGTTCCCCATTCGGAAATCTCGGATCAAAGCTCGCTTACAGCTCCCCGAAGCATATCGGTGTTAGTCCCGTCCTTCATCGGCTCCTAGTGCCAAGGCATTCACCGTGCGCCCTTACTAACTTAACCTACGGCCAATGATAAGCTTCGAATCTCTTCGTCAACTCACTCATTCGCATCCTCACGTATGTTTAATACGCTACGGTGCTCCTTCGCTCGTTTCCTCGATCTTCTCGCTTCTCCTTGCCCTTTCAATTTAAAAACTACTTAATGGATTCATCCATAAAGTGGCGATTCTCGGTTATTACTTGGTTACTTCTTATATTATCTAGTTTTCAAAGAACAAACATATCTATTGAAAGGATTAACCTTTCAAAACTGAACAAAACAGAAGACGTCTGAACCACGTAAGTGGTTTTCCATATTCCTTAGAAAGGAGGTGATCCAGCCGCACCTTCCGATACGGCTACCTTGTTACGACTTCACCCCAATCATCTGTCCCACCTTCGGCGGCTGGCTCCAAAGGTTACCTCACCGACTTCGGGTGTTACAAACTCTCGTGGTGTGACGGGCGGTGTGTACAAGGCCCGGGAACGTATTCACCGCGGCATGCTGATCCGCGATTACTAGCGATTCCGGCTTCATGTAGGCGAGTTGCAGCCTACAATCCGAACTGAGAATGGTTTTATGGGATTGGCTAAACCTCGCGGTCTTGCAGCCCTTTGTACCATCCATTGTAGCACGTGTGTAGCCCAGGTCATAAGGGGCATGATGATTTGACGTCATCCCCACCTTCCTCCGGTTTGTCACCGGCAGTCACCTTAGAGTGCCCAACTGAATGCTGGCAACTAAGGTCAAGGGTTGCGCTCGTTGCGGGACTTAACCCAACATCTCACGACACGAGCTGACGACAACCATGCACCACCTGTCACTCCTGTCCCCGAAGGGAAATCCCTATCTCTAGGGAGGTCAAGAGGATGTCAAGACCTGGTAAGGTTCTTCGCGTTGCTTCGAATTAAACCACATGCTCCACCGCTTGTGCGGGCCCCGTCAATTCCTTTGAGTTTCAGCCTTGCGGCCGTACTCCCCAGGCGGAGTGCTTAATGCGTTAGCTGCAGCACTAAAGGGCGGAAACCCTCTAACACTTAGCACTCATCGTTTACGGCGTGGACTACCAGGGTATCTAATCCTGTTCGCTCCCCACGCTTTCGCGCCTCAGCGTCAGTTACAGACCAGAGAGTCGCCTTCGCCACTGGTGTTCCTCCACATCTCTACGCATTTCACCGCTACACGTGGAATTCCACTCTCCTCTTCTGCACTCAAGTCTCCCAGTTTCCAATGGCCGCTTGCGGTTGAGCCGCAAGATTTCACATCAGACTTAAGAAACCGCCTGCGCGCGCTTTACGCCCAATAATTCCGGACAACGCTTGCCACCTACGTATTACCGCGGCTGCTGGCACGTAGTTAGCCGTGGCTTTCTGGTTAGGTACCGTCAAGGTACCGCCCTATTCGAACGATACTTGTTCTTCCCTAACAACAGAGTTTTACGATCCGAAAACCTTCATCACTCACGCGGCGTTGCTCCGTCAGACTTTCGTCCATTGCGGAAGATTCCCTACTGCTGCCTCCCGTAGGAGTCTGGGCCGTGTCTCAGTCCCAGTGTGGCCGATCACCCTCTCAAGTCGGCTACGCATCGTTGCCTTGGTGAGCCGTTACCTCACCAACTAGCTAATGCGCCGCGGGTCCATCTGTAAGTGATAGCCGGAGCCATCTTTCAATTCTCCTTCATGCGAAGAAAAAAGTTATCCGGTATTAGCCCCGGTTTCCCGGAGTTATCCCAGTCTTACAGGCAGGTTACCCACGTGTTACTCACCCGTCCGCCGCTAATCATCAGGGAGCAAGCTCCCATCAGATTCGCTCGACTTGCATGTATTAGGCACGCCGCCAGCGTTCGTCCTGAGCCAGGATCAAACTCTCCAAAAAGATGTTTGATGTAGCTCTTTATAAATAAAAGTAATTCATTGACGTTTCGTTTTGTTCAGTTTTCAAAGATCAATCTCTCGCCGTTTTTCTCAACAGCGACTTTATTATCATATCAAGTTATTTATTTTTTGTCAATAACTTTTTTTGTTTTTTTCGTCACTGCTAAGTTTTGTTGTTTAGCAGCGACGCTTATTAATATAACAAGTATTTCACTTCTCGTCAACAACTTTTTTAATATTTTACGATAATTTTTTCCCTACCTCATAATAGCGATGATAAATTCGTGGCCCCTTCGTTTCTACCTTTATTTCATTAATAAAATGTTTCTCCGTTAGAAACTCTAGTAAAATACCTAGATCCACCCCGTAATTTTCTAAATCAGGATTGCAGAGTAATTCATTAATGGTCCAGCGTTCCTTTTCTTGCATAACCCCAAGTAAATGTGAGGCATAGACCTTTGTTCTGGAGTGAATTAAAAATTCACTGGCTAAGAATAGGAGCTCTAGTCTTTTTTCAATTGATTCATCACTCGTGATTAATTCTTCATAGAGTTTAAAGATTTCTGGTTCGATTTGCTTCACCTGGTTCCATACAGTTATTTCCGGATGAAATCCGTTTTCGATCACCGCAAGTCTCGCCAAATGATGCAAAGCATGAACGACATGATTATAGGCATCAAGATATTGATCATTGTCAAAGAAGGCTTTGCCATCAATATATCTGCGAATAAGCTTCGCAAATTCTAAGCCCGCTTTTAATTTTCTTTCTGAGAAAGGAAAGTCTCTTAGTTCACCCTTTAGGTTGGCCATATATTCATTTCGATCAAATAATACTTTTCCATGTGTGATCCATTCAACAATTTTTCGATTGGATCCTAATAATAACCACTCTTTCAATTGATCCTCTCTTACAATATGAAGAGCAGCCTTTTTTTGTTCATAAATATAGTGTTTTATAAATACAGGAGTTTCTGCCTCTTTTACAATCATTAATAAAATCGCATCGAATGTATCTGTGACCGTACATTCATTTTGCCTTTTTTCTATAATAAGTACGGATAAGGTATTCGTTTGGCTTGCCCGTTCTTGATAAATGGGGCGAAGGATATCCTCCATAATTAAATTCCTCCAAAGTTTCTAGTAAGAATATTACTTCGACAATGATAATAAATTTCCTGCTAATTGAAAAGTTGTTTTTCAGATCGTCACAAACACATCTGAGCCTTATGTCCACTTTTCCATCATTTATGGTATATTACATCTAGGAGGTTCGACCATGGCTAAAAAATATTCAAATAAAATCAATAAGATACGCACATTTGCGTTAAGTCTCATATTCGTCGGATTTATTATTATGTACTTTGGAATCTTTTTCCGAACGCATCCTATCGTCATGACAATTTTCATGGTTTTAGGTTTATTAAGTATTATTGCCAGCACTGTCGTATACTTCTGGATAGGTATGTTATCAACGAAAGCGGTGCAAGTGGTTTGTCCAAACTGCAATAAACCGACTAAAATTCTCGGTCGAGTGGATATGTGTATGCACTGCCGCGAACCGCTCACCTTGGATCCTAATCTAGAAGGCAAAGATTTTGATGAAAATTACAATCGTAAGAAACCACAAAAGAACCAATCAAACTAAAAAAGAATTGTTCGATGATCCATCGAACAATTCTTTTTTAATGTACTTCTTTTTTCGAGCATTCTGGGCACGTGCCGTAGATTTCCATGCGATGATGACTCACCTTAAAACCAGTGACATGTGATGCAAGCTGCTCTACCTCGTCTAATCCAGGATAATGGAAGTCAACGATTTTTCCGCAATCTTCACAAATAATATGATAGTGACTAGTTGTGACAAAATCAAAGCGACTGGATGCATCCCCATATGTTAGTTCCTTTACAAGACCAACTTCACGGAATACACGTAAATTATTGTATACGGTAGCCACACTCATATTTGGAAATTTTCCTTCGAGTGCTTTATAAATGTCATCGGCTGTAGGATGTGACATGGATTGTATTAAATACTCCAATATCGCATGACGTTGAGGCGTGATACGAACTCCAGTTTCTTTCAAAGTTTCAATTGCTTCTTTGATTTGATGTTCAGACACCGTCATGCACCTCTTTTCTAATAGTAATTAAGTCATATGAAACCATTCAAAACGGTTTAGAATTGTACAGTTAACTGACAGTCCTTTTAATAGTTGGTTTTATGAAAGAAAAAATGAATGAGAATAAATACCTTTCCAAAAAGCCATCAACTATCAAAAAGGAGACATTCTTATTTTAAAATGTTTATAATTAGTTTACTAAGGAACAAGCATTTTTGTCAATCCATTCAATTGTTATAACCCTTGATGTAGAGTCATTTCTTCCTCTCCTAAACCATTATTTATATATCTTGCCGCAACAAATAATAAGTCGGAAAGGCGATTTAAATAAGCCAATACTAGTGGATTCGTCTGTTCTATTTCAACTGCACATCTTTCTGCTCTTCTGACGATCGTACGTGCACAATGCATGGCGGCACCGGCTGGATGTCCACCCGGAAGGATAAAGTTCTTTAATGGATCGAGGCTTGCATCCCATTTATCTATAGTATGCTCTAATTCTTGAATATCTTCATCCTTTAGCTTCCATTTCACTTCTTTACCTTCTGGTGTAGCAAGCTCTGCTCCAACATGAAAAATCGCCGTTTGAACCTTGTGAAATACTTCGATTACTTCATCCTTGCCAGGGAAAGTGGCATGTTTCAAATGACTGATGGCAAGGCCGATCATCGAATTGGCTTCATCACAGGTTCCGTATGCTTCCACCCGGATATCATTTTTCGGAATTCGCTGTCCATAGACAAGGGATGTCGTACCTTTATCACCAGATTTCGTGTAAATCCTCATTTTAGTATCCCCTTTCCGGATCGATAACATTAATAAATTCATGGTCGTTATTCATATATGTATGTAAATTTTTTCGAAATATTTCTAATGCGCGTGGTAAATAATTCATAGTTGTACTTGAGATATGTGGGGTAACTGTCACATTGCTCATTTTCCAAAATGGGTGACTCTTAGGTAATGGTTCCACCTCAAATACATCTAAATAGGCATGGCTTATTTCTTGATTGTTCAAGGCCGTCATTAATACCTCTTCTTGGACGACATCTCCCCGACCAATATTGATAAATACAGCAGATTGCTTCATGCTTTCGAAATCGCTTGGCTGATAAAAATGAATTGTTTCTTCCGTGCTTGGTAATATCGAAACGATGTAATCGACGCTACCAAGAATAGAGTGGATCGTTTCCAATGTGTACATCTCATCAAAATGATCGATGGCATTCCCACGACTATTCACACCAATAATCTTCATTCCAAAGGGCTTTGCCAAGCGAGCAATTTCTTGGCCAATCGCTCCGGCACCAACAATTAGCAGCGACTGTTCATGGATCTCTGTTAATGGGGTTTGCTTATCCCAAACAGCTTCCTTTTGATTTTCCCATAATCGTTGAAATCCCTTTGCATGGCTAAGAATGATCCCTAGCGTAAACTCCGCCATTGGTATTTTGTGAATTCCACGTGCATTTGTTACTAAAATATTTTTTTCTTTAATCGCTTTTAACGGCATTCTCTCTAATCCTGCTGAGGTGACCATAATCCATTTTAACTTCTCTGCTTGGTAAATATGCTCATCCACTAAGTCCTCACCATAGGTAACAATGACTTCTGCGCTTTTCATTTCCTGCTCCGCAAGTGTTACATTCTCATAAAAGCAGAACTGAACAGCTGGAAACGAGGCAACTAAATCGATTTTCAATTGTTCTAACGGTTCAAAGGTAAATACACACTTCATTCCATCCACCCCTTGATTTCACTCTTTTTTACAAGGCGAAAAGAGCTTTTATTTTTATCATATCATAATTATTTCTCCCTCTTACAGAGCAATAAAAAAGGACCGAATCACTCGGTCCAAGATCTATTTTTTCTGAGGAGGTATGCCCTAATATAAGGTATGTAAAATTGACTGCTTTGAATGGACAGTAGCCTTTACCAAGCAAAATAGGCTGACCCAATTATGCTAATTCAGTCTTAATATACGAAAGTGCATCCTCTACATGTCCTGCCACTTTCACCTTTCTCCATTCCTTCACTAGGATTCCTTCTTTATTAATAATAAATGTGGATCGTTCAATCCCCATATATTCTTTTCCGAAGTTTTTCTTTAGCTTCCATACATCATAGTCTTCAGCTACCTTGTGCTCACTATCCTCTAATAACAGAAAAGGAAGCCCATGCTTATCGATAAATTTTTGATGCTGGGTAACAGGGTCAGGACTGACACCTAAAATAACGGCATCAACATCGACAAAGCTTTCATGATGATCACGGAAATCACATGCCTCTGTTGTACACCCAGGTGTCATATCCTTTGGATAAAAATAAAGAACGACATGCTTTTTCCCGATAAAATCAGATAAACGAACGGTTTCGCCATTATTTGCTTTCAATGTAAAATCAGGTGCTTTATTTCCTATTTGTGTAGTCATTTAAATCCTCCTATTTTTTCGGGAGTTCATTCCCTTTCTTTCTTACAACCTTACCTAAAAATGATGAGATATCCAAATCATTTACTTCTTCCATTCACTATTATGCTCAAAATCAATGAAGGATTTGACGACAAAAGCAGCAGGGATCGTATAGCCAATCAATGCCTCTAAGATAACTAATAGTCTTCCGATTCCAACCGGGACAATATCTCCGTACCCAACGGAAAATAAAGTAATCGCACTCAAATACATTGCCGAGCCTAATTTTTCAATATAGCTCCCAGAAAATAAGGCGCCTTGTTCGACAATGACGTGAAACCCTTTTAGTTCAAGCAGCATAAATAGCAAGCCAAATCCAATCATAATGACACTATAGGTGTATCCTAAAAAGAGAAAGTTCTCAAAGGATACAAGCTTATATTTTAATTTCGAAGGAAAAAATAATGTCCGTAAGCTCATACTTATGCAGACGATCACTGCTATCATCAGTATATAGATCATACAAAGTCTCCTCAGCTTTTCATTCACATTTTAGCTTGTCATTCTATTCTACTCGGACACATTTCCTTATATGAAATCTTTATGCTGATTGGACACGCAAAAAAGAAGGTACTACAATAGATATGATGGATCGAAATTAGGAGGCAAGAAAAAAATGAACTTTTCACAATCAGAACGTTTACATACAGAAGCACTTGAGCACATCGTTGGTGGCGTAAATAGTCCCTCCCGCTCTTACAAAGCAGTCGGTGGTGGTTCACCCGTTGCGATGAAGCGTGCGCAGGGTGCTTATTTCTGGGATGTCGATGATAATAAGTATATTGACTATCTAGCTGCATATGGACCGATTATTACTGGTCATGCACACCCACATATTACAGAAGCAATTAAAACAGCCGCTGAAAATGGTGTATTATACGGGACACCTACCCCATTTGAAGTGAAATTTGCCAAAATGCTAAAAGAGGCGATGCCTGCACTCGATAAGGTTCGCTTTGTTAACTCTGGTACAGAGGCAGTCATGACAACCATCCGTGTGGCTCGTGCCTTCACTGGACGTGATAAAATCATCAAATTCGAAGGCTGTTATCATGGCCATTCTGACTTAGTGCTTGTTGCGGCAGGCTCTGGTCCTTCTCAATTAGGAATGCCAGATTCAGCAGGTGTGACTAAAAATATTGCGAAGGAAGTTATTACAGTTCCATTCAATGATATTGAGCCATTTAAGGAAGCCTTAAATAAATGGGGCAATGAAGTTGCAGCCGTACTAGTTGAACCAATTGTCGGCAACTTTGGGATTGTTGAGCCGAAGCCTGGATTTTTAGAGCAAGTCAATGAATTAACTCATGAAGCAGGAGCACTTGTCATTTATGATGAAGTCATCACAGCCTTCCGCTTCATGTATGGTGGAGCACAAAATTTATTAGGTGTTACACCAGACTTAACAGCTATGGGTAAAATCATTGGTGGTGGACTACCAATTGGTGCGTATGGCGGTAAAAAGGAAATTATGGAAAAGGTGGCTCCGCTTGGACCAGCGTATCAAGCAGGAACGATGGCTGGTAACCCAGCATCCATGTTAGCGGGAATTGCTTGTTTAGAAGTATTAAAACAAGAGGGCGTCTATGATGAATTAGATCGCTTAGGGGCAATTCTTGAAAAAGGCATTTTAGATGCTGCACAAAAACATCAAACACCGATTACGATTAACCGTTTAAAAGGTGCCTTAACAATTTATTTCACCACTGAAAAGGTGGAGAACTATAAACAAGCCGAAGCAACCGATGGTGAGATGTTCGCCAAATTCTTCAAGCTCATGCTTGAGCAAGGCATTAATCTAGCTCCATCAAAATATGAAGCATGGTTTATTACGACCGCACATACAGAGCAAGATATTCTAGAAACAATCAAAGCAGTTGACATTGCTTTTTCAAAATTGAACAACTAATCTTTTTCAGGGGTCTGACAATGGGGTCAGACCCCTTTCACTTTAAACACCCCTCTAAAAAAAAGATTTCCTCCTTCCGTACATTTTTCTCTTGATATTCTTTCTAGGACATTGTATATTACTAATTTGGTATTAATATGTTATCTTAATGAAAAGATATTTTACGAAAGGAATCATCACTGATATGAAGCTAGGTGCCCGCATTTTTAAAACGGGAATTGCCATCGTTTTGGCATTGTATATTGCAAAGCTGGTAGGAATGACTTCCCCTGTATTTGCAGGAATTGCTGCGATTTTCGCTATTAAACCGACCATCTATCGATCCTATTTATCGATTGTGGAGCAGGTACAAGGGAATGTCATCGGAGCTGTTGTTGCAGTTGCCTTCGGTTTAATTTTTGAAAACAATTATATTATCGTGGGGCTTGCAGCATTAATAACGATTATGATCATGTTGAGGCTAAAGCTTGAAAATAGTATTAGCTTAGGACTTGTGACCATGATTGTTATCCTTGAATCACCTGGTGAGCATTTTCTTGAGTTTGCATGGTTGCGCTTTGCAACGATTCTCATTGGAATTCTTTCGGCGTTTATTGTAAATTTAATTTTCTTACCGCCAAAATATGAAACAAAGCTCTTCCATCGCATGTCTAACTTAACAGAAGATATTTTTACACTGATTCGCTTAATATTAAGCCATGATTCAGAACATCATGTAATGAAAATAGAAATTGAAAAGATTAGAGATCGTTTAGTAAAGGTTAATCAGTTTTATACATTGTTTAATGAGGAAAGACGTTATTTTAAAAAGAGCACGCCTGAAAAGAAAAGAAAAACGGTTATTTATCGCCAGATGGTGACCGCATCACAGGATTGCTTTGATATTCTAAAATTACTGCATCGATATGAATATGATATTGTCAAGTTACCTGAAGAAATCCAAATTCAGCTTCATGAACGTCTGGATTTCTTAATAAATGAACACCAAAAATTATTATTCCAGTTTCTTGGAAAAGTAAAACAAAATGATCTGTACGATGAAGAAAATTTAAATACGTATCATGAGGATTTAATGAAGCTCTATATTAAAGAGATTGAAGATGAAAAACATGAATGTGATAATCAATCCTATCATTTTATGAGACTTCTCTCCGCCATGATGGACTACCAAGAACAATTAAAGCATCTCAGCATTTTAATCGATAGCTTTAAAAATTATCATAAAGAGGATAATGAAGTGTCGATTCAGGAAGAAGTTGAGGAGTAAAAGGAAAGGGAGGTTCAGCTGTTTATTGACAGCCGAGCCTCCCTTTTTTTGTACCATTATTTGAAGGTATACATTAAGAATCTAATTGTTGTACCTGGAATAGGTTAAAATAATGCCCTTGTTTTTCCATTAATTCTTCATGTGGACCAATCTCAACAATTTCCCCATGCTCAATGAGGACAATACGATCGGCATGGGTAATAGTGGACAGTCGATGGGCAACAATAAATGTCGTCCGATCCTTAGCCAGCTTTTCCAATGCCTCCTGAATTAAATGTTCACTTTCTAAATCCAGTGCAGATGTTGCTTCATCCAAAATTAATATAGGAGGGTTTTTCAAAAATACACGAGCAATCGCAATCCGCTGCTTCTGACCACCGGAAAGCTTCACTCCTCTTTCCCCAACCTTTGTGTCATATCCTTCTGGAAGATTCATGATAAACTCATGGGCATTTGCTGCTTTCGCTGCCTGTATGATCTCTTCCTCTGTTGCATCTGGCTTACCTAGTAAAATATTTAACCGAACCGATTCACTAAATAAAATATTATCCTGTAAGACCATCCCAATTTTATCGCGAAGGCTTCTTACTTTAAAATCGCGAATATCAGTGCCATCTAAAAGGATTTTCCCACTCGTTACGTCATAGAAACGGGGAATCAAACTGACTAATGAAGATTTACCTCCACCACTCATCCCGACTAACGCGATCGTTTCACCGGCACGAACATGTAATTGGATATCCTTAAGGACAGATAATTCCTTTTCATTATAAGCAAAGTTTACATGCTCAAATGAAATATCACCTTTAACATTTTTGCATTCAATCGCATCTGGCGCATCATCGATATCATATTTTTCATCCATTAATTCAAAGACGCGGTCCATTGAGGCAATAGATTGCGTTAATGTCGTACCAGAGTTCACTAATCGACGTAGTGGGCTATATAAACGATCGATATATGCAATGAATGCTGCCATTGTCCCAATCGATAAATTCCCATGGATCGCTTGATATCCTGCAAAACCAATGACAATTAATGGAGCAATATCTGTCAATGTGTTAACAACAGAAAATGCCTTCGCTGTCCATCGCGTATGCTGCAAGGCTTTATCGAGAAAATTCGAATTATGTACGCGAAAGCGTTCCTGCTCGGTATCTTCAATAGCAAAGCTTTTAATAACAGGCATTCCCTGCACCCGCTCATGTAAATACCCTTGCACTTCAGCAAGCGCTTGGGAGCGAACCCTTGTAAATTTGCGTAAATTGCCGAAGAAATATTTAACCGATATCGCATACAGTGGAAACACAATGAGCGAAACAATGGTTAACGGAACATCCATTGTAAACATTATCGAAACCGCAATGATGATCGTCGCCGCATCCAGCCATACATTCATTAAGCCGGTAATAACAAAGTCCTTTGTCTGCTCAACATCATTGATCACTCTGGAGATAACTTCCCCCGCACGCGTATTAGAGTAAAATTTAAAGCTCAATTTCTGTAAATGCGTAAATAAGCGATCCCGGATATCATATAAAATCTTGCTTGATGTCCATTGAGCAAAATACTGTCTGTAAAATTCAATCGGCGGCCGTAAAACCACAAACACACCTAACATAATCGACATCGTGATCAAAAGCTTCGACGTTTTCTCATCAACTGACAAATGCTGATTCGTCACAATATCATCAATCACATACTGAATAATAACGGGAATAAGCAGCGGAATCGCAAACTTTATCAAACCAATAATCAACGTCCCAATAATCTGACCCGTATACGGCTTAACAAACTTCATATATCTCTTTGTACTACTCATAAAATCCCCTCCCTTTCTGAAAAATCTCGCTGTGGGGGTCTGACCCCATTTATTAAAACCTAGAGGTAGTAAAGCTTGTCTTTCCTGGAATTGACGTTTGGGGGTCTGACCCCGTTTGTTATAATCAAGAGCTACGAACCCTTGTCTTTCCTGGAATTAACGCTTGGGGGTCTGACCCCGTTTGTTATAATCAAGAGCTACGAACCCTTGTCTTTCCTGGAATTAACGCTTGGGGGTCTGACCCCGTTTGTTATAATCAAGAGCTACGGACCCTTGTCTTTCCTGGAATTAACGCTTGGGGGTCTGACCCCGTTTGTTATAATCAAGAGCTACGAACCCTTGACTTTCCTGGAATTAACGCTTGGGGGTCTGACCCCACTTGTTAAAAGCTTGAGCTATAAACCTTTTCTTTATTTGAAACGACGTTTTGGGGTCTGACCCCCACTCGCCCCCCGCTCACCTTATTATCTGCTGCCGGTTCACGAAAAAAACCTGTGGCTTGTAACTACCAACAGGTAACTAATCGATTTTATTTAAATTAAAATAAATGGTTTGCAACTAGTAGCTAGATGATTTCATCTACGGTAGGTTAGATAGCGTTCGTACCAAATATCAATAAAATCGGGTGCAAATGGGCCTTTTCTTTGGCGTATCCATCTTACCAAGTTGTCCACATTTCGCTTTAAAATATGGTCAATGACATCGGGATATCCCATTTGTTTCCGATGGTATTCATACTCATCTTCATCTAAAAGCGTATAAGTCATATCGGGAAAGACTTTAATATCTAGATCATAATCGATGTATTTTAACGCCTCTTTATCATACACAAATGGTGAACCTAGGTTACAGTAATAGTATATTCCATCCTCTCGAATCATTCCAATAATATTAAACCAATGATCCGAGTGAAAATAGCAAATAGCTGGTTCACGGGTAATCCATGTGCGACCATCCGATTCCGTTACAATAGTCCGATCATTCCCACCAATCACAAGGGACTTCGATCCTTTTAATACTGTCGTCTCTTCCCATATTCGATGTATGTATCCGTTATGTTTATAGCTATGTATTTGTATCGTATCACCTTCAATGGGAATGCCCATACCTTTTCTCCCTACTTTCTTTATAAAATTTGTATCCGTTCAAATAAATCAAAGTATCTGTTTTCTGTCTAATTCCTAAAAATCCCTTATTAATATTCTATTATTATAACGTTTTTTAAGAAAATTTAAAACAAAAGACTCTTATATGTATAGCATTTATCATCGATAAAATTATGTCGGTTTTTTTAGGATTCAGCTAGTTCTGATGAGTTAAGCAGATAACTATTGGTTAAAACTACAACAATAGAAAAAACCCCTACCTTCAGTAAAGTGTACCCTTTGTAAAGGACATTTAAAAAAAGACTAGGCAACTTGAAGAAGATGATGACTGTATTGTGCAGGTGTCATCTTTTTTAAGTTCCATTGACCTCGGTAATGATTGTAATATGTCATATAACTCTGAACCTCTCTTTTTACTTCTTCTAATGATTCACACGTTTTAAAATCCGTTTCATCTTTAAAATGTCCAAAGAACGATTCTTGTGGGGCATTATCCCAACAGTTTCCACGACGTGACATAGATTGCCCTAGTCCCATTTTCTTTACCATCTTTTGAAATTGGGGGTTGGTATAGTGGAACCCTTGATCTGAGTGAATGAATGCGCCTTCGGCCAGCTTTATCCCAGTCTTTTTCAACTTCTTTAATGTATTTAACGCAATATCTAGTGTGATTTTATCTGATGTCTCATATGCTAAGATTTCATTGGTTTCGGCATCTTTTATAGTGGACAAGTAGGCACGTTTTCCTTTTCCATAACTTAAATATGTAATGTCTGTTAATAATACTTTTCTAGCGGTTCCTTGCTTAAATTCGCGGTTTAATAGGTTCGGTAAAGTTCTATGTTCTTTTGTTGCTTTTGCCATTCTTCGATATGGGTTTGCTTTTCGAATTGGGCAAATGATTTGGAATTTTTTCATGATACGACGAATTCGTTTTAGGTTATATGTAATTTGATACTGATTTTCTAAGGTCATCTTGATTTGACGTGCGCCTTTCTTACGACGACGAAAATTATAAGCTTTTAAAATGATTTTCTTTACTTTTTCGTCTGCTCATCACGAGCCTGTCTATTAAGTTGTGCTTCTTCTGAAAAATAACGATAATAACCTGATCGAGAGACACCAACTAGTTCACAAAGATAGCTCACCATCCGCTTTAAGTTATATTTTTTTAATGACCAATTGGATCAATTCAAATTTCTGTTCAGCTGTTAGTTTTTCCTTTTCTTCACCAACATCCTTTCTGCTAGATCGATCTTTTTTAGCAGTTCATTTTCTGCACGTAATAAGGCGTTTTGTGCTTCTAATCGTGCATATTTTTCTTCTAAACTTAATTCACGTTCAAGTGGTCGTCCAGAATGGTATTTTCGAGTGTCTTCAAGCCCAGCTACACCATTTTCTTTATAAGCTTTACGCCATCTCTTTAAAGATGAACTCGCTCGTTCAGTCCCAACGATTTCAATATCAAATCCTGCATCTTCAAATATTTGACGTGGAAATTTTCCTTCTTCATACTCTTTAATAGCTAATGCTTTAAATTCATCAGTGTAAGTAATTGCTTTTTCACTAACAGCTTTTACATAAGGATGTTTCATCAATAATTTCTGTTCTTGATCTGTAAATAATATTTTCGACATTTTCATCCGCCCCATTAACTATTTCTTTCATTATAAATAAAAGTACCCCATAAGGAGGACTTTTTTTAAGTGTCCATCTTATAGGGTACATTTTACAGGTAAGAGCCTCTTCTGGGGTTTCTTTCAAGCCTTGATATTTTCGAATCACCTCATCTGTTTGTGATTCAAATACTTTATGAATTTCATTCAGCTCTTTTTTCATCTCATTAATTTCCTTTTTTATTTGATCTACTTTCGTTTCTTCCTGAAGCTTGCTTAGTTCCTGTTCAATTGCCTGGCAGCGTTCAATTTCATTTTGAAGGTATAGCAATTGTTCCATCGTTTTCATTTGGTCTTGTATTAGTTCATTAAATTCCTTCATTCACAGATACCTTCCTTCCCTTCTCTCTAAACTATTTATTTCTTTTTTTATGTAAAAATTCCTTTGACTAGTTCTGTCATAATCCCTATCGTTTTGTCGAATGGCACATAAAGTTAAAAAGGACATCCCCGAGTTAGGATGCCCTTTTCATTACTTTATTTATTGTTGGCCAAAATTTCCAGCATTTTGTGATTTACGAGATTCTGCTTGTTGGTTTTGTTTTTTCACTTGTTGTACATCTGTTTCACTTCCGAACTCAGTACCGAATTGACCTTGTCCAGCAGCGCCTTTTGCAGATTGAGCGTTTTGTTGTCTAACTTGGCTAGCGTTTGTACCAGAAGTTGTTTTGTTTGTTTGGTTTGCCATTGTTATCACCTCCACGCTCATTAATGTAACCAAACGCGGAGGGAGTTATGCTCATTTTTTTGAGAAAAATTTTTAAAAAAAGTCGAATAAATTATACGAGTAAGGAACGACCGCCATCAACAATGATCGTTTGCCCTCTAATCATAAACGAATCATCGGAAACTAAAAATTTCACTACTTTTACCATATCATCGATTTCAACCATTCGTCCTGCCGGAGTATTTAAACGCGCATCTTCAAGCAATTCTGCACGATTTGGAAAATGCTTTAATGCTTCAGTGTCAATTGCCCCACCTGAAACAGCATTCACAACGATGTTTTTCGCTGCAAGCTCCACAGATAAATATCTTGTTAAGGCTTCAACCGCTGCTTTTGATACCCCAACGGTCGTGTAATTCTCTAAATAACGAATCGATCCAAGTGAGCTTAAGCTAACGATTTTCCCTCCGCCATTTTCCTCCATTAGCTTGGCAGCTTCTTGTGCACAGAATAATAATGCCTTGCTATTAATATTCATTGTCCAATCCCAATGCGACTCTTCAAGCTCCATCGCTGGGCGCAGTACACCTGAAGCGGCATTGTTAATGAATACATCAAGACGGCCAAAGGTTTCACGAATTTCTTCAAACATCTTTTTAATTTTCGCAACATCCCCAACATTGGCTTTCACTAGCAATGCCTTTCTGCCTAACTTTTCAACTTCCTCTACAGTTTCAAGTGCAGCAGATTTACTGCGTGCATAATTGATGACAATATCATATCCTTCTTTTGCAAGGGCAATCGATATCGCTTTCCCAACTCCACGACTACTCCCTGTAACTAATGCCACTTTATTCGTCATATTTGAATCACCTTTCTTTAGTTCACTTGGTGTCTTATGAAGACACGTCCACTTTCTTTAATATTGTATAGATAAAATGAATAACAAACAATGATTGTATCATCCTATAGATAATATATCTTTTAGGAGGAAGGTTACATGACCGTTATTCGCGATATGACCGAGTTATCCATGATGTCGATCACCGACTGGAATAATTCCGAAGTTGAACATTTTCATCATTCCTTTCAGCAAATTCTTCCTTATTTAAATGCTGAAGGTCAAACCATCTATAAAGAAATCATTGAAGAAATCGAAAGACGGAAAAGCCATTATAGTTGAAAACGATACAGTCGATCATAAAAGGATTTTAAAAATCCATAGAGGAGCTTTTCCGAAGGGGCAAGCTCTCTTTTTTTGGGGGTGATAACGCCTACCGATCGAATAAAAGAAGGATCTTCGATTTCGACAGTGCGAACATCCTTTGGCAAGTTGTAAGAGAAAGCAAGCTCTGGTAATATCCCAATTCCTAATCCTGCAGAAACAAGTCCCTTTATCGTATCCATATCTTCGCCTTCAAAGGCAATAATCGGTTCAAATCCCGCCTGATTGCATGCCTTATCGATCGTCCGCCGAATCGATGAATCCGATCGAAAGGTAACAAATCGTTCTCCTGCCAATTGGCCAATCCGAACAATCGGTTCCGAGCATAAATAATGATTTTCTGGCAGCAGCAACAACAGCTTCTCCGTAAAAAAAGTATCTCCCTTTACAATTGGGTGATCAGTCACCACTGGAGCAATGAACGCAATATCAATGTCTCCCTTTTCAATTTTCTGCATTAAATATTTCTTCGTCCCTTGGAGTAATTGAAAATGTAAATTCGGATGTTCCTCTCTAAACTGAGTAAAAACCCTTGTAAAGGTATGCACGGACAAGCTGGAGGAAAACCCTAGATGAATCACTCCCTTTTCAGGATTTAAAAACTCTTCCACTCTTTCTTTCGCTTTATCCATTTCAATCACAATTCTCTCGGCATGCTCCAAAAACACCTTACCCATATGTGTTAATTTCACATTGCGACCTTCTCTTTCAAACAGGGGGGTACCCAATTCACTTTCAAGTAAAGCGATCTGACGACTAATGGCAGACTGAGCAACATGGAGATTTTCTGCCGCTCTCGTTACATGCTCCCGCTTAGCCACTTCTATGAAATAAATGATTTGGCGTAATTCCATCTATTTCCCACCAATCTAATTTTGAGATAAATATGTTCTTAATAATATATTGTAAAGATTGAATGAATTAAAGTAAAATTTTTTATTATCAAACTATTTAGATATAGTAACGGAAGGATGTAGACTATGATGAGACAAAATGAAAAACATCACGGTGGACTATATCGCCAGGATTTTGAACACGATTCTTGTGGTATAGGTTTTTATGCAGATATTCAAGGGCGCCCCTCTCACGATATCGTCTCTTCAGCACTTCTTATGCTTCAAAGGCTTGATCACCGCGCTGGTAAAAGCAGTGATAACCTAACAAGCGATGGTGCAGGAATTCTTTTGCAAATTCCTGATCAATTTTTCAAGGAAGTCTGCCCATTTACTCTCCCTCAAAAAGGTGAATACGCAGTCGGAATGCTATTCTTACCTACAAATAAAATGATCCAAGAACAAATCATTGAAGCATTCAAACATGAAGCCTCAACGTTTAACCTTTCCTTTATTGGAGAACGTGAAGTTCCTGTGTCTCCAGAAATTCTAGGTGAAGTCGCAAAATCAACTCAACCTGTGATCAAACAATTATTTATAAAAAAAGCAAATGCCATGAATGAAAAAGAGTTTTTATATCAGCTGTATCTATTAAGAAGAACAATAGAAAAGAAATTTGCGGATCAATTATATTTTTCCAGTCTTTCAAATCAAATCATTGTTTATAAAGGATTACTTTCAGCCGAGCAATTAACCACTTTCTATCAAGATTTAACGAATCACGCTTTTACATCAGCATTAGCCTTAGTTCACTCGCGCTTCAGTACAAATACGTTCCCAAGCTGGGAGCGTGCCCACCCGAATCGGATGATCGCACATAATGGCGAAATTAACACGATTAAAGGAAACAAAAACTGGTTTAACGCTAAAATGACTGGACATCCTGAAGTCGCACCAATCATTCAAGAAAACGGCAGTGACTCTGCGATGTTCGACAATGCTTTAGAGTTTTTATTATTAAATGGATGGTCCCTTCCCCATGCAATCATGATGATGGTTCCTGAACCTTGGGAGCAAGATGATGAAATGCCAGCAGAGCTTAAAGCATTTTACGAATATCATAGCTTATTAATGGAGCCATGGGATGGACCAATGGCACTAGGCTTTTCGAACGGAAAACAAATAGGTGCCATTTTAGATCGAAATGGATTACGTCCAGGGCGATACTATATTACTGGTGATGATCGGATTATCTTTGCATCAGAGGTTGGTGTCATCGATATAGAAGCTGACAATATTAAGGAAAAGCGTCATTTGAAGCCTGGAGAATTACTATTTATCGATACCGAAAAAGGAAAGCTACTAGATAGCGATGAATTAAAAACCTTCATAAGTAAAGAAAAACCTTATCAAAGATATATCAATCAACAGGTCATTTCGTTAAAAAGTAAGGGAAATAAACTACCAGCATCGTCAAAATTTGAACCGAGTGAAGCGATTTTTCTGCAAAAAATGTTTGGCTATACGTACGAGGAAGTAATGAAAATGCTTCTACCTATGTCCAATGATGCGAAGGAGCCTACAGGCTCAATGGGGATCGATACACCACTGGCTGTATTATCAGAAAAACCGATGCTATTGTTTCACTATTTCAAGCAAAGCTTCTCCCAAGTAACCAATCCTCCGATTGATGCATTAAGAGAAGAATGTGTGATTTCAACCGTTACTTGGCTTGGGTCCCAAATCGATTTATTAGATCAAAACGTTTCAGACCAAAAACATCTGAAACTAGAGCACCCTTTTATCGATCCAGCATCGTTTATAGCATTAAAGCATTCACCATTGCAATCTAAGGAAATTCTAATGAATTTTACAAAAAGCAGTGGATTTGAAGAATCATTGAATCGTATATGCACCGAAGCATTATCAGCGATTTATGAAGGGTGCAAGCTGATTATTCTCACGGATCGTCCGTCTAATCAAGACCAAGTGCCGCTTCCATCCTTGCTTGCTACCTCTTGTCTCCATCATTATTTAATCAGTAAGGGAGTAAGAACAAAGGCAAGCATCATCATTGATTCCGGAGAACCGAGAGATCCACATCATATGGCTGCCCTGATCGGATATGGAGCGGATGCCATCCATCCCTATCTCGCTTATGAATCCATTAAACAATTAGTGAGTGACAGGCATATTCAGCTTCCTTTAAAGCAAGCATGGCAAAATTATATCCAAGCATTGAAAAATGGTGTCATTAAAATCATGTCTAAAGTCGGAATCTCATCAATTCAGAGTTATCGTGGAGCGCAAACGTTTGAAGCGCTCGGCATTTCTGAAGAGGTTATTTCTAAATATTTCAGTGGAACGGTTTCATCCATTAGTGGGATTGGCCTAACAGAAATTTCACAGGAAACCATGAAGCGTCATGCAAATGCCGTCTTTGAAATGACTTCTCATGACCACACACTTGACTCTGGTAGCGAATTACAGTGGCGAAGCGAGGGTGAGCATCACCAATTTAATCCTCTTAGCATTCACACATTGCAGCGTGCGGCACGGATGAATGATAAAAACACATATAAGAAATTTGTTGCTATGCATGAGAAAAGTCCATTTACTACGATTCGCAGCTTACTTGAAATAAAAAGTGATCGAGGCAGGATTCCAATTGAAGAAGTCGAGCCTATTGAAGCGATCTTCAAGCGCTTTAAAACAGGTGCGATGTCCTATGGCTCATTAAGTAAGGAAGCACATGAAGCGCTAGCAATTGCCATGAATCGAATTGGTGGGAAAAGCAATAGTGGTGAAGGGGGCGAAGAACTGGAACGCTCCTTCATCGAACAAAATGGTGATTTTAAAAGAAGTGCGATCAAGCAGGTAGCCTCAGGAAGATTCGGGGTCACTAGCTACTATTTAACCCAAGCAGAGGAAATCCAAATTAAGATGGCCCAAGGCGCAAAGCCGGGTGAAGGTGGTCAATTACCAGGTTCAAAGGTGTATCCATGGATTGCTGAGGTAAGAGGCTCTACTCCAGGAGTGGGCTTGATTTCCCCTCCGCCCCATCATGATATTTATTCGATTGAGGATCTTGCACAGCTTATCTATGATCTAAAAAGTGCCAATCCTCATGCAAGAATCAGTGTTAAATTAGTGGCTAAAGCGGGTGTTGGAACAATTGCTGCCGGTGTAGCTAAAGGGCTTGCAGATACGATCTTGATTAGTGGCCATGACGGAGGAACAGGTGCCTCTCCGAAAACAAGTATTAAACATGCAGGTATTCCTTGGGAAATCGGTCTTGCGGAAACACACCAAACCCTTCTTTTAAATGGCTTACGTGACCGCGTAACCCTCGAAACAGATGGAAAGCTAATGACCGGAAAAGATGTCGTTATCGCAGCATGCTTAGGTGCGGAGGAATATGGCTTTGCGACAGCCCCATTAGTCGTTCTCGGATGTTTAATGATGCGGGCCTGTCATTTAGATACATGTCCAGTTGGAATTGCAACACAAAATCCAAAGCTTCGAGAAAAATTCATGGGAAATCCCGACCATATTGTCAATTACCTGACGTTTATTGCGGAAGAAATTCGTGAAATTTTAGCTGCCTGTGGCTACCGAAGCTTAACGGAAATCGTCGGACAAACGCAGCTCCTCCAGCCTAAACCTGAGGTCCAAGAGCATTGGAAAGCAAAACATATCAATTTAGATAAGCTATTACATCAAAATCAACAAGATTCTCATACATGTACAACCGAACAAAATCATGAACTTGAGAAAAGAATGGATCAGCACACCCTACTGCCACTTCTACAGCCATATATTGAGAAGCAGCAGCCGGTTCATTTCCACTTTGACATTAAAAATACGGATCGTGCAGTTGGAACACTACTTGGACATTATGTAACGAAGCTTTGGGGAAATTCTGGGTTACCTCCCCACACTCTCCAGCTATCCTTTAACGGTTCAGCAGGGCAAAGCTTTGGTGCTTTTATTCCGAAAGGAGTGTCCCTAACCCTTGAAGGGGATGCCAATGATTATGTCGGAAAAGGACTTTCTGGCGGTTCCATCGTCATTAAACCAACTAGCACGTGGAAGGCAGCTGGCGACCAAGCGATTATCGGTAACACGGCATTTTTTGGCGCCACCTCAGGAGAAGCTTATATTAATGGAACGGCAGGACAAAGATTTTGCGTTCGCAATAGTGGGGTCCATGCGGTCGTTGAGGGTGTCGGTGATCACGGCTGTGAATATATGACAGGCGGAAAGGTTGTCATCCTTGGAAACATTGGAAAAAACTTTGGCGCTGGGATGTCAGGTGGAAGCGCCTATATTTTCTCAGAATCTCAGTCATCCGTTATGAAACATATGAATTTCGAAATGATTAATATTGAGTCCATTCAATCAAATGAAGAGTTCATTGACTTGTATCGTATGATCCAAAAGCATTATCAATTAACCGGAAGTCAAAGGGCAAAAATTCTCTTAAAGCAATGGGATAAGCTCCGTCATCAGTTTATTAAGGTGATTCCAAATGAATACAAAAAAATGATTGATTTAATCCATCATTTAAAACAACAAGGAATGCCTGGTAATGAAGCAAGTCTCACCGCTTTCAATCTAAAAAAAGACGGAAAAACCATCACAACAGATCATCCGACAATGGGAGTCTCTCTGTAAGAATGACAACAGAACGTGATAAAGGAGTGAAGGAAAATGAGTCAATCAACAGAATTTATCGATATCAAGAGAAGGAATGCGAAGGAACGCCCTCCAGTTGAACGCGTCAATGACTGGAGCGAATACCAGCAGCCCTTCACTGAGAAAAAGCTAAAACAACAAGCATCTCGTTGCATGGACTGTGGGACACCTTTTTGTCAGATGGGGACCATTCTTTCAACAGGTACGAGTGGATGTCCATTATATAATCTTATTCCTGAATGGAATATGCTCGTTCATCAAGGAAAATGGTATGAGGCCTTTCAACGCTTAGCCAAAACCAATAACTTTCCTGAATTTACTGCTCGTGCCTGCCCAGCTCCCTGTGAAGGATCTTGTACGGCAGGTGTCCCTAGTGAACCTGTAACCATCAAAAGTATTGAAAAAGCGATTATTGATCGGGCCTTTTTAGAAGGTTGGGTGAAGCCTCGGAAGCCTTTAAGAAAAACAGGACATAAAATCGCGGTCATCGGTTCTGGTCCAGCGGGACTAACAGCTGCCGATGATCTCAACCAATTAGGTCATTCAGTTACTGTTTTTGAACGGGAAGATCGATTTGGCGGTCTTCTCATGTATGGTATTCCAAATATGAAAATTGATAAAAAATATGTTGAAAGAAGAATTGAGCTTTTAAAGCAGGAAGGAATTGAATTCCGAGCCAATATACATGTTGGAATCGATCTGTCTATCGAGGAATTACAGCAAAATTTTGACACGGTTCTCCTCTGTATTGGCGCTGAACAACCTCGTGAATTGCCGATTGAGGGCAGACACTTAAAAGGAATTTACCATGCGATGGATTACTTGATGACGAGCACCAAGCATTATTTAGATCCGGATGTTTCATGTGATATTAATGCCGAAGGAAAAAAAGTCATTGTCATCGGTGGTGGTGATACAGGGGCTGATTGTGTAGCAACAGCGATCAGACAAGGCTGTAAAAGTGTGGTGCAATTTGGTAAGCATGGTCAGTTACCATTAGAAAGACAACCAGGTAATCCTTGGCCAGAGAACCCTGCGATTTTTTCCCTTGATTATGCATATGAAGAAGCCTTAACGATATTTGGTGAAGATCCGCGTCAATATTTCATCCAAACGCAATCCTTTGTCGGAAATGACCAAGATGAGGTGATTGGACTACGCACAGTCTCCTTTCAGCCAAATACTGCATTAGATCAAACGGAAAATTATTGGGATGCGGATTTAGTCCTTATTGCGATTGGGTTTGAAGGCGTAAAAGAGGATATTTTCCCAACCATTCAACGATCGCAAAAACGAATCGCCACAGTAACAAATAGCTTTCAAACCTCTCAAGATGGGGTATTTGCAGCTGGTGATGCGCGAAGAGGGCAAAGCTTAATCGTTTGGGCCATTCAAGAAGGAAAAAAAGCAGCCATCGAAATCGATCGCTACTTAGCTTCGAAGGAAATAAAACAGACGGTTTGATACCATCTGTTTTATGCCCTAACCATCTCCTGATACGCCTTCCACATTTTTTGATGGGAAACAGGAAAGGCATATTGAGTTAATTCTTCTTTTGTCACAAGCTTTAAGTCCTCTTTTTGTTCTACTTGTCCAAGGATTTCCCCTGAGTATACGTCAATATTCCACGTTAAGTGGGAAAAAACATGTGGAATGGTAGTCAATGATTCTTTTTCCAACTGGATATCCACTCGGAAATCCTTTTTCAAGAAATCATGAAGGATATCTTTCGGTTTGACTAGCTGACTTTTTTCTACATTTGGAAACTCCCATAAATTTGCCAATAGCCCGTCACTTGGCCGTTTATGGATGAGATACTTCCCTTCCTGATCCTTTAGCACCGCTGCAATTAGCTCTATATGCTTCATGCTTTTTTTCTTCGTCTTCACTGGCAATTCATTTTGAACTCCCTCTTCAAAAGCTTGGCAATGTTCTCTTACTGGACAAAGGAGACACGCCGGGGAGGTGGGAGTACAAATCAATGCACCTAATTCCATCAAGGCTTGATTGAAAAAAGATGGATTGTCATGTGAAATGAGCTCGCGAACGGCTTGTTCAAACACCTTTCTTGAAGAAGCCTTTGCGATATCATCCCAAATCGTCAGAATTCTTGAGAATACTCGCATGACATTCCCATCAACAGCAGGCTCGGGAACACCATACGCAATACTTAAAATGGCACCTGCAGTATAAGGGCCAACCCCTTTTAATGACTTGATTTCCTCAGGTGTATTCGGTACTTTGCTATTATAGTTTTCCTTGACTTCTCTCACAGCTGCTTGCAAATTTCTAACCCGGGAATAGTATCCTAAACCTTCCCAAGCCTTTAACACACTTTCTTCATCAGCATCTGCGAGCGCTTCTATAGTTGGAAATTTTTCAATAAAACGATTAAAATAGGGAATAACAGTATCCACTCTTGTTTGCTGTAGCATAATTTCAGAAACCCAGACTTTATAAGGATCTTGATCCTTCCTCCAAGGGAGGTCACGCTGCTCTTCCTTAAACCAATTTAATAAATCATTTTGGAATTCTTGCTTATTTATCTTTTCAATCGTACTTACCATATAGTCCTCCAGCAATCTATCGTAAAGGTTATCACCATGAACATGTAAGAGCTTCATTAACAACCTCTAATAAAATTATGTTAATTCCCCTTCTTATGGGGAAAAGTAATAGAAAATAATGACTTCCGTGTAATATCCGAAACAATAAAAACGGAATATTAAGATTCGATTACAAATTGCTTACTTCACGGAATGTCCATTGCAAATCACACCTTTTTACCATATCATGTTTTAACAATAATTCATACGCTGATACATTTACTTTCTGCAGTACAAATTTTGGATAATGATTTGCCAACCTTTTAAGGGGGAAGTTAGTTTTGGATACAGGTACACATCTTGTTATGGGGTTTGCACTGGGTGGATTAGCCACTCTGGACCCAGTTGTAACCGAGAACACTATTAATTCACATAGTATCCTTTTTGCCACAATTATAGGATCACAAATTCCTGACATCGATACATTTTTAAAATTTCGCAATAACGCTGTTTACATTCGCAATCATCGCGGGGCAACCCATTCGATCCCAGCTATCATTTTGTGGTCCTTGCTCATAACGATTTGTGGAAGTTTTATCTTTCAAGGAGCCAATTTATTTCATCTGTGGCTCTGGGCGTTTCTAGCCGTTTTTCTCCATGTATTTGTTGATATTTTCAATGCATACGGAACACAAGCCCTGCGACCGTTTTCCTCCAAATGGGTTGCATTAGGCATCATCAATACCTTTGATCCTTTCATTTTTATTATTCATGTCATTGGATTGATTATTTGGGCGTTCGGAGCAAATCCTGGGATCACCTTCATCGTTGTTTACAGCATCATTATTATCTATTATTTAACGAGATTTGCTGAGCAATGGTTAGTTAAAAAAGCCGTATTAAAGCTCATCCCGGATGCTGAAAAAATCATCATCGCCCCCACTATGAGATTTTTTAAATGGAGAATCGTTGTTAGCACAAAAGATCAATTTTTTGTCGGAAGTGCATATAAACATGAGGTTACGATACTAGATGAATTTGATCGTATACCTATCCCTGAAAATAACATTATCGACCAAGCAAAAAAAGACAAAAACATCTCAGCCTTTTTATCCTTTTCCCCGATTTATCGTTGGGTCATTAAGGAGCTAAATACCGGCTACGAAGTACAATTTATTGATTTGCGCTACCGAAGTAAAGGACATTATCCATTCGTTGCCATCGTGCAAATGAAGGATGATCTAGACATTACGGGTTCCTATACTGGCTGGATCTATAGTAAAGAAAAGCTGAGAAAGAAATTAGATATAGCCACAAGAACTTGACAGGAAGTGGATGAACCTTCTAGTTATAATGGTTTAATGAAGGAAAATAATAATGGATAGGGCTGTCTATAAGTTTTTACATCCCTTTTTATAAAACCTTCGAAGGGGGATCACATAATGAGAAATAAAGCAAAAGGCTTTCCTTATGGAAATGATAATAAATTTGAAGGTGAACCAAGAGCAAAAGCTGAATTTGCTTCCACACGTGCAGATGGATCCATCAACACGCACCCACAGGAAAGAATGAAGGCATCAAGTAGAAGAGATAGCGACGTCTAATACCATGTAAAACACAAAAGAGGCTGGGACAAAACCCACCTCTGAGATGAAAAAGCCGGTGAATTTTACGACGAGTAAAATTTCACCGGCTTTGATTTTTTTACAATAAAATAAGGACCACTTCTGATAAAATTAAGTTACCACACCAAATAAAATCAGAAAGAAGGATCCTTATGTTTAAAAATTATACCATGAATCAATTAGTTTTGCCTTTAGATTTAGAAGTAAAATTACAAAAAAATGATATTGCCTTTCATATCCATCATCTAGTTGAAAGTATTCCTCATGAAGTTTTCGAACCATTTCTGCGAAATGAGGGCTGTCCTGCTTATCATCCACGCATGATGCTTAAAATTATTTTATGTGCCTACACCCAATCTGTTTTTTCAGGGCGAAAAATTGAAGCCTTATTAAAAGACAGTATCCGGATGATGTGGCTAGCTCAAGGGTATGAACCAAGCTACCGTACAATCAATCGATTCCGTGTTCATTCAGATGTGAAAGAATTAATTCGCCAATGTTTCGTCCAATTTCGTTGCCAATTAATCGAAGAAAAACTAATCGATCAAGAAGCAATTTTTATTGATGGTACAAAGATTGAAGCAAATGCGAATAAATTTACGTTTGTCTGGAAGAAATCGATTGAGAAATATCATCACAGTTTAATTGAAAGGTCAAACCAGCTATATAACGAGCTACTTGAGAACGAAATTATACCTGAAATTGAACGGGAAGGTGATGAACAATTATCATTGAAAGAGCTCGCTCAATTGGTTGGAAAAGTGGACAATGTCGTAGCTGAGTATGATAAACAAATTGAGGAATCATCAGACGTTCCAGAACGAAAAGCTTTAAGAAGTGAACGCAAATACCCGAAACAAGTGCGTAAACAGTTGATTGATTTTGTCTTACGAAAACAAAAATACCAACGAGACTTTGAAATCTTTGGCACACGTAATAGCTATTCCAAAACAGATCTGGACGCGACATTTATGCGAATGAAAGATGATTATATGCAAAACGGACAATTGAAAGCTGGTTACAATGTACAAATCGCAACAGAAGGGCAATACACGCTTGCCTATAGTTTATTTTCAAACCCAACAGATACACGTACGTTAATTCCATTTCTTGATGAAATCGAGAACCATTATTTCGTGTTACCGAAACATATTGTCGCAGATGCAGGTTATGGTAGTGAACAAAACTATAATGATATCCTTTCGAACAGAAAACGAGAAGCACTGATTACGTATAATCTGTATTTGAAGGAGCAAAAGAAAAGTACAAACAAAACCCATTGAATCCCGAAAACTGGCAGTATTGTGAAGAAACAGATACATATATATGCCCTAACCAGAAACGTCTTGAATTTCAATATCATTCTGTCCGTACTGATCGTACGGGATTCCAACGAAGGTTCAAGATCTACGAGTGTGAGGACTGTTCGGGATGTCCATTCCGTTCATCATGTACAAAAGCGAAAGAAGGCAACAATCGAAAACTAATGGTGAATGAACAATGGGAACAACAAAAAGTATATGTGAGAGCGAAGCTTTCAGAAGAGAAAACGAGATCCATCTATCGAAAACGCAAAATCGATGTGGAACCGGTTTTTGGATTCTTGAAGGCTAATTTGCGTTTCACTCGATTTTCTGTACGAGGAAAATCGAAGGTAGAAAATGAAATGGGACTCGCATTAATGGCCGTGAATTTAAGAAAATTCACGGCCAAACAACTACGGTAATAGAAGAATCAACACACAAAAATAGAAAAAGTTGAATTTGAGTTCGCTCAAATTCAACTTTTTCACTATTTGAAGCTAGTTATGTCCCAGCCCCTTTTAATTATTTTAGTTTCTTTAAAACAGATATCGGAAGTGCCTCTTCTTCCTTTTGGCCAGCTAAGCGATAGCCCCATGCAAAAACACCGTTAATATAATCGATTTTGAAGTAGCTTCCTGGATCTCCTTCTATTTCATAGAGTTCTCCCGGAATAAAGTCTTTAGGATTCAATAAATAGGCTTTGGCCATTACGATCTTTCTTTCTAGAACGGCATATTCATTTACAATACCAAGCTGTTCTGCCTTTCTGGCCTTTTCGGTTAATAAAGATATTTCCTGTCTTAATTCATACTCTGTCATTTGACTGTATCTTTTTTCTTGCTCCATGAGTTGTTTCCCACCTATTCACTTTTCATATTCATTGATAAATCGGTCGATTAATTCGATTGAAAATCCTTTTCGATATAAGGTCTGTTTCATTTTTTGCTCATACTCATAGCCACTATACTTTTGGAATTTCCGATGCGCCTTCATTCCTTGCTCAATCATCGCATGCCATTCCTGATCCTCATCCTTTTCGATTGTTACCTCATTCATGGCCATTTGGATCATTTCTCCCGAAAAACCTTTTCTCAGTAAATTCTGTTCAATTTTTTGCTTTAAACTTCTCTCGGAAAGCTTCTGGTTCTGCTTGATTGTTTTTTCAATCAGTGCTGTCGCATGGGAAAGCTGAGCATCCATTGGATATTCCTTCATCGCTATGTCAATATTCGTTTCAGAAATCCCCTTCTCCTTTAACTCCCGTTTTAAAACACTTGGCCCTTTTTTCGTTGTATTGACTTGTGTTCGAACAAAGGCAATAGCAAACTCTACATCATTTATATATTTCAATTGATATAATTTATGGATAACTTCTTGAATCGCAGGTTCAGGATATTCTTTTTGCTTTAAATAATCCCTAACTTCCCTTTCAGAACGCATGCGAAAGGAAAGATAATGTATGGCACTATTAACACCCTTACGGATCTCATCCTCATAGTTGATTTCAGTAATATCTAATTCAGATAGTTCCTTCCCCTTCATTAACTGAAATCGTGCTAATACTTCTTCATCCACACTAAAGGAGTAGTTCCCATCAAGAAAGATATTATACCGTTCAACATTATTCTTTTGTACGGATATTTTCGTAATAATTGGCATAGAAAGCATCCCTCTTTATTTGAATTCCATCTCATTTTACCATTCTATTCCGTATGTTTGCCATGATTAAGGTAATACTGTATAGAAAAGCACAGCGCCTTGTTGAGTAGGAAATCAGCTTTATTGATTTTCTCGGAAGTCCTATTAAGGGTAAAGGCACTGGAGCTAGTCAGAAATGCCATGTTCAACATTCTTAAAAAGATCAGTGAAAGGGTGAAATGAGATGTCGAAAGATAAACGTGTTAAAACAAAAAGTAATTTATCGAGTATGCAAGCCATTAACTATGCCCATGAATTTAAAATTGCCGATCGTGCAGGTGGATATATCCAAGACAGACAAAAAAATTCTTGATAAAACCAACGAATTTTACACAATCTATAGAAACGGAAAACATTCCGTACAATTTTATATTTGAAGGGGGCACTAAAAATGGGTAGAGCACATAAGCAAAAAACACGTGACAAAAATAAAGCAAAACTTCCCCAAGTTCCTAAAAATTTAAAATATGACGGTAAAGACGTAGAGTTTTCCGAAGAACTAGCTGACCAAAACGATCGAGAAGCACAAGCTCGATCCCAAGCAGCCGAAAAACGAGCAAAAAACAAAAAAATGTAAAAAGCAGGGGCCTCCCCTGCTTTTCCTATGGGGGTCAGACCCCACCAAGAAAATCCCGATGAAATCAACCTTTTTCATAAAAGAACTAGCGTTGTGGGGTCAGACCCCACTAAGAAAATCCCTATGAAATCAACCTTTTTCATAAAAGAACTAGCGTTGTGGGGTCAGACCCCCAAGTTTTCCACAACTCTACTAATTTTGTGTATAGTTTTTTAAAACCCCTTCAAATCAACAGATTACCCCTCTTGAATATTGTGGATAAGTTTGTTAATAACTTATGTGGATAAGCCGTCAATTTTGTGGAATTCCCTCTATAGCCTTTATTTCATCGCATTTAATATGTGTATATCATTGTGGATATTTTTTAAATAAAAATTATTTTCCATAAGTTAGTTTCTTGAAATATTTACAAAAATCTTACATAATAGACAAAACGATACTGAATTTTCAAAATTAAAATAATGTATTAGCTAGGAGTCTTTATTATGCATATTGGGACAAGAATTCGATTTTATCGTCTTTTAAGAGGACTTAGTCCTGAGGAATTATCTGATGGCATTACCGCACTATCATATCTAGCATCTATTGAAAATAATGGTCATACACCTCCTATTGAAATGCTAAGTCAATTATGTGACCGGCTTGAAATTCCATTTATGACCTATCCGAACGAAGAATTAACTCAGCTCTTGGATAAATGGAAGCCTTCTTTATTACAAAATGATCAAGAGGAATCCTCTGCCATTTTTGAGGAAATTTCAAGCAAACTTTCTGATAGTGTGGACTTCCAACTTATTCTAACCTATCATGTATACTTAATCAGATATTACCTAATACAAAAACAGCTTGAGAAGGCAAAAGAATTAATCGAAATGGTTAAACCTTTTCACTTTGAAATGGCTGATGACTTAAAATTCTCATTTCAAAAATTCCACGGAAACTATCTCTACTACACAAATCAATTCGCTGAGGCAGCTAGTCTATTTAATAATGCAAAAAATTACTTATTTGCGATTGATGCAAATTTACTTGATGAAAAAGCCGACCTATATTATATGTATGGACTGACTCTTGGTCGAATCAACAAAAACACATTATCGGTTTTCTACATTGAAGAAGCATTATCACTTTTTCAACAAACCTATCAAATGAAGCGCTGTACAGATTGTCATATGCTACTTGGAGTGGTTTATAGTAAAATGCAAGAATATAGCGATTCTGAACATCATTACACGATTGCCAAACAGTTAGCAAAATCTATTAGCTATACAGATTTAATCGATAAAATTGAACATAACTTAGGATTGTTAAAATCTCGTCAAGGGAAATCAAAGGAGGCGATTACACATTATCTTAATAGTTATGAAGAATTAGATAAACAGAAAACAAATGACCAACTCCAAATTATTATTAATATCATCAATGAATACTATAAGATTGGCTTTATTCACGAGGTAAATATTTGGCTGGAACATGGTTTTTCCCTCATCGAGTCCATTGATCAACAAAAGGAGCACTATATTGAATTAACCTTTTTCCAGTATATTGTAAGGGGCTACCCTGAAGGCTTCGAGGATTTTATATTGAATATAGCGATTCCTTATTTCGAAGAAAGAAAGCAGAATCAATCCATTATCGTTTATTCAAAAAAACTCGGAGAATATTACCAGAAGAAGAAGAGATTTAAGGAGGCTGCGCTCTCTTTCGCTAAGGCAAATTCCGTCTATGAAAAAATTTTAGAACTTTAAGGAGGGTTTTCTTTTGAAAAAAAGAATGACGCTAGTTAAATGGATTTTTATCGTTCTAATCATAGTAGCAGTAGTGATACCGAATGCCGTTGAACTTTTCCACCCTGTTGATCATGCAATTGGGGATTTTTGGCCACCTATCAATCTACCAAAGGGAATTATAGATAAACTATAGTACTAAAAGGTTCTTTTCATAACCAATGTTGCTATTTAGATCATCTTTTAACCATATCGACGAGTTTTTCACGCCACTGAGAAAAGAGCCTACTAAATAAGGGGGAACGAATCATAGTCCCCCCTCCTCTTACATAATAACGATCATCTAATTTTTCAAGATTAAAGATGTTTTTTTAGCAGCGTCTATCAGTTTTTTTATACTGTCTCGATCGTTCTTCTGCAGAAGCTCAATGATTTTACTACCAACAACGACACCGTCACAATATTGTCCTAGCTCTACGACATGTTCAGGGGTAGAGACACCAAATCCGGCTAAAACAGGAGCACTTGATATTTCCTTTAACTCTTTTAAATAGGAACCAATATTTTCACTATAGGAGGCCCTTGCCCCGGTTATACCAGTTACTGTTACAGCGTATAAAAACCCTTGGGTTCCACTCGCAATTTCCTTCACCCTTTCCTTTGAGCTCGTTAATGCTGCTAGACGGATTAAGGCGATTTGATGATCCTTCAAGGAATCTGCTAGAATTTCCTCCTCTTCCATCGGTAAATCCGGAATAATCACGCCATCGACACCGGCTTGCTCACATTCTCTGGCAAACTCTTTTATCCCAAATACATAAATAGGATTCATATAAGTCATGATCACAATCGGAATAGACCTTGTGCTTTTACTTAATTTCAGCTGTGCAAGAACCGCTTGCAAGGTTGTTCCTGCCTTTAATGAGCGAATACCTGCCTCCTGTATAGTCGGCCCATCGGCAACTGGATCGGAAAATGGAATGCCTAATTCTAAGGCAGTTGCCCCACTTTCTTCAAAAAAATCAATTTGTTCATTTAGCTTTTCAATCCCTCCATCACCTGCCATAATATATGGAACAAATGCCTTATCCCCTTTTTCAAGAACGGTTTGAAACGCTTGATTTAATTTTTCAATGCCCATTCTTACAGCCCTCCTTTAATTTTTTTAATGGTTTCTACATCTTTATCTCCTCTGCCGGAAAGACAGATGACAAGTGTTTCATCAGCAGACATTTCTTTTGCTAATTTAGTTGCATAAGCGACAGCATGCGAGCTTTCTAATGCTGGAATGATCCCTTCTGTTTTTGTTAAAAGCTCAAACGCTTCTAATGCCTCTACATCGGTAATTGCTGTATAGTGCACCCTGCCTGATTCCTTCAAATAGCTATGTTCAGGACCTACACCCGGGTAATCCAGACCGGCTGAAATAGAGTGGGCTTCTTGTATTTGTCCATGATCATCCTGTAATAAATACGTCATCGTTCCATGGAGAACCCCGATCTTCCCATCTGTTAATGTTGCCGCGTGTTTTCCCGTATCGATGCCTGATCCTCCTGCTTCCACGCCATAAAGCTTGACATCGGAATCATTAACAAATGGGTAGAACATTCCAATTGAATTACTTCCCCCTCCAATACAAGCCACTACTGCATCAGGAAGTTTTCCTGTTTGTTCTTGTATTTGTCTACGCGTTTCACTTCCTATGACACTTTGAAAGTCACGAACAATTCTCGGAAATGGATGGGGTCCCACAACAGAACCTAATATATAATGGGTATCTTCAACATGTGTGACCCAGTATCTTAATGCCTCATTGACCGCATCCTTTAATGTTCCGCTCCCTTGCTCCACACTTTTTACTTCTGCACCTAATAGCTCCATCCGGAACACATTTAATTTTTGTCTTTGAATATCTTCAGCACCCATGAATACTACACATTCAAGTCCAAGCAAGGCACAGGCAGTTGCTGTTGCAACTCCATGCTGTCCGGCACCTGTTTCTGCCACTACCTTCTTTTTCCCCATCCTTAGTGTTAAAAGAGCCTGACCAATCGCATTATTGATTTTATGTGCACCTGTATGATTCAAATCTTCTCGTTTTAAGTAAATGTTCGGACCACCTAATTGTTTTGATAAATTTTCAGCATAGTACAATGGTGTTTCCCGACCGATGTACTGCTTAAAATAATAATCAACTTGTTGCAAAAATTGCGGATCCTTTATTGCCTCTTCATAAGCTGTCTCCAGCTCCAATACAGCTGGCATCAATGTTTCCGGAACAAATCTGCCACCAAACATTCCGAAATGTCCTTTTTCATTTGGTTGTGTATATGTTGTCATTTCCTTCACTCTCCTTTAATTGTTGAAACGCTCGTTTTGCTTCCTTTACAAATGACCGCATTTTCTCTGGATCCTTTTCCCCATTGGTTTCCACACCACTAGAGACATCAAGCAATGCGGGCTTTACGATTGCTATCGCCTCCGCAACATTTTCTTCATTCAATCCACCTGCCAGAATCAATTGATCCTTATTAAGCGGAGTGTGATGAAGTTTTTCCCAGTTAAAAGGGAGTCCAGTTCCTCCCCGGTAACGTCCACTCGGACTATCTATTAAATAGTAATCACACGGGTAACTTTCTATTTCGAATATTCCATCAATAGAGAATGCCTTGATAATCGGACGATTCAGGGTCATCGCATCTTCTGGTGTTTCATCTCCATGTAATTGGATAAAATCGAGTCCAACATATTCAGCGATTTCCGTCATCTTCTTAGCATCCTCATTGACAAAAACTCCTACTTTTTTTACAGCTGACGGGATATGATCGGCTATTTGCTTGGCTTGACTCGGAGAAATCCTTCGCTTACTATCCGCAAAGACAAAGCCAATCAAATCAGCACCCGCTTCTACAGCACTCATTGCCGCATCCAAGCTTTTAATTCCACAAATCTTCACCTGCAAAGTCTGTTCCTCCTTATGTCTAAGCTTGTTTTCGTATAGAAAATATCCTATCAAAGCGGAATTTGTAATTGCTGAAAAGTAGTAGATAAATCCGGGCTACTCATTAATGTTTCACCAACAAGAATTCCTTTCGCTCCCGCGTTTTTCATCCGTTCTACATCCTGCTTATTTTTTATTCCACTCTCACCAATGATTAGTACCTCATCTTGGTCGATTCGTTTTGCCAATCGTTCAGTTACAGCCAAATCAACCGCAAATGTTTTTAAGTTCCTATTGTTGATACCAATTATGTTTGCACCAATTTGCAGGGCTGTTTCAAGTTCCTCTTCATTATGAACCTCGACTAAAACATCTAAATGTAAGGACTTCGCATAGCGATATAACTCCTCTAACCTTTGCTTGGATAAAGCAGCGACAATCAGTAAGATAATATTGGCACCAAATTCCTTGGCACGGTCGATTTGAATCAAATCAATCATAAAATCCTTGCACAATATAGGTAAATTGACGACCTCTCTAATTGCCTGTAAATCATTCATCGATCCTTTAAAAAAACTTCCATCAGTCAATACAGAAATGGCATTCGCCCCTAGTTCCTGATATTGTTTTGCCTGTGCAATGGGATCGACATCGATGTTAATATTTCCTTTTGAGGGAGATGCCCTTTTGATTTCTGCAATGATATTCATTTGCTTTCCACTTCGAAAGGAATCATAGATGGATGCAACGGATTTTTGGCTGATCCTTTCGTTTTTTTGATAGTACTTTTTTAAAAAGCTTACTTCCTTTTCCTTTTCAAAAATAATTTCATCTAGAATCGTCATCTACATCACTTCCTCCTTTGCTCTTTGGCTATAATCAATAAGATAGTTTAACTTTTTCAGGGCTGCTCCTGAATCAATACTCTCTCTTGCAAGGGCTATTCCTTCTTGCACCGTTTGAGCTAATCCATTGGCAAAAATCGCAAGTCCTGCATTGAAAATAACCGTATCCCTGTAGGCTCCCTTTTCTCCAGTTAAGACACTCATGAGGATAGATGCATTTTCAACAGAACTGCCACCGCAAATTTCACTATTTTCATAATGTGGCAAACCGACATCTTCCGGTTTCAATGTAAAAGGAATGATGTCTCCATGATCTAAAAGAACCAAGTGATTTTCTCCTGATAATGAGGCTTCATCCATATAGCCTGCACCATTAAGGATAAGGGCTCTTTTTCTTCCTAAACGATGAAGAACGCTTGCCATCATCTCTAACATGTCACGACGGTAGATGCCTAATAACTGGGTATCTAAATCGACTGGATTCGTTAATGGCCCAATTAAATTGAATACTGTTGGGATTTTTAAATCCTTGCGTATTTTCATAATCCGCTTTAAGCTCGGATGAAGATTGGGGGCAAATAAAAAGGCAATCCCGTTTTCTTCAAGAATCTCTTTAATTTGTTCTGCTCGGAAATTTAACGAAATTCCTAAGCTTTCTAAAACGTCCGCACTCCCTGTGCGACTAGAAACACTGCGATTCCCGTGTTTGGCAATTTTTATCCCTGCACCTGCAATAACAAAGGCTGAGGTAGTGCTAATATTAAAGCTTTGTGAGCCATCCCCACCTGTACCACAATTGTCCATCACATGATCGATATCAAGCTGAATTTTCAATGATTTATCTCTGATCACTTGAACGAGTCCAGCGATTTCTTCAGCGGTTTCGCCCTTTACCTTCAGCGTCGCTAGAAAGGCTCCCATTTCACTATCGGAAATATCTTCATCAAGTAAGTAGTTTGCGGCATTTGTCATCTCCTCAAAGGATAAGCTCTGATGATCCATCATCTTTTCAAGATATGCTTTCATATGAATTCTCCTTTCTGATTTCGACTAAAAAGTTTTTGATTATTTCTTTCCCTGCTTTTGTTCCAATCGATTCTGGATGGAATTGGATGCCATATAAAGGGAAGATAGTATGCTTAATGGCCATAATTTCTTGATCATCCATTGATGTAGCTAAAATATCTAGCTGTCCTGGTAAACTTGCTTTTTCAATCACCAATGAGTGATACCTCATCACCTCAAGTGGTTGGGTCATATATTGAAAGATTCCTTCACCTGTATGAAGAATTCTCGATGTTTTTCCATGCTTAATTTCCCTTGCCTGAACAATCCTTGCACCGAAGGCAGCACCGATTGCCTGATGTCCTAAACAAACACCTAAAATAGGGATTTGTTGATGCAATTCCTTGATGACGTCCATACAAATACCCGCTTGCTCTGGTACTCCTGGTCCAGGAGAAAGAATAATTGCTTTCGGCTGCATATCCCTAATTTCTTCGACAGTAATTCGATCATTTCGAAAAACCTCTACTGTTTCCCCAAGCTCCAATAAATATTGATAAAGGTTATACGTAAATGAATCATAATTGTCTAGCAAGATAATCATGATTATTCACCTCCAAAAGTGATTTCGCCTTATTCAGCGTCTCTTCATATTCCTTTTCCGGATCAGAATCATAAACGATTCCCGCACCTGCCTGTAAAATGGCCTTTCCATTTTTAATCACTAATGTGCGGATAGCTAGTGCAAAGTCAAGATCCCCATTCACGTTGATATAGCCGATCGCCCCTGCATACACGCCTCGCTTTCTTTTTTCTAAATCATTGATGATTTGCATCGCGCGAATTTTCGGTGCCCCAGATACCGTTCCTGCTGGTAAACAGGCAATCAATGCATCAATCCCAGAAAACTCTGCCCTCATCGTTCCTTTAACTTCGGAAACAATATGCATCACATGCTGATATCTCTCGACCATCATATATTTGGGAATTGAAATACTTCCTGGTTCACAAATTTTCCCGATATCATTTCGACTTAAATCCACGAGCATCTGATGTTCTGCTAGCTCCTTTTCATCGCTTAACAGTTCATTTTCTAATGTTTGATCCTGTGCCTTCGTATTCCCTCTTGGCCGAGTTCCCGCGATCGGATTGGTAATCAATTGCTTTCCCTTTGTTTTGATTAAGCTTTCAGGCGAGGCACCAAGAACCACATAATCTTCAAAATCGAGATAAAACATATATGGCGATGGATTCGCATTGCGTAGCTTGCGATAAAATTGAAAGGAATCATGGTCAATATTTCCGATCATTCTTTGCGAAAGAACCAGTTGAAAAATATCTCCTTGAAGAATATGTTCCTTCGCCACCTCAACTAATTTCATAAATTCCGCTTTTTTCATTAATGGGGTAAACGATACATTCGATGCCTCTAGCTCAAAAGCTAATTCTGAATGCGAGTCCGTAATGAAAGCTTTTAAGTCAGTGATGCTTTTTACCAGCTCCTGATCTGTTCTACTTTCATTCAGATTTAAAGCAATCATCGAAATCGTTTGTGCCAGATGATCAAACACAAGAATATCTTGATAAAACATAAAATGGATATCCGGCATTTCTACCTCATCATTGATCACTTCTCCAATGTTTTCATACTCTCGAATTGCATCATAGCCGATATAGCCAACTGCTCCCCCGATAAATGGGATATTCAGTATGGATAATTCTTCTCCCGGAATATACTTTTTTAATAACTCAAGCGGTTTTCCCGTCTCCTCCTTCATTACTTCCTTTTGCTGATTGATGATTGCAACGTGACTCCCTCTTGCAATAAACTCCATATAGGGGTTCATCCCAATAAATGAGTACCGACCATTCTCTTCGTGCTTTAATGAGCTTTCCAATAAAAATTTCTTTCTCCCCTGAATGCGATTGAACACAGCAATGGGAGTAAGGGTATCCGCGTTTATATGATCGATCTTATAACCTGTAATCTTCATCACTATTCCTCCTATAAGAAAAATTCATAAAGCTGTTAGACGCTGAAACTAGACATACTCGGTCACTTTTTGAAATAAAAAAAATCGCCCTCTATAAACACAAGATATCTGTGTTTATAGAGGACGATTCTCATCGTGGTGCCACCTCTTTTCGAAGGGAAATTCTAATCCCTTCCTCGTGATCAGGTACGGGATACTCACGATCCGATACCCTATCCTGTTAACGGTGGAAGCCGTGTTTCCCTACTTCATTTTCAAGAAACCTCTCATAAGTCCATTCCGTTTCACCCCTCGTACTGGATTCACACCTGCACCAGCTCTCTGTAACGATTTAAATGAAACGTACTCCTCTTATTCAACGATTTTTTTATTTATATAATTGGTATAAAAATACAAAAGGGTCCCTCATCCAAAAGGACGAGGAACCCGTGGTACCACCTTTATTAGCTGACAAACAGCTCACTTTGACAATATCGAGCTTGAATTTCAAGCTTAATATCCGTCTCTTGTAACGATAAGACATTCGCCAAAGCCTACTGTTCCATTAGATTTTCGGTTTGGAAGCTCAGAAGTCCATTCATTCACATGTTCTCACTGGTTCTCACCAACCACCAGCTCTCTAATAGAGTCCATATAAATTACTACTCTTCGTCAACGCCGTTTATTTAAATTTATTGTTTATTATATTATTACGGTTGTTTTTATATGTCAAGGAATTTTTATAAATTTTTTTACCACCCAGGAAATATTGATAAACAGCATTGTTCATCGCTTATCAGGCTGTAAGGTAGGTGGCGAGAGCTTTTATGTTTCCTGAATGCTTCACTCGAATGATCGAAATTTTTGGTAAAAATTTCGCATATGAAGGACATTTTCATGTTCTTTTTGGAAAACTGTCTTTCACTAATATAAATGTTTAGTCATATGTTATCTTCCATAACCATTTACAATATTTTTTTTAATAATAATCCCTTCATAAGAGAAGAATACAGGCAAATTCATTCATAAGGGTGGTGATTCAAAATGTCAGTAGAAGAAATTACTTCGAAAAAAGCGCATGAAAGAAAAGAACTGTACGGGCTAGAACCAGAGATGAGCCTACAAAATGTAAATTTCGCCTCAAGAGAAAACTCCTATCTCAATGAACATTATCAGGAGGACGAAGAGGATGAATAAAACACGCTTTCCTATGGCACCAATACAAGCCAAAATGCCTTAGAAAAGCGCATAAAAAAAGGATTTGTATGAGGGGGTCTGACCCCCTCCTTCACTATACCCACCACATATTGGCTGGTGTTTCTTCAATTAGCACGGCTTTGAGATTAGTTACTGCACGTGTAAATCCTTCTTCTATAGACATAATCGGGTCTTCATGCTCAATGCTTACGACATGGTCATAGCCATATGTGCGCAGGGCACTTATGATATTGGACCATTCATGCAAGCTGTGCCCACAACCAACGGAGCGGAAAGACCATGCTCTGGTTCTTACTTCATCATAAGGCTGCATATCGGTCAGACCATACATATTCACATGATCCTGATCAATATATGTATCCTTCGCATGGAAATGATGGATCGCATTTTCTTTTACCAGTATTTTAATCGCACCTACGGGATCAATCCCTTGCCACCAAAGATGACTTGGATCTAGATTAGCTCCGATGGCATCACAGGTCGCCTCACGTAATTTAAGTAACGTATAAGGAGTATGAACTAAAAATCCACCGTGTAGTTCAAGACCAATTTTTACTTGATGATCCTTTGCAAACTGTCCCATCTCCTTCCAATAAGGAATGAGCTTTTCCTCCCATTGCCATTTTAGAACTTCTGAAAATTCATTCGGCCATGGCGCGACAGGCCAGTTCGGATATTTTGCTCCTTCATGATCGCCTGCTGTTCCAGAAAACGCATTGACTACCGGTACACCCATAAGCGATGCTAATTGAATGGTTTTTTTGAGGTCCTCATGACTCTTTTGGGCGAATTCTTTATTCGGCGAAATAGGATTACCGTGACAACTAAATGCACTAATTTCTAATCCTCTTGATTTCAGCTCATGTAAATAGACCTCTCTCTTCCCTTCATTTTCAAGCAATTCATCCACTTTACAATGGGCATCTCCTGGATAGCCCCCTGTGCCAATTTCAACCGCTTTTAGGCCGGCATCCTTCACATAATCCAGCATATCGGTAAAGCTTTTTTCTCCAAATAATACAGTAAACACACCAAGTTTCATCAATAATCTCCACACTTTCATTAAATAAATTGGGTATTTTTTTATTCCTCTAACCTACTCTATTGTTACGATTTTCTTCGTTTCATATGATTCGAGAGATGCCAATATCACATTTAATGATTTCATCCCTTCATATCCATCAATTGGTACTTCCTTATCCTCGACAATACATTTAATAAATAGGTCAATAACATGGGAATTATGTTGTCCACCATTTTCATTAGACTGAATTTCACCTAATTTATGCTTATCTGTTTTTCCATTTTTATATTGAACAATTAATGAATAGTCTGGATCATCCTCTAATCGAAGAACAGCCTTTTCACCATAAATAATCGTCGAATTGTCTTCCTTTGCGACATAGGACCAGCTTGCAGCAAGTGTTCCGATGATTCCCGTTTCCGTCTTCAAAATACAAACCGCATTGTCATCCACAGTGGAATCCTGCTTTGAACTTGTCTCCACAAAGGCAGCTACCTCTACGATTTCTTCGTTAAGTAGATAACGCAGTAAATCTGTTTTATGAACGCCTAAATCTCCCATAGCTCCAATAAAGGCTTTCTCTTTCTGAAAGAACCAACTATCCGCCCCATCAACACTCCAGCCTTCTGGACCACCATGTCCAAAGGCCGTTCTAAAGCTATAAATTTTTCCGATTTCCCCTGAATCGATGATTTTTTTCGCTTGGACATGTGATTCAACAAATCTTTGATTATGGGCAATCATTAGTTTTCGATTGTTTCTTTCAGCTGCCTCGATCATGGCTAATGCCTCTTCCTTCGAAGTAGCCATTGGTTTTTCACAAAGAACATGCTTCCCTGCATTCAGTGCTGCAATGGTAATTGGCGCATGTAAGTAGTTGGGGGTACAAACGCTTACTGCCTCAATATTCGAATCCGAGAGTAATTCCTTATAATCCGTATAAACGTTTGCATTATACTTCCTTCCTTTTTCCTTCGCTCGCTCCTCCACACTATCGCAAACAGCCACGATTTCGACATGATCATTCAACATATATTCTGGTAAATGGCGATGTGTAGCAATGCTCCCACAACCAATAATCCCAACCTTTACTTTTCTCAATTTCGCTTCCTCCCTTTTATGTTCACATTTATCTAATGCTAAATAGAAAATGTTTGATCAAGCTTCAACTTTCATAAAAACCCTTTATACTCCTTTTTCAAAGATGATCGTCGAATAAGGGGCTAATATCAGCTTCTGGTCCTGCTTTTCATATGATTGACTAGAAAAATAAACATCCTTCCACTCTTTCGGAATCGTAATCGTCATTTTCTTGCTTGTTATATTATGAAGAACCAATAGGGATTCCTCTTCATTCATACGTTCAAAGGAGACTAATCCTTGTTTGCGAACATCGGATCCCTTGATTTCTCCAGCTAATAAAGCGGATCGTCCTTTTCGAACAGAAATCATCGTTTTATAGTGGTTATATAGAGAATTCTTATCACTTTTTTGTACAGAAACAGCCAGTTGTTTTGCATTTTTACTATATTTTCGCTTGATCCATGTCGTATTCAATGAATCATCCTTAATTTCAGACCATATCATCGGTTCACGAATGTTTTCATCCGGTTTTTTTCCTTCTAACCCTATCTCTTCTCCATAGTAAACGTACGGATTTCCAGGCAATGTGAATAATAATGAAGCAGCCATTTTTGCTTGATCTTGATTTCCAGCCACCTCACTCATGACCCGATTCATATCATGATTCGTAATAAAAATGCTATCTACAAATTCATTTGATACATTTTGAAAATATGCCCTCGTTCTTTCAAGGCTAGAGGCAATCCCTGCATCCTTTTCCTGTTTCACTGATGATAAAATTTTCGATGACAAATCAAAATTAAATCCTGAATCTAAGCCATGAAGATAGGTTCCTACAATGGCTGGGGTATCCCATATCTCGCCTATTAAAAATGAATCGGACTTAGCATTTTGCGTAGATTGTTTAAATTCCTCCCATAATGCCGCATTTTTATCATGGTGATCCTTCACTTGATGCGAACTAAATAAATATTTCGCTGCATCTAAACGAAATCCATCTACATCAACCTCTTTTAACCAGAAGCTACCGATTTTTTTCATTTCCTCCATTACCGCAGGGTTACGATAATTTAAATCAGGCATCCCGTCCCAAAATATCCCTTCATACTTCGACTCCGATTCTCCGTGCCAAATTTTTTGATTCCAATCTCCCAGCTCATTCGTATTTGTCTGTTCATCACTCCACACATAGAAATCTCGATAAACTGGATCACCGGTTAAGGCCTTTTGAAACCACGGATGCTTATTTGATGTATGATTCATGACTAAATCCATCACTATTTTTATATCCCTTTTATGGGCCTCTTCCACTAACATTTTCATATCCGCTAATGTGCCATAGTCTTGATTTACATCATAATAATCAGTCACATCATATCCATGGTAACTAGGGGATGGTTGAATAGGCATGAGCCAAATGCCGCCAATCCCTAATTCCTTTAAATAGTCCAACTGCTTTGTGACACCATTTAAATCCCCTATTCCATCCCCATTACTATCAGCGAAGGAGCGAACAAAAATCTCATAGAACACACGATGTTTCGAATCCTCAACGACATTTTGATCGATTGACCAGGACATTTTCTTGCTCTCTTTATTCGAGGTGACCTGCGAATCACAACCCGCTACGAGTAAAAACAAGAATAGTAAGCCTATTCGTATTTTTTTCATGAGAACCTCCCAACTAGAAAGATTATTTATTCGCTCCTGCTTTCAGACCTTCTACCATATACTTTTGGAAAATCATAAATAGAATGGTAATTGGTATGGCCACCAATACTGCCCCAGCAGCAAACGTAGTAAATTCCGTATTCCCCCGACCAGTTACCATTTCAAAAAGGCCAATGGCTAGAGTTTTATTTTCATTAGACCGCAGGACAAGCCGAGCAAAGATAAAATCCATCCATGGTCCAATAAAATTTGAAACGGCAACAAAAACAAGAATTGGAACAGATAACGGCATCATCACGCGAAAGAAAATCGTCACATGACCCGCCCCATCCATTTTCGCGGCTTCTTCCAAGCTTTTTGGCATCGAATCAAAATACCCTTTCACAAGCCATGCATTAAAAGGAATTGAACCACCAGCATAGACCAAAATAAGCCCCCAATGATTGTCTAGTAACCCTAGTTGCAACAGGAGAATATAGATAGCAATCATCCCCATAAACCCTGGGAACATTTGCAAAACTAACATCGTCATTAAGCCTTCCTTCCGTCCCGGAAAGCGAAAACGGCTAAAGGCATATGCAGCAGTAACAACCAAAAATGTCGAAATGATCATATTCCAAATGGCAATTTTTAATGTATTTTTATACCAATTGAAATATTGTGTATCCTGAAATAACTCAACATAATGTTTGAAAGTGAGTGACTTAGGAAATAGAGAGGTATTAAAAAGGGAATCCCCGGGATTTAACGAGCCAATAAAAACCCATACCACTGGGTAAACAGTAAATATAGCCACTAGCACTAAAATGATATGTTTACCAACACTAATCCATTTCTCTTTTGTTTTTCTGTTCACGACATCATATCCTCCTCTTTAAATGCTCTCGTTCGTCTAAAGTTCCAGACGGATATCGATGCGATCACAATAAATATGAGGATGGATACGACAGATGCCATATTAAATTGACTTTGATCCAACGTAAGCTTGTAAATCCATGAAATTAAAATATCCGTTGAACCAGCATAGCTATAATCAACATTTACAGGTCCCCCCTGTGTCAGCAAATAAATCATATTAAAATTATTAAAATTTCCCGCAAATTGCATAATGAGTAACGGAGCGGTCGAAAACATGACGATTGGCATCGTAATTCGCCAAAAACGCTGTCTCGGACTAGCGCCATCTACTTCCGCCGCTTCATATAGTTCTTTATCAATTCCCGTCATAACCCCACTCATTAAGACCATCCAGAAAGGAAATCCAAACCAAATATTGACGACAACAAGAGTAAATTTTGCCCAAAACGGATCACTAAGCCAAGGAATTCCCGCCAAGCCGATAGCTTCTAAGTATTGATTAATTGGCCCAAACTCCCCATTAAATAGATTTCTCATTATCAAGATAGAGACAAATGCAGGAATGGCCCAAGGAAGAATATAAATACTTCTCCAAAAGGCTCTGAATCGTATTCCTTTTGAATTTAATAAAACAGCAAAAAGTAACCCCGTAAAAAAAGTCGTCACTGTTGCGAGAATGGCCCATATGATTGTCCATTCAAATACTCCTAAAAAGGTACGATTCCATGTTTTCAAATTAAAAAGATCAATAAATGTTTGAAAACCAACCCAATCAACAAGAGCAGCAGGTGGTAGATGGTTTGGTCCCGAATAATTGGTAAAGGCTATAGCAATACCGAATAATAGCGGTAATATGGTCAAAAACGATGTAAATATAATTGAAGGGGTAAGCAGCAAATAAGGAAATCCTTTTTCTGCGATCACATGTAAGGTTTCCTTAAAATGATTCGGCCTTTGGCCTAAATCCCTTGCTATTCCTACTCTCCTTGCATCACGAATATTTAAATAATAGACCCAAATCAATAACAATCCACATATGAGAAAAATGATGCCTTCAATCATTAAAAATATGGAATGATCACCTGGTTGAATTTTAAAGCCAATCCTTTTTTGGGTGGTTTCCCCAAGGGTCGTTAGCCCCCACATTGCGTTTCGAAAGGGTAATGACCAAAATACAACAATATAAATCTCTAAACATATGAATAATACGCCCTTCATGTATTGCCGATTATAGATTTGTCCCAATCCCATAAATAAAAGAGAGAGGATTGTACTAATCTTGGCATGTGATTTCATCCTATACCATCTCCTTTTGGGTAATCCAAGTAAGAAACAAAGCCAATACCCCATGTTCAAAGGATATCGGCTATTCATATGACTACTTTTTCTGAGTAGAAATGGCATCCTCTATTTGTTCGTATGCAGCATCTAATGCTTTTTTCGGATCCATTCCATCATTCCATATAGCCGTATAAGCTGTTTCCATTGGTCCCCATACCGCTTGCATTTCAGGGATATTTGGCATAGGAACAGCATTTTGAGCTTGTTCTAAAAATGCCATTGAGACTTCATCTTGTTTGATTGTGTCATTTTCAAGGAGTGAATTCTTAGGTGGTAATTGCCCTGTCATCTCATAACGCTTTAAAAGCATCTCTTCACTAGATGCAAATTGGGCTAAAAGTGTGGCTGCTTCTGGATATTTACTGTAGGAGTTTACGTAGTATGCTTTAATTCCAGAGAAAGATTTAGGTGTTTCTCCATTATCCAGCTTAGGGAGTGGGGCGATACCGAAATTAATTCCAGCATCCTTATGATTCTTCACATCCCATGGTCCTGAGATCCTAAATGCTAGTTTATTTTCATTAAAGAATGAAGAAATCACATCACCAGTAATATCTTCCTTCTTTAGAGGGAGTAGCTCGCTATGAATTTTTTTCATCAATTCACCAGATTTGATTGCCCCTTCGGAATTGATCCCTATTTCTTCTGGATTGGTATTGTCATTTCCGAAAATATATCCGCCATATCCTGCCATGAATGCATATGTGTAATAGAAATTCCCTGGTTCCATCATTAATCCATATTTACGATCCTTTTTCGTTGATCCCTCTTGAAATTGTTTTCCCTGCTCAAATAATTCATCCCATGTTTCCGGAACTTTCTTCACAATATCTTTATTGTAGTAGAGTGCATAGGTTTCAATCGCAATTGGAAAACCGTACATCTTCAATTCTCCATCTTTATCTATGAACGATGTCCCTTTTACAGCAGCATCCATATAGTCTTTTTTGTAGTCATCTGCAAAATAATTATCATATACTAATCCACCTGAAACGAGAGTACCTAAATGATCATGGGCTGCGTTGAAGACATCTGCTCCAAGTCCTGCTGGACCATCTGTTTCTAATTTACCAGCTGCATCCGTATGGCTGACCTCTTGAACTTCAACAGGAACATTATATTTCTTTTCAAATTCCTCAGCGACGTAATTGGCCCATTCTGCTTCCGCACCGCCATTATCCCAAAGAATAAGACTGGCTCCCTCCTCGGGTTTAATTTCCTTCACTTCTGCATTCTCTTCAACCTCTTTGCTTGCTTTTTCCTTTCCCTTTGGCTGGGTGCAGCCAGCTAGGAGTCCCACCAATAGAATACTAGAAGCGATTATTCCCATTGTCTTTTTAAGCTTCATTTTCATCCCCCTCGATTAAATGTTTCTTCGCTTAAATTTCGAAAAGCTTTGTTGTTTTCGATGTAAAATCGTGATCTGTTCTACTATTTTTGAAATAACTAAAAAAATAATATGATAATACCACTTTTACGTTTATTTTCCCTCCTTTTCTAATGAAAACGGTTGCATGAAATTATTATACATTTTGAAAATTCTAAAAGCAACCGTTTGCATTAAATTATCTCATATGATATTTTTTTATTATTATAGTTTCATATACCGTTAAAGGGAGGTAGCATTATGAATATTGAATCCATTTATCACCGACCAAAAAACAATTATGCCTATGCTTACAATGACAAAACACTTCATATTCGTATACGAACGAAAAAGAACGATATTGAAAAAGTGAATCTTATCTTTGGGGATCCATATACATGGAATGAAGACGGTTGGATCTTTTCTACAAAACACATGACGATAAGTGGGAGCGATCAATTGTTTGACTATTGGTTTGTTGAAGTCGCTCCTGAATTTAGAAGGATGCGCTACGGTTTTGAACTGATGAGTGGAAATGAAACGATGGTTTATGGAGAGAAAGGTTTTTTTGATCAGATCCCTACTGACGATACTTCTTACTTCTTTTGCTTCCCTTTTTTAAATAAGGCAGATGTTTTTCATGCTCCCGATTGGGTGAAAGATACAGTGTGGTATCAAATTTTCCCAGAACGGTTTGCAAATGGAGATCCCAAGATCAATCCGGAAAATACCCTTCCATGGGGAAGTACAGAACCTAAGTGGGATAATTTTTTTGGAGGTGATTTTGAGGGAATCATTCAACATATTGATCACATCGTTGAATTAGGTATCACAGGTCTTTATTTCACCCCTATATTCAAAGCCTACTCTAACCACAAATATGACACCATTGATTATATGGAGATTGACCCGCAGTTTGGTGATAAAGCTACTTTTAAAAGACTCGTTGACGTATGTCATCAGCACGGAATCAAAGTGATGTTGGATGCTGTCTTTAATCATAGCGGATATTATTTTCCACCCTTCCAAGATGTATTGAAAAATCAGGAGCATTCTAAATATAAGGATTGGTTTCATATAAGAGACTTCCCTATTATCACAAAGCCGAGGCCAAATTATGATACATTCGCATTTACAGAGCAAATGCCGAAGCTAAATACAGAAAATGCTGAGGTGAAAGAATATCTTCTTAACGTTGCCCGTTATTGGATTGAGGAATTTGATATCGATGGCTGGCGTCTAGATGTAGCCAATGAAGTAGATCACAGCTTCTGGCGTGAATTTCGAAAAACGGTAAAGTCAGTTAAACCCGATGCCTATATATTAGGCGAAATTTGGCATGACTCGATGCCATGGCTTCAAGGGGATCAGTTTGATGCCGTCATGAACTATCCCTTCACACAAAGTGCCCTCGATTTTTTTGCAAAAGGGACCATCAATGCTGACGTATTCGCGCAAAGAATATCTCATGTTTTACATTCTTATCCTAACAATGTAAACGAGGTTTCATTCAATTTACTCGGAAGTCATGATACACCGCGAATATTAACGATCGCTAATGAAAACAAGGATCGACTTAAGCTGCTTTTTTTATTTCAATTAACGTTCATTGGAAGTCCATGTATCTATTATGGCGACGAAATCGGAATGACGGGCGGACAAGATCCTGGTTGCCGTAAATGCATGATCTGGGATAAACAAGAACAGGATTTAGAACTCTTTGAATTTGTCCAAAAGCTGATCAGCTTACGAAAAAAAGTCCCAGCACTAGGGAATAAAGGTGAATTTAATATCATTGAAAGTAACACAGAAACCAACCATATTATTTATGAAAAAAGAAGCAAGAATGAGTCGATTTTCATTGCCATCAATAATAGTGAGCAACCTATTCAAATTAGTATCCCCTTTTTGGCAAAAAATGATGAAGTGACGAACCTATGGAATAACGAGAAACAATTGACTAGCGATGTAGAGGAACTTAGTTTGCCTGGTTTAGGATTTACTATTTTACAATCAAGAAAACTGTAAAAAAACACTCTGGGAAAGTCTTGCTTAAGGCTTTCCTATTTGAGTTTGCTAGTATCCTCGTTTGAACACATCCCCTTCCCCGAAAAACACATGACTATTTCAAATAGTTCACTATCCCATCATCTATAATCGTTAATTCGGACGAATACCAATAATAGACCTTTCCATCGAAAAATACAGTATCACGAAAGGCAATCGGTGCAGCTGTATAACATACAAAATCAAACATTTGAGGATCCTTTGATGTGTCAGGTAAATACGCTGAATTTACTGTTCCAGCTTCAAGAATTTCTATAAACTCTTTAACCTCTTCTCCAGTTAAAGATTTTATTTGTTTAATCGGTTTTATCCCATCGGACATATATACCTCTATTCTTTGAACTTTATCTTTATCCATGCTTTTCACATCTAGGGTTTCTGCATTATCGGTACTGTATAGCTTATACCCATGAATCTTTGTTTTATCTTCAACCGCAACGATGGAATGATCAGGATATCCTTCAATCGAATAGACGTCTGTTCCTTTTGATAAATAAGCGGCATCCCCCTCATTTATTTTATATTTAGGATTTTTCACATGCTCATTTACTTCAAATCTTACTTCGCCGATCTTATCCTTTACTAATGTTTGCTTTGAAATAACTAATTGTTGAGATCCAGTATAATGTTTTCCATTGATCTGCAGAAAATCAACCCAATCGATGACAACATGAGATGGGCTACAAGCAGTTAATAGAACAAGAAATAGAATGATGAACAATAATTTTTTCATTTCGCTCCCCTTTTTTTCTAACTATTTAGGTAACGTTCTTCTTATAAAAATAGATTAACATCCGTCAAATCCCTTATCTAATAGACGATCGATACATGAAATGGTTACAGACAGGTGTGGATAAAGGATAAAAAAATCTAATTTTAATCCTTTACATGAATAAAGGAATTTGGTAAAGTATTTTAAACAATATTATTTTTCTAAAAGTTTTGACGAAGATGGTGTGAAGAAAGAGTTTTTAGAGAGTCGGTGGTTGCTGAAAACCGATACTCTTGCTTCATAATGCCGAGCACTTCTGAACTGGATAGCTGAACCATTCAAGTAGGCTATCACGGTATGATGCCGTTATTTTCATGAAGGTTACTATGTACATAGTAATAAAAGAGGGTGGCACCACGGATGATCGTCCCTCATAATTGGCTGAAAATCGGCTGATTATGAGGGGCTTTTATTTTTAGGCTCTTTTCTTAAACCTTGTTGCTATTTAGCTACATTCCACTGAAAAAAGAGCTGCAAACTTCATAAGAACACTTTACAAAAGCCACACTCTTATACGAAAAATGGCCTTACTTTGCTAGAAAATGATCATGAAAGGAATGAGAAAACATGTTATTAAACCAGCAATATTTATTTACCCCAGGTCCCACTCCGATCCCTGAGCGTGTAAAGCTCGCGATGAATCAGCCTATGATTGGTCATAGAGGTCAAGCGTTTGCACAATTACTAGAAGAGGTCTCTACAAGACTTATGCCGATCTTCGGTTCAAAGGATCCCGTCCTCGTACTAACAGGTAGTGGGACATCCGCATTAGAAGCCGCTGCAGCTAATATTATCGAAGAGAATGATCCAGTCGTTGTGATTGTAACCGGAGCCTTTGGAGAACGCTTTGCCACGATTTGTGAAACCTTTGGTGCGACCGTATATCGTTTAACGATTCCATGGGGTGAAATATGCACTCCAGACCAATTGGAGAACTTTTTACATGCTCATAAGGATTGTAAGGCGGTATTTGCTACTTATTGTGAAACATCCACTGGTGTTCTAAACCCCATTAAGGAGTTAGGCGCTGTGACCAAGCGAATAACAGATGCTTTATTTATTGTTGATGGTGTCAGCTGCATTGGTGCCGTACCAGTGGATATGGCCGCATGGAATATTGATATTCTTGTTTCCGGCTCGCAAAAAGCCTTAATGTTACCACCAGGCCTCGCCTTTATTGCTGTCAATCATATCGCAAGAGAAAGGATTCAATCCTGTTCATCTAAACGTTTTTATTTAGATTTAAATCGCTATTTTGCATCCTATGATAAGGAAAAATCAACACCATTTACACCTGCCGTTTCACTAATAGCCGGAGCACTTGAGGTTTGCTACATGATTGAAGAAGAAGGCTTAGAGCAAGTGATTCAGAGACATCAGCTTCTAAAAACAATGGTTCGCGAAGGGATCAAAGCACTCGAGCTCCCATTACTGGTTTCAGATGAGCATGCTTCCCCTACCGTCACTTCAGTTAAACCTTTAAATGGAAAAGCGAATCAAATAAAAAAGACACTTCAAGATAAATACTCCATCACCATTGCTGGAGGACAAAAGAAATTAAAGGGAGAAATCTTCCGAATTGGTCATATGGGCTATTGCACCCCTTTTGATATTTTAAAAGTTCTAACGGGCCTAGAAATGACCATTCATACAATAGAAGGTAGAAATGTGCTTGGGCAAGCAACGAAAAAGGCCGAGGAGGTTTGGAGAGAATATGTATAAAATACTAGTAACTGACTCTATCAATGTTCAGGGATTACAGAGCTTATATGAGCATCCATCTATTTTAGTAGATAAAAAGGATCAGCTATCCAGTGCTGAGCTTAGGGAAATCATCGGCAATTATGACGCCCTGATTGTCCGCAGTCAAACAATCGTTTCGAAGGAGCTGATTCATTCAGCCCACCGCTTACAAATCATTGCACGTGCAGGTGTTGGTGTCGACAATATTGATGTTGAGGCAGCCACTAGAAAAGGAATTATTGTCATTAATGCACCTGGTGCGAACACCATTGCTGCCTGTGAACATACCTTAGCCATGCTACTTTCATTAGCTCGTAGAATCCCACATGCCTATCAATCCATGTCAAACGGTGAGTGGAATCGAAATGCTTTTAAAGGGGTTGAGCTATATGAAAAAACACTTGGTATTATTGGGATGGGGAAGATTGGTACGGAAGTGGCGAAACGGGCAAAAAGCTTCCAAATGAAAATTTTAGGGTATGATCCTTATCTAACTGAGGAGCGCGCCAAAAAGCTTGGTATCGTTAAGGCAAGCATTAATGAAATTGCCATTCAGTCTGACTTTATCACCGTCCACACCCCACTCATTAAAGAAACACGAAACCTAGTTAACGATGAGTTTTTACAAAAAACAAAACGAGGAGTACGAATCATTAATTGTGCCCGTGGTGGAATTATTGACGAAGCTGCCTTAATCCGTGCCATACAAAGCGGTCATGTTGCTGGTGCTGCCTTAGATGTATTTACGCAAGAACCTCCTACTAACTTAGATTTACTCCAACATCCAAACATCATTGTCACCCCACATCTCGGAGCATCAACAGAAGAAGCTCAGGAAAAAGTCGCAAAAGAAGTAAGTGATGAGATTATCAATATTTTCGAATCGCAAACAATTCGTCACGCAGTTAATGCTCCACAAATGTCTGGAGAAACCCAACTAAAAATGAAACCGTATCTCCAGCTTGGTGAACAACTCGCTGAAATCGCCATACAATTACTGAAGAAAGCACCAGAAAAAATTGATATCGCCTATTACGGAGATCTAGTCGAAGAAGATACAAGTCTCTTAACGAGATATATGGTAAAAGGGATACTCTCCTATCATTTAAGTGATTCAGTTAATTTAATCAATGCCATTCACTTATTAAAGGAACATGGGCTTTCCTATAATGTCCAAAGAAATGCTACAAACAAAGGCTTCGCCAACTATATGGAGCTAGTTTTATATAAAGGGGATAAAAAAGTCAATATCGGTGCGACGGTCCTAAATGGATATGGCGCTCGAATTGTCAATATTAACAACTATCGTGTAGATGTGCGCCCGGAGCAACATCTCCTCTATATAAAACATCAGGATATTCCAGGAATGATTGGTCAGGTTGGATCGATATTAGGCAGTTATTCTATTAATATAGGAACGATGCAGGTGGGGCGTGCAGCGATAGGAGGAGAAGCAATCATGATCCTCACTCTTGATAAAAAGATCGAACAAGAAGTCACACATGCTCTCCACTCAATCTCTGGACTAGAGGATGTACAAATTTTGGAGCTATCCTATGAGGAAGAGTTAAGTGTGGAGAAGGCATTGCATTTATAAATTTTGTAAAATTGACACGAGGACTTCAATTACTCGTGTTTTTTTTGTAAAAAAGAAGGTTTTATTATAGATTACAGGTTTAAAAAAAAGAGTTGTGATAAATGTTTGCTATTTACTTAGTAAGGAACATATTGAGAAAATCCTGTAAGTATTTTTATAATGAATGAATAAAATAGTTACGAAGGAGATTTCATAATGAATATTCATTACACCAAGCCCGGTTTAAATGATATAAAAGAACTCATGCATATCGAAAATTTAGGATTTAGACCAGATGAAGCGGCTACGGAAAAAGCCATGAGTGAACGAATTAAGAATATACCTGATACGTTTATTGTTGCGAGAGATGAACAGGATAAAATAATTGGATATGTGGTGGGGCCAGTGATAAATAATCGTTATTTGACGGATGATCTCTTTGAGAATACTCATCCCAATCCTACGAGTGAAGGCTTCCAAAGTATTCTTAGCCTTGTCGTTCACCCTGATTATAGAGGGCGGGGAATTGCTACACGTCTGTTAGAGAGGCTAGAAGAAGCTTGTAAAAAAAGTCAAAGAAACGGTATAACTTTAACCTGCTTAGATTATTTAATTCCTTTTTATGAAGCAAATGGCTTTGTCAATGAAGGTAAATCTGTTTCGACACATGCAGGTGAGACTTGGTTTAATTTAGTGAAGGAATTGTAATTGCTGTAGAGTCAAGTTCTCTTTGAGACAACCCTGTTACCGATATTAACAGAGTTGTCTCAAAAGCAAAGGAGCGTTTAATGTCTAACTCCTAAATAGACAACCCTTTTTTAGGCATACAATAATCAGTTGTTCTTCCTTATGTAACATACGATTCATTCAACTTTTAATAGGTTTGCTTAACAGCAATCCGATTCTACCTCTCTAAATCATCATTTATATCATTATGTCCTGCTTTTTTTAAGGCTCTTTGAAGCTGATAAATTTTCATCATACCAATTAACCCCACCAATATTGCTCCTAGTAGAACAGACCCAATAATGACAAGAATTAATGGCCACTCGGCTTTGCCAAATAAATAATTTACCGTTACCGGTTCAACATTGATCACAGAAAAAATAGCAATAATTAAGACGACAACGAGCGCAAATAATAGGTTCCATTGTTTTTTCATAAGCCACCCATAAATTTTTAAATTAAATATTATCAAAGGATAGTCCAAAATGCTAGCTTTCACAGCAACCTTTGGGAGAAGGTTGATTCATTGTTTGTGCTTATCTTCCTTCAGGGTAATCTACCATGCACTTTAGTTACCCTGGACACATTGTTTCCTCCATCAGAGTAAGCAAACACGTTCTTTAGTTACCCTGCACACATTGGTTCCTCCTTTAGGGGAATCAAACACCTACTTTGGTTACCCTGGACACGGAATATCCTCCATTAGGGTAATCTATCACGCTCTTTAGTTACCCTGCACACGGAATTTCCTCCTTCAGAGTAATCTAACACGTTCTTTAGTTACCCTGCACACATTGGTTCCTCCTTTAGGGGAATCAAACACCTACTTTGGTTACCCTGCACACGGAATATCCTCCATTAGGGTAATCTACTACTAACTTTAGTTAACCTGCACACATTGGTTCCCCCCTTCACGGGAATCAACCACGCCCATTGGTTACCGAGTTCATGAGATACCCTATTACCAAAATGCAATAACTTGCTTCCCTATTATATCCGTAACCCTGTAAATTCTACTAAAACATCTCCCGTACGTGCTAAACATACATTTGATTCTATTCACTTCATAAGAAAAACTTAACTAAAAGTATAATAATTTCAGTATTTTCTTATTACTCTACTTCAATTACAATGAGGGTAACGAAGGGGGTTTTAATATGACTTTTGCATATAAAACAATTGACCATGTACAACTAGCTGCACCGAAAGGCAGTGAGCAGGAAGCAAGAGAATTTTTTGGGAGAATACTAGGACTTCAAGAAATTGAAAAGCCCGAGGAATTAAAAAAACGTGGGGGTGTATGGTTTGGATTTGATCATTATCAAATACATATCGGCATCGAAGACCCTTTTTCCCCTGCTAAAAAAGCACATCCTGCATTTGAGATAGAAAATCTTGAGGAGCTAAAACAGCATTTAACTAAGCACTCAATTAAATTCACCGTAGATACTCAACTACCTGGGGCGAATCGCATCTATGTGAATGACCCTTTTGGTAATCGAATTGAACTATTAGAGTGGCTATAAGTATAAATGAAGGAGCTGTTCAATTTTATGAACAGCTCCATTTAAACAGGAAATATTTATCCCTTACGAACATTTTCCAAAACAATTTCCTTTACATCCAACACGGAGTCGAGAATAAATTCGGCTTGATGTTCTTCAAATTCCTTTCTTGCTTCCTTCCCAGATAATCCTGTTAGTACCGCTGCGAAGCGGCTGCCCATGTCTCTTGCCGCTAACAGATCGGCTAAGGAATCACCGACCACTAATATTTGATCCCCATTTTCTAATGGAAGATCGATCTTTAAGCACGATGCAATCGGAGTTTGTTTCCCCTTCTCTGCTTGGATAAATGTATATGGATTCGGCTTAGATAAAGGGGCATAGCTTGGATGCTGTTTCTCTGCTTCAAGAACTTCATCGGCTGTGACGATATGATTTCGATCAAAATAGTTTAGCCAGTTCAAATACTCGAAAGGCTTAATGGTTTCAAGATCCGGTCTTCCTGTTCCAATCCCAATTTGCAAGCCAGCATCAGTCAACTCCTGAAAAAGCTGCCCAATATGCTCAGGCTTTGCTAATGTCTTTTCGTCAGAAAGAAAACCCTTCTTCCCTAACTGAACAGATGGTCTCCCTGTTGAGGAAAGTACATTTTCGTCCCCAACATACCATTCTTGTGATACATGCTCACAAACCGACCAAAGATGATTCTTTTCACTAAATAAATTGGTCTTGATTCCAAATTTCTGTTCAACCAATACATTTAAATAGTCAAATAAATCTTCCTTGCTATTTGCCTTTGCATTTTGAAACTCGCTAATAAATTCGTCATAATTAATCGTTGCTTTATACTGAGCTAAGCTTTCTTGTATTTCAAGTAATACGCTACGATCAATTTCTGAAGTTAACCACTTGGAGATATTCTCTTTTTCTTCACCCACCACTTGCTCTAAAAGATGAATTAGTTGAAAGCTAAAGGTTAAATAAATCATATCCCAATTTGCATTTAATCCTTTTGACTTAAAAAACTTAAGCACCTGGTCATTTTGGAAAACAGTATTCCTAATGCTTGTTATTTCTTCATCGTTTAATACAATCTTAAATTGATTTGATTCTAATCCTAAATAATTTTTACTATGTAAAAGCTCCCAAACAGTTAATGCGGACGCATCGAAATATCGTTCTTCACTTAGTAAAACACCATCAACATCAAATAATATAGTTCGAATCATACTCATCCCCCTTTATTTAAGGTAAACGTATAAAATCCAGCTCCAAGCTCTAGCTCTTCAAATTAATAACCAGCTAGCAATGGTCGTTTCCTCCTGGTTGTTAGGAAGATCTAGGAGCTTGCACTTTCTTATTTTAGTGTATCACAGAACCATAGTATATTATATCCATCCACAAAAAATCACTGCGGTTGCAGTGATTCAATTATTAGCTAATTCCTTTACATTTTTCCTCATAGCTTGCAATTTTGTCTTCAAGCATCATCGTGATTGCAATATCATCCAAGCCTTTTAAAAGTGTTTCCTTCTGATATGGATCCATTTCAAAATAGATGACCTGATCATCATAGGTTAGTCGTTCATTTTCTAAATCAACCGTTAATTCTATTGTTGCCACATTCGCTTTGTCTATTAATGACTTGACCGTTTCAAGATCTAATTGAATAGGTAAAAGACCATTTTTTAAACAATTATTATAAAAAATATCAGCAAAGCTTGGAGCAATAATGACCTTAAACCCGTAATCCTGAAGGGCCCATGGAGCATGCTCGCGGGATGATCCACAGCCAAAATTCGGTCCAGCTACAAGTATTTGCGCACCTTTATATTTTGCTAGATTCAGAGGAAACTCTTTTATTTCCTCGCCATTTTCATTAAAACGCCAATGGTAAAAGAGACATTCTCCAAAGCCTTGTCTTTCAATGCGTTTAAGAAATTGTTTTGGGATAATTTGATCTGTATCGACATTCGTTCGATCGAGTGGTACAACTAATCCTTGAAATGTTTGAAATGGCTGCACAAATATTCACCTCCTATTGATAGACCTTTTCCATTTTTCTCACATCAACAAATCGTCCATGAATCGCGGCTGCTGCGGCCATAGCTGGGCTTACAAGATGTGTTCTTGATCCATTTCCTTGTCGTCCTTCAAAATTCCGATTGGAAGTGGATGCACATCTTTCCCCTGGAGGCACAACATCATCATTCATTGCTAAACACATGCTACAGCCCGATTCCCGCCATTCAAAGCCTGCTTCGATAAAGATTTTATCCAAGCCTTCCGCCTCAGCAAGTGCTTTAACCGTTTGTGATCCTGGTACAACTAATGCTCTTACATTCTCATGCACATGATGCCCCTTAATCACTTCAGCCGCATGACGTAAATCACTCAGACGAGAGTTCGTACATGAGCCAATAAAGACATGTTGAATTTCAATCTCTTCTATAGGTGTACCACCGGTAAGTCCCATATATTGAAGGGCCTTTTCGACCGATTCCTTCTCACTTTTATCTGTGATGTTGTCAGTTGATGGTAGTAAATCATTTACAGATAAGCACATGGATGGATTGGTCCCCCATGTCACTTGTGGCGCAATTTCATTTGCATCAATTTCAATTGTGCGGTCATATTCAGCACCTTCATCTGTGGCTAGACTTAACCAATATTCAGCTGCTTTTTCAAATTCTGTTCCCTTCGGTGCATACTTTCTACCATTTAAATAAGAAATGGTTGTTTCATCTGGACTGATTAAACCTGCTCTTGCTCCAGCTTCAATGGACATATTACAGACTGTCATCCGCTCCTCCATTGACATATTCCGTATGGCTTCACCTGTATATTCCGCAATATATCCGGTGCCAACATCGATGCCGAATTTACCTATGATCGCTAAAATTAAATCTTTCGCTGTCACACCAAGACCTAGCTTGCCATTTACTTTAATTTGTAATGTTTTCGGTCGCCTTTGCCATAGAGTCTGAGTAGCAAGAACATGTTCCACTTCACTTGTGCCGATTCCAAAAGCGATGGCACCAAATGCGCCATGTGTAGAAGTATGACTATCGCCACATACAATTGTTTTTCCAGGAGTGGTTAAACCTAGTTCAGGACCAATCACATGAACAATCCCTTGATCTGGGTGATCAATGCCAGCTAACGGGATCTTAAATTCCTCACAATTTTTCTCCAATGTGCTCATTTGTTTTTTGGCAATGGGATCATTGGAGACACGCAGCTTCGTAGTAGATACATTATGATCAACTGTTGCAAAGGTTAGATCCGGTCGTCTGACCGTTCGCTGATTGAGTCGTAGTCCCTCAAATGCTTGTGGAGATGTTACTTCATGTACTAAATGCAAATCAATATAAAGTAAATCTGGTTTTCCTTCCTCCTGATGTATCAAATGCTGTTCCCATATTTTTTCGATAATTGTTTTCGGATGCATCAAATCCCCCCCTAACCACAAATATAGGTAGTCAAAATACCTGAGATTGCTTGATTTTCATTAATAGCATCAATGACTTTTTGAACCATTTCTGTTGTCCCAACCTGTTTTCCATGTTGTAGATTTAAATCACCTGTGTGATATCCTTCATTCAATACTTTCATGACTGCTTCCTCAATAATATGCGCTTCCTTATCTAGGCCAAATGAAAATTTAAGCATTAAGGCTGTCGATAAGATCATGCCTAACGGATTGGCTAAATTTTCCCCTGCGATATCAGGAGCAGACCCATGAACAGGTTCATATAATCCGACTAAATCACTTCGTAAACTTGCCGAAGGTAGCATCCCTAGTGAACCAGTAATCATAGAGGCCTCATCACTTAAAATATCTCCGAATAAATTTTCTGTAACGATTACATCAAACTGTTCCGGACGATAAATAAGTTGCATAGACGCCGAATCTACTAACATATGGTTGACCGTTACATCTGGGTATTTTTTAGCGATGCGATTAACCACTTCACGCCACATTCGACTCGATTCCAGTACATTCGCTTTATCGACGGATGTTAGTATTCCTCTCCGCTTTTGTGCTAATTGAAATGCTTTTTCTACCACTCTTTCAATCTCATAAACGTTATAAACCAATGTATCAACCACTAATTCTTTGTTTTCTCCACGTCTTTCACTTGGTTTTCCAAAATAAAGTCCACCTGTTAGCTCTCTAACAATTAATAGATCTACGTTTTCAATAACTTCCTTTTTCAATGTGGAGGCATGGATGAGCGGTTCATATGCTGTAACCGGACGTAGGTTTGCAAAAAGACCTAATTCCTTTCTCAGTCCAAGCAATCCTTGCTCTGGTCTAACAGCATGTGAAGTGGAATCCCATTTGGGTCCACCAACCGCTCCTAAAAGAATCGCATCACTCTCCCTACATAAGGCTAAAGTAGATTCTGGAAGGGGCTGGCCGCAATCATCGATCGCTGCACCACCTATTAAACCTTCCTCGAAACTAAACTCATGATCGAAACAATCAGATATGGCTTGAAGAACTCGAACAGCACCATTCATCACCTCAGGGCCAATTCCATCACCAGGTAAAACTGCGATTCTTTTATTCATAAACCTTGCCTCCTTTGATTTTTGTAAAAGTTTAATAGTTTGGAGTTATCATCTAAACTTGTAGTTTTTCCTTTTTATACTCTTCATGAACAATGACTCGATTAATCGCATTTAAATAGGCCTTTGCTGATGCCTCTAAGACATCCTGTGCCGAGCCTCTTCCACCGGATTCAACTCCACTATACTGGACCTTAACAAAGGCATCGGCTAATGCATCTCTTCCAGAACCAAGCGAATGGAGCTTATAATCTTTTAATTCAACCGGACCATCAATCATTCGTGATAATGTATTATAGATTGCCTCCACACTACCTGCACCGGTTCCTGCCTCTTCTAGGACAGTACCATTTGGAGACTTCACAACTACGGTAGCTGTTGGGATATTATTTGTACCATATTGCACCTGAACACTTTGTAGCTCATAGGTTTTCACATCAATTTGTTCAGTCTGTTTATCCGTAAGTATCGCAAAGAGGTCATCCTCGGTCACTTCTTTCTTTCGATCCGTTAATGCTTTAAATGAATCAAACGCATCTTTCAGCTTTTCCGGTGTCAGCTCAAATCCTAATTCCAAGGCTTTTTGTTTAAATGCATGTCTTCCAGAATGCTTTCCGAGAACTAAGTTATTCGATGCGACTCCAATGAGTTCAGGAGTAATAATTTCATAGGTAGATGCTTCCTTTAACACACCGTCTTGATGAATTCCTGATTCATGAGCAAATGCATTTGCACCAACAACTGCTTTATTTCCTGGAACGACCATTCCGGTTAATTTACTAATTAGCTGACTCGTATGTTTGATTTCATCTAGCTTTAATCCTGTTTTTGCCTGGTAATAATCTTGACGAATATGAAGAGCTACCGCTATTTCCTCTAATGCAGCATTTCCTGCTCTTTCACCAATACCATTAATCGTGCCTTCAATTTGTCGTACACCATTTTCAATAGCAGCCAGTGAATTTGCGGTTGCCATCCCTAAATCATCATGACAATGCGCTGACAGAATCACCTTATCAATAGAAGGAACATTTTCCCGAATAAACGAGAAAAGCTCGCCATACTCTTTCGGTGTACTATAGCCGACTGTATCTGGTAGATTAATAACCGTTGCACCTGCTTGAATGACTTCACTAATAATTTTTACTAGAAACCATTTATCTGACCGACTTGCATCCTCAGCAGACCATTGTACATGGGAAAATCTTTGTTTGGCGTATTTTACAGCCTCAACTGCTGACTCCAATACTTCATCAGGGGTTTTTCTTAATTTATAGGTCATATGAATCGGGGAAGTTGCAAGAAAAATGTGAATTCTCGGCTCCTCAGAATCCTTTAATGCATCCCAAGCAATATCAATATCCCGCTTATTCGCTCTTGCTAAACCAGTGATTGAACTATTACGGATCGATCTTGCGATTGATTGTACTGCTAAAAAATCTCCTTGGGAGGAAGCGGGAAATCCCGCCTCCATAATATCTACTCCAAGTCGTTCGAGCTGTTTGGCAATTTCAAGCTTTTCTATCGCATTTAAGTTCACTCCTGCAGACTGTTCGCCATCTCGAAGGGTCGTATCAAAAATATTAATTTTTTGCATATGCTGCCACTTCCTCTTCCTTCTTCTCCTTCTTAACAAATGGCATGAGCTTTCGTAATTCCTCGCCAACTACTTCAATAGGATGCTGATTTTCACTGGCATTAATCGCATTAAATACAGGACGATTCGCTTGATTTTCTAATACCCAACCTTTAGCAAATTGACCAGATTGAATTTCCTTTAACAATTCTCCCATCCGTTTTTTCGTATCTTCATTCACTACTCTTGGTCCAGAAACAAAGTCACCCCATTGTGCTGTATCTGAAATCGAATAGCGCATTCCTTTTAGTCCTCCTTCATAAACCAAATCAACAATCAATTTCATTTCATGAAGACATTCGAAATATGCAACCTCAGGCTGGTATCCTGCTTCTGTCAATGTTTCAAATCCTGCTTTAATAAGTGAAGTTAATCCACCGCAAAGGACTGCCTGCTCACCAAACAAATCTGTTTCAGTTTCTTCCTTAAACGTCGTTTCGAGTACCCCTGCTCGAGAACCACCGATTCCTTTGGAATAAGCAAGTGCCACGTCTTTTGCTTCGCCAGTTACGTCTTGATAAATTCCGATAAGAGCTGGAACCCCTGCACCCTCAACATATGTTCTACGTACTAAATGTCCAGGTCCTTTTGGTGCTACTAAGAACACATCTACATTTTCTGGTGGAACGATTTGATTAAAATGAACATTAAAGCCATGCGCAAAAGCAATTGCTTTGCCCGGATATAGTACGGGTTCAATTTCTTCTTTATATACTTGAGTTTGTCTTTCATCTGGTAAAAGAACCATAATAACATCGGCTTCTTCACTTGCTTCTTTTACAGATTTCACTGCAAAACCATCTTGTTCAGCTTGCTCCCACGATTTCCCTTTACGTAAACCTACTACCACATCAAATCCACTTTCACGTAGGTTTTGTGCATGGGCATGACCTTGTGAGCCGTAACCAATGATCGCGATTTTTTTATTTCTTAAAACCTCATCTTGAATATCTGAATCATAATATACTTTTGCCATTTTTCATCTTCTCCTTTAATCGTTAATTATTTTAATAGGGAATAGGAAGTTAATTCAGTTACTGGCTTTTGCGATCCTCTTAAGAAGGCCGTTAAACCAGTGCGAACCATTTCCTTAATTCCATAAGGTCTTAATAGATCAATTAATGCTTCGATTTTTTCTGTATCACCAGTCACCTGGATGGTAATGCTTTCCCTGCTAACATCAATAATCGATGCTCTAAAGGGTTCGACGATACCGCCAATTTCACTTCTTGTTTGAGGGGTGCTTAGTACTTTGATTAAGGCAAGTTCTCTAGCGACAATGGCTTGATCAGTAATATCTGCAACCTTCAATACATCGATTAATTTATTTAATTGTTTTGTTAGCTGCTCAACCTGCTTCTCATCTTCTACATTTACAACAATGGTCATTCTTGAGATTCCTTCATTCTCTGTTCGACCAACGGTGATGCTATCAATATTGAATTGCCGTTTTGATAACACTCCTGTCACACGATTTAGCACACCGCTTTGGTTTAACACTGTTGCAGTTACTACCCTTTTCATGGTTTCACCCCGATCATTTCATGTAATCCTTTACCAGGAGCGATCATTGGATACACATTTTCTTCCTGTTTTACACGGCAGTCAATGACAACTGGTGAATCATCTGTTAAGCATTCAGCGAATACCCTTGCAGCCTCCTCTTCATTCGTTACACGTACTCCTTTAATGCCATAGCTTTCTGCCAGTTTAATAAAATCTGGTTGTACGGGAATCTTTGAATAGGAATAACGCTCTTCATAAAAGGTTTCCTGCCATTGTCTTACCATTCCAAGTGAGTAATTATTGACAATCACCACTTTTATCGGCAAATGATGTTCCTTCACTACGGCCAATTCCTGTAGAGTCATTTGGAAACCTCCATCACCAACAATTGCAACAACGGTTTGGTCTAGATTTGCTAATTGTGCACCAATTGCTGCTGGAAACCCAAAGCCCATTGTTCCTAGGCCACCCGAAGTGACCCAACGATTTGGCTTAGAAAAATGATAATATTGTGCCGCCCACATTTGATGCTGACCAACATCGGTGGTAATAATTGCATTTCCCTCTGTATATTGATGGACGAGCTCGATTAATCGTTGCGGAGACATTTCCTCTCCACTCTCGCTATACCATAAAGGGAATTGCTCTTTATTTTGGGTTAGCTTCTCGTTCCATTGCTCGATTGCTAATTGAGGTATGTCTTCTTCCAATAGCTTTACTAATGCTTCCTTCGCATCTGCGACAATTGGAATATGCGTTTCGACATTTTTACCAATTTCAGCTGCATCAATATCAATGTGGGCAATCATCGCATGTGGTGCAAAGTGCTCTAATTTTCCAGTTAATCGATCATCAAACCGTGCACCGATATTAATAAGTAAATCCGTTTCATACAGTGCCATATTGGCTGCATATGTTCCATGCATCCCTGCCATTCCTAAAAATAAAGGATGATCAGCAGGAAAGCTGCCTAAGCCTAGTAACGTATTAGTGACTGGTATTTGGTTATTAGTTGCAAATTCGAATAGTAATTCAGTTGCACCAGAATGCAATATACCGGCTCCGGCTAAAATAACCGGTTTTTTCGCCTTAGCCAGTGCCTCTACTAACTTCTTTATTTGTAAGACGTTGGGACTGTAATTCGGTTGATAGCCTGGTAATTGCAGTTCAACCTCGGCTGATAGCTTGATTTTTTGTGAACAAATATCCTTTGGAATATCAATGACTACTGGTCCAGGCCTCCCTGTCGATGCGATATGGAAAGCTTCCTTCACGATTCTTGGAAGATCCTTTATATCGCGGACTTGATAGTTATGTTTCGTAATCGGTGTTGTTATTCCTATCACATCTGCCTCTTGAAAGGCATCAGACCCAATCACTGTACTTGCTACCTGTCCTGTAAAGACGACCAGAGGCAAAGAATCCATCATGGCGTCAGTAATACCGGTTACTAAATTTGTTGCACCTGGTCCTGAAGTTGCAATGACGACGCCAGGTTTTCCTGTCACACGTGCATATCCTTCCGCTGCATGAATCGATCCTTGCTCATGTCGCGATAGAATATGTTTAATGCTTTTTCCATATAAGGCATCATAGATTGTTAGAACTGCTCCACCTGGGTAACCAAATAACACGTCTACTCCTTCATTGATGATTAATTGAATGAGTAAGTCTGCTCCGTTAATTTCCTCCATCACCAATTGATCATCCGAAAACGCTTTAGCCTGCACCTTTTTCCCTCCTAATTTACTTTCATTTGTTTAACAAAACTTGGATAGCAAACTTGCAAGAAAAGAATCTAACAAAAAAAGCCCATTCATCCTCAAAAATATGGCATAAAAAAATCTACCAATTATGAAGGGATGAAAAGACTTCTTTCCATGGTACCACCCAACTTTATGTTATCCTTACGAATAACACCTTTTACAGCGACTAGTTTGATAAAGTGAAAGGTTAGTAGTTTGACTAAAATCCTTTTTCCCTTTTTACTAGCGTTGCTTTTGATAACGAGTGTTAAAGTAAACACTCGGCTATTCCTACTTGTAACCGTTCAGATTAGCACTTAGAGGTGAGTAATGGTAAGGGATACTATCGGTTTTCAGCGATCCCGACTCTCTGTAAGTATCTGGTCTTAACCATTTGTCCTCGTCAACGTTTTTTGCGGTGATTTTATTTTCAATACTCCTCCAGTGTTTGCAGATGTTACTAATGCTGCATATCTTGCTAAATAACCAGTAGTAATCTTTGGTTCTGGAGGATCCCAGTTTAATCTTCTTCGTTCAAGCTCTGCATCTGTTAACATAACTTCTATCTTTCGATTGATTAAATCGATTAATATTTGATCCCCATTTTTGATGAAAGCAATCGGACCACCTTCAGCCGCCTCTGGTGAAATATGGCCGACTGATATCCCCCTTGTCGCACCAGAAAATCTTCCATCTGTAATTAATGCGACACTGGTCGATAATCCTCTTCCAGCTATCGATGAGGTTGGTGCTAGCATCTCAGGCATCCCCGGACCACCCTTTGGTCCTTCATATCTAATAACCACGACATGCCCTTCACGAACTAATCCATTATCGATTCCTTCCTGTGCTTCCTCCTGTGATTCGAATACAATCGCCTCACCGAGGAAGGTTTTTATAGATGGATCGACGGCACCTACTTTGATTACTCCTCCATCTGGAGCGAGATTTCCTTTTAAAATGGAAAGACCGCCAACTGGACTATACGCATTTTCAATCGTACGAATCACATCTTGATCGTGTATGACTGCATCCTTGACGTTTTCGTAAGTACTCTTACCTGTAATGGTTATTCTTGAGCGATGAATGGCTCCATCGATTTTGCAAAGCTCATTGATAATGGCACTAATGCCACCTGCACGATGTACATCTTGCATCGAATAATCTGAGGCGGGACTGATTTTTGCTAAATAAGGTACTCGTTTTGCTACCTCATTAATTTGATCTAAATCGTATTCAATCCCTGCTTCATGGGCAATCGCCAATGTATGTAATACCGTATTGGTTGATCCTCCCATTGCCATATCTAGTGCAAAGGCATCATCAATTGCCTCTTTCGTAATAATGTCACGCGGCTTTATATCCTTTTCAATACAATTCATTAAATGACCCACAGCTTCACGAATGATTCTGTGTCTCTCATTCGAGGTTGCAACAATCGTTGCATTTCCCGGAGGGGTTAGCCCCAGAATTTCCATTAGTGAGTTCATTGAGTTTGCTGTAAACATTCCCGAGCATGAACCACAAGTTGGACAAGCACTCGTTTCAAGCTCAAGTAATTCTTCTTCATCTATTTTTCCTGATTTATATGCTCCTACCCCTTCAAAAACCGAAGTAAGAGAAAGGTTTTTTCCATCAGCAGTTTTTCCTGCTTCCATTGGACCTCCGGATACAAATACGGAAGGAATATTCGTTCTCGCTGCAGCCATTAACATTCCTGGCGTTATTTTGTCACAGTTAGGGATGTAGAAAACACCATCGAACCAATGGGCATTGATTACAGTTTCTGCACTATCAGCAATTAGCTCTCGACTTGGAAGTGAATATCTCATTCCGATATGTCCCATCGCAATTCCATCATCGACACCGATGGTATTGAATTCGAAAGGAACACCACCTGCTTCCCAAATCGCTTCCTTTACGACCTCTGCAAACTTATTTAAATGCTTATGTCCAGGAATAATATCCACATAGGAATTACACACACCGATAAATGGCTTATGTAAGTCCTTCGTTTTTACCCCAGCTGCATATAGCAAGCTTCGGTGGGGAGCACGATCTATTCCCTTTTTTATCATGTCACTTCGCATTGTGCTTCACCTCAACCCCTTTCCATTAACTAACTTGAATCTGATCCGTTTCATACACCTTAGTTCCATCGACGGTAACTACATTTCTAAAAGCCTCAAGTAATTTGTTCGTTACCGGACCAGGCTTGCCGTCAGCAATGTTTCTGCCATCTACTTTTACGACAGCAATGACTTCAGCAGCTGTTCCCGTTAAAAACACTTCATCAGCTATATAAACATCATGCCTTGTAAATACATCTTCACGAATTTCAAATCCTAGTTGTTTAGCAAGTTCAATGATGACGTTTCTCGTAATCCCTTCGAGAGTCCCAACATATCCTGGCGGTGTTTTAATGACATTGTCTTTTACAATGAAGATATTATCTCCTGAGCCCTCAGCAACATAACCTTGGTCATTCATCATCAATGCTTCACTTGCACCCGCTAAGCTAGCTTCAATTTTCACTAATATATTATTTAAGTAATTCAAAGATTTCACCTTAGGATCTAAAACATCTGAACGGTTGCGTCGACTAGCGACGGAGACAACTTCAATACCACTTTCATATAACTCTTTTGGAAATAGTGCTAGTGGTTCCGCTATAATAATGACTCCTGGATGCTTACAAGTAAAAGGGCTTAAACCTAAGTCACCCACTCCCCTTGAAATAACTACACGGATATAAGCATCTTGAAACTTATTTTTTCGCAATGTTTCAATAATCAGTTGTTTTAATTCTTCCTGATCATAAGGAATTTTTAGAGTGATTGAGTGTGCTGATTCGTATAACCGTTTTATATGATCGTCTAAGCGAAAAACATTCCCACTATACATTCGAATCCCTTCGAACACACCATCACCATATAGGAAACCATGATCATAAACAGAGACAACTGCCTCCTCTTTTTTTACAAAACGGTCATTTAAAAAAATCCACTGGTCTGCCAAGCCAACTCAACCCTTTCAATTATGAATCTTTAGAAAAATGATTTAATTGTTGACAATCATACGACTTTAAAATATACCGGTCAACCCCTTTTCAGAAAGTTTTTTGACTATTTAGATTTAACTGTCAATTGGTAAACGCTTACATACCTATCACTATCACTTTCCTCCTTTTATAAATTTTTTGTAAATATTCTAGAGTTTAAAAAACGAAATGATATTTATAAGAAAAATAGATAAATTTTTAAAATAGGCTTGAGTAAAGACCTGAAAAAGGATTATAATGTCCGTTATACAAATACAAATGTTTTTCTAAAATGGATTAATTGAAATTTCCAAAAGAAAGCTAACAAGAATGGAGTGGAGGATTTGGATAAACTATCAGTTGGATTATTAGGATTTGGAACAGTCGGAACCGGTGTCGTGCACCTACTAACAAATGAGCAAGAAAAATTTAGGCAGCAAACAGGCACACAAATTCTAATAAATAAAATCCTTGTAAAAGATCCAGATAAAATTCGAAAAATCGATCAATATAATCAATTATTAACAACTGAACCGAGTGATATAGTAGATAATCCCGAGATTGATATAGTGATAGAAGTCATGGGTGGAATTGAAGAATCGAGAAAACATATCCATACTGCTTTAAAAAATAAAAAACACGTCATCACCGCTAATAAGGACTTAATGGCCCTACATGGTAGTGAATTACTACAAGCTGCTGCAAATCAGGGCTGTGATCTGTATTATGAAGCAAGCGTTGGTGGTGGTATTCCGATCTTAAGAGGGCTAACAGATGGTCTTGCAGCAGATCGAATAAAAAAATTAATCGGGATTGTAAATGGAACAACTAATTATATTTTAAGTAAAATGAGTCATCATTCGGTAAGCTATGAAGAAGTCTTGCAGGAGGCACAATCGCTTGGTTTTGCCGAAAGTGATCCTTCCTCAGATGTAGAGGGCTTGGATGCAGCAAGAAAAATGGTCATTTTAAGTCATTTAGCCTACTCAATCCCTGTCACTTTAGATGATGTTGTCGTTGAAGGAATTACTCATGTAGCTGAAGAAGATATTCTTTATAGTAAAAAATTGGGGTATACCATTAAATTAGTTGGGATTGCAGAGCTAGACAATGGAGAGATTGATGTCCGCGTCGCTCCGACATTATTACCTACTAATCACCCACTTGCTTCAGTAGATAATGAGTATAATGCGATCTATGTTTATGGTCATTCAGTAGGAGAAACCATGTTTTACGGTCCTGGTGCTGGGGAGCTACCAACGGCTATCGCAGTTGTTTCAGATCTAATCTCTGTCGCCAAAAATATGAAACACGGAATCAATGGTCAGCATATTTTCCTACCTCAAAATGAAAAGAAGCTAAAGCCGGCTGACTCCATTGAAAGTCAATATTTCCTTCGTCTTCATGTAAAGGACGAACCAGGGGCATTGTCTAAAATAACAGGTCTATTCAACGAGCAAGAAATGAGCTTGCAGAAGGTCATTCAGGAACCAATTGTATCTAAGAAATTAGCAGAGGTCGTCATTATCACACACACAACCAATCAACAACGATTTGAACAAATCTATCAACTATTAGCAGATTTAGATGTAGTCATCGATGTGAAAAGCAATTATCGCGTAGAGGGGATGAATTAAATGTATTGGCAAGGGCTCATTAATCAATATAAAGACTATTTACCTATCACTGAAAATACCCCAAGCCTAAGTCTCATGGAAGGGAATACACCGTTGATCCCATTAAAAGTATTATCAGAGAAATGGCAGGTAGAAATTTATGTAAAGTATGAAGGCGCGAATCCTACAGGCAGTTTTAAAGATCGCGGAATGGTATTAGCCGTTGCCAAAGCAAAGGAAAGTGGCAGCCGTGGAGTCATTTGTGCCTCTACAGGAAATACGGCTGCTGCGGCCGCTGCATACAGTACAAGAGCTGGACTTGACTGTTTAATTGTTATTCCAAAAGGAAAAATTGCTCTTGGAAAATTGGCGCAATCCATTATGTATGGTGCAAAAATTTATGAAATTGAGGGAAATTTTGATCATGCTCTAGAAATGGTGATACATACTTCCAAGCATTCCGAATATTCATTAGTCAACTCCGTCAATCCGTTTCGCCTTGAAGGTCAAAAGACAGCAGCATTCGAGATTTGCGAACAATTAGGTGAAGCACCAGACATTTTATCCATTCCTGTAGGGAATGCCGGAAACATCTCTGCCTATTGGAAAGGCTTTAAAGAATTTCACAAAAAGAAGGGCTACTCACTTCCAGAAATGCGCGGATTTGAAGCTGAGGGCTCAGCAGCCATCGTACAAAATAAAGTGATCGAAAATCCAGAAACGATTGCGACTGCGATTCGAATTGGTAATCCGGCAAGCTGGAATCTAGCAGTGGAAGCAGCCAATGAATCCAACGGAAAAATTGATAGTGTTACAGATGAAGAAATACTAGAAAGCTATCGAGAACTAGCAGGATTAGAAGGGATTTTTGCCGAACCTGCATCTTGTGCCTCAATTGCTGGAATAAAAAAACAAATCGAATCAGGGGAAATTAAGAAAGGTAGTAAAATCGTCGCTGTCCTAACAGGAAATGGACTAAAGGATCCGGCTACTGCGATGGACCAATTAAGAATCCAACCTGAGATACTCAAAGCAAATAAGGATGAATTACTTAACCATCTAAAGCAGGTGGCACGATGAAGAACGAACCATTTTATTTAAAAGTTCCAGGCAGTACCTCAAACCTGGGTCCAGGCTTTGATTCCATCGGGCTAGCGATTAATCGATATTTATATGTGAGTGTCCAACTTTCCGACCAATGGGATATCCATTTTATAAATAATGAGGTTCCATTACCAGACATCGAAGAAAATATTATTTATAATGCAGCGAAATATGTCAGTGATTTTTACAAAAAAGAACTGCCCCCACTAACCATCTCTATGCAAAGTGAAATCCCACTTGCAAGAGGACTTGGAAGCAGCGCAGCAGCAATTGTTGCCGGGATAGAAATAGCTGACAATATTCTTGAGCTTGAATTAAGTAGAACAGAGAAAGGTCATTTTGCAAGCAGTTTCGAAGGTCATCCGGATAATGCTACAGCCTCTTTATGGGGTGGATTGACTGTATCGTCTCACTCGAATGAATCAACTGAAACGATCATTGGTCCTACTCCAGAAATAGATATCATCGCAATGATTCCTTCATTCGAATTAAAAACAAAAGAGGCAAGATCAGTTCTCCCTGAAACTCTTGCCTTCAGTAAAGCAATCGAAGGTAGTAGCATTAGTAATGTTCTTATCGCTGCTATTTTTCAAAACAACTGGGAATTGGCCGGACGAATGATGGAAAGAGATATTTTCCATCAACCTTACCGGGCCGCACTCGTTCCGGATCTAGCAAAAATTACTGCATTAGGTCATGAACTCGGAGTTTACGGAACCATCCTAAGTGGAGCAGGTCCTACAATCATCTCCTTCGTTCCAAAAAATAAAGGAGAAACCATTGCAAAGGTCATTTCGCAAACATTTAATGATTATCAATATGAAATTCTACAGCCAGACTCTAGTGGTGTGACTAAAGTTCCATCTTTTCCTGGAAACAGGCAATTAATATAAGTGGAGTTAGCAATACATTTTCGTGATTCGCGCGAATTAGGCTGACATTCGCACGATATTTTGGTGATTCGCACGAAACGGACTACGTTTGGCGCGAATCCCCTTTTTCTTTGCTCGATTCGCACGAATTCCGAAATCATTCGCACGAATTCCGATATGATTCGCACGAACTTATGACGGATTCGCACGAATTCCTATATCATTCGCACGAACTTATGACGGATTCGCACGAAACTGACCACGTTTAGCGCGAATCCCCATTTCTCTCCTCGATTCGCACGAATTCCGGAATATTCGCTCGAACTTATGCAAGATTCGCACAAAAAAAGGTTGTCTTATAACACGAATAAGACAACCTACAAGTATGTAGTGATTCTTAGGAAATAGATTTATCTATGGCACTATCCCAATCTGGAAAATAATATAGTGCACTTCGCATTAATTGCGGGTGGGACTTTTTAATACTTTTCTTACCTAATGAATTCCCGTTCATATGCAATTGCTGAATTTCGCGTAATACTTCTTCTACACTCATATCAACTTCCATCTTGCCAGTTCCCTCCTTTCCTTTCGAATCATCTACATACTTGCCATAAATGGATTATCTATACATACAACTTACTTTGTTTTAAAGCTAATAAACTTTTCCTCCATCATTTCTTTCATCGCATACTTTATCCCTTCTCGCCCAACTCCACTATCTTTCCAACCACCATATGGCATATTATCAATACGGAAAGTAGGAATATCATTGATGATAACTCCACCTGTTTCAAGATGTTCAGCCGCATAAAAAGCATGCTCCATATTATTAGTCATAATCCCAGAATTGAGCCCATATATCGAATCATTTGCATCATTAATCGCTTCCTCTAAGGTGTCAAATGGAAAAATACAAACGACTGGACCGAAAATTTCATTTCGGAATACTTTCGAATCACGTGAGACATTCGTTAAAACGGTTGGAGTCAGGACATTCCCCTCTACTGTTCCACCACATTCTACCTTTGCACCAGACTGTACAGCCTCATTAATCCAGGTTTGTAACCGATTCAAGGATTTCTTAGAGATTACGGCTGTGATATTTACATTCTCATCGAGTGGTGATCCAATCACAAGCTGTTTTGTCCGTGCGATAAATTTCTCCAAGAAAGACTTGTATAATGTTCGATGAACATAGATTCGTTGTATCGATATGCAAACTTGACCATTATAAGAAAATGAACCCAACACACTGCGTTCGATAACTTTATCAATATCCACCCCTTCATCAATAATAAAAGGAGAATTTGACCCTAGTTCCAATGTCAATTTTCTAAAGCCAGCCTGTCGGTGAATTATATGTCCTACTTCAACACTACCTGTGAATGTCACATTTTTAACATATGGATGTGTGGTCAATGCTTCACTGAGTACTTCGCCTTTTCCGGGAATAATATTTAATACGCCATCTGGCAGCCCTGCTTCTTTAAAAATTTCAGCAAGTAATAAAGAGCTTAATGGCGTTTGTTCCGCAGGTTTAAGAACTATCGCATTTCCCGCTGCAATGGCAGGACCTACTTTATGGGCAACAAGATTAAACGGAAAATTAAATGGAGTGATTGCCGTTACTACACCCATGGGAGTATGAATCGTAAAGCCAAAGCGATTTTCCCCACCCTCAGCAGCATCCATTGGGATTTGTTCTCCATAATTACTTTTGGCTGCTTCCGCGGCAAAACGATAGGTTTGAACCGTTCGATTCATTTCCTCACGCGCATTTCTTATTGATTTGGCTGCTTCTAAAGCAATAACTTTCGCACATTCCTCACTGCGTGCTTCCATTATTTCTGCCGCTTTATATAAAATTTTTGCTCTTGCATGTGCCGGGACTGTTCGAAACTTTTGAAAAGCTGCATGTGCCTCTACAATTGCTTCTACCGCATCTGCTGGTTCAGCCTGCCCAATCTCTGCAAGCTCCTCATCTGTATGAGGATTATATAATGGTTCATACGCTTTCGCATCCCTCCAATGACCACCTATCCACAAGGACCATTTTTTCTTCATGTTCTTTTCCTCCTCGATTTACGATCAACGAATTTATAATTTACAAATATAATTTCCAAGTGTTTTTGATAGCTCCACATTTTCTGAGTAGTCCACATCCACATCAATGATGACAATTTCTTCACTAGCCATCGCTTTTTCTAAAGCAGGTAACAATTCATCTGAATGCTTTACCTTTATACCTTGCACATCAAAGCTCTTTGCGAATTCTAAAAAGTCTGGATCAGTAAATTCAATCTCATTAGATCGATTAAATTTATTCAGTTGCTTCCATTCAATCAAGCCAAATTTTGAATCGTGAAAAATAATAATCACAATGGCAAGACCAAGTCGTTTGGCTGTTGCTATTTCAACACCATTCATAAGAAACCCTCCATCGCCTGTTACAGCTATTACAGGCTTGTCTGGATTGGCTAATTTTGCAGCAATCGCACCAGGAACCGCAATCCCCATAGACGCCCAACCATTGGAGATAATTGTGTGATTTGGTTTTTCAGGTTGAAACATTCGAGCAATCCACAGTTTATGTGCACCAACGTCTGAAATTACGATAGCTTCTCCTTTTTCCGCCTTTTTTAAGTCTGCCAGTATTCTTTGCGGTTTAACCGGGCTTCCGGAAATCGTGTCTTTCGCATGAAGTTTTTCATCTAATTGGGATTTTAATTGTTTTACCTTTTCCCATAATTCCTTTTTTTCCACATATGTACTTAATTCATCTAATCCTTCCTTCACATTTCCAACTAGCTCCACTTGGACTGGATAAAACGCATCGACTTCAGCAGGTAAACTATCCAAATGAATGATTGGATTCATTGCTTCATCATTCCAATATTTAGGTAAATATTCAACAAAATCATAGCCAACCGTAATAATCAAATCGGCTAAATCAAAGCCACATAAAACATAGTCCTTTGCCTGCATTCCAACTGTATACAAGGTAAGCGGGTGATCAGATGGCAAGACCCCCTTAGCCATAAACGTATTCACTACAGGAATATTTTTTGCTTCAGCAAATGCACGAAGGCTCTCTACTGCTCCATCACGAATAACCCCGTTTCCAGCTAGAATAATTGGACGTTTTGATCGATTAATTGCTTCTGCGGCCTGTTTAATTGCACTTTCTGCTGGTCGAGATATCGGAAGAGGTGTTACTGGTAATGGCTCACCTTCTGTGTCCATCATGGCAATATCCTCAGGTAATTCAATATGAACAGCACCCGGCTTTTCAAGAACTGCTGTTTTAAAGGCCTTTCGGATAATTTCTGGAATGGTATGTGGTACTCTTATTTGTTGATTCCATTTTGTTACTTCTTTGAAAACCCCGATAATATCAACGTATTGATGTGATTCCTTATGGATACGCTCAAGACCAGCCTGTCCTGTAATTGCCACAACTGGAGCGTGATCGAGATAAGCATCCCCAATTCCAGTTAATAAATTGGTCGCACCAGGTCCTAATGTTGCTAAACAAACGCCCACTTTTCCTGTTAAACGACCATAAATATCCGCCATAAATGCAGCTGCCTGTTCATGATGCACAACGATAAATTCAATATTCGAACCTATAAGAGAATCAATTAAATCCGTATTTTCCTCTCCAGGTATTCCAAAAATATATTCCACTCCCTCATTTTCTAAGCATTGAACAAATAGATCGGAAGCTTTCAAGAATATGTACCTCCTTGATTGTTTTTTAGTAGCTTTCCAATCCCATTTAAATTTATGTGACGTTCAGCCAATGCATATATTTTTCATTTCGTGTAATGAATATTGTTAGAGGAGGCGGACGTAATGAAACTTGCAGATATTTTAATCATCATTGGTTTTATTGTTATTGCATTGCTACTCATTGGTTTAATCATTTTTCTTATCTATCTCTTATTGTTTGATCGTAACCAAAAAAGTCATTCCATCTTAAGAAACTATCCGGCACTCGGAAGAATTCGTTATTTCTTTGAAAAAATTGGTCCCGAAATGCGTCAGTATTGGTTCAATAGTGATACTGAAGGAAAACCATTTTCGAGAGATGACTATGAACATATCGTAAAAAGCGCAAAATATAAGCGTGATGTCGTTGGCTTCGGTTCAAAGCGTGACTTCGACGAAGAAGGCTTCTATGTAAAAAATGATATGTTTCCTAAATTGACAGAAGAGATCAAAATGGATGAAAACACAAAGGTTTTCACTAAAAGATACATATTAATGAAGGACCCCCTTTTTTCACAACGGGAGGAAAAATGGGAGGATGAAGAAACATCTGCTTATTTATTGCATGATGATGATGCGGTGGTCATTGGACCAAATACTAAATACCCTTTTGTATTAAAAGGATTAATCGGCATGTCCGCAATGAGCTATGGTGCACTTGGAAAGCATGCCATCACTGCATTATCTAAAGGACTTGGATTAGCAAAAGGGACTTGGATGAACACAGGTGAAGGCGGCTTATCTCCTTATCATCTTGAAGGTGGAGTGGATATTATCATGCAGATTGGTCCTGGCTTATTCGGGATCCGCGATAAAAATGGGGAAGTCGATTGGGACGAATTAAAACGCAAAAGTGAAATTCCTGAAATTAAAGCATTTGAGCTAAAACTCGCTCAAGGAGCAAAAACACGTGGCGGCCATATCGATGCAGAAAAAGTGAACCCAGAAATCGCGGAAATTCGAAAGGTAGAGCCTTATAAATCTGTCGATAGCCCTAATCGTTTTCATCAGTTTAGTGATGTACCAACTATGTGTGAGTTTATTGAAAAAATTCGCGAGGTAACAGGAATGCCTGTCGGTATGAAAATTGTTATTGGTGGAAATGACAGTGTCGAAGAATTAGCTAAATATATGAAAGAAACGGGTAAAGGTCCTGATTTCATTACAGTCGATGGTGGAGAAGGTGGGACTGGGGCTTCCTATCAAGAGCTAATTGATAGTGTTGGTTTGCCGATTAAATCAGCATTGCCTATCCTCGTTTCTACATTGCAAAAATATGGGGTACGTGATCGTGTGAAGATTATCGCCTCAGGAAAATTATTTACACCTGACCGAATTGCCATCGCATTAGCAATGGGTGCTGATCTTGTTAATATTGCCCGCGGCTTTATGATTACCGTTGGATGCATCCAAACATTGAAATGCCAATCAAATGCCTGCCCGGTAGGCGTTGCAACAACCGATCCTGACCTACAAAAAGCACTTGTGATCGATGAAAAGAAATTCCGTGTCGTGAATTTTCTTGTCACACTAAGAAAAGGGCTATTTCGCATCTCTGCCGCAGCCGGTTTAGATTCACCTGTCCATTTTAAACCAAAGCATATTATGTATAAGGATGATAAAGGAATTGTCACATCACTTGAAATGATTCTTAAGGATGTTCAGGATAGAATTGATGTAGGTTAATCAATGTTTACCTTTTCGAAATTGTGTATTCTTAATAAAATTTTGAATGAAAAACCTCCATTTTGACAAGCGGAGGTTTTCAATTTTTATAAAATCCTCGCTATAATGAGAGTCGAATCTTGTAGCTCAATAATCCATTACTTAATGGGTAAATACAATGTGTAAGCTGTATCTCTACCGTTATAGGGATTGTAGATTTCGAAACCAAATAAATCTGTTGGTTCATACCCTTCACTAGTAAACCATTGATATAGAAATTGATAAGGGTTGATTTCATCAGTCTTTGGATCATACGAAAGTACGGCATATTTATGCGCAGGAATTGTTCGGTATATCATTCCTTGAGGAATACGCTCGAAATTAGTTACTTCAACACCAGCAATCCAAGTAAACTCGTCCTTTTCAGGATCAAAATTTGGAGGATCGACAAAAATGCCATATGAAATGGGTTGATTACTTCTATTTTTTATTTCTCTTATTCTCGAATGATGAAATTCATCAACTAACTTTGGGATAATCATATCTTTGTCCATCATTGTTGCATTGCATGATACGCCAACTACCTTAAATTCACCTTTTTCAACAATTTTGGGCATAAGCCTTTCAACCAATTTCTGATGATTTCCTTCCATCGTACTCTCACCCCTCCTATAATTTCTTGACAATAAGCAAAATTAATATGTAGTAAGAATTCTCGTCTGGAATGATAAATCCTGCTTCATTTATATTCCACAACTTTATCCCTCTCTTTAAACAGTTCCATAATTACCAAAAATTAGTTTTAGTAATTATGTAAAAACAATCATTTTTTAATACTGGCTAATAAAACATAACCAAAGACAATTCCTCCAGTCATTGTTAATACATAATTATCGATAATGATAAAATTTCTTGCAAAGGGTATATACATTCCTAAAGGGCTGTATGGAAAGTATTGTAACAATGCTATATACAGAGCTGGTATTCCAATAGAAATAACTGTAACCCAATCAAACGTCCAACTCTTTCTTTCTATCATCTGGATAATCAATTTAGGTAATCGTAACAACATACCAATAATAATTGGAAATATTGTTGCAAACCATATGACTGGCGTTAAATTAAAAGTAACCATTGCCTCTTTCTTTAAATAAGCTTGATAGTTCATGCCTGAATAAATAATAATTCCAACAACAAAGGTACAAACAAAATTATATAAAAACCTTTTTACTTTAATCCCCCCTTAAAAGATTTACTTATTCATATATACGACAATAACCTAAAATAGTTTCTGATAATTCTGTATTTCTAACAATAAATCCGACACACTTACAAGCGAGCAAAGATCCTTTACTGCTACACTAAAAAAGCGATTCTTCCTATGGAAGAATCGCCTATCTAAGTATGAAACAATTTCTGTTTGATCTATTCTGGAAAATAATTATCTCTCACCATTAATTCAATTAAACGATCAATAAATTCATTTCTAGTATTTGTTCCAGATAGATATTGAATATTATACGGCTCTGCAACCAATTCAATGATTCGCGGAAATATTTTATTAAACATATGTGAATCATCCTTGTTAACAGCAAGCCCAATAATTAGTTTAACCTTAATACGATCCCACTCTACTTGATTGACAGGTTTTAATATCATTAAGCCTGTCCTTTTTGCTTCAAACTTCATTGTATGAGGAATGGCTACACCACTTGGATAGGCAGTAGAAGAAACTTTTTCCCGCTCATTTAATTTCTTCAAGTAATCCGAATCAACATAATCGTCCTCTTGAAAGCTCTCTGCAATAGTCTCCATGATTTGTTCTTGAGAAATCATCACTTATCGTAATAAAAAACTTCTCACTAATTAATTCGGGAATCTTGTCTTTGAGAAAGTTCGTATAATTAGTATGTTTAATTTTTTCAATCGCACGGCTGATCAAGGCAATATCGTGTTTTGTTATAAATTCATGAATATTTACGAATTCCGTGTTAACCATTGCCATTCGATTTCTTATATGTTCAGTGCTTTGAGTGGTTATGACTAAATCATTGGACATTAGCGAATTCAACTCACTAACATCTTCATAAATCCCACTAATAAACAATTCATCTTCAAAATGCTTTTCAATACACTTTTCAATTTCTGCATGTTGGCCCAGATAGGCTGGTGTAATAATAACCGTATTGATTTTGCTATTTCCATCATTTTGACTATTTAAGAAGGTGCCAATGTGTAGGGCAATAAAAGCAATTTCATCATCATTAATTTCAACATTCAAATCATTCGCCAGTACCGAAGCTAGATATACCGCTATATCAAATATTATTGGATATTTGATCCGAATGTTCAATACACTCATGTTTCTTGTGTATTTATTTTGGCTTAGCCGATTATACAAGTTTTGCACATGCACTAATAAGCGAGTTTTAAAATTATTATCGGTAAAATCAAGCATATACACTTCACTTATTTCCTGAATAGCATGGTCTAATGCTTTCGATACTTTCATGCTTGCATAGTTATCCATTGAAATCTCATCATCTTTTATATGACCAATAAACAGGATGGCCAACTCGTCCTTATCGGCTTGCGAAAACTGGATAGCATATTTTTTATTAAGATTTTCTGCAATTTCATTAATGATTTTATAGCTAGTTGCATTTCGATTTTGAATTGGAAACGAACTTTGTTCTAATTGTTCATTATCCGTTGCACGTTCAATAGCAATGGCTAAATGAATAATGAAATTCTTAAAGAAGTAGGTGTTTGGATGAACACTATGCTTATCAAAACTGTTCTTACTTAACTCCATTAACTCTTGTAGTGATATGGGTCCAAGGAATCTTTGAACCTCTTCTTCAATTGATGTTTTAGTTGGTTTAGAAAAATCAATTAAATCGATCATCAATTTTCTGCGACTCTTTTCATCACCGGTAAGAACATAACGATTATTTTGTTGAATGATCTGTAAATTATGTGTCGTTACTAAACGATTGAGATTCATTATATCAGAACGTATGGTAGCATCTGAAACGTACAGAGTATCTGCTAAATCAAATAAGTCCAAGCCACGGTCAGAACTCTTAATCAGTCGTCTTAAAATATAGAAACGGCGATTGTCCATATGATCATTTTTCTCTGGATATTGAATAGTAGCCATATTATTAGTTAATCTATAACCCACTCTGCTTGATTCAATAAGATTAGGCTGTTTCTCATTAATCGACTTAACATAGTGGCGAATCGTTCTGTCGGTTACCCCTAATGATTCAGCTAGTGTTTTAGCAGATATAAATTCATTTCCAGAATGTCTTTTAAGATAATCGAGTAACATATCAGTTTTGTTCATCAAATCATTCCTTGTATAGTAAAAAGAGGAAGGACTCCCGCTTCCTCTTTATGTTTATTAAAAGTCTCTTTTCTCAAACATTGTTTCTATTTAAGTAAAGTTATAACGAATAAATATCGACTTGGGATGGCTACCAGTTTCGTTTTACTGAGAAAACTTTCATGATCTTTCGCTCTCAACCCAGAATGAAAATGGGTTCTCTGTCCCATAATGTAGATACCACAAACAGTGAGTATATGACGTAGCTCTTATTGGTGGTCTTACCCTGTTGAGAAAACTGTTGGAATGAATTTGGTGCACAACCCATTGTTAGCTCTCTCAATTTCGAGAGATGACTACGAACAGAAAAATGTTTAATTTCAAATTCATTCCACTGTTTGTGGAATATTTTCAGAAGGTGGAGTGAAATGGAAACATTGCACAAACGATGTGCAGGCCTAGATGTTCATTCGGAAACAATAGTTGCCTGTGTCATTCTTGGAGAATCAGAAACTGACTTGATTAAGGAGACTGAAACATTTCCTACTTTGACGAAGGATCTGTTTCATCTTCTTAAATGGCTTGAGGAGAAGGAAGTAACCCACATCGCAATGGAAAGTACAGGCGTCTACTGGAAACCTGTATACAATATCTTGGAGGATTTCTTTGATATTACTTTGGCAAATGCTCAAAGGATTAAAAATGTCCCTGGAAGGAAAACAGATGTTTCGGATGCTGAATGGATTGCTAAATTATTAAGACATGGCTTAATAGAGAAAAGTTTTGTCCCTCCCGAAGACTTTCGAAATTTGAGAGATTTGACTCGCCTCAGAAAAAATGGATTGGACACATGACATCCGAAAAAACCGAATCCAAAAGGTACTAGAGTCCTCAAACATCAAATTAAGCACAGTTATTTCAGATATATTTGGAGTATCAGGACGAAAACTATTGGAACAACTCATGAATGAAGGTTATATCGATCAAGAAGATGTCGAACAAAAGATACATGGAAGAATGGCCCATAAAAAGCAATTGATTACCGACTCACTATTTGGAACATTAAATGATCACCAGCTATTTCTTATTAAGCAATCTTGGATGCACATTGTTAATTTAGAAGAATTAATATCAGATATCGAGAAAAGAATCGACGTCATTTTATCCAACTATCAGGAGGAAGTACAGCTTCTGGTTACAATGCCGGGAATTAAGAAAGACACGGCAGCTGTTATCATTGCGGAAATAGGAGTAGATATGGGACAATTTCCAACCTCCAAACATCTTGCATCATGGGCAGGATTGTCGCCCGGAAATCACGAAAGTGCTGGAAGGAAAAAAACACTAAAACGGTTAAAGGAAATCCTCATATTAAATCTGCATTGTGTGAGGCTGCGTGGGCTGTTTCAAGAAGTCGGAATCAAAGATTAGGAATCAAATATTGGTCACTAGCTGCAAGAAGGGGAAAGAAAAAAGCACTCGTTGCCATCGGACATCGAATGCTAACTATTGTCTATCATATGCTTCAGAATAAGGAACCCTACCATGAGTCAACTTAAATTAGCATTATAGACAAACAACAGAAAAGTTAAACGAGAAACCGAAAAATTCGGTAGCTCTGCTTTCCTATTGCCCAAATTAAATTATTTATAGCTTGCACAATTTTAATCAAGTTTAAACTTAATAAATTATTCTTAAAGGCGGAGTTTTATTTTCACAGAAAAGAGCTGCAATCTCCATAAAACCCGCTAGAATCCTTTATTGGTAGTAAAAGCCGGTAGTTGGGCTTTTACAAAAGCAACAAACTAAACGAAAACAGCCTTATTAAATTTCTGATCCATTCGTTGATATCACTTGTTTGTACCAATAAAAACTATCTTTCTTCATTCTCTTAGCTGATCCTTTCCCTTCATCATCTAGATCAACATAGATAAAACCATAACGCTTTGTCATTTGTTGTGAAGAACAACTCACTATATCAATTGGACCCCATGCACAATAGGCAATGACATTCGCACCATCATGAATGGCACGACCAACTTGTTCAATATGATCACTTAAATAGGATATACGATAATCATCATGAATCTTTCCGTCTTCTACCGTATCATACATACCAAATCCGTTTTCAGCAATAATGATTGGTTTTTGATAACGATCCCAATATTGAGATAGTGTATTAAATAGTCCTTGTGGATCTACATTCCATCCCCATGGATTAGCATCTAAATTTGGGTTCACTGAAGTTGAATCCGCTTTATTCACATTCTTTGTTGAATCTACCATTTGTGAGAAATAATAAGAAATGGCAAGATAATCCATCGTATGATCACTTAACAGTTTCGTCTCTTCTTCGGTAATATCAAGATGAATATTATTTTCATTGAAATAATTTAAAGCATATCTCGGATATTCGCCTCGAAATTGTACATCAGTAAAGAAGTATTGCATACGATTATGTTGCATCGCCAACACAATGTCATCTGGCTTACATGAATATGGATAGACTGTCATATCAGCAACCATAGTCCCGATTTCTAAATCATAATGTAATGTTTTCGCATACTTTTGAATTTTAGCTGAAGCTACCATTTGATTGTGAACAGCCTGATATTCTGCCTCTTCAATATGATCATATTGATCTCTGCATATACCTAAAGACAAAAACGGTTCAATCTGAATCATGTTTATTTGATTCACAACAATCCAATACTTTACTCTATCGCCAAATCGATCTAATAATACCTTACCGTAACGTTCAAACATATCAATGACTGCTTTGTTCTTCCAACCACCATACTGTAAAGTAATATTAATCGGTGTTTCATAATGTAACATGGTGATGATTGGTTCTATTCCAAGGGACTTCATCTTATCGATCATTTTTCCGTAGTGCTGTAAAGCAGCTTCATTCGGTTCGGTTTCATCTCCGTTAGGGAATACTCTTGACCAATCAATCGACGTTCTAAACGTTTTAAAGCCCATCTCTGCTAGTAATTCCAAATCATTTTCATAGGTATGATAGAAATTAATTCCATGGCGTTTAGGAAAGTAATGCGTTGTATCAGTCAAATTCTTTTTTACTTCATCCAATGTCATTCCTTGCTTTTCCAGCTCTTGAATTTCTTCATTTGACAATCCTTTGAGATATGGTTGAACATCTGATGAATTGGGCTTTTTACCGTCTTCGTTATATGCACCATCAGCTTGACTGGCAGCAATTGCACCGCCCCATAAGAAGTCCTTTGGAAAACTTGCATATTTATTTTGTCTCATAATTATTATTCTCCTTCCTCTGCTAATTCTGCATCTTGCTTAACCGCTTGTTTGTCATAAATTTTGAAAAATGGATAATAGACAATCCATGAAAGGACAAATAATACAATAAAGTAAATCAGCCCAATGAATGATGCCGTAATAATCCAGTTTTGAATTGGACCTGGTAAATACCAAAGTTGAAATGGCTCATGTGGAATAGGTACTAAACCAATTTTCATCACAAACCAAGTTAGAATCGGTCCTAGCAGTCCATTAATCCACATTGGAATCATCAAAATCGGGTTGAAGGCGATTGGCGCCCCGAATACAATTGGCTCATTAATATTGAAAATGGAAGGAACAAGTGATGCTTTTCCTATCATTCTTAAACGTTGCGATTTAGCCATAAATGCTAACATGATACAGAGAGCTAATGTGGCTCCACCACCACCGATAAGAAATAAGGAACCTGTCTCAACCGTGAAAATATTTGTGACAGCCTTTCCAGCTGCAAAGTTTGCTTGGTTTTCCGCAATAGCTGGTAATGCGATAGCGGTTTGAACTGGATATAAAACCCAGCTTGAAATTCCAAACGTGTATAAGAATGAAAACCCAAGGAAGAAAATCAATACAAATCCCCAGAAACTTTGACCTAGATGAATTAATGGCGAAAAGATTGAATTTACGACATCATATACGTTGATATTCATTTCAAATGTAAAAATCCAACCAATTAATAAAATGACGATGATTGGAATTAATGTGTTAAACCACACCGCAACAAAGTCTGGAATCGGTGAATCTTCACCAATAAATTTCCATTTTGAGAAGAGGTTCATCACAAAACCTACAAACAATCCAGCAATTAAAGCAGCAATCATCCCACCGGTACCAAATGTATTTAAATCAAACTTAATATGACCGTCTGCAGTAATTTGGGGATATACTAACATTAAGAAAAATGCCAAACCAGCAAGACCTGCTTGTTTTGAAACACCCTTATGGCCTTTATGGTTCATTATGGATTCTGGTATTAAATAAGCTAAAAATATTGAGAATAAACCGAATGAAAAAGTGCTAATCATCGAAAGGTCAGGAAAGCCCTTCCAAAAATCCTTAACGATTGACAAAATAGTTGCAAATGAACCGATAAAAATCATTGGCATCGCTGTCAAGATAGCGTCTTGAATCGATGCAACCCAAGCGTTTTTTGCTATCTTATTAACCTTCGGAGCAAAACTATCTGTCATCCAGGACATAAATTTATCCATCTTTTTCACCCCCTAGATTTTTTTGTAAAGCTTTATAATTTCCCTCATGATGTTCATTTCTGATTTAACAGTCATTAATGTATCTTGAGCATGTCCAAATAATGGCGAAAACGGAATCTCAATACCTTCCGCTTCTTTTTGCAGAGTATTGGTTTGAGCTTTATGGGCGATAACGATCTCCTCATCTGCTTTTTTCATAAGTTCATCCGCTTGATTGAATTCTCCATTAGAAGCTTTATCTACGGCTTGAAAAACATAATCACGAGCATTACCCGCATGTAAGATTACGTTCATTGAAATTAATGCTAATTCTTCTTTATTTACTTGTTCCATTATTCATTACCACCTTGTAAAATTTCTTCTGCAACCTTAACTAACCCTTGGCCATCCAAAGATCCATATACTTTTTGGGGAATAATACCGTATTTAACACCTGCTTTTTCACATGCGCTTTTTACATCATCAATCATGTATTTCAAATGCGGTGCAACTAATAGTAAATCGGTATCATTTAAATGTTCACCAATTTCAGATTCACTTTTTGCTTTAAATTCAATATCTAAACCTAATTTCTTAGTAGCCTTTCTAGCAGCTGCCGCCATAAAACCAGAAGATGCTCCTGCTCCACATACTAAAAAAACTTTTTTTGTCATAATGTTTCCCTCCTCTTATTTGTTTTAAATGATATCAACTTATTAAAGCCCTTACATTTATTTTTCTTTCCTACTAATAGGAAAGTACAATAAATAATACGTTAGCGAAATGAAAGATTATTTGTTAAAACTCTACTTAAATAGCAGACTTTTTAAAAAAGAGCCATAAAAAAAGACTCCACTCCATATTGAAGTAAAGTCTTCCAAAGTGAACACCTATTTAATTGATAAACTCTTCTTTTAAGATCCCCATATGTAAAATATCATGCCATTGTCCATTTCTATATAAGGACTGACGACTATTCCCTTCCTCTTTAAATCCTAAGTTTTTGTATAATTTAATCGCCTTTTCATTAAAGGAAAAAACTCTTAATGATACTCGATGTAAATTAAGTTCCTGGAATGCATAATTTAATAGGATACTTAATGCCTCCGTACCATATCCTTGGCCCCAGTACTCCTTTTCACCAATATCAATAATACATTCAGCATTTCTATTTTTATAATCTATATTTATTAATGATGTAATCCCGATGGGTACCTCATTTTCTTTTTCAATAATCATATAGCTTTTCGATGAATCAGAATGAATAAGAACATTTTCCACAAACTCTCTAGTATCATCAAGTGAATATACGTCTAATGAAGGGTTTGTAGAAAACATGACATCTGTATCGTTCCGCCAAGAGTGATATTTTTCAGTATCCCCTTTTTCCACTTTCCGTAATTTGATCCTTTTAGATGAGAACATACTTATAACCTCCAATTTCATATGTACCTTATTGAAACTCATTCTATTATTCTCCAACTTTAACTAACAAAGAAATTATCACCTAAAACTTGATATACGCATTAATACTATCTTTTTAGTTAAAGCATTTCAGCAAACCATGCAACATAATATGCAGCTGGAATGAATAATAATTGAGCAACTATAGTTCCTAAAAATTTAGAGCCTATCATTGTTAAAGAATAACTCTTTAAAAAAACATAATCACATTGATTTTTCATTACTCTATCTGCTAGTACAGATGCTTTCGGGTCTATAAACATTGTTAGCAAGATCGTTGCTACACCATTAATAATACCTGAAGACATTAATGCAGTCGGTGCGCTATCTTCTGGAACTAACATCGTTGCATAGAGTGAAGATAAAATACCAATTGTATATACGGCTGAGACAATGATATTAATGATAAATAACCTTTTTGGTATTGTTTTTAGTGTAATCCCCCGTATGAAGGTCCATTTTGGGACGCGAAAACACAGCATTATCTTTTTAATGCCCTTAATATTCATGTACTTAAAGAAAACTGAAATCAAAGATCCTCTTTCATTTGATAATTGAATAATTGCTCTTGAAAAAATAGTAATAAAAGTTGGAAATAAAAGTATTCCAAGTAAGACACCAAGAGATGTTACACCTATTAATATTCTATATTGATCTTCTATAAAGGATAATTTATTTACATCTGGAGCTTTCGCAATAAGTTTAGCTGTTAAAGGCTGTTGAATCATTGTTGAGAATCTAGAGACAATCACCAATGTACTAAACAATGATAAGGCTGTGGCAATTAATTTCACCCTAGCCCCTGAAATCCTTGTAGAATAAGCTAAAGTTTCAACCATAGTTATAATCAATAGAAATAAAGATATGATAACGACTTTACCTGTTATTAGCCCCATAGAAATCCCCCTTTAAAGCTCTAATCTTTTAATATTTGCTTTTTGGAATTATTTCGACTAGATACATTCTTTGTTATCTAATAAACAATATAGAGGCTTCTTAGTCATCCATTTGTCGTTTGATAGATTTAATCAACAATCATATAAACGAATCTTTCAGGTCTTCTTCCTTTTCAAACTTAAATCAAATTCCATCTTCATCTTTTGATGTAAACAGTGACTTGGTTATTAATTATATACGGTAATCAATGACGCTTTTCCTCCTTAAAAAAGGTGCATTTCTTTAAAGAAACGCACCCTTTTGCTCAAAATTGTATTCTCCATCTGTTAATTTTTTCCATTCAGAACCCTTTTTATGAAATCCTATGCCCAAAATGAACAGTATATCTATTCCGCTAAAGACTAAAGAATTGCATTACTCATTCAATGCTTTTACATTCGCTATTTTCTGTTTAGCATTTGATTTGAAAGCTATCAAAGAAACAATAATCGCGAACGCAACACCTAATGCCCCAATCCAGGTTATGTAAGCTAGTGAGACCTTTTCAACAAAGATTCCACCTACTCCTGCACCTACAGCCATAGCTAATTGCATCATTGACTGATTAATACCAAGCAATACACCCGATAACTCTGGTTCGATTGTGGCTAAGTGATATTGTTGTGTCGGACCTGTAGACCATGCGGCAAAAGACCAGAATATTAGAATGACTAGTACTCCGACATAAGAGTGGGTTACGATTGATAGTAGAAGTAGCATGATAATATGTAATCCCATGCCACCAACGAGAGTAAAGGCTACTCCCCATCGATCTGTGCTATAGCCTCCGAACTTTGATCCTACCAAACTAGCGATTCCAAATATAAGCAAAACGCCACTTAACAACTTGTCGCTTATCCCCGAAATGGTCAGAAGATAGGGTGATATATAAGTATACGCAATAGAGTATCCCCCGAGCCAGAAGAACGTGATGGCTAATCCAAGCAGAACTTTTCGTTTTCGCAATAAAGAGAGCTGTTGAGCTAAAGGTACAGGCTTATCTCCTTCAGTATGTGGAAGGGTAAAGAACATCACCACCATTGCTATTAACCCCAAAAGAGCGATTCCACCAAATACAGATTTCCAACCAAATGCTTCGGCGGTCATTCTTCCTAGCGGAACACCAATAATTAGTGATGCGGTAAATCCCATGACTACTGTAGCAATTGCACTCGCTTGCTTCCCTTCTGATGCGATTTTGGCTGCAATATTTAATGCCGTTACAACAACCATTCCTGCTCCCAATGCCATAATGATTCTCGCAACAATAAACCATCCATATCCAGGCAAGACAAAAGCAAGAATATTTCCTAAAACAAATAGACCTAAAGAATAAATCATTAATTTACGTCTGTCTATGCTTGCTGTTAATGCCATGAGAATCGGTGTAAAAATAGCATAAACAAGTGAAAAAATCGTAATTAACTGGCCAGCAGCAGATAAGGTGATCCCAAGTGTATGAGCAATATTATCCAATATCCCGGAAATTATATACTCTGACGTTCCTACCAAAAAACTAATAATGGCTAAAATATAAATTTTCCACGTGTTAGACATCATCTATCACTCCCTAATCATTTATCATATCAACATATCGCAAAATAACGATATGTTATTTTAAAAAAAACACACATCGCGATATATCGATATGTTTTCTGTAAAAATAAACATCCTCAGATGTTTATTTTTGCTTCTAAAGCATTCCGTGTACTTTTAAATTTCCTTTTTTAATAAGTCAGCAATTTTGCTAATCGCGTCTTCATCTCTTTTGTAATAAGTAAACTTGCCTATTCGTTCTGCCTTAATCAGACCAGCTCTTAAAAGTATAGAGAGATATTGGGAGGCAGTTGATTGCGTCATTTTTAATTTATCTGTTATTTGGCTAACACATACCCCTATTGTGTTCATATCAATCCCTTCATGGGGTATAAAATGACGATCAGGCTCCTTTAGCCATTGCAAAATTTGCAACCTAGATTCATTTGATAAGGCTTTAAAGATTTCAATTGGTTCCATACAACTCATTATATCGCGATATTTCGATATGTCAATGTATTTTGTTTTATAAAATGTCCTTATTATTAGCCTGTTATTATGATGAACCTAAATGGACATAGTCGATTCTTTTTGCATCCTACTAATACCCAATCGTCAATCGGATATTAAATGTTCAAAATCGAGCTATGTTAAAAAATAGTTGGTACCATACCACCATCCATACGGATTGGGGAACCTTTAAATGCCGATGCATAAGGACTACATACAAATGTAGCTAGTCTCCCTATTTCAATGGGTCTAATAAATCGCTGTATTTCTGATTGAGGTAGGTTTGTTGTCATAAAAGCTTTCTCTTTCTCGGAAAAAGTCATATCTTCATTAGCGTATATTCCTACAATAATTTGCTGCACGTTTTCCGAGAGGGTTGGTCCTGGCATGATTGTATTAACTGTCACTTCTGTTCCAACCGTTAATTTAGATAAGCTTTTTGATAATGATAAAAGCATTGATTTTGTCATACAATACTGGGGCATTTGACCTGAAGGCATAATGGCTTCTTCACTCGCAATAAAGATAATCCGGCCATCATTATTTTCCAACATTTTCGGTAAATAAAATTTAGATAATCCATTCGCTGCAAGTACATTTGTCCGAAAGTACTTTTCCCATACTTCATCATCTATGTCGTCATATTGCATGATTTCATAAATCCCCATATTGTTCACTAAAATATCAATTTGCGGATATTTATCAAATAAAGCTTCTCTTTGTTTTTTATCAACGACATCAGCAGCTGCATTTTGAGGAAAAGTATCAGGAAACTCTGCCTTCATCTCATTTACTGTTCGTTCTACCTCATCAAAATTTCGTCCATTAATTAGTACATTCACCCCTTCTTTGGCAAGTTCAATGGCAATTGCCTTCCCTATGCCCTTCGTTGATCCTGTCACTAAGGCTGTTTTACCTTTTAGCTGCATATCCATATAATATTCTCCTTTACTTTACTTATTTAGATTTCCCTTTTTATGAAAGGGGATAATTTTGTCAAAGTTTAATTTATTCGATTTGTCCCTAAGTGCTCTGCACGCCAATGTAAAGGGGTATCCCCTTCCCAATGGCGGAAGGCACGGTAAAATGAGTTTTGGTCTTCATATCCAACCAGGAATGCGACTTCTTTAATATCAAGCAATGGGTCTGCCAAATACTCCCGTGCCAGCTCATGTCGAGCTTGTGTCAACAATTGCTTAAAGTTCGTGCCTTCATCAGCAAGTCGGCGCTGCAAAGTACGATTGCTCATCCCCAGCTCGCTCGCGATCGTCTGAATGTCGGTGTGCCCTCCTGTTAAACTACGTTTAATCATCCACTTTGCCTTCTCAGCGGTTGAGTATTTGTTTTTCTGCTCATCTAATGATTGATCCAGTACGGGAGTCAGAATCTCCAACAGCTCCGCATTGTACGAGACAAAGGGGCGATCTAGATCTTTTCGATGCAGCGTCAATCGATTACAATTTGCACCGACCCGGATCCGGCAGCCAAAGTATTCCTCAAGTATTTGTACGTTACCCATTTCGTGTGAAAATTCAACATGCTTTGCTACTATAGGCTGACCTGTACCCCGGCGTCCTAGCTCTAGTAGAAATGCTAGCGTGACACCAACAAGTATTGGTGGTCCAGCTTCCTCCGTAGATAACCATTTCAGTTCGATCGTGCAATTCTCACCTTCCTCTTTCATACATAAGCTTTCAGGAGGGCACATTTGTTTATACCGAACCATTCGGTTTAAAGCGTCACGGTAGTCACGAGCATGATAAGTTGCTAAGACAGCCGGTGGATATTGAGCCGTTTCAAAGACGGTTGGAAGCATAATGATTCCTTTGGCAGTGTCGCCAATAAGGTCAGAATATGCCCGCCAGATGGCGAAATATTGAGTAGTAGAGACAACTGGTTTATTAATAATCGTAAGCGGCAGACTCGCTTTGCGAACCACATCGTGTGGATTCATCCCTAATTGACGTAACCCAGTCCAAAATCCAGCTGGAATTTTAATGCGTGTTTGTGAAGTCATACATATCGCCCTCCTTTAGCTATCTAGATTCACTTGTTTATACTTTATCATTAAGTCTTGTCTTTATCCGAAGGGACAATGATTATCATACCAATCCGATATCGCTCTGTAACTAACATAGAGCGACAATCCACTTGCTAATTACGCCAATTCATTCGGATGGGTACCAGTTAGCGGAACAAAGCTGCCGTTTGTATAGGCAGCTTCATTAAATAAAAATGGCAAATAATCATTGTCCATCCATTGGACTAAAAAATTTCCCATTTTCCTATTTAATTAGATTTAATTCCCGCACCACAAAGTGGGATGACGATTTTTTCTTCTGGTTGCTTCTTATATTTTAAGTAAGCTGCATAGTTTACTGCTGATGTGACTTCTACATAAAAGCCTTTGGCAGCAAGCATTTGTCGTGCATTCAAAATTTCAGCTTCTTCTATATCAATAAATATTCCGCATGTTTCACTTACCGCTTCTAAAATTTGTTTTGAACGTGCAGGTGCTGCAATCGCAATTCCTTCTGCTAAAGTCCCTTGATTCGTAACCGGTGCAGCGACGTCCCTCCCATTTTCATAAGCCTGAACAAGAGGTGCACAGTTTGCCGCTTGGACTGCAATCATTTTCGGCATTTTATCTATCAATCCGTTTTCCAATAGCTCTTTAAAACCATAAAATGCACCAAGTAAAAGAGTACCATTTCCAACAGGAATGATTAATGAATCAGGTGCTCCTGATAATTGCTCATAAATTTCATAGGCATAGGTTTTAGTTCCTTCATAGAAGTAAGGATTATACACATGACTTGCATAAAAAACCTTTTCTTCATTTACTGCTTTTTGTGCTGCAGCCGCTACGTCCTCTCGTGTACCATGAATGGCCTTAATATTTGCTCCATGTGCTTTTATTTGCGCAATCTTTTTCGGTGAGGTTTCATCGCTTAAATAAATATCGCAGGCAATATGACAACGGGCTGCATAGGCTGCAATCGCCGTCCCAGCATTTCCACTGCTATCGGCAATCACTTTTGAAACCCCTAACTCCTTCGCCTTAGTCATTAAGACAGCAGCCCCTCTATCTTTAAAAGATAGTGTAGGCATCATATATTCGACTTTTACATATGTATTTGGCTCTAGGGGGTCTAAAACGATCAATGGAGATTGGCCTTCACCCATTGTAATCGATTTCCACGTATTCGAATCTTTTGCAAATGGCATCGTTTCAACATACCGCCATAACGACTTCGGATAGTTGTTCCAGGCTAACTTATTTATTCTTGGTGTCTCTTTTACAATATTAAATACGCCACCACACTCACACTTCCATAAAGTCAGTTTAATATCATACTTTTTTCCACAGCTGTTACAAATAAATTGTTCCATCATTGATAATCCTTTCAACTGTTTTTATTTTAAGTAGAGATTTTCATTTTAATAAAGTAAAAATTATATAACTATTATGTAGTACCTGTCCCAAGGTGTAAATTAAAAGCGTTATCCATTTAGGATAACGCAGTAGTCTATTGCTATCATAACCTTAAATAGTCATGAAATGCTGTGTATGTTTCCATATTTATTTTTATCAGATTTAATATACTTCGTAAAAATATAACGCACGATTGGGCCCATAATAATAAGTTGTAACGGCAAGGCAACGATTATATTTTTACCATAAACAGATAAATAATCAGTGATTACTGTGTTGGAATCAAATCCATTTTTTAAATTAGACATAATCATTCCGTAAATGGACATAAAAAACGCCATTCCAATAACCATACATATCGAAATTGTTAATACTGTATAGATCTTTTTTGTTGTATTGGCGGTTAATTGCAAGGCAATTTTTTTAGCAAGAGGTCCAACGAGAAACCAGTCAAGGATAAAGGCAATAATAAACCCCACCAGGAAATCTAAAATTCCTTCAATAAAAGTTATTTGACCAAAGGTACCATTAAGGAAAAAATTATACATAGTCATAACTAAAACCATTCCAAAACACATGAGTAAACCAAATTGTAAGCTTTCTTTCTTTGTTGTTGGCAATTCCATCATCCCTTCTTTTGTATACCTCTTGTATTATAAGGATGTAAAAATTGCCTCGTAAGTGAACATTTTGTGAAATAGGTTTTAATTCAATCAACTGACTGTTTTCTTCCTAACAGAAAAGTATTTCATGGCACCTATTAATGAGCTGGAAGCAAAGCGATCGAAAAGACCACTGTAAATCTATTAAATTGGACGATGTCATATGGAGTGAACCATTCCGTAAAACCTTAGAATTTGTTAGTCTATCAAAAAGTGCTCCTTTATTGAAGCCAGATGACCATGAAGAGTTGTCAATGATGAGAAAATGATCTGCAAACCCACGTATGCCCCAATGGAAATCATCCAACTACGATTTTGTTTGGTTCTCCTTTTTTTTGTGATCGTTAATAGCAATAATGTTTGAGAAAAAAGCCTTTTAAAATACTTTATTTCTATAAATACGAATCGATAGTAGCCATGAACCTATATATAAAGTTATAACCAATAAGCCAATCAAGAAATAAAGCTGAGTATTTTCTAAGCTTAGTAGCATGTGAACCAACTCTCTAATTCTATCGTTTAAGTTTTGAACGACAAAATTTACAACTAACAAATACACGCCAAATCCTATCATAGTAGCGATTAACAAGTAATTACTTTTGAACTTATAACAGAATGGCAACATTAATGAGATAGCCACCATCACAATTCCAACCATTAGCAGGATGTCTTTCCATTCAAAAAGTTCACCACGAATGATGAAATTTCCTATAAAAATGGTTGCAGCTACCATCAACGTAAAGAGAACCATAACAATATACTTTGAACTGACAATTTCTTTCCGCGTATACGGTAGAGAATTGATGAGCATATGGATGGAAGACTTTTCATCCATCGATATGGCATTCATCGAAATAGCAATACTAAAGACAATCCCTACCCAGAGGGGGGAGGCATCTAAAAATAAATAAATACATAAACCAAGTAATAACAGCGCTAATGTTTTTTTCTGTAAGGTTAGATCTTTACGTATTAAATTGAACATACTGTTCAGCCCCTTTCTTTGTGTAGTACATAATATCTTCAAGAGTTGGTTTTTCAATTAACACCATTTCACCAAATACCTCTTCTGTCCTTACTTTATTTGCTGTTAATGCCTCAAACCCATAATTTGATTTTCGGATTGATATAAATTCCTTTTCTGTCTCTCGATCTAATAGATCCAGTCCTCCTTTAACAATCGCGTACTCCTCTTCAATTTGATACAATTCCTTTGTAAAAATATGCTCTCCTTGATGAATAAAAGTGATATAATCCGCAATTGTGTCTAAATCCGTTGTAATATGGGTCGAAAAAAAGATTGTTTTATTTCCATCTTGCATAAGCTGATGCAGGATATCCAACAGCTCCCGACGAAAAATTGGGTCTAATCCAGACGTAGGTTCATCCATAATAATTAATTCCGCATGATGGGATAAAGCAATAGATAACGAGGCTTTCATCATCATTCCTTTGGAAAATGACTTGATTTTTTTAGTAAGCGGTAAGTTAAATATTTTTACATAATCATTGAAAAGCTGATCATCCCAATTTACATAGGACCGTTTCACAATCTCTTTCATTTCAGCTAATGATAAATGATCATAAAAAACATTTTCGTCATATACAAAACCAATGCGCTGCTTGATTTCTTTTTCATGCTCCTTATAATTCAAACCAAATACAGAAATCGTTCCACTATCAGGCTGCAATAAATTCATGATCAGCTTAATCGTTGTGGATTTCCCTACACCATTTCCTCCGATAAAACCTGTGACAAATCCTTTTTTTACGGTCAATGTTAGATCCTTCAGCTGAAAACCTTCGAATGATTTATGAACATTTTTAATTTCAATCACATTTTCCATCATTCTTCCTCCCTATATAAGATGGTAAGCAATTCTTTTAGTTCTGTTAGCATGACACCAATTTCCTTACTATTTTTTATCGCCGTCACCAATTGCTCTTCAATCGCCTTCATTTTTCCTTCTTTAATCATTTCATTATTCTGATCCGATACAAACGAGCCTTTCCCAACCACTGAATAAATAAAACCATTCTTCTCTAATTCTTCATAAGCACGCTTTGTCGTAATGAGACTTACATTCAACTCCTTAGCTAATTGGCGCATGGAAGGCAAATGATGTCCCGCTTTCAATCTATTCGCAAGAATATGATCTTTAAATTGAGTATAAATTTGTTCATATATGGGTTGCTTTGAACGATTCGAAATGATGATTTGCATGACAAAACCTCTTCATAAATTATATATATATCGATACATACATTATATACAATATACACAAAGTTATTTTCATTTTCAACATAATTTGGAAAAATAGTAAAAATATTTACCATACAATTTTTTCTTCCGAAAATGGCTCCAATTCTGGCAAGCGCCATCTGTTTAGAAAATACTGTTTTCATATAGTTTGTTGCTTTTAAAAAGCCTCTCCGTAAATCCTCAGATGATATTGATTCGTTATAACTTTACTTAAATATGTTTGAGAAAAGAGCCTAGAAAATAAAAAATGCTCTACTCTATCGTAAGTAAAGCACTTCATTAATTAGATAAATATACATTTAAATGTTTCTTAATATTTTCGCTGGATTACCTGCAACTATTGTATTAGCAGGAACATCCTTTGTCACAACAGAGCCTGCAGCAACAATGGAATTGTCCCCAATGGTAACCCCTGCTAAAATCACACAGCTTCCACCTATCCATACATCATTTCCGATTCTAATCGGTATGGCATATCCACTTTTATTTCTCCCTTTTGGTTCCAATCGAATGACCCGCCGTATATATTCCAACATTCGGTCCTATCATACAATGATCACCGATTCTCACATCAGCCATATCTAAAATAGTACAGTTGTACCCAGCATAAAATTGATGACCGACATGAATGTTGTAACCTAGGTCACAATGAAAATTATGTTCAATACTAGGGCTTTCACCAACACTACCGAATAATTCATTTATGATTTCTATCTTCTGTAAATCCTCATCAACGTCCATATTATTCAGTTTCCGAACAAGTTGATGTGCACGCACGATTACTCTTCCTTTTTAATTCCTCTGTCCCTCGTTCATAATAGATTTTTTCTTTATCATTCATCTCCTAAAACCACCTTCGTATTTCTTTCAAGCACATTACCCTACAAATCAAAAATGGCGTTCAATATGATTAATAAATACTTTTTCTTTTACTTTTTGTCCTCCAATTTCATATAGAACACCCCATAATAATATGCTTAATTATTTATTATATGGATGCCCTATTTTGTCCTTCTATTATTGAGTAATCTGTCAATTTTAAGAACGACTGTTTCTTAAATATTAGTCATTTTTATTTTTCTTAAATGTTAGAGGTGTCATGTTCATCGACTTTTTAAATTTCTCGATAAAATAACTTGTGCTGTTGAATCCTACTTGAAAAGCAACATCCGTGACATTTGAATCTGGTTGCTGTAATAGAGCTTTACTCTTCTGAATTCGATAATCCGTAAGATAATTTGATGGGGTTTTCTTTAAATACCGTTTAAAATAGCGACAGCATTCGGAACGGCTCAATTGCCCAGCTTGTGCTATATCTTTTAGCATGACTTTCTCTGTGTAGTGTTGATGAATCCAATTTAGCATTTGCTTCATTCGCTTGTTCCTTATCATTTCTGACTGTTCGTACTTTAATTGGAAACCGTTTATGATTAAGTTTTGCCACATCAAAGTTAATTGTACCGTGATGTCAATTTCATAATATGGGGACTTTTTTTGCATCAAATGATTGATTTTGATAATCGCCTCTAAAATGTTTTTCCCCCATTCTTCCTTTGTGTCTAGGTGAACATACGTTAAATTTGTTGCTTGAATATACGGAGCTACATAGGTTGCATAGAGATCTTGAGCTAAGACGAAATGAGGTGAAACATTTAAGCAGATATAAACACATCCAGAATGATTAATCTCCTCAGCCATGTGCAGACAGCCACTATTGATAAATAGTCCCTCACCTTCTTGGACGATTATTTTTTCTTCATTTATTTGAAAGACAGCTTCTCCTCTGATGATCAAGACAAATTGAATTTCATCATGCCAATGGAGGGGGATATGTCCATTTATATTTTGGTTAATTGCCGTTTCATAACAGGCAATCGGTAACAATAATGTACGATGCTCGGTTAACTCTTTATAACTTTGATCTACCGTGAAATGTTTAATCATCAATGATCACCTCAATATATTGATACTTTTATATTCAATTTAGATATTTTTTTAAGGAAATACCACTTATTATTACTATAGTACAACACGATTTTTATATTTAAAGGTGGAAAATAACTATGAACAGAGGTAAAGGCTTATTTCTTGTGATAACAGGAGCAATATTTTGGGGAATTGGTGGTACGGTAGCAAAAAAGCTGTTTCAACAATATGGGATTGATGTGAATTGGCTTGTTTCAACACGACTACTGATAGCTGGTGGATTACTATTAGTGATTCAATTAATTGGGAAGGACCGTTCTCAAGTACTAACGGTTTGGAAAAATAAAAGGACAGCAGTACAGCTGATCATTTTCGGTTTAATTGGTATGCTCGCGGTTCAATATACCTATATGGCCTCCATTAAACATGGGAATGCTGCCGTGGCTACGCTATTGCAATACTTAGCGCCTGTCATCATTATCATTTACTTAATTTTACGCAAACAGGCTACTCTAACACGGCAAGATATATATACCGTGTCACTCGCATTAATTGGTTGCTTTTTCTTATTAACAAACGCTTCACTATCACAATTATCCGTTCCGACACCTGCAATCATTTGGGGGATTTTATCAGGACTAGCGTTGGCATTTTACACTTTATTCGCTATTCCTTTACTGAAAAAGTATGATTCCCTTGTCATTGTTGGCTGGGCGATGATTATCGGAGGCTTTGCATTAAGCTTTATTCACCCACCTTGGCAAATGGACTTTTCTCATTTAACCCTTGAAGCATATTCATACTTAGTTTTTGTCATCATATTCGGTACAATGATCGCATTTTGGTTTTATATAAAAAGCTTACAAAGTCTATCACCTAAAGAGTCTAGTCTTTTAGGCAGCATCGAGCCTTTAGCTGCTGTACTAACGACTGTCTTTTGGTTAAAAGAGCCTTTTGGAGTTTTCCAATGGGTAGGTACAGCTTGTATCATAGGTATGATCCTATTATTGGCTTTAAATAAAAATGCTTCTTCGCCAAAAAGGCAATCTCAAAAAAAGAAGGAGACCCTTTATAGTTAATCTATTAAAGGGCCTCATTTTTATCTTAACGATCATAGACTCAAGCGCCAATTATTGCAGCTCATAAAATTTCCTGGAGGGTATTCGAATTCACATTCAGATAGTAATTGAAAATGAAGCTTCCGACAAATTGCATTTGATGCAGGATTATCAATGGAAGGGAAAGCATGTATGTATTTATGCTTGTTCATAGAAGCTGCCTCATCAATGGCTAATTTCACTGCATTTGTAGCAATTCCTTTTCCTTGATAGGCTGGTAGGATGCTCCATCCAGTTTCATAGATACTTTCTCCGTTCCAAGTAGTTTCCCAATAACCTACAGAACCAACATGTTCGTACTCTGGCAATACAATAACGGAAAACATACGCCCCCTATCACCTAATTCTAAATATCGTTTATGACGTTTCAAAATCTGCTCTTCACTCTCTGAACCTCCGAGGTGCTGCATCATTTCTGGAGAATTAATTTGAAATAGTAAATTAAGATCTTCTTCTGCCCAAGGCTTAATCTGAATGATTTGGTTACTTGCCTCCATATTTTTTCATCCCTTCACAACGTGTTTGTTACTCTTTCTATATGGAAGCAAGAATTTCCTTTATTACGCGTTTATTTACTCTCCCGCTCAATAACTTTTTTAAATCCCATATTTACTTTTAAATTTGAAAATCTCTTCAACAGCTTGGCGATATCCACCCGATGCTTGAAAGGATTCACTAGTATTTGCAGCCATGCTTTGGAAGGAAGGATTATTTAATACTTGATCTACAGCATCACGTAGTTGATCTTCGGTCAAGCTTTGCATATTTAATTTAATTCCTGCTCCGATTTTGACAACTTGCTTGGCAATGATCGGTTGATCCGCACTTTGTGGGATGACAATGAGCGGTACCCCATAATAGAGACCTTCATGTGCACTATTCATTCCACCATGGGTGATAAATAATTTAGTGTTTTTTAGCACCTCAGTTTGCGGAACATATTGTTTGACGATGAAGTTTTTCGGAATCTCGCCTAACTCAGCTATTTGAGTTTTCTCGCCAATTGACATGACAACATGATGATCCGTGTTCCCCAATGCTTGGATACAAAGCTTATAAAAGTCAATTGCATGATTCATGATCGTACCAAGTGAAATGTAAATGAGGCTTTTTCCCTTTATAGCACTCATGTCGAAGCTTTCTTGCGTTGGTCGGATAGAGATGGATGGGCCAACAAATTGATAAGTTTCGTCAAATGTTTCTGCAAGAGGTTGGAACTCCCTCGTTGTATAAACCATTGTAAGTGGTGCAGGATTACAAAATACTTCATAGGGCGAACGGATTTCAACATTATATTTGTCTTTAATATTAGTGGTCAGATGTTGAAAGTCATCATTTAGCGTTTTAAGTATATCTGTAGGGATATTTTCTGAAAGTTGCTCCAGCATTTGATCGAATCCTGTTTTTGTTTCGGCAAAAGAAGTACAGGAATTAATGGCCGGGAGTTTAAGGATTTGTGCAAGCAAACGTCCACACCCAAACATCGAATCGTGGATCATATAATCAAACTGCTCACCTTCTATTTGCTCAAGCACACTAGGTATGATGATGTCCGCTGTACGCAATAGACCATTGATTCTTTCGAGTAAATACCTTCGTCCACCCGAAATAAAGGCTTTAATAAACTTGTCACCGTCAAATGTTCTTACAGTAGCTCCTGTCTTCTCAATGCGCTCCCGATAAGCTTCTATTGTAAAATACACGACATCTTCCCCACGTGAAATAAGTTCTTGCACAACTCCAATCGTTGGATTCACATGTCCTTCTGATCCACCATTAATAAATAAAACACGTGCCATTTATACACACTCCTTACATTACAGTTCGTTATCTTGATTTAGCTCTTTTCTAAATTGAAAACCTTCAATTCTCTTAGAAAAGAGCCTTATTCAGTCATCATAGCTACGGAAACACTTTTTCAATCCCTATACTGATAAGATACTATTTTTTCATCACCTGTAAACATATCCTTGATTTTAAATTGATTATTTTCCACTTCATTCTCTCCAATAATGATCACATAGCGAATCTTCTCTTTATTTGCTTTTTCAAGGGCTTTACCTAGTTTTTTGTTACTCATCTCATATTCGACTTTATAGCCTTGTTTTCTTAAATAATTGGCTACTAATAAGGATTCTTTTTGAGTTCCTAATGGAATAATATAATAATCCACATATGGATTTTCCTTCATTTCTTCCGTAGATGTACGTATAGCCGTATAAATAACATCTAGGCCGAATGAGATTCCCACCGTTGAAAAGCTCTCATTTGTTCCTATCAATCCACCAATTGCATTATCATATCTGCCACCACTTCCGATACTGGATTTTATCGACTGGTCCGTTAAGAATATTTCATAAATAGTACCTGTGTAAATCTCTAATCCCCTTGCTAAAAAAGGATTAAATACACATAATTTCTCTACTTTAAGAAATTCTAGATAGGATTCGAGCTCTTTTAATTCATTTAAGCCTTGCCTTACTTTTTCATTTTGATTGGAATAGGATTCAAAATAGCTAAAACTTGTATTATTTTCATCAGTTAAAAATTGATTTATTAAATGAATCGTTGAACGTGATAATCCCTGTTCACTAAGTTCAGAAATAACAGCAGCTAAGCCTACTTTTTCGAGCTTATCTAGAATTAACACAACCTTATTCATTTTTTCAACCTCTATACCAAATACTTCAAGCATTCCAGTTAGCAATTTTCGATTGTTATACTGAATAGTTACCTTTAATTCAAGTTTATTGAATACATCCAAAGCCATCATCATTAATTCAGCTTCTGCTACTTGCGAATCTACTCCTACAATATCAACATCACATTGTGTAAATTCTCGAAATCTCCCTTTTTTTATAGGTCCATCCCTAAATACTTTACCAATTTCATATCTTTTAAAAGGCATCTTTAATGCCGGATTCATAGCAACAACTTTCGCAAACGGAATAGTAAGATCGTATCGTAATGCTAACTCTCTTTCACCTCGATCAGTTAACGTGTACATTTCCTCTAATATTTCAGCGCCTCCGCCATATTTCGAAGCAAGCAATTCAGTATAATTTAATATTGGTGTTTCCAGTGGTTGACATCCATATTGTATAAATACCTCTTCTAAAATTTGTCGAATATTTCTTCGCACCACTTCAGCATTAGGTAAATAATCTTGAGTTCCCTTCACATTTTGATAATCCATTTTCTTCATCGTCTTAACCTCCAAATTTTAATAAGTGTATAGCTCTTTCCTCCATGGAATGAAGAAGATAAGTTAAAACTTATCTACATAGCAACATTCCTAAAAAAAAACGAAAAAACCGCACTTGATTTAAGTGTTAAACTTAATCAAATACGGTTGAATGATAAATAGCCTTCCTATTTACGATTTTTAAAATCGGTTAGCAAGGCTACTTGATATGATGATGTAATTGTGAGAACAGCATAATTAACTGAAATGAACGCATGATACCCACCTCTAATTTCCAATAATATACTATACTACATGATTATTTTCAACAACATTCTGCTAAATTAAACGATAATAGTACAGTCAACTTGGGATGAAAGGTTGTTTTACACAGCTCTTTAAATGGCTATTAGGTAAAAATGAGTATTTAGGACTGATTTAGAATATGAAGTTGATTATACATCACAGAATTATTAGAATGTTATAAACAGCAATTGGATTAATGAATTAAAATATGGGAGTTATTTTTTGCAAAAAGGGGGCTAGAAAATGATTAGTAGAAAGTTATCTTTTGTTACTATATCCATTTTAATAACCATTTCATTAATGTTTTGGGGTGTAGAGAAACAAATTGCGAATGCGTCGACACTAACATCTGCATCAAAATATACATTATCTATAAATGGGAAAAAAGTTAATGCAAATGTTCAAGTCATCAAAGGAAGGAGCTACGTCCCACTAAGAGCCATTACAAACAAATTGGGATACACAATCTCATACTCTCTTGTAGATGAATTAGACCTTTATCAATATTATGAAATTGATGGAGCAAGCAAACGAGTCACTATTTGGGGAAATAAAAATAGAGGCTATTCGATTATAAAAAGAATTGGAAAAGAATATAGTCCTGACGATATTCAAATATATGATGCAAAAATCAAATGCGTTAGTGAAACAGATCTTTGTGAACTGATTAAGGATATCTATGAAGGTCCCTTTGTAAAAAATAATACACTTTATGTACCAATCCGCTACATGGCAGATGCGTTCAGTTTAAACCTAACGATTTCTAATAATATTATTCATATAACAAAATAAAACTATCACTATTGCAGATTTTCCATCTTCCCCCATTTCCCACTACTTCATATCAAACAGGACTCTGATACAAGCAGTGGGTTTCTTTCCTTCTTCTAGTCTACTGATCTTAATAGTGAATTCGGGGCTTCTTAGTTTACTTTCTCGTTTTTATCCATTAAAGCTGTAATTAGGATGTAAACTACCGCATAAATAATAGACCGAATAATGCTATCAGACCAATCAATTTCACCTTCCTTTATATAATCCCATATCACAAAGAAAATAAATATTGCTATACCAAATAATAAACCTTTCCAAAGTAAATTCATATATAAGTGCCCCCTGTAGCTATTGAAACTTCATCCTTGTAGAACATAATAGATGGGGAAAAGCTGTTTTCTTTAAATTAGTTCAGAATTTTTTGAGGTACAGGTAGAATGTTTTATTTGTTCAAATCTCCTACAACCTATCCTTATTCACAAAGTAAAGTCAAATCCCCTAAAAATTTTAGCTCTCAGTAGCGATATTTCGTTCATAAATATGAAAAAAATAATGATATGGATTTTTATCATCCTTTACCCCTTTTTCAACAGATACTTCTTTCCATTCATCATAATTCACTTCTGGAAAAAAGGTATCTCCTTCAAATTCATGATCAATTTTTGTTATGTACATTTTCCTAACATAAGGTAAGAATAATTTATAGATCTGTTCTCCCCCGAAGATAAAAATCTCTTCTTCGTTTTTACACATCTCAAAAACCTCATTCATTGAATAGGCCATTTCACAATTAGCAAATGTGACATTTTTATCCCTGGTCAAAATAATATTTCTTCTATGCGGTAAAGCCCTGCCAATCGATTCGAAATTTTTCCGACCTAATATGATTGGATGTCCTTTTGTAGTATTTTTAACATATTCCCAATCCCGCGGTATTCTCCATGGAATATCATTCTTATAACCAATGACTCTATTTTTATCCATCGCTACAATTAAAGAAATTTTCATATGCAACAACCGCTCCCGTTAAATCTGCTTAATTACTTTTGCTGGATTACCACCGACTACTACATTATCTGGTACATCTTTAGTAACTACTGCACCTGATGCAATGACAGCATTATCACCTATCGTCACTCCTGGGTTTATTACCGCACTCCCACCAATCCATACATTATTACCAATCGTAATAGGTTTTGCATATTCTTTACCCGAATTTCGTTCAATCGGATTCAGTGGATGTGTGGCTGTATAAATTTGCACCCCAGGTCCAAACATGCAATTATCTCCAATCTGGACTTTACAAACATCTAGGATGGTACAGTCAAAGTTTGCAAAAAAGTTTTCTCCACATGCGTATTATAGCCATAATCAAATCTTATATTTGGCTCCATATATATATTTTCACCAGTTGAACCGAGTAATTCCTTTAGTAATTGCGTTCGTTTTTCTCCTTCTGTTTCAAGGGTTTGATTATATATTCTAACCTTTCGTCTTGCTTCATCACGTTCCTGTAATAAAACTGGGTCAGCGGGATTGTACATTTCCCCAGCTAGCATTTTTTCTTTCTCTGTTTTCATAGGTATCCTCTTCCCTAGTTAATTTTTATGCGAAAGTAGTTTCGTAACTCGTTAATTTCCTTGTAAAGCCAATATTTGAATGATAGTTCGCATTACCGCATCTTCTTCATTCGATCGAGTAATAAAATTTGCAGCTTCCTTTACTTCTTGAACTGCATTTCGAACTGCAAAGCTGTACAAGCCGCATGCCATAAGCTCAATATCATTATGACCATCTCCGAATACCATTGTTTCTTCAAAAGTAACATTTAATAAGCGTTGTAAATGTGCCACTGTAGTACCCTTATGAACATTGACATTAGCTATATCAATCCATGCAGGCTCCGAAGCAACCATATATGCTCGGTCAAAAAACGGAGATAATTTTTCCCTCGTTTCAAAACAACCAAGAGCAGGATCATGAATGGTAATCTTAATAAAATCATCTGTTATCTCATTAAAATCTGATACCTGTTTTACTTGCGCATAGGATTTTCTAACAATGGCTGCTTCTGTTGGAGGGATGTTATTTTTAATCATTGCACCACTTCTAGTACAAGCAATGATTGTATGATTCAGACTTATTTTTTCAAGACAACTTATTATTTCCAATCCTAATGTGTTATTAATAAGAGATTCATAAACAAATTTTTTATTATGTTTGATTCGTGTTGCACTATCACCTAAAATCCATAAATCGTCTGCATCATCACCAAATAATTCTTCTATGCGCTCGCATTGCTTCCCAGTAACAGGGGCAAAAACAACTCCTTTTTCACTCATTATCTTTTTTACATCCTTATACAGCTCCCGGTTAAATTCTCCATCATTATTAAGGAATGTCCCGTCCATGTCAGATAACACTAATTTAATCATTAAAGCTCTCTCCCCTTTTTGTTTTAGATGCTCATTTCTCCTATCATTTACTTACTATTTTCTCAGTGAAATGGAGGTGGTTAACAAATTTTCAATCGATAATGATTAGTTATAGCTTTACCTGACTAGCATCATGTTTGAGAAAAGTGCCTTTCTTTTTCAAATAGATATTTAATTTTTCTGAGCTTAAAAGCATTGCTATAACAAAAAACAAAATACAAAACGGGAAGATCCCGATTGTTGAATGAGATGCAAGGAAACCAAGAAGCGGCGGCATAAAAGTACTACCAGTATAAGCAACTGCCATTTGATAGCCCATAATTATCTGGGATTGCTTTTTCCCAAATCGAGTGGGTGTTTCATGCAACATACATGGAAAGATTGGCGCTAAACCTAAGCCGACCAAAATCATACCGACCAGTGCGAAAATAGATGGAAATGGCAAGAATAAAAGTATGGCACCAATTAAAGCAATGATTTGCCCTAATCGAATGAGAGTAGCATTATTCATTTTAAAGGTAATAAATCCTGTAATAAATCGACCAATTGTAATTCCTCCATAATATAGAGAAACCCATTGGGCAGCAACCGCTGCAGGTAAGTGTTTTACATTTACTAGAAAACTACTCCCCCAAAGACCAACTGTTGATTCAACCGCACAATAAAATAAGAAAGAGATCAGTGCCAGTTTAACTCCTTTGATTTGTAAAGGTTTTAGATTTTTTGTATCATCCTCAAAATTTTTATCTCCATCTGAATCCTTATTTAGAGTGATATTCCTATTTTTGATCACTCTGTTCCATAAGGGCAAAGAAAGGAACAGGATGACAACTAACGTAAACTGAATGCCGGAAATGGCAAAATATCCATTTCTCCATGAATTTTGTCCGGAAATAAATTGAGCGATAATAAGTGGCCCCACTGTCGCTCCGACTCCCCAAAAACAATGTAACCAGCTCATATGGTGTGCTTTATAATGTATAGCAACAAAATTGTTTAACCCTGCATCAACCGCTCCAGCACCTAATCCAAGAGGGACGGCACATATAAATAACCAAATAATTGATGGGGAAAAATAAAATCCTAGCAAAGCACAAGCAGTCAACAAGCAACTGATTAAGGTAACTTTTCCTGTTCCAAACCGTTTAAGGATCTTTCCACTCACTAAACTGGAAATAATCGTCCCTCCAGCAATTGTCATAAAAAGGAATCCCGCTGTATCAAGTGGCGCATCAAAATCCGATTGCATTACGGGCCACGCTACCCCCAGCAATGAATCTGGTAAACCTAAGCTGATAAATGCCAAATAAATAATGACCAAAAGGAATGTTGCCATCCTACACCTCACCATTACATATTTTTGCGTTTCCTTTTGTTTTATTTGCTTATTCTGTTCATCATAAGATCAATTCCAAGACTTTGTAATCCAAATAAATAGTCCTGTTTCCACTCACTCACTGTTAACTCTGGTAGATGTTCTGATGGGATATATTGCGAACTGACTTTCGTGATTTTTTCCAATACTTTCTTTTCAACTTCATCATTACAAAAGATGATCGTATGAGGGTTAATAATCGCTACAAATGAGGCTATTAATCTACTGATTGCGTCTATTTCATCATCCGCGGCAATCATTCTTGATCCACTTTTCTTTTCTAACACCTGACCAAAATTTCGATCATTATACTGTGGGATGTATGAAACCTCTCCAGAGAAAAAAGTGCTACCTCTTACTACATCACCATTAATCATAATTCCCGCACCTGGACCATTTTGACCAGAATACAAATATACTAGTGATTGATTTTCTTTGATCCCCTTATGATAGTGAAATCCGAGAACAGCGGCATTCATATCATTCTCAACTACAACAGGTAAAGAAAAATAATCCTCATAGTATCCTTTCAAGTCAAAATTTTGAAATTGCATGTAACCAGGTATATGAAAAATCCGACCACTATCAACTGAACCTGGAACTCCGATTGTGACCGAACTGATTTTGGGATAGGAAGTCATTATAATTTCAATGCACTTTGTTAATAAATTCAGCCCATCATCAACTAATACACTTGGTGCCTTTCCAAGTTTCTTTATTTCACCGACACAATTGAAAATTGCATAATTCGTCTCTGTCTTCTCTAAGAAAATGGCGAGACCTAGCATATGCTCCGGATTGTATCTATATCTTTTCGCCTTTCTCCCGCCACTAGAAGCATCAAAACCCACCGAAATAATTTCCCCATCCTTCTCCATTTGCGTTAAAAACTTGCTTATCGTTGGAAAACTAATATCTAAAGCGTGGCTGAGCTCAAGTTTAGTCGCACTTCCAAGGTCTAAAAGAGTCGAACGAATACCACGAAGGATAAGCTTCTTCATCGATTTTGGTGTTGCAAAAAGGTCACTCACTAATTTCACCACCTAACTAAATGCTTATTAAAGAACTTTAATAAGTTTTGGTGACAATATACCATATAAGTTTTTTAATAACAATATTAAATTGAACTTTTAACAACTTTCTGATTATAAAATCTGTACGCATCCTTATAAAAAAGTGCTTCGTTAGTAAAATAGATGAACCTTCTGGAAAATGCGGATTTACATCCTTAACAACATCCAAATATAAAAAGCCTCAATTTCCTCAGAAGCTAAATTTGAGAATTGGGCTTTTTTCGTTTCAAATAAACGGTATCTTACAAATGTATATATTTTACTTTGGCAAAACTGGGACCCAAAGTTCATGTCGTGGTTTATGCTTCGGACCGTAATAACATTCTATACACGGTAAATTTGCCAGTTCGTACTCAGAAGTTGGAACCCATTCAGAATATAAACGTTTCCATGCATCCACTATGTTCGGAAAAACAGCCCATGTACTTGCTGGAATAATGAGTGTTTCCATTTCGGCTGGGGGTTCCCCATCGTATCTCACACCCATAAAGTAAGTAAACTCTTCATCTGTTATGGCTGCCTCTTTTCCACAAACCCCCAAAAGGCTTTCAAGCGTGCATTTTGGATTTTCCCATGACATATCTTTTAATTCCTGCATGAATCCATCTTTTTTTGCAGTGTTCCAAAGCGTAGGAATTGTATTAAATGCTCTGCTAGTCTTTACTGGTTTACCTTTTCCTACAATTCTTAATTCGAAATCTAGCTTTTCAATTCTGTAATCCATCTCGGTATCTCCTTTAATAGAAATTTGAAAGGAAATTTTCGGAAAGGCTTTCAACTGGACACCTTTATGACGCGCATTAGATGGGGTTACTCCATGCATTTTTTGAAAAGCACGTGAGAAAGTATCAGAAGAAACATAACCATATTTTATTGCCACATCGATGATCCGAATATCACTTGTTTGAATTTCAAATGCAGCGAGTGTTAATCGCCTTCTTCTAATATATTCAGAAAGCGATATCCCTGAGATGGAAGAAAACATTCTTGAAAAATGAAATTCAGAGCAATTAGCTGCCTTTGCAATCTTTTTATAATCAATCTCTCCATCCAAATTACTTTCAATATAATCCAATGCATAATTCATTCTATGTAGCCAATCCATAGACATACTCCCTTTCAACTATACTGTAAAACATGAATAATCATACTACCCGACATTTCATGCCTAAAAATGTTGGTAAATAACTACGACATTTAATAGAAGGATAAGCTATTTTTCCTTCTGATCGTTTCCTATAAAATGGAGCTCCCTAAACATTTGTATTGATTTTTACAGTCCTCCTTTTTTATAAAAAGCAATGGAATCACATCAAAGACTTGAAATGATTTACCAATCTAATAAAGGAGAGATTACCCAAAGAATGATTCGTATGCCACTTTACTTTAAATAAAATCTCATAGAACCAATTTCTTTGTAAATAATAAGGTTAAATAATAATCCGAGGTGATCTCAGTATGCAACAGAATCAACAAGGTAAACAAAATATGGGTTCTATTATGAAACCAGAATTTGCTGGAACAGATAAACAAAAGGTAAAACAAGAAATTCAAAAAGATGTAAGCCAAGGACAAGGTGCAATGACATCCCGAGAGGCAGGAGCAATGCGCGATTAAAAGCCACTTCGAGTGGCTTTTTTCACCCCTATCCACTGTCTATTTCATATCAGTCTACTGAACGCAAGTCGACTTAACGAACTTCTTAAATTTATCAGCTTCTTCAACAAAAGGATGATGATTACTATGCTGAAATGTTGTTAGTTTGGCATTGGGAATTAAATTTGCAATCTCTACCCCATATTTATAAGGACATTGCACATCATGCTCACTAGCATAAATATAACTTGGTATTGTTATGTTTACTAGCTCGTCTCTTATGTCATATGTAGGAATTTCTTTCTCAATAAAATGGTTTAGACGAACGCCAACAGTCTTACCACTGTTAGGAATTTTTAACGCCTCTTTAAGGGTTTCCTCTGAATAAAAGGACATTAAATCCCATTCATATCCTAATTGTTTCCGAGTTTCTGCTGGGGTAAGCGGATCATTCAGTTGGCTCATAATCTCCATTATCCGAGTAAAGTTAGGATTCCTCCTAGAATAAATACACTTCGGATCTGAACTATATTCTTTACTAGCGGACGTTCCTCCTGCAATTATCTTTGTTAATGATGATGGTACAAGTATGGCATATTTAAGTGCGAGCATCCCTCCTGTGGAATGCCCAGCAAATCCCCACTTTTCAAATCCTAGGGCAAATCGGATAGCTTCTAAATCTTTCACGGATTCATCCATACTATATTGATTTTCACTATGGGCTTTGACAGAATTACCACAACCACGAAGATTTATTAAGAATACTTTGTAATCAGATGTAAATGGATTGGCAAAAGTATTTCCACGTTCATCATATGAACAATATAGATGAGTGACGCACAAAGGATTTCCACTACCAGAAACGAACACTTCAAATTTCCCTCTATTTGTTTCAATAATATCTCGCTTCCACATTTTTCTCCCTCATTTTCTCCTACTACCTTGATTTGTTCATTTAGTAACTTCAACAAAAAAAGCGTTTATCCTTCTTGGATAAACGCCCCTGATAATTAACTCACTTTCATTGTATAGGACCTTCACTTAGTTAGAAATGAATGATGTGATCATTTGTTAAGCGATATTCGATTCTTTTTTAGGATGTGATTTAAAAAACAATTTCATCATTGGCGGGGTAACAATGGTGGTCACAAGCACAACCACAACAATGACAGCAAACATATCTTGACTTAATAACTTTGATTCTAAGCCAATAGATGCAATAATTAATGCCACTTCCCCACGAGAAACCATTGCTGAGCCTATCCCCAATGAGCTATTCCACCCAAATCCAGCTAGCTTAGCACCAATAGAAGCGCCAATTAACTTTGTTAAAATTGCTAATATACTCAGAATGATTATTATACCTAGATTTTTCGTAATACCTGTAAATTGTGCTGTGACACCAATTGAGGTAAAAAACACCGGAACGAAAATGGAATAACTAATCGTTTCAACCTTCTCAAAAACCTCGTGTTTGAAGTTAGTTACACTTATGGCTACACCAGCAATATAAGCCCCAATGATTGCTGCAACCCCTGTATATTCCGCAAAATAGGCATAAATAAAACAGATAATTAATGCAGACGAAATGACCGTTTCTGTTACTTTTAATGATGAGAACCTCTTCAAAAACCAAGGAACTACCTTCCAACCAATAAGAATAGCTGCTGCAAAGAATACAACTTTCTTTAAAATAACAGTCGTTAAATGAACATCTCCCCCAGCAAAACTCATTAAGAAGGCCAAAGCAATGATGACAACAACATCATCAATGACGGCAGCTCCTAATATTGTCGTTCCTTCAGGTGTTTTTAATTTGTTCATTTCTTTAAGTGCTTGAACGGATATACTCACACTTGTCGCCGAAAGCAATAAACCTAAAAACCATGATTCCATCGTAGTTAGATTTAAAATGATTCCCGCAAAATAACCTAAAACAAGGGGAACAATAATCCCTCCAAAACCTACAAAAGTGGATGCTTTTCCTGTCCGTTTGAATTCTTCTAAATCAGTCTCTAATCCAGCAATAAACATTAATAAAATAACACCTATTTGACTAAATTCAGCTAATGTTTCTGTCTCATTTACTAACCCTAATACCGATGGACCCAGAACAATTCCAATTAAAAGTTTTCCAAGAACAGATGGCTGCCCTAATCTTACACTCAGACTCCCAGCTATCTTTGATGCAATTAAAATAATGGCTAATTGTAATATTACCACCCTTTTGACCACCTTTCTTTTTATAAGATTGGTTAAAATCTAACCAAAAATACAAAAAGAGCCTGTTACTAAAAGACATAGTAGTCCCTTAGTGACAGGCTCCTCCAAGTACGTTGTATTTAATTATTTACATTGTAACATATTCAAAGCTGAAAAGCAGGAAAATTCTTTTAATATTTTCATTAACCAGATATCGACGGAATCAAAACAGTTATATATAGTCGACAATCATTAAGAAGTAAAGTTTGAATCAATATGCGGTAACTAAGAGAGCGTATGAATACCGTGAAGGAGGATATTGCGTCTGTACGGTAACTATACAGAATGATTGATTACCCTGAAGGTAATAATTGCAAGTGTACGGTAACCAAAGAGAGTGATTGATTACCCTGAAGGGGAAAATTGCATGTGTACGGGAACCATACAGAGTGATTGATTACCGTGAAAGTGAAATTTGCATGTGTACGGGAACCATACTGAGCGATTAATTACCCTGAAGATGAAAAAGGAGTGTGTACGGGAACTATACTGAGTGATTGATTACCCTGAAGATGAAAATTGCATGTGTACGGGAACTATACTGAGTGATTGATTACCCTGAAGATGAAAATTGCATGTGTACGGGAACCATATTGAGTGATTGATTACCCTGAAGGGGAAAATTGCATGTGTACGGGAACCAAAGAGAGTGTTTGAATGCAGTGAAGGAACAAAATACCTCTTCACAGAGCTAGTCCCTTTCATTTCACGAGAAAAGATCTGAAACTTCTATAAGACCGCTCTGAATACTTTATTGGGTGTAAAACATGTAGTTGGGCTTTTACACCTAATATAAGATTCAGCGATTCTTATAAAGTTTGTAGCTCTTTTCTCAATGAAATGAAAGGTGGAGCGGTCTTCAGCTGATATTTATTTCTTAAAACTTTACTTAAAAGACAACAATGTTTTAGAAAAGAGCCTTAAAATTTCATCATATATTTCATTTACAATTCTAGATATCGAAAATGTTCCATCCACAATGATGTCTGAATTAGGTTTAATTGTCTTTAGCATTTCAAGATAGCCCCGTCTTCCTTGTGATAAATAGTTTTCCATTTCATTCAAGATTCTTTCATGGGAGCTATTTTTAAAATCCCTTATTACTCTACGTGCCATTGCAATATCCAATGGAGTATCAATATACACAGCTAAATCAATCAATTGACTAGTTTTAGAGTGCTTATACGCAAATGGATAATCGAGTACAATGAAATCTAAAGGTTCAGAGAGTAATTTATTATATCTTTAATGAACGGATCTAAATTCCATTCATCATAATTAGCCCCATTATCAACCCAATGAATAATGTCATTGGGACCATCAAAATCATAGTCATCAAAAAATAATGTTTTAGAATTAAATAATCTATCATTTAAATGTTTGGTTATTGTTGTTTTCCCTCCACCAGAGACTCCAGAAATAGCAATAACAAATGGTTGGTTTCCTTTCTTCATAACATCCACCTCTATTTTAAAAGGCTTACTTTGTATACCTCTCCTTTATTTCCATAAACGTTCATTGATTTTTAATAAGGCACTGGATATCTATCTACAAGACAGTTTATCTGAAGCTGTTCACTTTGTCTTACGATGGTCATAGCAACTACGCAATCGACAGTGCTTTGATTTAATGTTCGTTCAAATGAATCATATCCTTCAATTTCATTTCCATCCATTTCTATAATAATATCATCAGGCTTAATTCCAGCAGCCGCTGCTACCGAACCTTCCTTCACCTGTAAAACCTTTGTACCTTTATTTTTCTCGTTGGTTGTATGTGCAATACCTATCCATGTTTTCCAATATTTTGAGCGATTATCAATTCCAGTTTCATAAACACTCTTTAGATTTTCTAAAAATTGAGCTGTTCCAAACAACATATTTTCCTTTGTAGCTGGGTTCATTTGACTAATAAAAGAAGCCTGATATTCAATACTTACCTGAATCCCATTTTCAACTTCTCTTAAAGAAGTAATAGTCGTAAAATCCCCATCAAGGCTCTGAAGTACAAAGCGTTTCATTGGATCTATTTCTGTAAATACCCCTTCACATGTTGCCCCCCAGCCATGTTCCATATAGCCTCTTCCACCTATTCGAAATTCAATCTCAGCATTTTTGGTATACCAACGGTTTAAATGCTCAGACTTTGTCAACGCATCCCAAACTTGCTCTAAAGGGGCATGAACAACAATTTCTCTCACTACAGATTCCTCAGTCATCTTCATCTCGAAACTCTCCTTTTTCCACATAATTTTTTAAACTTATGAGCTGTTCATCAAGTAGTTCCCCAATATAATGAAGCATTTCTTGGTAAGCCGTTTGGAGTATGCTGAGATTTAATGAATAGATACGATATTTCCCATTCAACCTTTCTGAGATCATTCTTTCCTCCAATAAAATAGTCAAATGCTTCTTAATCGCAGGCTGAGAGATATCAAATGCATCGACTATCTCCTTTTGAGTTTTATTTCCTTGTTTTAGCATACTTAATATACGCCTTCGTGTTGAATCACCTAAAGCTCGATAAATATCTGGCACCTATCATACCCTCACCCTCATCATATAACCATTAGGTTATATGTAGTATAAAAATAAAAGGAATAATTGTCAATATTTTTCTGAAAAGTTAAATATATTTTATAACCAAACCGCCCCTCTCGAAAATGTTCTCCTTTCTGTTTCAACAGTTAGGTTTCATCCTGTTGTTATAATCATAAAATATTAATGGATGTAAATGTAATACACTGATATTTATTTTTAGAAAATTATAATTATTTAATCATCAATTGTGTTATTATAATTTAAAGGAGGTTGAGTCATCAATGTGGTGGTTATATGTATTATTGGGAATACTAATTGTACTTCCAATAGTTTTCTTTTCTAATAGTTCTAATACTAAAAAGAGAATGGACAAAGACCTTGAAAAAAACCCTTATGACCAAAGAAATAACCTACCTCCACCAGGGGCAGGACCGTTTTAAACTAGAAGATAACTAAAAATTGTTTTCGTATTTGTTCTTTTATATAGGCACGACTATCGGCTTTTACGCCTAATAAAGGTAGTTTCATGAAGTTTGCAGCTCTTTTTTCAGAGAAAGGTACAGAGATGACGATTCTATCTATTTTTAATCAAATTTTGATGCACACAGTTTTTATTAAATAATTGAACCCGTTTTGATTGCATAAAACTTTTCAGGATTATATGGGGTGTCACACTCAACCAAGCCTCCTGTCCACTACGGATAAGAGGCTTGGTTTTTAGGTCAATTCTAACATTTATACATTTTTACCGATAAATCTATTTTGGTTATGTGACATGACTAGGAAGATGCCGGTCACGAGCATAATCATGAGTGCGATAAATTGCGAGGTTGAAAGTACCCCCACTTGACCTCGAATAATATCTCCTCTGAAAAACTCAATGACAAATCTTCCAGTGCTGTAAAGAATTAAATAGATGCAGGAAACGAGTCCGGGTTTTTTCGTTCTTTTCGCCAAATAAAGCAAAAGGATGCAGAGAGCAAAGCTAAACACACTCTCCATGATTTGAGTGGGTATTAATTTAACATCATTCGGAGCAATGTCAGAGTGGTGAAAGGTCATTCCCAGAAAGCTGTGTGTTTCTTCACCATAACAACAGCCTGCGAGCAAACAGCCGATTCTTCCAAACCCCTGTGCTAATGCAATGGAAGGTACAAAAAGGTCCAGGTGCTGTAGGAATTTAATATTTTTCATTTTGCAATACACTAAACCAGCCAAAATACCGCCAATAATTCCTCCGTATACAACAAATCCTTCCCCAAAGTTCAGAAGGATGCTAGGATGACTAATAATATTTGGAAATTGAGTAATCCAATACAACAGTTTTGCTCCAATGAATCCACCAACTAGTCCCCACACGGTTAGTGAAAAAATATGCGATAATTCAAATGGACGGTTTGTGGCTCGATGAACAAGGAGTCGGTATGCAAAAAATATACCAAGCGCAATCATTAATCCATACCCATAAATAGTTACTGGCCCAATTTTAAGAAGCTCATTGTACATGTCCTCTCCTCCTAAAAAATTATTTTTTGGTTCAAGTTTTTAGAAATTATTTGTTTTCTGTTACATAAACCTAATTTATCTCTTTATTTCCTATTAACCATATACAATTTTACACTTAATTTATCAGAATAAAAAAACTACTTTCAGAAACATAGTATAGTAATGGCTTGTTTTTATCAAACTTTATCTCTAATCTACAAAATCCCCACCGCTTTATATGCATATAACCATATTTAGCAATGACAACAAATACCACTCTTCAACACTACTGCACTTTTAGTCAAAAAAAAAGAGCTACTGACCCTCAATAGTTCTTCATCTCATCCTCCTTTTCTTTTAACTACAATCTTCTTTGTTATGTTTCCATTCAACACGCAGATGCCGAAACATTCAAAGTAATGATTTGGTTCCAATGACAACTGTTGCATCCAGTTCTTCTTCCTTTACTACTTTTGTTGTTAATCCAACACTAGTAAAAATTTCATAAGCATAAGGTGCTTGCATTTCACTGGTCTCTATCAATAGGTTCCCTCCCTGTTCAAGCCAATAGGGAGCTTCTTCCACCACTCTTCGTAAGATAGTCAAGCCATCATCTCCCCCGTTTAAAGCAATATTGGGTTCATGAACACGAGCCTCAGATGGTAGCCGTTCTATTGCTTTTGTGGGAACGTATGGAACATTAGCAACCAAAATATTTATTCGACCTCTTAGCACTTCTGGTAATGCATTAAACAAGTCACCTTTAAGAACATTTCCACCGAATTTTGATACGTTTCTCTTTGCACATTGGGTTGCAATGGAATCGATGTCAGAACTATATAAAGTAATTTCTTTAAGAGCAGCTGCCAGAGCTGCACCTATAGCCCCTGATCCACAGCAAAGATCAACGATCATATCACCTACACAAGCCAATTTTTCAGCTTGATGAACAAGAAATTCAGTACGACGCCGAGGAATAAAAACTCCCTGTTCCACTTCTATTCGTAAACCACAGAACATTGCCCATCCAACGACATATTCAAGAGGTATTCCCTTAGTGCGCATCTCTACCTTTTTTAAAAGGTCCGGTAAAGATTGTGCCTCTGAAATAAGCAGTTGAGTCTCCTCTTCTGCAAAAACACAACCCGCACTCCGTAGCTTGTCGACAATAGATTCTAAGATTTGATCATCCACTATTATATTTTGCTTTTCCCCTATGCCTCTCACCCTTTTTCTTCTTAATTACTCATTAAATACGCTAAAATTGATGAATATCCTTCTTTCTTAGCAGCACTAAGATACTAAAAAAGTTTTTTCATTCGATAGCCCCTCTCATAGTGTTTATTTTTTCCAAAACGAAGTATATACTATCACGAGGGAAGATTCCGATATTTTTATATTTAAGGAGATTGATTTCGATGACTGGATATTTTGGAAATTCAAGTATGTCCAATAAAAATTCTAATGTTTATAAAGAAAAGCTCCGGATTTTATCAAAAAACTTTAAATTAACACCTGAACAACTATCAAGGTTATTTAATATCCCTATAAGTAAAATAAATAATGTAAAAGACGAGGAAATGACAAATAATGAAAAGGAAAAAATAGAATACATTTCCGCTATGTTGAATTATGGTCTTCCAGGTATGGAAGCAAACGAAAGAGTACAAATATTGTTAGATACATTAATTGAAGAGTTCCACTTATCTATTAGCAATATAGCTAAAATGATAAATGTAGAGGAGGATGAGCTTTTAACTTTTAAAGAAAATGGATCAATAAAAAAGGAAATAGAATTAAAAATATGCGTTAATCTAGTCATGCTTAATTTTATACTAAATCAAAAATAAGCATTCGCTTTATAAATGCTCATTTATTTTTAATTAGGCAAAGAATCCCTTTTTATCTTTTTCTTCTTCAGTGATGGCTAATACTAATAAGGGATGTATAACAAAATTTACTCTATTGTCTAACTTTATTTTCTTTATCAAAAAATTTTTTAGGGTCTGTATAAATTTATTAACTGAAAAAATAACACCTTATATCCAATACTTTAAATACATTCCTACTTAAAATCCGATATTAAACGGTATAATATCTTTTTACTTTCTGCATCCTTTTGACGATGTGGTCGACCAATTTGTTCATATACTTCTTTTTCTTCCAAAAGCTGTTTTGGGTTTAAGATATTTGCCGATATTCCATGCAACATGTAACTTTGGGATAGCAGGGAATCTTTTCGCCAAATCCATTCAGGCAACCCGTTCATTATAAGATTCCCATCAACGGAATGGGTGATATAACAATATGTGACTTCCACATTACCCTTTCTGAAATCAGACTGCCTATTTTGAAATTCCTTTTTTACAGGAATCTGCTCATAGCCTACTTTTACAAGTTCTTTTTCTAAGCGTTCTCTATTTTGTATCCAAGTGACTAAATCAATATCATCATGTGACCGAGTAATCTTGCCTAGCAGAAAATCAATGGCCCACCCTCCACGTAACCAGAATTCGATTTCAAGTGCTTCACAAATTTTACTCATCTCACCCAATACTTTTAATTGTGACTCTGTTTGTTCATCTAAAACATCATGTGTCATGAGAAACCTCCTATTAATCTAAGAGTCCTTGATTGTTAGAATAACTTACATTGTCCACATATAAAAAAGAAACTTTATACTCTGTCCATTGAAGGTAAAATCTTCATCGCTTGTTTCTATATACTTAAAACCGTTTTTCTCCAAAACTTTTTGAGACGCTACATTAATATCCGTTGTCTTTGCTAATAATTTTTTTATACCTGTCGTATCTATAGATTCTAATAATAGCTTTAATGCTATACTAGCTACCCCTTTTCCACTACACTCTTCTGCCACTCTATAGCCTATGTGACCTAATTGCTTTACTTTATCAATATCTACTAAGTTCATTCTCCCGAGAATTGAACCTTTCTTGTTCTTAATTAAATAAAAATACGATAACCCTAAAGCTTGTTCATCCAGTAATTCTTTATGTCTTATTTTAAAATTCTCAAAGTTATAGTAATCCTCTCCTCGACTCGGTACCATTTTTTCAAAAAAACCACGGTTATCAAGTTCAAATTCATATAATTTCTTAGCATCTTCATCTTTTAATTTTTCAATTGTAATATCCACAATAACTCACCACCGCTTTAAATGTTTACTCCTACAAAATATCTATTTTCTATTTATATTTGAAATTAACAGTAACAAATGATAATAAATATTTGATGCGATAAAGCCGTATATTGAATATAAAAAAACTTCCATATGATATATATTATTATTTCGAATAAGTAATATAAGAAAAATAAACCCAACGAATTTACCAAATAATGAATATAATCCGAGTCCAACAAAATATCTTGTCCAGACTGACTTGCAATTAGATTTCTCAATTAGCTTATCAATAAAAATTGAAAGTGGTAGTCCTACAAATGAATAAACAGGTCCAGCATAAATCATAACTAAAATTAACGTTTCAAAAAAACCAAAATAATAAACATTAGGTTCCCGTTGAGAACTGGGAACATATGAAATCCCAGAAAATATTGTTGAGAATAAAATCACAGATAGGGTTACTGTAATAAACCTATTCAACTTTTCACCATTTTTTTAGTTGCTACCTTTCCATTAAATTCTTCGATCCATTCTTAGGAATACTTAATATAGTCCAATCTTTATCCTTTATTTGCTTCCCAATGTAAAGAATTTGTCCCAAATGATAACTAATATGAACCAATTCAGTTTGAATTGCTTGAAGAACACTTAAAGGCTGTTTCCTAAGGGTAACCGTTTTATTTAAATCCTCTGGTTTAAGATTTTCTATTGTATTAAAAAGTAATTTCCATCCTTCTTCCCAACTTTTCATTAGACATTCTTTCGTTTCATTTTTATCTACAAATTCTAAATCTCTATTTCTATAAGGTTTTTCCCCATCAGAGGTCAAAAAATCTACCCATCTAGAGTGCATATTCCCACTTAAATGCTTAATGATGATTGCAATACTATTGGACTCTTCAGTGTAATTCATCTTCAGATAATTGATGTATCCCCTTTTCTGCCCGTTCTTTAAAGTGTTTTAATTGCCCAATTATAATAGATAGGTATTCTTTTTCAAAGCTGCTCAAACCTATCCCTCCTTTTTTTCTCGATGTGCTGCAACCACATAATGAAACATAATCCGTTAGCTTAATATCTTCAACAAAAGAAGCGTTAATCCTTCTTCGATTAACCCCTCCGATACTTTTATTGTTTTTTTCACAAGCCCATCTCACTTCAAGAAGTTTAATCATTTAAATCATATGTATCTATGGGTTTATACACTCCAGATGGATAATAGAGTGGAAGTGTGAAGGCAAAAAAAAGCAACCTAGGAAAATGAATTAGTTGCTTTTTAACCTCAACCACCTGCACTAGAATGTGATCCTGGATCATGGGAAGGTGGATCATAATTTCTAAATCTCCATTCAACATATGATTATTTTTGTGCTGTCTTCTTCAATTAATGTGCTGGATATAAGAATGTTATCGGATTCTCTATAAATGGGTAAGAATATTGACTAGCTTTCCGAATGGATCCCTTACATAAAAACGCCGAACTCCCCATGGCTCATCAACTGGCCCATACTCAATGGGAATCTCCGCTTCTATTACCCTAGTTAATGCATGGTCAAGATCATCAACTTCAATGGACAAATCGGGAACTGGTGTCCCGGAGCCTCCTTCTGAAAGAAAGCTAATCTGAATGTCCATTTTCTCATATGATCCATAGGTTGTAATAAATCCCATATCCATCAGTTGATCAAGCCCAAGTACTTCCCCGTAAAAGTACTTTGCTTTAGAGATGTCCTTCGTCTCAACATTATAAACAATTCGTTTGACCTTCATCTTTTCACTCCCCTATCGTTTTGATGTCCAATTTTTATTCCACAATCTAGACGTTTGTTGAATAATTCCAGCTTTGAACTCAAGCCCTTATTAGCTTAATAAGCATGTTTTTCTCTGTTTATCCAATTTTCTCTTGTTAATTTCATATTGATAGAGTCAATCCATTTTCCTTCAAACTCTAGGTCGTTTTCATCAATACTTTCTATTTCAAACCCAACCTTTTCATAAATATATTTAGCTCTTGGGTTGAAGTCAAAAACACTTAAGGTTAGTTGGTTGAGTGTAGTGCTTTTAAATACATAATCAATTATGTGCTTAGTTGCTTCTGTTCCTAACCCTCGATTCCTTCCCCTTGGACCAATAAGTATCCTAAAATTCATACTATGACTATTTTCATCGTATAAATTGACCACTACCTCTCCCACTAAAATGCCCTGCGATTTGTCAACAATAGCTAGATCCAAGCGATCGGTTTGTTCATTTCTTGTAGAATACCATTTGAGAATGGATTCTCTATCGAAATCCGAACTGCTTCCTGTCAGTTTTAATACCTCGGGATCCTTTAAGCATTCCTCTATATAAGGAAAGTCTTCATCCTTAAAAGGTCTGAGAACAACTTTCTCCCCTTCTATTAGTGGTTTATGACTTAAATCCACCATTTCACTCACACTCCCCTATTTCAAGTTAACATTTACCCGCATTAGTCTGTACGTTAACTAACCACCTGTTAAATGAATAACTTCAACAAAAATAGTGTGAATCCTTCTTTCACTATCATTCCCATTAACTTCAATCAGAAAAAAGCATCCCTTGTTAAAGGAATGCCCAGTTAGTTTCAGTGAAAATCCTCATAATTTTTCTACCTGAACATCATCTACTCCCTTGCTATGTAGTCGTATCTCTAAAAGATGCCTTCTCACTAAAGAAAAGCTTCCGAATATTACATAATCCGGTTTATGTTTATTCAGTCATTAAACTTTCTTTTGAATTTGAAATATATCGATATGTCTCTTCCCCAACTTTTTTATTGTCAAAAGCAACCGCATTTACGAATATACCCTCAACTTGGAATTCAGTTGCTTTTATTGGCTTATTGGCACTAAATAAATAGTAAGAACCATCACTTATGTATGAGTTAATAAATTTTATAAACATCGGGGAAGAAACTGATTTTATAAATGTATTAGTTTCTTTGTTTTGCAAGGCACCTACGGAAAACTTGATTACATTGTAAGGAATAATATTTATCCCTTTTTGCACTTCTGTTAGTGGATTACTTTTAAGATTTAATACATACTGATACTCTTTTTTATTGCTGTTGTAATATTCTTGGATGTTATAACTTATATTGTTTATTGCTGGATTTGGAAGTAATTCACTAGATTTAGTATAAGAAATCGTTTTTTCCTTAAAGTTATCTAAGTTCTTAACTTTTAAGGTTGACACCGACTCCTTATTCACTTGTTGGACTGTTTTTTTGTTTATTTCACACCCTGAGGACACTAAAATAATAAAAACTACTAAAAACAAAGCTGCAATTTTTCGAAACGCTAAAATCATTGGGATCTCCTTTTCAAATATTTTATTATTATTGTTAAACTAATTGACTTACAACCGTTTATTTGAATATAAACTATTTCAATGCCCCATATAGAAATACCTTCTATTTAATTAAATGACCCAAATCTCCCCTTTCTTTCAATAAAAAAAGAGCTGCGGATCTCTGCCCCCCATACTTGAAGTACAACATTTCACAAACTGATTGTTTAAGCGACGATGTCCCAATATTATTTTTTATAAGTTTATAAAACAGCTCACCTACTCACCAATCATATCTATAAATTTTATTAAGGATGTAGGTACATACTTGTCTTTTCGATAAATGAATACTGTTTTTACTTTTCCATATGAATTCGGAATTGAATGTTCTCTAAGGATCCCGTCTTGTACATGCTTTGAAACAACACTCTGTGGAAGCATACTTATGCCTAGTCCAGCTGCTACACAGCCAATTATTGCATCTAAAGTGCCAAATTCCATTATTTTATTTGGAATTACCTTTTCTTGCTGTAACCATTGTTCAAGTTTTTCTCGATAAGAACATCCCGCATGAAATACAAGCAAGGTCCTTGTTTGAATATCTTTAAAGGAAGAAATAGGAGGATGAATGGTATCTGTAATAATCACCAATTCCTCATCAATTAATTCCTTTTCTTTCAACTCGGGGTGCTCAATAGGTCCAGCCACAAATGCCCCATCAAGTTCATACTGCAAAACTCCTTGAATATTTTGTACAGTAGAGCCCGTTTTTAACGTTAAATCAACATCTGGAAAGTCTTTGTGATACTTTGCAAGCAGGTTGGGTAAACGAACTGCTGCAGTTGTTTCCATCGACCCAATCATTAACGGCCCTTTTGGGGTTTGGTCATCGCTCATTACACTTTTTGTTTCTTCTATAAGGTCAAATATTTTTTCCGTGTATGTTAATAGTATGCTCCCCTTGGCTGTTAAAGCAGTTCCACGATTATGTCTATAAAATAAGGTAGTTTGAAGATCCGATTCCAACTGCTGTATTTTCATCGTGATATTAGATTGTGCGTATTGAAGTTTTCTTGCTGCCTGTGAAATACTCCCTAACTTTGCCACTGCTTGAAAAATTTCTAATGTATGCAAATCCAAAATAATCTCTCCCAATTTTGAAAGTTAGCTATCAATAAAAGTGATACCAAATATCATTTTTATGTATTATACCAAATAACAAAAAAGCTATATGATTTAAGTATCTTACATTGTTAAATGGGGGTAATCTTTGTAAAAAGAGACATTCTAAAAAGATTATTCAATTTGAAGGGAGATCTCAACATGCCATTATTACGCTTTGATTTGATAGAAGGTAGAAGTGAAGAAGCGCTAAAAAAATTATTGGATTCGGCTCATCATTCGATGGTTGAAGCTTTCCAAGTACCTGAAAGTGACCGTTATCAAATCGTTCATCAACACCCGCAGCATGAACTCATAATTGAGGATACAGGATTAGGATTTAAAAGAAGCAAAGACCTTGTAATTATTAGTATTGTTAGTAAAAAAAGAACCGTTAAACAAAAAGAAGCCTTATACTCACTTCTAGCCCAAAAGCTTGAATCTGAATGTGACATCTCACCACAAGATTTGATTGTTTCTATAACAGAGAACAATGATTCCGACTGGAGTTTTGGACTAGGTGAAGCACAATTTCTAACAGGCTCATTATAGAGTAAAAAGAATGACGAGGTGCAAAATTATGTTAAACAATAAAATGACAGAACTATTGAAAGTTAAATATCCAATTATACAAGCTCCAATGGCTGGTGGAATAACTACTTCTGCATTAGTCGCTGAGGTTTCAAATACGGGAGGTCTAGGAATGATTGGAGCTGGGTATTTGACCCCAGTTCAAACGCGAGAACAAATTAAGGAAGTAAAGCAACTAACATCAAACCCTTTTGGTATTAATTTATTTGTTCCTAATGAATTTAAAGTGACAGAGAATGAAATTAAATCAGCAAACCAGTTCTTAAACCCCATTCGTCAGAAATTGAATTTGGAACAAAAGGAGAACATGGAAATCCCTAATTATAAAGATGTTTATGAAACATTTATAGAGCAAATTAAGGTCGTAATTGAAGAAAAGGTCCCTATTTGTTCCTTTACATTTGGCATTCCTTCAAATGAAATCATTGCTGAATTAAAACAGGCAAATATTATTCTAATTGGAACCGCTACAACCGTTAGAGAAGCAGTTGAAAATGAAAAAGCAGGCATGGATATTGTTGTTGCTCAAGGTAGTGAAGCTGGTGGACATCGAGGGAGCTTTATGAATGGGTCACAAGAAAGTTTGATTGGTTTAATGTCATTAATTCCACAAGTTGTCGATGATGTAAACATTCCTGTTGTTGCTGCTGGAGGAATTATGGATGGGAGAGGATTAATGGCTTCAATTTGTTTAGGAGCAATGGGCGTACAAATGGGGACGGCCTTTTTGACTTGTATCGAAAGTGGAGCAAATAAGGTTCATAAAGAAGCGATTCTTAATGCTAAAGATGAGCAAACTGTTTTAACTCGTTCATTTTCTGGTAAATGGGCAAGAGGAATAAAAAATAAATTTATTTTAGAAATGCAGAATCATGAAGCACTCCTACCAGATTTCCCAGCTCAAAATACATTAACCCAGGATATTAGAAAGACTTCCAGTGCACAAAAAAATCAAGATTTCATGTCACTTTGGTCTGGTCAAACTCCAAGATTAGCCAAGAATCAAAACGTCAAATCATTAATTACAAACATTATGGCAGAAGCAAAAAAGTTAAGTTATATGGAAGCAAAATAAATTCTAATGGTTACAAAACCTAGCTACAAAAGCTAGGTTTTTGCGTATGACAAATTACCATATAACGGAAACAACTTTATTACAAAGGAAGCGTCGAGTTTCTTATAAACTTAATACTTAACAATGGATGAATATGTACACTGTTCCAAATTTTATTTGTAATTACAGAATGATTGAAGCTTTGTTTCGTGAAATAGTCATTTTACTGAATTTATTTACTTGATTTCCGAAAATTAATCAGTTAAACTGATTATATATCAAGCTGATTAATTTTGGAGGTGTAAATGAATAATTGGAAAAGTGGAATCAATCTTATGGTTTTTTACTTGGAAAGGTTCTTCAAAAAATGGAAACGAATTTCGTTGAAGGACTTTCCCCATTTGAAATTAATGCTAGACAATATGGAGTTCTTTTATTTATCGAAGGGAACCCCTACTCTTCACAAAAAGATATTTCTGAAAACCTACAAATCGACCGAACAACAATGGTTAGTCATATTGACCACTTAGAAGGTTTAGGGTATGTAGAGAGAACGAGGAATCCAAATGACAGAAGATCTTATAGTCTATTGATTACGGATAAAGGAAAAGATGTATTGGATTCACGTTGGGAGTTTTTAATCCATACAGAATTGGAAGTTTTAGCCCCTTTAAGCGATGAAGAAAAACAATTATTGAAGGAGCTCCTTATTAAAGTTTGGACTACTCTATAAAACTGGAGGTAACTACTTATGAATGCACTTGAGTATTTTAATGCACGTCTAGAAGCAACCATTAGCCCTATGGATTATTTGAAATTGGCATCAACTGATCCTGATAAATACTTTTTGATTGATGTAAGAAATGGTCCTGATCATGTAAAAACATTAACAATTAAGGATGCCCATATTATTCCTCAACAAGAACTGCAAGATCGTTTAGATGAAATACCGAAAGATAAGGAAATTATTGTTTACTGTTGGGATGTTTGGTGTAACACTGCTGCCAAAGTTGCCTCATTTTTATTGGAACGTGGCTATCAAGTGAAAGAACTGACTGGTGGAATTGCGGCATGGAAAGAGATGAACTTTCCTATTACGGATTTGACTCAAAATGATCACATTTCTGATAGCTGTGGGTGCTAATTCTAGTGGAATCGAATAGGTATTGGATTGGTGTTGCATCACGAGACCATGTAATGAATGCCGTTCAGGGTGGATTTGCACAGCTTTGTCATGGCAAACAAGAACCTTTAAAAAGGATGCATACTGGTGATTGGATTATTTATTATTCCCCAAAAGTGAAATTTAAAGATAGTGCTCGGTATCAGAAATTTACTGCTATTGGAAGGGTTATAGATGATGTTATCTTTCAGTTTGAATCAGGAAATAACTTCTTTCCTTTCCGAAGAAATATAGATTATATTTCTTGCAAGGAAATACCCATTCAACCATTCATACCTCAACTCTCTTTTATTAAGAGTGCAAAGTACTGGGGTTATTCTTTTCGACTTGGCCATTTCGAAATAAGTGAAAAGGATTTTAAACTAATTGCAGAAAGAATGATCAACGAAAAAGGAGATTAGAATATTCTAATCTCCTTACTTTTTTTAGTTTAAAATACCCATATATTCTTCAACTAAACTCCCTCAATAAAAAAGGTATCGACCCTTCTCGGTTATTATATAATGACAAACATTATAATGGTAATGAATAGTTAACTCTTTTTTCGATAGTAGAACAATATCTATCATTGAACCCAATTCGTTACTTCACCAATTCAGCAACCCGTAGAGTACATAAATTCAAATATTGCTTTTCCAAAATATGAATAACAGGCTTCACGTAAAAATACATTCCAATTAGACACCATTTTATCTCACAACTTTAGGATGAAACCTACCATGATGTTAGCTTTGTCTAACTCTTACAAGTATAGTGAGACTAACAGTAAGCTACTTTACATTTTCTAATTGGTATATAATAGTGTGAAGAAATTTTATAATAACGGAGGGTATTGAATGAAAATTTTGTTTGATGAAACATACACTTCAGATGACGGAAAATATACAAGTAGGAATATTTGGTATGGATATGCGGATATATCTGTTGACGGTCAGCATGGAAAAACCATTAAGCTTAATGAAGATTTTATGGTTCAATTATGCGAATTAGTAAAAAATGACTTATCTAATAATACAGAAAATGTGCCTACTCAAACTAACTGGTATTTCTATGGAAGTGCTGTAACTAAGGACGCTATTGGAGACAATATTCGTCCGACAATTATGGTTCGTGAGAAGTCTGGAGAGTTTATTACTAATTTTAATATCAGTGACCACGATTTTGCTGTAAATATTGATGCTATTCTGTTGTTTAAGGCGGATTTTGAAAAACGTTTAGCAAGTCATTGATGAATATTACCAGTATAAGCATGTTCAAACTATTTGAGGGGATGATTTCTAATGAATTCATTCTCCTTTTTCATGTGGTGGCAGTCTTTTTGTGTGGAGGAAAAGGTCATTTAATAATAAAGATTGTGAATAATAGCATTTAAATTAAACTGTGCCTTTAGCTAAACAAGCAAAAGAGTTGGAAATACGCTATTATATATTTGTTTAAGAGAAGACCCTTGCACTTCGAGAGATCTCCTATGCTGTATATACCATTCAGTCCTTTGAAAAATATTCCTTGCATAAGATATACAAACCTATTATCCAAACCCCTATTAAGAACAAAATTAAATATTGCAAGTGAAAGCGTGTAATAAAATTAAAAATAAGCCATTTCTTATGATATCCGTCATAACTCAAAACATATTCCATAATACCGTTGATAATAGGACTTAATCCAATTGAAGCTGATAACATTAACGAGAACCCAAGTAATGGTTTCCTCATATTTTCCCCTCCTTGCTTATAAAAAAGTTTAAAATATTTTCTACACTAACTAAATTTACATTATCAATTTTTGAAGTCATGTTAAAAATTCCACACAATAAGCTATTTTCCCTTCTTCGACTAACCTGCCCATTTTGTGTAACCAGATTACTATTACTCTATCTCCTCGTAAGACCATTAACCCCAAAAAATCCACTTATTAGATTACTTTATTTTTGTTAGAACAACCGTCTAAATAGAATTGTCGAAAAATGTAGTAAATTCACACAAAGTTTATTTTGACTGGACACGATTTGGTGTCGTATTATTAATTTAAATTAAGACACCAATCGGTGTCCTATTAAATAAAAAAATTAGGAGGAGGGTGTAGTGAAAGAGAAAAGCGAAACAAGGGATGTTTACGACGCTGTTGCTGATCCTACGAGACGCAAGATACTGGATTTGTTAGCAAATAGAGAAGAAATGCCTCTCCACGAACTAACTACGAATTTTCAAATGGGCCGTACGGCAGTTTCAAAACATTTGACCATACTCAAGGATGCTGGACTTGTCATTAGCCGAAAAGCAGGCAGGGAAACAAGATATCGTCTAAATGCCTTGCCACTTCAAGAAATTCAAGATTGGGTAACATATTACACAAAGTTTTGGAATGATAAAATAATGCTTCTACACCAACTATTACAGGAGGAAGAAGAAATGCATAAAGTTTCATTAGATTTTCAGTTTAACTATTCCATTGACCGTGTATGGTTAGCATTAACAGACTCAAATATTCTAGCAAAATGGGTAATGGATAATGATTTTAAACCAATCGTAGGACATAAATTTCAATTCAGAGCTAAGCCGAATAAATTGTGGGATGGCATTGTCAACTCCGAAGTACTCGTTGTTGATCAACCAAATAAACTATCTTACACTTGGATAACCGCTGGAGAAAGCACTACCGTTACATGGACATTGAAAGAAGCAGATGGAACTACGTTCTTACATCTCGAACAAACTGGATTTGTAAATCAAGGGCATGCGTATCATGGTGCCAAACAAGGATGGGTATTAATGGGTGATAAACTTGAACAAGTGTTAAATGAACTGTAAAACAAATTTTCTATAACACTAGGAGGAATTCAAGATGATTATAGTTTCTGTAATTCTTCAAAGTTTGTTGGTTTTATACTATGTTTTCTCAGGTGTTGCTAAAATCATAGGGGCTAAATATTGGGTTGATATATTTAAGCAAATTAAGCTTCCTCAATGGTTTCGTGTCGTAACAGGGTTTGTTCAATTAATTGGAGCAATCCTACTGATCATCGGTTACTGGATTGGAGGTCCTGTCGCATGGGCAGGTATCTTGCTTGGAATTACCATGATCATGGCATGCTTTGCACATATTAGAGTCAAAGATTCGTTTGGCAAAACAGCACCAGCCCTTATGTTTGCTGTCTTAAATATCATTTTAGTAATCCTAAATGCAGATTATTTGCAACATCCTTTTTCATAAGATTAGTGAATAGCCAACACCCGAGGTCCGTATGTGCCCATCTTAGTTCATTGTATTCACCAAGTCTCGGATAGATGTTAATCAGAACGTTTGTTGAAATCTTCTACTTCTTGTATACATGTTCATTATCTAGTAAATACGCATAGCTGATTGCACCCCTAATTGAGATATAAGCATTTATCAATGGCGATGGGAGCAAATAGACAGGTTAGAATCTGTCGCTAATGAATTATATAATAAATGACAAATTAAAATTTTAAAATAAGAAAAAAGCCGAATATTCAAAGGTATTTCGGCCTTTTTCTTATTAGGTTGTGAAAAATTGAACTTGTGATATAGCACAAAAAAAGCTGATCAATTCATTCTATAATTGAATAAAGAATTTTCAGGAGCATTTCCCTTTTTAGTTAAATATGAAAGGGGCCGCTCTAGCGGTAATAGGATGGTATATCTTCTTTTATGTAGTTAATAAGAAAATCTCTATCTTCAGGGAAGGTTAATTCTAAAGACTGTATTTCGTCTAAGGTTTTCCAGGCAATATCATAAATAAGATTATCAGGGTCTTGTAAATTCCTTTTTCCACCCACAATATTTACTAAAAAATAATGGACTTCAGCAGATATATCGAGATGTTCATAAGTCATTTTCTTAATCTTAATTTCTTCAACCATTTCAACTGAATATCCCGTTTCTTCTTTAATTTCTCTAATACAGCACTCTTCGAATGTTTCTTCGTGTTCTTTTCCTCCCGATGGAATAGACCACGTTTTTTTCTCTTCAAGTTTTCCTTGTAAAACCATCAGTAATTCAGCGTTATCATTTAAACATATCCCTGCTGCACCAAACCATTTTTCCATATTTATACCCCCACAAAAGAAAAGATATTGTATCACTTCTTCATTTTTAGGGGAATTCCTTCTTTCAATATCCCGCCTCTTTGGTCGAATAAGAAAAAAAGAGTTGAAAAAAAGCCCTTCTCATTCGATAGAGGATAATTCTTATTTAACTAACGCCCCCTTTTGTTTAAGTACGTTTCTTCACAAAATGACCTCATTCATTACAGGAATGTTGTCCCGTTACCAGCATAAAAAAGAAGTTGTTCATAAACAAACAGCGTCAGTCTAGGATGAGAAAAAGACTTATGCCACTAGCTTATCGAACTACTGCATTGAACTATAGGACTCTATATCAAAATCCACATCCTGAATAAATTCGATAACCTCCCCATTAGGACTGTGGACTAGAGCGTTTCTGATAAGTAGAGGAGGATCTCCGAGAGTGAGATTGCCTGCTTCCACATAAGGTTTTGCCCCATGAGCAAGTGCCGTTTGAAACGCTTTGTCGACATCTTCCACATAAAACGCTAAGTGAAGCATAGCTCCGTAAGCAACTTCCTCTTCCGTCCGTGCTTTCTTCCCTTGTGCTGGAATGACAGCATCGTCATCAAAAACTTCGAGACATGTTCTGCCGTCGGGAGAGATCAGCATCGAAGCTTCCTTGATTTGAAACGAAGGCAGACTCCAATGATGGCCGCGCTTAAATCCCAATACTTCAATGTAGAATTGGATTGTGGCTGGATAATCTTTTGCTTGAATTGCAATATGAGCAAGGCCCTTATTATTCAAAAATCATTTCCCCTTTCTGATGAATTCAGTATAGAATAGTGTAAAGAGAAAATACATACATTAAAAAAGGAACGAATTGCTTTTCACTTTCCAAAAATAACGAAAATCCAATAGATTTTTTCATTTTTGAAAATATGCATCAGGAGGAATCATATATGGAAGATTGGATGGATGAGACTGACTATCACATCATGCGCCTTTTACAACAAAATGCACGTATCTCCATTTCACAAATTAGTAAAGAGGTATCCATGTCCCAGCCCTCGGTAAGGGAACGAATAAAAAGGCTGGAGGAGAAAGGTATCATTGTGGGTTATACGGCAACATATCGTCATCAGGCACTTGGCCGAGGGACCACGGCATTCTTTCTTATTAAGACAGAGCAATGCCAAGCACTGGTTGATTTTTGCGAACGAACTCCCGCTGTAACTGATATGTATCGAATTAGTGGTGAATATAATTACATGATCAAGGTGCAAACTGCATCCATAGAGGATATTGGGCAATTTCAAGATTCTATCATAAAGTTCGGTCCATCCAAATCCCTTATCAGCTTGAAAAACCTGATTGAGAATCGAATTCTACTATAATCTACATTCTCAAAATATGGGGATTCCAATTTTGCTAACCAAATGAACTTGGATGATGAAAAAACATAGCTAAGAGAAGGCTCTGTTAACTTACTACTAAATTAAGTAAATGAGTATAAAATACTTTCGAATTATAAATTATTTGTTGACCTATAAGCCAAGCAAAAGGAATTAAATCATATGATTTTACTCATAAAAGAGAAGCTCGCTCGGTTATCACGAGCTTTCCAAAGTAAATTACAAAGCTATATGTTAAGTAATGACCTTAAGCTTTATGAATAGCTTTTCTTTGAAGAGTGTCGCCACATTAGTTGCGACACTTTTTGCTCACTGGCTCATAAACAGGGCTTTGAAGCCATACTTCTAACCCTTTCCAGATATAAAAGATGGGGATTACGGAATTCTATATAAAATTTGCGATCCTAGATGCCAGTAGAAATATGTTATTTCATTGATTCTATTTTCTTTCAGCTAATCTGCCCCTTGAGTCGAATAAGAAAAAGCCACCAAATTGGCAGCTTGATCTTCAGCACCCTATAGCTTAAGTACAGTCCTTCACAAACTTGAATACATTATCCTAAGAACCTTTCGTTTACCAAGGGACGATCTGGAGCTTCGGCCACCTTTTTTTCCATTTGTTAGCTTTATTTTCGAAAATCTCCTTAGTCACTAGCGATTTATTTGGCCTTACTACCATTGAAAATAAATCATCTAAATGGTAAGGTGCATAAATCTTATGTAGACCATTTTTCTCTATTCTTATTCCCAAAGCAGTTGCAGTGGTTGGCCAGCTATCGATTGCTGCTTCAAGAGAGGGGTATGGTTTTATGGGAAAGCCAAATTTGCTTTCATACCAAAGATGTACCCTTGCTTGATTTTTAACGTCAAAATCAAATTGATAGTCCCAAAGTTTACTTTCCAGTTTTTGTATTAGTTTCTTTTCACTATCGGATCCCAGATCATCCTCGTCATAATAAACGATATCGATATCAGAAATGCCATATTCAAGCGGATAACCAGAGATATCATTCCAAATAGTATTTGTTATACATCCTGCACCAACATAGTATTCAAATGGCAAATTTAAATCTTTTAGGGTTTGTAAAACTTTATTTATTGGTTCACTCTTCGAAATGGTCCTTACTAATAAGTCTTCATATATATTCATATTTATCTCCTAAGTATCCATTCATTTTATATCTCTATTATTCGACAAATAAAAAAACTTTACCTTCTTCCACTATACTGACCCTTTAGTCGAATCAGAAAAGCAACTGCTCTTATTGAACAATCGCCCCCGTTACTTTAAAAGTACATTCTTTCACAAAAGTTAGCTCAAATAGATTTTATTTGAATGCGTGTATATTTTCGATGAATATAATGTTTCTTAACTATCGCAATTGAAAAAAGAACTTCGAATAAGAAAAACATAGGGAGATTTTAGTCTTCCTATGCTTTCATTCACATTATTTATCTGTTTGTTTTTGCTTCTTTTTCAAATACTCCTCACGAATTTTTTCAAGTTGCTGCTTTTTATCAAATTTGGCAGGTGTATGTTTTTCATGAAACTTCGTCACAGCTACCTGACCTTTATGATCCAATTGATATTTTCCCATTTTGTTCACCTACTTTTCTAGTCTTTAAAAAGAATCTATTCAACAAATATAATATCCCTTATTGAAATAAACCTTATTACTTTATTAGTGTACTGCTAACTATACATATATCAATCAGAAAAAACATTAAAAACTTAGTAAAATAAAATATTGTTTCTTGCAAAGTCTTTTTACTACTTGTTTGAAAAATCTACACCCTCAATATTTCTCTCCAAAAAACAACCCTTGTTATTACCTTTCCACTTACATCTATCTAAATCCAACTATTACCTTATTAAACTAACTTGACCCGTTAGTTTAATAAGAATAGCGACGCTTTTTCAACAATCGCATCCGATTGTTTCGGTAAAGTCATCCGTTTATTTCATTCAATTACTTTACCTTGAGTTCTAGGTGCTTATTCCCCTACCATACCGTCGTGATCATTATCATGCATATATGGGTATAACCAGTGATCACTCGTTATTGGCATGCTATAACCTGCTGCTTTTGCTTCTTTAATTGTTACTTGACCATTTCCATCTGTATCTACACTAGAAATATCTTCAGTGCCATTCAAAGCATTGGACTTTTTAGAACTTGTTGACTTATTTGAGTTAGTTGATTTACGTTCAGTTAATCCTAGAGATTTATTTATTTCATCAGGGTTTCCGTTATCAAACTCATCTACAATTTTATTCCCTTTTAAAGTGTAAGTGTACTTGTAATGAGATGGAATCTGCGTTTCCGTATTAGGATATGTGATTATTGCTTCAAAATTAGTAGCTCCACCAGCTTTACGAATAGCGTCTTCCATATATGCTTGATCACCATGTCGGTTAAGCGTACTATCTTGTGGCGTAATATTATAAGCATTTGATACCCCACCAAGAGAATCTGCAATAATATGTCCTTCATCTAAATCTGCTCTTTCGACACCAGGAACTTTTGCCTCATCAGCGTAGTATCTGCCAGACGATGTTACAGGTTCAGTACGATCATCCTGTAGAACGATTTTGTTAGCAATGACACGGACTACTTGCCCGTGCTCATTCGTAAAGGACCAATACTCTCGGTCCCCAAAACCAATGTCAACGACGACGTTAGGTTCGCGATGTCCAGACAAATCACCACCATCAACTTCAATTAGTTTGTAACCTTTGAACAGTTGATCTTTTGATTGAGTTGATGTTTCCTCAGTCGTAGTTTTTTCTTTTCCACTATTTTTTGTAGTTACTTCTTGTGAATCGGCTTTCCCATCAGTATTCGATACATTTTCTACGTTAGTACAACCAACTATAAAGATGGCAGCTAGAAGTAAGATTAAATAGCTTATTTTCTTTTTCATTTTAGGACTCCTTATCATTTTTTTACTAAACATTCTAGAGATCTTTGAATAAAACATAGATTAACATTGTTAACCTATTTAAAATAGTATATTACAATATTAATTTTATTACAGTAGATACTTAGTTCGAAATATGTAGTGTTAAATTCCAATAAAGATTAGTAGAGTCCATTACATTATACTTTTCAAATATAAAATTTAGCTATAATTGCTTATGGCGGAATCACTGCTTTTTACAATCTTACCTATAGTATTTTATCAATAATCAGTTTTAAAAAAGATGTTATTTAGTAATATTGGTCCTAGTACTGAAAAAGGCACAATTCCCATTCACGAATTGCGCCTTTTTGTTTTTTATAAAGAACTCAGGAACAAAAAATTATTCTTCAACAAACCTGCCCCGTTTGTTGAAGAATAGATACGGTCTGTTGCTTATGAATTTCCACAAAAATAAGCGTTCATTCTTAAAAAAAGAGTGTTAACCCTTCTTGGATTAATGCTAGCTGTTAGTTTATTACAGCGCTAGAATAAATAATACCATCGCTGCAAAACTTGCTAATGTTCGAATGTGGTTCCATATCGTCCATTTTGACAGATAATCTTTCCATAAAGTTAAACTTTCTCCCTCCTTAGTATCAACACGAGCTAATGCATCATTTAGAGGAACATTGCGTACAACCGTGACTAGAAAACTACCAACAAAATATAGCAAACTTCCAGCAAACAAAGGAATGGCATTTGCACTTTCCCAATTAAAAATAGAATGGGTTATAAGTAGTATAGTAACTAAAGCTGTTCCCAAAAATACAGTTAAAAAAGATCGGTTTAGTACCACTATATTAATGGACTGCATCGCAGCAATTCCCTGCTCATCCGGTAGCCGAGCAAGTGCTTTCATAACAAATGAAGAAAATGCGAAGAACACTCCAGCAACCAAGCCTGAGCCCATAGCTCCAAATAAGATTACACATGGAATTAATTGGTTAATCAAATCTCATCATCCCACACATTATAAATCATCTACTTATTTTAAATACTTTTATAATTCGGTAGAAAATGGTAAGGTTCCTTCTTTAACTCCCTCAATAACTAATAACTATTCCGATATTATCCTGAATATCCAGTTTTGTTTGGAGTTTGATTGGTCTCTTACTCGTATCGTACTGAGGAGCTCTTATTTTTTTAAACCTGATATTTAATGATCTACAGGAATGCTAAACTGCTCCTTTAGTCGAATAAGAAAAAAAGCCTCTTCTTACTGGAGAGGGGCTTAATCTTGTTATACTAATCCCCCATAATTTAAGGAAATCCTTCAGAAAATATTCTGGAGGGAGTTGCTTACTTCCTAATGATAAAAAATAAGTCCTCTCTGTTTATGTGCAGAAGGACTTTGAATATGGATTATCATTGATTCTATTTTTGTATTAATTCATCGCGATCAGATGCCATTGGAGGTTGTTCCATCCAGCTATTTTTTATCATGAGATTCGCTCCATCCTCAGAATACAATTGAACCTCTAACGATAGCCTGTTATACATTGAAGTAATATCCCCTCTGGGACTTTGACTGACAGCTGTACCGTAATATCCAATACTCATGGAAATCAAACCAGATATGATGAACATCATAAGTTTATCGGAAAATGTTTGAGTGGTACTGTTTGTTATTTCTGCCTCCCACCCCATCGGTGCAGGGAGTTTACTCTCCTCTAACTTCCCTCTAAATAATTTAATGTGCTTATTCCCAATTTCTATCCCCTTTAAAAAGAATTGTTTTATTTCCTTATCCTTTGCAACCTGGCTAAATCCAAGAAGTGTAGCTACTCCAAGAGCATTTCTTTGCAGATTCGCAAATAAATTATCAACTTCTGAAGCAACTAAGGGTCTTTTTTCTCCAAAAACATCTAACATAAACCATTGTTTTTTCACAAATTCAACCTTCTCCAAATTGGGTAAGTTAGGTGATCTATGAAACAATCCTTTGGATAATAATAAGTCCGTTGAACGTTTATATAATTCCATTGTTTCCGTAAGACAATTCATGTAATAAGTTCTTATGTCATTTCTTACAGATGCTGCAACAGAAGCTCCATATAAAGTAAGACCGACTTTCGACATCTGGTTTATAAAATTAAGCACAAAACTGTCAGAATATAATCTTGGAGCAGTTAAATTTACATCCTCTTCAATTCTAAAACCATGAGGAACTACATTTTTTTCCTCTGTTAATATAGCTGTAATTATTTTAATGTGTGATTGAGATAACTCTAGTGCATATTTAATGATAGGTTTAATTTCATTGTCCTCCACTTTTTCTAAGAAATATGTGAGGAAACATATGCTTGAACTATCATTTAAGAATTGTACCCAAAGTTGATTGATCTCACCTGCAGTTAACCTTATCTGGATTTCTTTTTCCTCCATAAGCTACCTCCATCTTAGAAATACTATTAATATCATCCCCATAAAATACCTTAAATATGTATTGGTTTGTTAGGCTCTAAAATAGGAGCCTAGCAATTGCGATGGTTCATACTAAATTGTATTTTCTTATTCCACTAAACGGACCCGATTGTTGAACACAAGTTAAACATCACTCTTCCACCAGCCTGCATCGTTGGTTCAATAATGAATCTTATTGGTCCTAAATTATTGAATAGTAATAACATTACAATAACTTTGGGTGTTTTTTCACCATGTATCCAGATAAAACTCTTCGTCATTAATATTAGCTCTGTATGACGTCTTCGGTAATATATGTATGGCTATAAAAAAAAGCATATTAACATTTTTCGTATTCTATAATTTACCAAATCCGTTAATGGGAACTATTCGATTATAGCTATTAGACTCATCTATCCATTAAATGACCCGATTGCGGAATAAAAAAAATCCTGTATATGATACAGGACTTTTAATCAAATTTTATTACAGATTATCAACCTTTTTTATCATTTTTCAAACTTTATTTTAAATGATCAATCTGTTTAGTGATAATAAAGTTATTGAATTTTGTTTTAAAGTATACTAGCCGGCTAAAAATTAGTTTCAGTAAAGCTCCTTAAAGTTGTTTAATTTTTCTTCAACTAAAGGCGCTCTTTGATTGAATATGAAATCGCATTTCTTTCATTTAATCTTTCTCAATTGGTTTATTACTTTCATTAACATAAATTTGACACCTTTTCTTTCATAAGAAAAGTCATTAAAAGTACCAATAAAATAAGCATCCATCTTAGGGTGATAAAATAAATAGGCTCCTGTTGCACCTGCATGTCCCCAGACATTAAATAGTTTCGGCATGAGTAGTGGAACTGTTTTAAACTGCATAATTCCATAACCATATTCAATTCCTACACCATACTTTGCTTTATCATTCATCATTTTCTCAAGCGTTTCCTTTTTCACTAATTGATAGGTTGTTAAAGCCTTCATGAACTTCAACATATCTTCTCCAGTAGATACTACTCCACCGCCGGCATAATCGAGTCCTGCATATCCTTTGTGATTAGTTAAGTTGTTATTATTAATATAAAAGTCTGCTAAATATTGGGTATCTTCATCTAATGGATGAGAATAGTGTAGTACAGATGAATTCATCATACCGAGGGGCTGATAAATATATTGATTCATAGCGACATGAAAGGGTATCCCTGTTATTTTTTCTATGATTAATCCTAATAGATGATAGTTTGTATCGGTATAGTTAAAACCTTTACCTGGAGGAAAATGAGGTGTTTGATGTGTTTTTGCCCAAATAATTGTCTCTTGTGGGCTCATAGTAAAATTTGGATCATTCAGAAGTTTTTCTAGTAATGGACGGAAATTATCATATAAACCTGATGTTTGATTGAGTAGATGTTTAATTTTAATCTCATTCGTATAATCCTTGCCTTTATATACATGAAGTTGTTTGACTAATTCTTGATCTAAATATTTTGTAATACGGTCTTCGAATGATAATTGACCGTTTTCATATAGCATACTTATCAAAACGGAAGTAAATATTTTTCCTACGCTTGCCATGTATGCTGGCTGATTTACATTCATTTCCCCTTCTGCGATATTTAAATAGATACCTTTCTTTTCTGAATGTACAAGTAAAAATGCACTTTTTAAGTTTTTGTCTTTTTGTACTTGTTTTATGAATGATTTTTCAATAGAACTGATGACTTTTTCAGTTTGTTTTGTTTGCACGGACATCCCCCCATTATTTGATACTAATTCTATTCCTTCCTCCCGTTACTTATGTAAAAAATTCACAATATCCGAATCAACTTTAACAAGTAGAACCAAGTTCTATTACTTGATAATCTTATGCACTAGCTACATGATGATGTTTGGCAATATCAATTTCCAATTATCAAGGTTTTAGAAGTCATTTGAGCTATTTTATGATTTTGGTTATAATTCTTTGTATGACCTCCGAATAATGTTTTGTCCTTTTTAGCTGGCCAGCTCTGGGCATATCATTTTTTCAAGAGGCCATTCTTCATACAAATCCCACTTTCATTTGATAACTTGATTATCCCTATTCTAGTATTCAATTATTATTTATAACCGTAAAAAACATCCTTTTTAATATTCCTTTTTAGGACACCATTATTTTGCAAATAGGAAGCAATTGAATTTACCATTGAAATTGGTCCTGCAATAAAGTATTTACTATTGTTATTATATAAAGATGTGAACTTTTCTATTTCTTGATATAAGCCATCCCTTGAATCAAGATAAGTAACACTAATTGAAGGGTGGTTTGCAATTGCATCAAGTTCCTCTTTAAACAAAAATGACTTTTTGCTATCCATATAGAGTAGGTGAATTGGTTTCCTGATGCTATCCCCTTCCTCTTCTAGTTGCTTTAATATTGATCTAAATGGTGTAATACCAATACCACCGGCAATTAAGAGTGATGGGATATTTTCTTTTAAATAAAAGCCCCCTACTGGCCCACTCATGCTAATTTTCATTCCCTGTTTCAGCTCTAACATCGCATATTTAAACTCACTTGGATTTTCATCAATTTTTATTGTGATTCTAACAATATTTTCAGAAGGTGCGGCTGCTAAAGTAAATGGTCGTGTAGGATTTTTAATTTTCCTATGAATAATATTAAACAAACCATGTTGCCCAGCTTTCCAAGTTATATCACTATCTTTTTCAAATAAAAAAGTATAAACGTTTTCTGATTCTTTATGGCACTCTAAAAATGATAACTCTCTCTTTTTAAAAATCGACAACGTATCTTTTAAGAAGCTCATTAGGCTAACCCCTTCCTATTCACTTGGAAGCAACAACAGCTTCAAAAATATATTTGTACTTTTATTTCCTCCAAAAAGTCGTACAATTTGCCTTGTCCCAAATATTAAACTCAATCATTTTCTCTAGTAGTGAGTATTCAACTGGTTTATTCCATGGAATTCGAATCAACTCCTTGGTGTAGTCGTATCCAGCTTTCACAATATCATCCTCTACATGGGTTATTGTTACACTTTCAGGGGCAACGGCTAAATGCTTTTTAGACACACTAAAGCCGATTATGAATGTACCATGATCAGTAAACATCGGCTGATTCCATTTAATTTCAGTCTTTAAATGTGGATACTTATGTTTTATCCAATTAAACACTTCTTCCGTTTTTTCTCTTTGAAAAGGATCATCAATCCCTGCTAAAAACTCATTCATTTTTTTCCTCCTAAAATTGGAATAGTTACATTGCGCGAGACAATTATCTCTAATATTTATAGGACTTAGGCGTAATCCAAAAATCGGTATTTTCTGTCCAAACTACAATCTCACACCGCCTATTTTGACCAGGTTTTAAAATTTTAAATTCCTCCTCCCGTAATTTTTTGATTTAAAAATGATGCTTCAGTCACCCTGCTAATAAAGCTCAATTATAAGATTCAACAAAAAAAGCATTAATCCTTCTTCGATTAACACTCCTTTAGTTAAATAAGAATCTATTAAAAATATAAGAAATATGTTAAAGAAATAACTAAAACCGTATACACACTATTTCTAATCCAAATGACTTTTTTACTTATTCCTGCTTTTTTTTCTAAGTAATTGATATAGCTAATCGTAAATATTAATCCAAAAAGTATTAAGTATCCACTAGAATCATTTACATTAGACATATATCTCAGTGTTGTTAAAGCAATAAGTACGGTTCCGATTGTAACCAAAATCATATAAAAGTAAAGAACTTGCTTCTCATTTTTCAAAACCATCCCCCCCTAATTGTGTTCGTTAGTTCGGTATTTAATATACCTTATTGTTGGTTCCAATCTCTTTTTAACAAGGAAAAGGAATAATGGTCATAATATTTCCCCCTAAATAAATGCTTATCTCTATATACTCCTTCATTTACAAATCCAAGTTTTTCTAATAACTTCATAGAGTTGACATTATCTAAAGCAACAAAAGCATTAATTCTATTCAATTTCATATGATTAAATCCACTTTCAATTGCACTAATTAATGCTTCTTTCATATATCCTTGTCCCCAAAATTCGTGCCATAAATCATAGCCTATTTCCGCAATATTGTTCATTCTGTCCCAATTATCATATCCACAAGTTCCAATTTGTTCTTTGTTAGCACCTTTTTTAACTAATACCCAACGATTGTGTCCCTTTTCTTCTGGATCTTGATTCCACTCAACAAACTCTATTGCATCCTTTCTACTTATATATATTTCTTCATCATATAAAAATTTACATACTCTTTCATCACTAAAAAGCCTATAAATAAAATCAACATCCTCATTAGTTATATTTCGCAATAACAACCTATCTGTTTCTAAATTCGGAAATTTTTTATGTTCAATCATTTTGACAACTCCTAAGCATTTATTAAATTATCCTACCCGCTAGCTTAATAGTTTCTATCTATCCTCTAACTATATTAGTATGACGTAATATTCAAAAAATAAAATCAGAACTTTTGAATAGAAAAAGGCAATCATTTCAATGATCTCCTTGTTTAAAGATGCAGTTTTGAGTGGCATATCATATAATTGACAATGGAAATGACGTGCGAACTGAACAGCTTTTACACGCCATTTTTCTGATTTATAGAAGTTTTTGTCACTTGAAAATTAAAAATGTTCTCTTTAACTACTGCACCCTTTGATTCAATGCCTTTTCTTTTGGATTTCCAAACGAGTAAGCAATATAACCAAAAACGCTAATATAGAAAGGGAAAATGCAGTACCAGTTACTACCCAATTTATTTCTCCGTTACGAAGCATACTCACAACTATAATTCCTGCAAGAACACCTGCGATTAGGCAAAATATGCTTTTGATATTCTAGCCACGTTATCACTCCTAAACAAAATTGATCCAATTGAAAAATATTCCTGAAATTGTAACATTTTGTAATTTTTAAGTAAATCATTATAAACTAAACTGCATCTTTTGTTCAATAATGTAATCTTATCGGTTCCAGATTATCGAAAACTAATAAGATTCCGATAAATTTCGATATTTTTTCACCTTGTATCCAGTTAAAACTCTTCATTATTAATATTAGCTCTGTATGACGTCTACGGTAATAAATGTATTGCTATAAAAAAGCATATTAACATTTTTCACATTCCATAATTTCCCAAATTCATTAATGGGAACTTTTCGATTATAGCTCTTATTATCATCATTACAATTCACCAGTTGACTTAATGATTCCGAAAGGTAAATATACTCCGTGTCATATCCTACGACAGGAACAAAATGCAAATTTTTACGATCTTTATGAACTTTAATAAAAACAATTACAGGAATTCCTTTACTAACCTCGTACTTTAATGAATTAATATTTCCTTTATAATATATTGTTTTAAATCCCTTTTCTCTTAACACCGTACGAATTCCCTTTGGATATACATTGCCCGACTTCATTTTACTAGAGAAATTAGTATATAACTCATCACCATCGGCCTCCATTCCAAAATGACGCAACACATATGCCGTTGAAAATGCTGCACATTCCCTATTGTTTTGTAAATCTATTCTATTATTTCGTTTAATTAGATAGTTAGTTGGATAATCTCTTTTTCGAAAAATAGGTATGGGTAATGTCATTAAATGTGCATTAATGATAATTGATATAATCATCCACAAAATAGCTGTTCTAACGATAAACATACTACTTCTCCCCCTTGCTTTGCCTCCATACCTCTAGGTGACTATTTTAGTTTACGAACATTTCATTACAATCCCACTCAATTTTAGCATAAATATCCAATTCATTTATTGTATTTTATCCATTAAGTAGTCTAATTGCCAAAAAAGTCCTGCATATGATACAGGACTTTTAATCAAATTTTATTACAGATTATCAACCTTTTTTATCATTTTCGAACTTTATTTTAAATGAAAATCTGTTTAGTGATTATAAAATCTCTATTTATATAAAGGTGTTTACATTCAAAATGAATAATAAAGTTGTTTAATTCTTCACTTACATCTTTTTATTAGATATAGTTTTAAATAGAGACAGAATAAACATATACTTCTTTTCCCCATTTATTTATAGTTTTCATCACCTGCATACCAATCCGTTCAGCCACTTTAGTTGAAGGAATATTGTTTACATCGGGCAATGAGACCATCCTATTTAATTTTAATTGTTCAAATCCGTAATTCTTACAAGCTAAAGCTGCCTCTGTAGCATATCCATTCCCCCAGACACGCCGTACAAATAAATAACCTATTTCCATCTCCTTTACACCATCTACTTCCTGAGGTACAATTCCACATTGTCCAAGAAATTCTCCAGTCACTTTATCTTCTACTATCCATAAACCTACCCCATATTTATCATAATTTTTCTGAGTCCATTCAATCCATTCCATTGTTTCACTTTCGTTTTTGGTTGAAGGATAATACCTCATTGCTACTGGGTCTGAAAAGATTTCCATCAAATTTTTAGTATCATCTTTAGTCATTCGTCTTAAAATTAACCTTTCCGTGCATATAACTGGATTGTCCATTCTTCAATCCTCCTACGATTATCTCCATGTGACATCTACATAAATAAACTTATCTACTTTAATTGAGTTTTTTTTCACTAACCTGTTCCTCTTTCTTCAATAAGAAAAGAACATTCCTTATTAAAGGAATGCCTCCGTTAGTTGCACAACCATTATTTTCTTAAAAGGCTATGTAATTCTTCATGTTTATTTTCATCTAAAAACTATAACCGCTCTTGTTAAGGTTGGTTTATTAAGCTATCGTTCTCCGTTAGTTGACCACCATGTTAGACTATTTCTCCAACTCATAGCGGGCCGCGATAATGCCCGACTGGAGCGTTCGGCTGGAAAGCAACTTGAGCCTGATTTTCTCGCAGTCGCCGTCGAAAACCGATTTTCCGCCGCCCAGGACGACTGGACAAATTGTAAGTAGGAATTCATCAATCAGGCCTAGCTTAAGCAGTGTCTTAGCCGCTCCCGGGCTGCCAAAGATAACGAGATTTTTGCCGGGCTGCTCTTTGAGTACCTTGATTTCCTCTGCGATATTATCCTTGATTAGCATCGTATTGTTCCATTCCACCTTGTCCATCGTGCTGGAAATGACGATCTTCTTAACATCCTGCAGCCATTTGGCATGCTCCATATCGTGCTTCGAAGCATTAGGATTGTCCAGCTCTGCGGGCCAGTAGCTCTCCATCATGCGATACGTCGTCCGTCCGTAAACGGGAGCTCCGACTTGGGCTACGACCTCCTCCGCGTATTTCTCTAATTCCTCATCGTACGGAATCCAATCGAGTCCTCCGTTTGAATCCGACGCATACCCGTCCAGTGATACATGCATGAACAATACGAGTTTTCTCATGTCTGTTTCTCCTCCGATTTTGAATTTATTTTGTTCAATTTTTTTGGCCATTGACCCGCGTTTCATCCTGCTGTTACGTTTATTATAAACCATTACGTTATATAAGGCACAAACAGAAATCTGAATTTTTCAAAAAATAAATATGTACAAAAATGTCCCTTTAATCGAATAAGAAAAAGCCACCAAATTGGCAGCTGGATTTTAATTTTAAACTCTTTCATCCTTATTTCATTGATAATCATTTAGGTCTTCATCAATTTTTGGAACAAAAAGTTTGGATGTACTTTTTTAAGTCATGCCTATATATTTCGGTATATGAATCATTCGTGTATTCTTTAATTATATTTCTCCAAAATTGTTTTGCTGGTTCATTTAAAGCCATTTGAGCAACTTTCCAATTTCCATTATAAAGATTAAATGCTTTTATTGCTGCCTTTTTTCCTAATCCATTCCTTCTATATTTCTTAAGAATCATAAAGTCATAAATTACATGTGTCGGGTCAGGGGCAACATCATCGTTTTCAAATAAAACAACTAGAAAACCTATACCTTTCCCATCTTGATTTATAAAGAAAGGATTCCATCGTGGGTCTTGCCAGAAATACTCTAAATCCACATCATATAATCCTTGCCTATTTATATCTTCCTGTGTAAATTCGCTAAAATCATAATGATAAAACTGATACATATTCTCCAAAATATGTTTATTTTCCTTAGACATCAAAATAAGATTAACCAATTATTTATCCTCCAGGTAGAGAGCATACAAAAATAGCCTTTTAGAAAATTTGAAACCAAGCCAATAACAAACCTACCCTTTTTAACACAATAAGAAAAAGGGTTCGCTGCAGCCATCTCTCTCCTTTTACCAAATCCCCCGATAATCTAAGTAAGTTACTTCACAAACTACTATTTTTCTATTAAAACATCGAACTCTTTAACAAAGACTGCATTTCCAGTTATCTCTATGACATAATTATCTTCATTATTAGACACTCGTACCATTACCCGACCATTTTTACCAATTTCCTGCCCCTGCTCTACAACAAGGTTTAGTGATTCTTCAAAATCTCTTTTTATATATTTTGCAAAATATGCACCCATTACCCCAGAAGCAGTTCCCGTAACTGCATCCTCAATAGTACCTGAGAAAGGTGAAGAAAAGTGTCGGGCGTGCATATCGGCATCCGAATCATAGGTCTCTAAACAAAACGGATGAATTGATGCTTTTGGCATTTCTTTTAAGATAGAGGGAAATAACTTGTTATTGGGTTTCATTTTCTTAAATGCATCAAGTGTTTTTATTGGAATTAAAAGTGTCCAAGTACCTGTACTTCCATATAATATCGGTAATTCATCTTCAATATCCTCTTTGTTTACTCCTATTGAGTTAGCTAAGTCCTCCTTAGAACCTTTAAAATCAATAAACTGTGGTGAAGCCTGTTTCATAGTTATATATGTATCATTATCAGTAGTTGAATCAATCTTTATTGGTAAAACTCCTGCTTTTGTTTCGATTGTAAAATTTGTTTTATCCCCTAATAATCCTCTCGTTTTTAAAGCATATACAGTTGCGATTGTTGCGTGTCCACATAGGTTCATTTCGTGACCTGGTGTAAAATACCGTATCCTAAGGTCAGCAATATTAGATTTAACTGGAAAAGCAGTTTCATTAAACTCTACTTTTAGAGCAACTTCCTGCATTTCCTCGTCCGTTAAGTCATCTCCATTTAAAATAACCCCTGCTGGATTCCCTTTATTGGGCTCTATACTAAAAGCATCATAATGATAAACCTTAATCGATTTCACGAGCAGATCCCCCTCCATAATTATATAAACAATATTTCATCCTCATTTTACCATTTAAGGAAATTTCATCATAAACAATCATTTTCTTTATTAAATTCAATTGCCACTATAGTTAAAGAAAAAAGTCCTGTAAAAACCGGATATTAATCAAACTTGATTATAAATTATCAATATTTTTTTAAATAACCGAACTTTGTTTTATATGATCAATCTTTTTTATCAAACTATAATTATTTTCTAAAAATTCAAAATAGACAGGAGGATTGTAGAGGAATTTATAGAATTATTTAATTTGTTACATCAATCTTTTTTCAAGGGGGGTGGAAAGTTATGGGTAATTTGCTATGGTGGCTTCTTCGTTAATTGTTGTTTCTGTTGGCTTAACAGTATTCAGATACATCGACTGTTATAAGATATAAGGTTTAGTTTTTCATGGATTTACTGTTTAACAATCAAAAGCTCCCCAAAAACACTGGTATTATAGTGCTTTTGAGGAGACTTTTTTGTATGTAGTAACATATTATGTGCGATGAAACATATTTATTGTATTTAACAATAAATATGTAGTTTTTTTATCTTCAACAGATATTTAGTTTCAGTTACCAGGATGAATGTTGATGTTGAGCTTGAAAATATAGATTGATAAAAAACCCTTCTCTCACTATATTCAGTAGCAAATTAAGTGTATTCATTCACTATATGTTAATTTTGTATTCACAAACCATCAAAAAAAATTTATCCATTATTTAAAAATAATTAATTCCAATCGCTTCTCTCACCTCTGAAAGTGTTTCTGCTGCTACTAAACGTGCATTTTGACTGCCTCTCTTCAATACTTCAAATACAAAATCTAAATGTTGTTCATAATAGTTTCTTTTATTTCTAATTGGTTCTAATTCTGCTTGAAGTATATCATTCAAATATTTTTTCACTTTTACGTCTCCTAAACCTCCCCTTCTATAATGTTCTTTCATTTCTTCTAAATGTAATTTATCTAAACAAAATGCATCTAAGTATGAAAAGACAGTATTATTTTCCACATTTCCTGGATCTTCAATCCTTATATGATTTGGATCTGTATACATTGACATAACCTTATTTTTAATAATGTCTGGGGAGTCCGAAAGGTATATTGCATTACCTAATGATTTACTCATTTTTGCTTTACCATCAATACCAGGTAATCTCCCTAAACCTTTTTCCGGAAGTAATACATTGGGTTCGAGTAGTACTTCTTTTTTGTATATAGAATTAAAGCTCCTAACAATTTCTCTGGCTTGTTCAATCATAGGTATTTGATCTTCCCCAGCTGGAACGACGGTCGCTTTAAAAGCTGTAATATCTGCTGTTTGACTAACTGGGTAAATAAGGAATCCAGTAGGTAAACTTTCTTCAAAATTCTTTTCCTTAATTTCATTTTTAACTGTAGGATTTCTTTTAAGTCTAGAAACTGTAACAATATTAAGGTAATGCATCGTTAATTCATTAAGTTCTGGAATTTGTGACTGAATAAAGATATTTACTTTAGAGGGATCGATACCTACTGATAAGTAATCTAACGCTACTTCAGTAATGCTGTTTCTAATTTTTTCAGGGTTTCTTGCATTATCAGTTAATGCTTGTTGATCTGCAATCATTATAAAACTATTGTATTGGTCTTGTAATTTAACTCGATTTTTCAAGGAACCTATATAATGCCCAATATGAAGTTTACCTGTAGGTCGATCTCCTGTTAACAAAATTTCTTTTTTCAATGTTCTCTCTCCTTCATATTTATTTTTAAAAAATAAAAAACTCCGCCCTAAATTAATAGGACGGAGATCATTTCCGTGTTGCCACCTAAATTGTGTAATTAATTAATAGACAAAATTACACCACTCATCATCAAGTACTAACATACTCTATCTGCTATAAGGTGCAGCCCACCACTTAGATACTCTCTTTAAAGATTTCACCTTGTTCCTTCGAGGTCCATTCATTAAATTTCTTCTTGCTAGGTTCTCAACTACCCTAACTCTCTGTATTGAAGCTATATTTAATTACTACTCCTCATCATAGGACATTAGTATTTATTATATTAATGTATATATTATATAAACATATTTATTCAATAGTCAAATTAGAAAAAAGAGCTAAAAAAGTCCCATCTCAATTCAAAGGGGCTTATTCTTGTTTAACTAACGCCGTGTTTTGTTAGTACCTTTTCTTTTGGATTTCCAAACGAGTAAGCAATATAGCAAAAAACGCTAAAACAGAAAGGATAAATGTAGTACCAGTTACTACCCAATTTATTTCTCTGTTACGAAGCATACTCACAACTATAATTCCTGTAAGAACACTGCAATTAGGCAAAAGTATGCCTTTGATAATTTAGCCATGTTATCATTCCTAAACAAAATCTATCCAATTGAGATACACATCCTAAATTGTAACATTTGTAATTTTCAAGTAAATCCTATTGGACTAATCTTCCCCGATTGTGGAATACAAGAAAATGAAAATTATTCATCTAGCCAAAAAGTTGATTTACTCTTGTTATTCAACTCTAACCATCTTAGGTTTGGGAGTGATCATTCTTTCCGCATAATTGTTTTTATTAAAGCCAAGATAAAAAAGATCAAAGGAGGATGTTTATTGAAAAAGCTGCTAATTTGTTTATTCATAACTGTAATTTTTAGCTCTCATAATTTCTTTCTAAACAATTTTATCAATACAACGTATGCACAACAGAAACCTATCCCCTCTTATGCTAAATGGGGCCAAATTGCTATACAAAAGACAAAAGAAAAGTATCCTCAAGCAAAGATTATTGATTATCTTCATATTGGGAGTGACAAGAAAGGGGATACCTCTTTAGAAAAATTCAAATTATGGTTAAAGCAAAACAACAAAGAATTTGGTGTATTTGTCGATATTTTATTTGATAGTAAAACGGAACAAATAATTGATGTTAAATTCAGAGAAACAACAAGAGGTTAAAGCTAATGCTTGTTGAGTGAACCTGCCCCTTTAGTTTGGTTCTAGAAAAGGGGCCTCATATGTTGATGATAGTAAAATGATTTAATTTCTTTGCAATAAATGCAGATCATCGTTTGGCAATTCGAACGGTGTTTAAAATAGTTGCTTAATTTTTTCAAAATAAGCAACAGAATTGTTAAAAAACAAGACTATCTTAGATAACCACCATTATTAATATCAAATGTTGCACCTGTATAATGCTTGGACTTATCTGATAATAAGAAGACGACAGTATCAGCAACATCTTCAGGCATTACAGGAGTATGAATGAGTTCGTGACTTAAATATTCCTCCTTCCTCCAATCAGGAATGACGCCCATCATTGGAGTATTAACCATCGTAGGAGCAACCGCATTCACTCGGATGTACGGTGAGAAGTTCATTGCACAGCTCTTAGTTAAACCCAGTATGGCAGCTTTTGATAACCCATATATCGCATCTGAGCTACCTTCAATACCTGAGACTGAAGACATATTTACTATCACCCCCTGCCGCTCAGTTTGAAGCAATTTCTTGCCGAACATTTGCGAAAAATAAACGAATCCTTTTACATTTATATCTAGGACTTTATCAATTTCATCAATTTGATAGTCCACTATATTTTTGGCTAAATAAATTCCTGCATTATTAACCAACCCATTTATTTCTGGATGTTCTATTTCTATATACTGGAAGAATCTAGAAACCTCTTCGTACCTACTTACATCTAACTGATATGTGTGCAAAACATTTCGGACATCTATTGATCGTTTTAAATCATTTAAAGATTCTTCATTAATATCACATGCTATTACTACAGCACCTTCTTTTAAACATTGCTTAACAATTTCTTTTCCGATTCCAGAGGCCGCACCAGTTACTATAATTTTGCTATTTTTAAGCATTTATAAAACTCCTCACGCAATTTATAATCAAACGATATTATAGACGTTAAGCATTCCCTTCTTTAATTAGACTATTTATTAGTAGAAAGATAATAAGATTATTCTAAATATTACAACTCTATTATAATTTAAGCGAATTGTAAATGAAATTCCGATGTGAACACTTCGATCCCTTTCTGGATCAAAGCCCAATTAAATGAAGAAGAAAAAGAGCTGTGGATCTTCACTGAATCTTTAACTCTAGCAACCGTTGCTTTAGGTGCATTTTTTGGGACAATATCTTAAATAAAAAAGTGGGTATCCAAATTATAGTTTGAATACCCACTATCCACTCTCTTGCAAATGAATTGGTTTACGAACGATTAGTTAAATGAGAATGTAATTTTTTTATAAACATTAAATTCATGTCAAATTGGTAATAATCCGCAAATATATGAACTAACCCTTTAGCACATAAAAAAAGCTGATTAACTATTGTTATTCAGCTCTAACCATCTTAGTTGAGTAAATTTTTTTCAAGTATAATTTTATGTAAGCCTTTTTTATCCGTATAAGTATCTATTACATCAAAACCATTTTTAATGTTTAAAATTAACATATTACGCCATTTATTCATTGTTTTTGTTTGAACAACCTTATAGCCATTTTCCTTTAAATATTGATGCTGCTTTTCCATTAGCATGGAAGCAATCCCATGTTTTCTGTAATTAGGATCCACACCACCTAACCAACTATAAAATTTATTATTATCAATTGCATATCCAATCTTATACCCAATAACTTTTTTGCCATCCATTGCAGTAATTACTAATAATTGAGGTTTGCTTGCCATTTTGTTAATCAAATCGTCAGAAGTACCGAATATATCTTTATGTAATTCCAAAATTCCATTTAAAACATCAACTGCAGGTATTGAATTAAGAATAAAGTACTCAAAACCCAAGTAAAATCCCCCTTTATAAATATTCCTTAAACTTATTTATTCAATCTATCTTAAACAAAATCGCCCCATTCCTTTTAATAAAGAAAGAGCATCCCTTACTAAAGGAATGCCCCAATAGTTTAAGTTAGAATATTCACACTCTATTGTGTAGAAGCATACAAAAAATACGCTTTTTTTATGGAGCATTATTCAGCACATTTTTTTGCTTCGTTTCATAACTATTTAATTTTTAATATTATTTTCCCTTTCGCCCTTCCTGACTCCGCATATTCCATCGCTTTTTGAGCATCTTTAAAAGGAAAAACTCTATCAATGATAGGTTTTATTTTACCAGTCTCAATAAAGTTTGCGATTATACGTAATTGTTCTCCACTTGGTTTCATAAACAAAAACGTATATTGAACATTATACTTTTTTTCAAGCGCAGTCAATTTATGACTTGCCATTGAAAACAACATAGTTTTAAAAAATCCGGAACCATATTCTTTACCGAAGCGAGCATTCGGTAATCCCGATACGGAGACAATTTTTCCTCCGCTTTTTATCACTTCAAATGACTTTTCGAGTATCTCGCCCCCAAGTGTATCAAATACGGCATCATAATTTTTCAGTATCTCTTCAAATTGTTCCGTCTTATAATTTATAATTTCATCTGCACCAAGAGATTTTACTAAATTAGCCCCTGCTTCACTGGCAGTCGTCGCAACAGTGGCTCCCATTAATTTAGCCAGTTGAATAGCAAAGGTACCAACCCCACCAGCCCCAGCTTGAATTAAGATTTTTTGTCCTTTTTGTAATTGTAAAATGTCTTTTAGGGCTTGATAGGAGGTTAGTCCAACCAATGGAATCGATGCTGCTTCCTCAAAGCTCAAATTTTTAGGTTTTAAGGCGATATCATCTTCATGAATAGCGATATATTCAGCAAAAGTACCGATCTTACTCTTACGTGGACGGCCATATATTTCGTCACCGACTTTAAAACGAGTGACTTTGGCGCCAACCTTTGCAACGACACCAGAAAAGTCATTCCCTAAGATAAGAGGCATTTTATATTTAACTAGCAATTTTACTTTCCCATCGCGCAGCTTAAAATCAATCGGATTAATACTAGCTGCATGAATTTCTGCGAGTACCTCATATTCACCAATTTCAGGTGTGGGCATTTCTGCCAATCTCATTGGAACTTTCCCATACCTATCGATAACCATTGCTCTCATAAGCTATACCTCCAAATCATATGTGTTTAAATTCCATCATTTCCATAAAAGCTTTGCATGAACTTATCAATATCCAACACAAGTGTTCTTAATAAACTTAATTCTGTACGTACATTTATATAATAAAAGTTCTTTGTCCCCTCTTTACGCATAAAAACAATACCGGCATCTCGTAAAACCTTAAGATGATGGGATACAGCAGGTCGAGAAAGATGTGTTTGTTCAGTGATTTCACCTACACGTAATCCTGTTTGACAATCCGTCCCCATTAGAACTAACAGGATCGACTGACGTGTTTCGTCACCAATTGCCAACAATACTTTTTGACAATTAATAAAATCCTCTTTGATCATATTTAGTTGGTCCTGTTTATTCATTCAGTATAATACCTCCAATAGTTAGTTTATTGGTTTAAGTTGATAAACCATATAGCCGAATACAACAATATCCTATTGTTAGGTTAAGTGCAATATTGAGAAAGTAAATCGAGACGAATACACATAGAGGGGAACTGCTTAAAAAAGGGGCTAATAATTGATGATTGTTCTAAGAAATAAAGCAGCTTTAGTATTCCGCTTTATCCACTAATTCGAATAAACACTAGATAAGCACTCTAGAGGTCTTCTAAAAAGAAAAAGCCTGAATCATATAGTTAATATATTTCGATTCAGGTAGTATTTGTCTATTTTATTTACAGTTATAGCCAGATTGTGGAATATGAGTTCACCTTACCTAAACAAAGAACTACTCATCTTACACTCTATTTAAAAGTTGCTCTGTTGTAAGTATTGTAGCAAATTCTTCATTTAAAGTTGCTAAGGAAATATTATGTATCGTCTCTGCATCATAATAGTTATCATTTTGGTCGGTAATACCAAACGCTGCTGTTGCATCTGAAATAAGATATGTATTAAAACCTAAATTCCCACTCATTCTTGTAGTTGTAGATACACAGTGTGGGGTAGTCAAACCAGTTATTACCACTGTCGTAATATCATTTAATCGGAGAAACTCTTCTAAATTTGTACCAATAAAACTACTATTAACTTTCTTGTTTATAACAACTTCTCCTTTAATAGGCGCAACCAATTCTTTTATAGCAAATCCTTCATTATCCGGATGAAAAACAGAATTAGGATTATCGGACTTGTGTTGAATATGTATTACTTGCCAACCTTTGTTCCTCCATAATTCTAGTATCCTACAAATGTTTTCCTCTGCCATTAGATTGTTTCGTTCTCCCCATTTTTTATCATCAAAAGCTCTTTGTACATCTACAATTATTAATGCATTATTTTTGTTATCCAAACTAATTCCCCCTAACTCCTATGTATTACAAAGAAAGATCCTTCTACTGAATCATTGTATAATTTTTAACGTTTTATTATATGGCCTCTACTTATTGAGAGAGTATATTAGAAATTAGATCTGTTTTAAGAATCCTACTGAAAGAAATATTTTTTCCTTGCACTGATCTGTTTCAAGTTTTACTTTGTTTTACAATACTCACAGCCATATCGTGTTTAAAGTTCAGCTTATCGTTCGTTTAATAAGGTACTTCCTTGACTATTAAACTACGAGTTAATCATAATATATACAGTTGATAAATTACATTAAATTATTAACAAATAAGCAATTAATTTCTTTAATTATCAAGAAGATTAGGAGCATTTACTTTAAAAATGAAAAATAGATGGTGGAAAAATTAACCACAACCTTTAGTTAACTTACACATGCTCTTTTCTCCTTATCGGTAATCAATCGCTCTGTAGATTACCGCTCATTTATTCAAACTTTACTCTTAAATAACAACAATTTATGAGAAAAAAGCCAAAATAAAAAAGACACGTTTCTAGATAAACGCGTCCCCTGTTTAACTTTCAAACTAAAAATTGTAACGATGTATCACCAAGATGGAGGTGGCCATGCTCCAATTATTCGCCGAATCAGAGCTACCTGTCCGGTATGATAACTGTTGTGCGTCATAAGCGTGGCTAAAATGACACCACGAGTCCTTTCCAATTTTGCATCCTTCATTTCATTTAAGTCTTTTTTTGCTTCGTTTTCAGCTTCCTGTAGACCTTTACTGAATTGAACAATAGCGTCACTCCACTCGGTTTCATTTGTCGGAGCTATCGCAACGGGCCATGAGTCTTCATCATGTTCTGGATGAACAGGTACACTTCCCTTAAGGTAGGTAAGATAAAAATCTTGCCAAAAAATCATATGGTTTAGAACCTGCCACACTGAATATGGACAGTTTGCAGGTTTTACCCCAGCTGTATTCCACTGTAAACCCTCAAACACCTCCAACGGATCAGCATGAGAATTTTCCCCATGTAACCCGCCTTCAAAAAAATTAGATGGCATATACATCCCCTCACTTTTAATAGGTTAAAAAAGCTTTTTTCTATTTTCCTCCTCCCTCAGTCAATCTCAGGTAAATATATTCAACAAAAAAAGCATTAATCCTTCATGAACTGCATCCCAATTGTTAGTCACTAATTTAACAATTGAAGGTGCAGTTCATCTTCGATTAACGCTCTCTTTTAGGTATAAACAAATATGTAGATTACACAAACAATTTTCTATCAAGGTACGAATCAATTAAAGCCTTTGTATATGTGTTTTGTTAAAAGAATCTTGATATTTCAACCCAAAGCCAAATAGTCGATCCATAAATATATGAGATAACCAGATGATAGATATGATTAGTAAATAATCCTTTGAAAAGTATAAGTAACCTAATGCTAAAAGTATGGGTAAAATAAAACTGTGTCCAAAATTATAAATATTTGCACCTATTTTATTATTAATTGCATAACCAATCATTGTAATATCAGGAACGAGTAAAAGTACAAAAAACAACCAGATTGGAAAGTCTAGCTGTATATAAATATAAAAAGAAATGGCAAGGGCAAATCCGTTTTCAATACGAACCATTTGATTAATAGTCATGATATTCCCCTCTTATAAATACTTTTGAAAAATTCTACTAGCAAATCTTCGATAACCTCTTTGTTTTCTAAATATTTCTCCTCATTTACTAGTTCTTTAACGGTTTGCACTACTTTTAATGCTTGTTGATAAAACTGAATTTTTTCCTCAAGTTTCATTATTTTTTGATTTAATAACAATACTGTTGAATTGTTACATTCTGTTGATATTGATTCGTCTCTTAATATAAGTAATTGTTGAATCTCTTTTATTGTAAAACCTAATTGCTTTAATACCATGATAAGTTGTAGCTGTTTTTCACATTCTTCATCATATTCCCGGTAACCATTTTCACGTCTTTTTGGTTTCAATATGTTCTCTTTTTCATAATAACGAATTGTATCAGCTTGAATAGAATATTTGTTAGCAAAATCTTTGATTTGCAAATTAACCACCCTCCAGTACATACACCATAACATTGGAGTAAACTCTAAGGTCAAGAGTAAAAAAATCCCCATTAAAATGAATTACCTATTAAACTTACCTCTACTTGAATAAAAAAAGAGCGTTCCTTATTAACGGAATGCCCCTGCTTGATGTTCCCTTTTAATGACCGTAATGCTCAACAAACCTTTCAAGTTCTTCTATTGTTGGTGGTAAAAAAGTTTGGTCACTTTCTATTTCAAATAGTAATTCATTATCTAAGTATGCTTGTTCTTTATAATAACCCTTTAAAACGACCTGACCAAGTTGATAAAATATAACTTCTATCTTGAGAGAAGCTTCATAATTCCAAAAAATAGCCTTCCCTTTAAGGTTCCTATAACAATGATCTAATTGCTTATAAAATTCATAGACTTCACTAGTGGTAAACCAGGTTTTGCCTAATACATAATAATTTCCACTCTTAATTTCAACAATCCCTTCAGCATCATATCCACCACATTGGTTTGTATTCTGTAGAAAATCACTAGCCTTTTGTAGTTCCATTCGGATAAACCCTTGATTGCCTTTAATCGTAAATTCTTGCATAAATCCAACTCATTTCCGAAAAAGATACCTAACAGTTTAACATTAAAATCTCTTTTTATCATAGTAATCACCAGCATTCCACTTATGGGGAGGGATTAAATGGTTTGGATAAGTAATCGTCTGCACCAGAAGCTAGTCCCTGAATTTTATCTACAGCTTCCGATTTTGCCGAAAGCATAATAATGGGCATATTTCTTTCTTGTCTAATCTTCATACATGCTTCTATTCCATCCATGTTCGGCATCATTATATCTAATATAATGAGATCAAACTCTCTTTTTTCCAATAGTTTTAGAGCTTCAATAGCATCTTCAACCTTTTGAGTGCGCATACCTTCGTTTTCTAAATAAACGGAAATTAGATTTCTAATATCTTTGTCATCATCAACAATAAGAATTTTAGACTCCATATTATCCCTCCATATTCTTTTGTGGATTAGAACAGTTAAAGACATAGGCTGGTGGCAAATTTCTAATCTCTCTCTTCACATGAATTTTAGTAAAAAACTGTTCAATAAAAGCCTTTTTACATTTAGTGTATTGGAAAGTAATGAATTCTCCATCCTTTTTTAAAATTTTAGTGGTATTTGTTAAAATTTTTTGGGAAATGTTTTTTGGCAAACTTGCAAAAGGAAGACCAGAAATAACATAGTCTGCATAAGGAATATGATAGTCCTTTAAATAATTATGAATATCTTCTGCGGAACCATTTATAATGAATAAGTTCTTTTCCATTTTAAACTTTTCTCTCAAAAGTAAGTAAAATTCCTTATTGTATTCCACCAATACAATAATGGTCTCTGGGTTTCGCTTTTCGAGCAGCTCCTCTGTGAATACACCGGTACCTGGTCCATACTCGATAATGTATTTAGCTTTCGCAAAATTAATTCTTTCTACCATTTTATCTCCAAGAAATTTGGAACTAGGAAGTATTGCACCAACTGTTCTAGGATTAACTATATATTGAAATAGGAAAAACAATCGCTTCATTGATAATCACTCCATTGATTTGAATTGATAATCCTACTTTAAAATCCAAATCTGAAGAAAAAGGAGTAAAAATCCTTAAGAATTCTTAACTTTTGATAAAACATAGTGCCTAATATGAGTTTTTTCATGAATAAAGTCTATCTTCTTGTAAAAAATAGATGAGCAAAATAAAGAGAGATACTGTCCTTGAAAATATGGATACATAATCTAATAGATAACTGTTTACATTTGAGAGAATTGAAAAAAATCTCAAGAGACTATGATAACATTCTTCTGAACGAACAAGGTGAAGAACGATAACAAAAAGGACTGTCAAAGCAGTCCATAATAAATTACTTATTTAATGCCTTTCTTAAATGAACTACATTATTCGGATTGATTGCCCATTTTCCCATTAGCTCCACTTGTCTCTTTTTTAAGTCCTCGAAAGGTTCCTCAATTATATCGACTTCATCAAATCTTTCTTCAAAGACATTTGCTGCTTTTATTTTTCTGTACCCTCCAAAGCCTAAATCATCATTTAATAGCCATACCACTTTTTTTATATTTGCGAACAATATACCACCTGTGCACATTGGACATGGCTCTAAGGTTGTATATATTGTAAATTTTTCTCGTTTAACTTTCGCATTTAAAATGGCTTGACCAGCATTTCTAATAGCATCGATTTCTGCATGGGCTGTCGCATCTTGATTTGGATGAACGCGATTTCTCCCTTTTGCAATTAAATTATCACTCTCATCAACAATAACAGCTCCAATTGGATAAGTATTCTCCTTCAAAGCTTGCTCCGCCTCTTTAAGTGCTATTTCTAAATAATATCTATCTTTATCCATATTGAGTTTCACCTCTCACAAATTTAGCTATTACTTATAATTTATCTATAATTGATTTATCTCCTTCTTTCAGAAAATGCTTCTATGAATAAAAAAAGAGCTGCTGATCCTCACTAGATCTCCAACTCTTACTTCTTCTAAGTAGGTTAAAAATATTCGGCATAGTTTTAACAAATATTTGTGATGTAGGGGGAAGTTTAACTTATATTAGGGGTAACATCAGAACCTCGGAAATCTTTACAACAAGCGAATTTCAACCTAAAAAAGTCGAATTCCTATACACTAAGGAATCGACTTAAATTATTGTATTCTCATAAATGAGTTATCCTTCATTTGAAGTACAATTTGCCTTAACTCTGATACCAATATAAACAGAAGTCATTCATTGTCGAAGCGTATCCCAGTTGTCTTAACATAGTTGTTATGTTACCTCGATGATACGTACCATGGTTAGCAACATGAAATAAAATTTCTGAGTATGCAGTTTCTCTAGCTCCTGACCAAGGATTGTTCAAATTAATTTTTTGTTCTAAATCATTTTGGCTATTCATCCATTCTTCGTACTGTAAAGCGAGTTCTTCAAAATACTTAACAAACTCGTCTAATGAATAGGAATTAGCCTTTTCTAGAATTACCATAGAGGCTTCCAACGCCTCTTGCATATCCATTCCTTTAAGTACTTGTAACCACATAACATCTACCACATAGATATGACTAAACGTTTGAGCAATATTTGGATATGAACTACTTACCTCTTCATATAAGACATTTTTTGGTAGTTCGTTTATTCTTTCTAATAACACCTTATTAGCCCAAACATGGTACTTATACATATTTTTTGCATGGTTCATTTAACATCTACTCCTTAGCTTCTTGGTTTCAAAACTTGATATTCGTATTATAAAAAAAGATATATGACAGCAGATTGTCATATATCTTCATAAACTTTCATTATTTTTTTTGCCTCATCTTTTATAATTGATTGCAGTTCCACAGGTTTTATAACTTTAGCTCCACTACCAAAGCTTAAAAGAATTGATTTAAGCCATCTAGCATGTAGAGGTTGATAAACAGATAGTGTAATTGTCATACTTCCATCACTGTTCATGACTTTAGCAGAATTCTGGAATTGATCTAATACTCCTGCTAAGGAATTAGGATTAACCCAAATTACTACATCCTCAAATCCTTCTAGATTGTCATCTGAATAAGTTGAATCTTCTTTCCTTTCGTGAGTTTGGACAAACGTTTTTTCCGTCAAAATTATACTCATCATACGTGATACTCTAAATTCTCTATAATTCTGACGTTCTCTACAATACCCATATAAATACCAGTTGCGATACTTATAATGAAGGTGAACAGGTTCTAATTCACGTGATGTAAATTCATTTTTATTACTTACATAATCAAAACGGATTACCCTTTTTTCATGAATAGCTTTTCGCAGATCCATTAAAGAATTCGGTTCTGTTCTATGGCTATCTAGGTCAACTAACAAAGTCCGATTGTTTCCACTTGTATCTAGCATTTTTAATCTTTCTATCGTATGTTCAACTTCCTTATCTTCAAAAATACTTGATAAACTACTTAATACAGTGACGAGGTTCAATATGTCATAGGAACCTATTAAACTCCTATCAAATTTGTAACCTTCTATAATTCCGAAACCTCCGTTAGTACCTTGGTAAGAAACGACTGGTATTCCTGCAGCACAAATCGCTTCGATATCTCTATAAATGGTTCGCGTTGATACTTGGAATTCATCAGCTAAACTTGAAGCTGACAAAATTTCATTATTTAAGAGCTTGAATATGATGGAAATCAAACGTTCTAATTTCAATTCTCATTTCCTTTCTACAATAATTGATTAAGCGGTCATTGACATGCCACTGACCGTACATTTTATTTCTCTTGTATTTTTAATAAATTTATCCAAACCTTTTATTAAAAATATCATGTTCATTTAGTATAACTATGTATTGAATCAATACTAATCCTCTTGTAAATGGCAAAAGAACTGATATGAGAAAATGAACTTTCAGATATTAAAGAAAGTATTTTGGCATGGGCATAGCCATTAAACTTTTTATTAAAGAAAGTTTACTAACTAATTGTAGGTTTGTGGAAAACCAAATTATGATTGCTTTGTTCAACTAACGCCACCATTAGCATAAGCTGGACTCTTCACAAACTTTCCAACACATTGATTCTCCTTATTCCTTACCACAATTATAACAACGTTTGTCTTTGTCATTATCTCCGTACATTCGTAGTTCCTTCTCTATTCCACAAACTTTGCAAAAGTCAAAGTGAATTTGTGGAATTATACCTTTTTCGGCAAACGGAACCCACTCTTTGTCATATAAACTCTTTGTCATACCATAATCGGTAAAGACAAGTTTACCATCATTATTTAAACCATAGTTACTACTGTCTTTTAAATCAAAGCAATCAAATTTTTTATCTAATATTTCTAAAACTTCTTCAAACAAATCAGGAATCAAATGTTGGTGTTCTACCACCTTTATCTCATACGATTGATTGTCCTTTAGTTCTAAGGGTCTGTAATATGTTTGTACAGATATGAATTCATCAACGTAATATGTCTGAGCGAGTAATGAATCAAGACCTTTATCCGCCATTGAAGAATAAACTTTTAATTCATTAAGTGATTGTTTATAACCGATTGGATGCAAATGTACTTTTATTACGTAATCTAAAACTCTATATACTTTTCTTGTAGACCCTATACCTACAAAATTATCATCACTACAATACTGCTTCCAATTTTGAATGATTTGTTTAAGCATTGATTTCCCACCTCAAATTATCAATTCGATACTTTATACTTATTTCCTTTTTAAAGTAACTACCTGTTTATTCAACTTATGGTGTTACCATAAAATTGGTTGGGAATTCATCGCTCTACGCTTTTCATTTATATACTTTTTATTAACTTGTTGAATAATAGTTTTTCTTATGTTGATACTAATTTAAAATAACTGTTAATAAAGGTGAGTAGAATGAAATATGAAACAAAAAAGATTTTGAAATGGTTCATTATCATTAATATCGCAAACGCAATGATTGCTGCAATAATTGGTCAAATTCAAACTGAATATTTAATAAAAAAAATTAATAAAAATACAAATAAAAATAATCAATAGCTGCTATCTTAGGTTAAGTAAATAGTACCTCCTCACTTTCAATAGCGAAACCCTATATCCAACTAATATCCCCTTTATTTCAACCCCTATTAAAGGAAAAGGAGCCTTTATTAGCTTAAGAAGATGATGGAATCCCTATTCATTCTTGGAAGAAAGGAACTTCTCCTTCCCAATTACAGTGAAAACAATCTACTCCCCATCCTTTAACTGGTAAAACTAATGCATTTTCTTTTTCGTCATTAAAAATTAGGCTGGAAAATGATTTAAGATAAAATGATTCATCAATTAGTCTCTTACCATAATTAGGGCAAAACTTTGGTTTCATATGACCTATCTCCTTTCTATAACCTCTTAAATTGCTTATAGATTAAATAAAGAAAAAACAAGATACACTGCTGCCGCCCACATGATAATGGCAGATATTTTATTCAAGACCAACAAAAAGGTTCCAGATTTATCAATTTTACCTATGACTCTACCAATTAGTGAAAGTCCAATAAACCAAAGCCATGAAACCATAATACATGTAAAAGCAAATATTACTTTTTCAACTCCATGGTATTTTATTGAGCTTGTTCCTATTACCCCCACAGTGTCCATGATTGCATGTGGGTTTAATAAAGAAACAGATGCCGCAAATAATAGTTGTTTCTTTAAAGAAAATTTATTTACATCTGCATTTCTTTGATTATTTGGTTTACTATTCCATGTAGTCCATCCCATATAGACTAAAAAAATAACCCCTCCCCCAATTAAAATAACTTTAAACCAAAATGAACCTAAAATCAGTAAGGAAACCCCTAAAACAGATACTAAAATTAATAGGGTGTCACATAGAGAAGCTGTTATAACGACTGGTAATACATTCATATATCGAGGTTGCATAGCCCCCTGGTTAAAAATAAAAACATTTTGGACACCAAGTGGCAGAATTAATCCAAGTGAAAGAATAAACCCATGAATAAATGGTTCTATCATATAAAATTCCCCTTTCGATTTATGCTACAAGGTAAATTGTAGTTGAAATATTGTCTTTGTCTCCAACCAATTGGATGGAACTCAAACCAACCAAGTTATATAATAGAAACAAAAAGAGGAGAACGTTTTGATGTTTACAACCGATTGGAAACCAAATAAATCATCGTCGGTACCTTTACATAGGCAGATCACTGATTTTATTAAGGAAAAAATAACAAATGGTGAATGGACGATAGGATATAAGCTCCCTCCTCAACGTACTTTAGCAAAAGAGTTAGGAGTAAATAGAAGTACAGTTGTAACTGCCTATGATGAATTAATAGCTGAAGGACTAATTGAAGGAAAAAGCGGCAGTGGAACCAGAGTGGTTAATAATACTTGGAATTTATTAGTAACCATGCCTCCTCCCGATTGGACTTCATATGTAAAGGTAGGAACTCACAAGCCAAATTTGCCAACGATTCAAGAAATAAATCAAGCTGAATTTATTCCTGACATCATTCGTCTTGGAACTGGAGAATTATCACCAAATCTTATTCCGAGCATGGCAATGAAAAAAATATTTCATCAATTGGCAAATAGAGAAATTTCTTATGGATATGAAGAACCGAAGGGGTTGCTGCCATTAAGAGAACAGATAGCCAACTATTTAAAGACAATTGGGATTTATGCTTCTCCTTCTTCTATTTTAATTGTATCCGGTGCATTACAAGCTCTACAGCTTATCAGTGTCGGTTTATTACATAAGGGTTCTACCGTATTAACAGAAAAACCATCCTATCTTCATTCTTTAAATGTCTTCCAGTCAGCAGGTATGCGTTTAATGGGTATCCCTATGGATAAAGAAGGAATTCAAGCCAAGCTTGTTAAACAATATAAAAAGCAACAAAAAGCTGCTTTACTCTATACCATTCCTTCATTTCATAATCCAACGGGTACGTTAATGACTATGGACAGGCGGAAACAATTGTTGGATACTTGTCAACAAGAACAACTACCTTTGATTGAAGATGATGTCTACCGAGAACTATGGTTTGATGAACATTTACCAAAACCAATTAAGTCTTTTGACAAAAATGGCCTTGTACTTTATTTGGGAAGTTTATCTAAATCTTTAAGTCCTGGTCTCCGTATTGGATGGATTGTTGGTCCAGAACCAGTAGTTGAGCATTTAGCAGATATTAAAATGCAAACCGATTACGGTTCTAGTTCTTTATCACAGTGGGCTGCTGTAGAATGGTTTTCAAGCGGATTCTACTCTAAACATTTAAATGAAGTAAGAGAACAACTGAAAATTCGAAGAGATTTTACTTTAGATACTTTGAACAAGTATTTTTCCGATCTAGCGGTTTGGCAAAAACCCACTGGAGGATTTTACATATGGTTGCGTTTGTTACCGTTAATTTCCATGAGAAAGTTATTTGAAATCGCACTCTCAGAAGGAATTTTACTAAACCCAGGAAATGTTTATGATCATCATGCTGAACAATATCTACGAATTTCCTATTCATTTGCTCCGCTTCCAGAAATACACGATGGTCTTAAACGCTTATCTATGATTGTAAAAATGCTAGCTAAATAAGGGCTTTTATTGAAGCCTTTTTTAGCTAGCGATTAAGTATTAAGAGCTGTTTACCTTCAATAGCTTTACAATCTTGCCATATTGATATTTATAATCACTTTATTTTTCTCTAAAAATAGAATAGTAGTAAAAAGCCAGGTAATATTTGAATCAAGATCAATTGTACAACCTTTATATCTCGAACAAGTTTCAATCCTTTTCCATTTACTTCCCCTAAAAAAAGAGCATCCTTTATTAAAAGAGTGCTCCAATAATTGATCAAGTAATTTATCCATACTCTTTAATTCTACTTTTAAAAGCGTGTTTATTTCTCATTTCCATGTAATGCTACAAGATCTCATATTCCATCCACAGCTATCAAAAAAATCTTTATTTAGCTGGAGAGTAATCTTGCAAAATCATATATGTATTCTACTAGTTTACGATAATTCCTTTATATACCAAGCGTCCATAGCACTATGCTCAGAACCATCTAGTGCCTTTTCAAGTTGTTGAAAACCTAATTTGATATAAAGGAGATTGGCAACTTGTAGTTTCTTCAATGTTTCTAAATAACAGTGAGTATAATGTTCCTTAGCGAAGTCGAGTGCTACTTTCATCAGCTCTTTCGACAAACCCATGCCTTGAGCTTCGGAGGTAATGTAAAGCTTTTGCAGCTCACAAATTCCCGTCTTCTGTCCAAATGGAGCAATACCCACACCGCCTAACACTTCATCCTTTTCATTCACTGCAACCCAATACTTTGCATTTGATTGCTCCTTGTAAAATTGTGTTAGATTGCTCAGTTGAGGGTCAAAATAGGCTGTTCCTGGAATGTTTAAGTTCAATGATTCCAAAGAACGCTTAATAATTTTTTCTATTGTTTGATTGTCCTTTTCTTTAATTTCACGAATCCTCATAGTTTTATCTCCATATCTACTAATTTATTTCATCTAATACTACTTCTTCTAGGTCTTTATTCAAAAAACCTGCCACCTTGGCAAAAATCTATCCCCGCTTCTTAAAAAAGGAATTGGTGTTAGACCAATCTTTCTCCATCCTATGCCAAATAAGTAAAGCAAGTATGAGACCTAAAAAAATACAAAAGATCGAAACAATCAAAAATTCAACAAAAGTAAAGTCTAGTCGGAACGATTTAAGAAGATATTTAACTATATAATAGTCAAGTATCAACGGTATTGATAAGACGATTCCATACAATAGGACAATTCGCCTTTTACCTTTTTCTCTAATTTGCCCCCAATTTACCATATAAATTGAGCCTCCTTAAATCAGTACATCGAATTACTTCATATTATTTATCTGTTCTTTAGTTAATGAATTGTAAAAGTAATCTATCCATTTAGTCGAAGTAGACTTAAAAGTAGGTTTTAAGCCTTTACTTACAAAATGATTAAGGTTTTTTTTAGTTGCACTTCTGTTTTCATATATCCCCGTTACAGTGGTCATGTTTTTCTCCATTTGGGGATCCATCCGCTCACTTTGGTTACCGTGTACTCGGGTTTTGCTCCCTTTGGGGAACCATTCCCTCTCTTTCGTTACCCTGTACCTTGGTTTTGCTCCCTTTGGGGAACCATTCCCTCTCTCTCTTTCGTTACCCTGTACCCGGGTTTTGCACCCTTTGGGGAACCATTCTCTCTCTTTCGTTACCCTGTACCTTGGTTTTGCTCCTTTTGGGAAACCATTCCCTCTCTTTCGTTACCCTGAACCCGGGTTTTGCTCCCTTTGGGGATCCATTCGCTCACATTAGTTACCGGAACCCCCGGTTTTTCTTCTTTTGCGGATCCATTCACACTCTTTCGTTACCCCGAACCCGTTCCCGTTCACAACTCCATTTAACTTTCATCCTAATATTGCATTCATCTCCCAAGTGCAAATAAATTCACATAATGACAAGTAAAGTGTGCAGTTCGTTTCGGAATGTGTACCTTTTGTTTTATATGTGAACACTTTGTCACAAAAACGTCCGAGATAGCGTTTTCTTTTTTATAATGTGTACATACCAAGATTGACTTAGTACTATTTGCACTTATTTGGTAATATCATACACATTCCGGGGGGAGTAACATGTTAAATACAGAGCAACTGAACACGGAACAGGAGCCAAAAAAGAAAAAGAAAAAATTTGAGATGCCACATATTTATGTCATTTTATTTGTTTTTAGTGCGCTAGCCGCCATTACCACCTATTTCATTCCGGCGGGGGAATTTAAACGTGTACCAGGTCCAGAAGGTCGGACAACAATTGACCCAAATTCCTTTCATCATGTTGAACAAACACCTGTTGGGGTTATAGACTTTTTAACGGTGATTCCACGGGGATTGATTGACGCAGGTGAGGTTGTATTCTTCACGTTTATCATTGGTGGGATGTTTATGGTTCTAAGACGTACCGGAATCATTGAGGTCGCTGTTGATAAACTGGCACGGAAATTCTCGCATAAAAGTATTATGCTCATTCCTGTCTTAACAACCGTGTTTGCCGTTATAGCAACATTGATTGGTACAGCAGAATTATCACTTGTTTACATTCCGGTTATTATGCCTCTTATTATTGCACTGGGTTATGATTCAATTACAGCAGCAGCTATTGCACTTTGTGGAACTGTTGTTGGTTTTACAGCAGGTGTTCTAAATCCGATTAATACAGGGCTTGGACAAAAATTATCGGGATTGCCTGTTTTCTCTGGACTTGGATTACGCTTAATCGTTTTTATTGTGACAGTTACGGCAGCTATTTTATTCATTATCCGTTATGCAAAGAAAATCAAAAAAGATCCAACACGTAGTCTAGTATATGAGGAAGATGTGGAAAAGCGTGCTTTATATACTAGTGTGGGAAAAGCTGAAGCTATTTCCGCCACTGCAAGGCAAAAGTGGGCAGCGGTTGTAGCGCTTGTATTCTTCGTCATTCTTGTATATGGTGTCATTTCAAAAGGTTGGTTTATGGTTGAAATGGCAGGACTATTTATCATCATGGGAATTGTCGTCGGAATGATTGCCGGTCTTAAATTAGGCGAAATTTGTGAAGCCTTTAACCAAGGTTTTAGAGATGTTTTAATGGGAGCATTTATAGTTGGGCTGGCTCGGGCAGTTGCTGTTGTACTAGAAGATGGTAACATTATGGACACGATGGTTCATACGCTTGGTTCGCTCGTTGGTGATTTGCCACCTGCATTAGCGGCAGTTGGTATGTATGTTGTACAGGTTTTTATTAACTTTATTATTTCGTCTGGTAGTGGACAGGCACTTGTAACCATGCCAATAATGGCGCCACTTGCTGATATGGTTGGTGTGACGAGACAAACTGCTGTTCTAGCGTATCAACTTGGTGATGGGTTCACCCATATATTTTATCCGACAAGTGGGTACTTCATGGCAGCACTTGCGATTGCAGGTGTTCAATGGCAAAAATGGGTTCGTTTCTTCTTCCCATTGTTCCTCATTTGGGCAGGAATTTCGGTTGTAACACTTGTTATCGCCCAAATGATTGGCTGGTCTTAATAAATTACAGAAATAGCATCCATCCTTTTAATGAAAGAATGGATGCTATTTTTTTATTTTTTGAAGGCAAGACGCAATCAACTTATTTAATTCCCAATTTTTGTTTAACATGTTTCGCGTAGGAGCGACTGATAGGTACTTTTGATCCATCTTTTAAAATTAAATTATACGCACGATTAAGCCATGGCTCAATAGCGGAAACCTGTTTTAAATTAACAATATATCCTCGATGCACTTGTAAAAAGTCATCTCCTAACTTTTCTAATATTTGATAAAGTAACAGATCTGTTTCATATTTATGCTGTGCGGTTTTAATATACGTTTGGCGATTTTCTGTTCCTATATAATAAATCTCATCAACTTGTACAATAATCATTCGATCGTCGTCTTTTACTGGAATTGTTTTTGTTCCCTGTGGCTGTATATCCTCTTGTTGCGGTTTACCACGATGGAACTGTGCATGAACTAGTAATTTGTCTACAGTTTTACGAAGCCTCACCCCATCAATTGGCTTAACAATGTAATCAATTGCATCCAAATCGAATGCATCAAGTGCATACGCATCATAAGCTGTAGCAAATACAATCATCGGTTGTTTTTTCATATGTTTAAATTGTTTCGCCAATTCCATTCCATTTCCTTTAGCCAGCTGGATGTCAAGGAACACCACATCAGGTTGACATTCATTAATATCCCATAGAGCTTCGTGCATCGTTTCGGACTCGCCAATAATCTCTATATCACCTGTTTCAGTTAATAAATATTTTAATTCCTCTCGTGCAAATTGTTCATCCTCTACAATAAACGCATACAGCATATCTACCTAACCTCTCTATGTAATTAAAATTGTATCGGTAATGTAATTGAAACGGTAGTTCCTTGCCCTTGTTTGCTTTCCATGTTAAAAGTCGCATCCCGGCTAAATAAAGCGGTTAGGCGTTCCTTAATATTAAAGAGTGCCGACCCACTTCCGTTTTTGGTGGAGTTAACAACACGCTGGCCTAAATCAACGAGCCTTTCTGGTGGCACGCCAATTCCATTGTCGATCACCGTTAACTGTAGTTTCGTTTCTGTTCGTTGCTTAATGTTAATGTGGATTTTGCCAATCTCCCCCAAGTTCTTTAATTCACCATGGGTAATCGCGTTTTCTACAAGCGGTTGTAGAATAAATGGTGGAATAAGAGCATGACTGAGATTCGGATCCATCTCGACGCTAAGTTCAAATTTATCAGGAAATCGAGCTTCTTCTAATGCGAAATAGGCATGGACATTTTCCAATTCTTTTTCGATACGTACAAGACGGTCTGTGAGTCCTGTCAAATTGTTTCTTAAAAAGGTAGATAAATGAAGTAACAATTTACGAGCGAGCATAGGATCCATGCGGCAAAGCGCAACAATTGTATTTAGAGCATTGAATAAAAAATGAGGATGAATTTGAGCATGGAGCGCCTTTATTTCGGCATCTTGCAATAACTGATTATAGCGTTCAACCTCTCCCAGCTCTAATTGACTAGAAAATAAATTACTAAGTCCTTCTGCCATTTCACGTTCAACAGACGTCATGAGAAATGGGTGGCGAAAATAAAATGTTAACGTCCCAATTGTTTTATCTTTCACAAGTAATGGTAATACAATAAACGCCGCCTTATTTGCATTTCGCGGATATAATGCATTCGTATAGGATCGAACGATTTTCATTTTCCCCGTTTGAATTACCTGCTCTCTATATTTAAGCTCAGATGGATTGCTGCTTCCACCTGTATGAGCTAGCTCTCTAATACCACGGGTAATTGCTACATGGTCGACATTGGTTAACTGTTGGATGACATTTGCGGCTTTTGATGCCGTGGATTCGTTTAACCCTTGACGGAAAAGTGAAAGTGTCCGGTCTGCAATGGATAGTGCAGTAGCCGTTTGATTGGCACGTGTTCGTTCCTCAGCCTGAATCACACTATAAAAAATCATCGCACAAATCCAGATACCAATACTATTGATGACGATAATCGGAATTCCAGTATAGCTAATTAAATGAAAAGCTGTCATGTGCTGGGTAGTAATCAATGGGATAAGTAGAATTTGAATGATAAGGATCAAAAGACCAATTAAAAACATAGGTAAAGGTCGAATTAAGCCAATTCCACGTAGTTTACGGCCGAAAAGTCCAGCTAATCCACCACCTACAAGTGAGGCGATAAAACTGGCATTGCTAATAAATCCCCCCATAAATAAACGATGTCCACCTGCAATTAATGCTGATCCAAGTCCAACAATTGGGCCTCCAACCAGGCCTCCAATGATAATGCCAATATTACGTGTATCGGCAATGGCATTATCCATTTGAAGTTCAGGATTCCATAAGTTAGAAATTACATGTGCATCTGGATTGACTACGATGGCTGTATAATTTCCTATGACACCAAATAATCCAAAGAGCATAATCATAACAAAGCTACCTTTGATGTTTAAATCCCGATAAATCATCTGTCTAAAAATAGGCAGCCGTGTAAAGAGAAAAGCAATCGTGATGATAAGCGTCATTCGTGATAGCATTTGTGATAATAAATCCCACATGTTAAATCTCCGTTTCTTCTACACTCTTAAATAAACTTCTTTTTCATAGTAAGGGTTTACAGGAAACTTGGCAATAAAATCGTTTATGTACCACTTCATACCTTCTCTGATTTAAGATAAAAATTTTAGTTTGGAAATCAAAAATGCTATTTAGTTGTTATACGTATATGATTGATTTTCAATAAGTCAGTCTTCACTAATAATTTACATCAAAAATAAAACAACTAATTTTAACCCCGTCCTAAAGCAGTACGGGATAATACGTATTTGAGGTTTTAAAACTAAATAAAGTTTATAGTCATTTTACATTTGGTATAGTACAATCGTAGACCTTTTCATTGAGGTAAACTGCCAATTCGTGGATTAACAAAAAGGCTTTACTCCTCTTTGAAGTAAGCCCCAGAAAGTATTAATTAGAATTCTATTTTTCCGCCGCTAAAGCCTGTGCTTTAGTTAAATGAACCGTACCGAATGGATGTTGTGGAGGAGCATATATAGAATAAAGTTTTAAAGGGATATTACCTGTATTCGTTACATTATGCCAGGTGCCAGCAGGTATCATAATGGCAAAATCATCATAAACTTTTTGAACAAAATTTAAATGATCTTTTCTCTGTCCCATTTGCACAACCCCTTGACCTTGTTCAACCCGTAGGAATTGGTCAGTATTAGGGTGAATTTCTAAACCGATGTCTTCACCAACATTAATACTCATCAATGTCACTTGCAAATGTTTTCCTGTCCACAAAGCAGTTCGATAAGTATTGTTATGTTTCGCAGCTTCATTAATATTGACTACAAATGGCTTTCGCCCATAATCTTTCACCTTATTTCTTTGGTTATTATAATTATTCCAGTAATCAGGATGTCTTATATAATTATTATGCATTTGAACATTAGCCCCATAAACATTAGATTGGTATGGATACATACAGGAGGTATAGTACATCTAATTCATTCCTTTCAAAGATTTATACAAATTATCGTATGCATTATTTAATGAGAGTGTACTTAATGTATAGGTACTTAGCCCAAAACAATTAGTCAACAATTTAATAGATCTATTGAACAAAAGATAGTCAACTAAACTGCTACTTATGCATAAGAAAAAGGCTCCCTGTTAAACATTCACCCCTATAGTTTAGAAACCTTTACAAGAGAAGCCACTATCAGTTTTTCACCTTTATTTGTTCTAGCATGAATTAATGATTGTATGCGATAAACATACCTTCTTACATAAAGTGGTTCTATTCTTAAAAAAACAGCGCGTTTATATTCTTGAATTGCACCCATTATTGATCAAAAAAAAGAAGCCATCCTCTTTTGGATAGCCCCTTTCCACTAATTATTGAATTTCTAATAAACTTTTTATACTAGCATTCGTCACTTAGAAGAAATCTCCAATATCATTCAGCCTTCAATCTTTGAAAACTATGAGAATACTACTATTTTACGTGCGATAGATTCTGTTAAACGAGATGCTACTTTTGGAACAGCCCATTTAATGATTGGTGTTAGCACTGCACCCGTTAATCCACCTGCATGAACATTCACCGTACAAGTCATTGTTGTTTTACCATTACCATCTTCTGCAGTAAATTGACCGCTTCCTGTAAAATTATCTGATAAACCTTTTAGTTCAAATTTAATATTTGAAGGTTCATTCCATTCAGTAATATCAACCTGAGCTTGTATTGTTTTTTTAATACCTTTCACATTACCTTCAAATGTCCAGATAGATTGCTTGTCATTGATGAGTTTATGTTCTTTATAGGCTGGCACTGACGTCGCCCATTTTTCAAGATCACTGACATAATCCCAAACTGCTTGTACATCTACTGGAATGTCTACTGTATGTGTTCCCGTTGCCATTATGATCCCCACTTTCACTATGTATAAATAGTAAATTTACATTTCACAAAATAATTATTACATAAAAATGCATAAACTTATATATCTAATTGTTATTTAGCTTTCCTTTTTCCATTATTGAACTTAAGAAAATACCGCTCGTCTATCCTTTAATCAAAAAAGGCATCCCTTATTAAAGGAATGCACCCGTTACACCAAGTACATTTCTTCTCTGCCTGACCCTTTCCTCTTTATACAGCTTTAATTGTTCTCTCTATCACTCACAACAACTACTGTATTTTAGATTCGGAATGGTCTTTAATTATTAACCTTGGAATAACTCTTATATAGATTAATTCTCCTATTAATTCAATAATTGTTTGTGTAACAATCACTGCAGCAGCTAATGTTGCCCAATTTTCGGGTAAAGCTAATGCTAATGGAAGGACTACAAGCGAATTTCTAGTCCCTGTACTAAATATTAAAGCTCTTCCTGCCCCTTTATCCAATCTAAATATATTGGCGATCAGTCTAGATATAAATGGTGTAATGATTAAAAATAAAATATATATTGGAATGACTCGTACAATTAATTCCCAATCACTATAAACCCTTCCAATTTGAGAGGAAACGACCACAATTAATACTAAAGCCATAAATGGAACAGGTAACCAAGTTGTAAACTCTAGTACTTTCACTCCAATTTCTCTCTTCTTCGCCCATACTTGAGAAATTACGGCAAATATTAAGGGAACAACTATTAAGAATAGAAAAGCTTCAAGAAATGGAGCTACTTCAAAAACTCCTGCCATCTCTTCACCAATAAATATCCATAGATATACAGGAAGTAATATCATTTGTACGACAAATAGGATAGGTGTAGATGCTAAGATTAATTTTTCATTCCCTTTCCCAAGTTGAGTAAAGACAATTACATAGTCAATACATGGAGTAAGTAAAACTAAATAAACCCCTAATAAAATTGGAGGTGATTGAGGGAACATTGCCGTTAAAATCCAAACAACTATTGGAACAGCTATAAAATTTCCTATTAATAATGCAGAAATAAATCTGAAATTTGCTATAGCCTCACGCAATTTTAAAAATGGAATTTGAGCAAACATTCCATACATAAGAATAGCGATGAGTGGCGAAATCATCCATTCTAAATTAGTTCCTATACCTTTGTTGATTCCCATAATCCCTCCAAAAATTAGCGATCCCCCATATATCCAAATTTGCTTATTTTCTAAAGTCTCCCTAGTAATTTTCACAGCATACTCCCTCTTACCGATATTCCCTTTTAACAAAGCATTTTATTCGTGTATTTAGTTTACCATACCTTGAAATTTCTAAATGCTGTGGTTACTGTACCTAACACACTAAAACAGCTTGCCTATATTATTAAAATGATACTAAGAAATGGTTATAATTATTGCATAGAAATCTATATCCTCATTAAACTAATCCTTCCTGTTAGTTTAAGAGACCCGTCTCAATGAAGAGGGGATCTTTTAATTATTTTCTATCATAGGTTTTTCAACGATGCTAATAACAAAAGTATTGTCTATACTAAATGCAGGAAAAACCATTGTCGAATAACCTCCTCTAACACCTTGCATTGTTTTCGATGCTGACTCAAATAATATAAATGGAGTATCACCAAAACTTCTTGCATTATTACTACTCTCCAATAAGATAACTTTATATTGGATACACACTGTTTATCTATTTTTTCAAAAATACTTCGACTAATATCTCGAAATAAATATACCAGGATTAGCTAGTTTGACCTTATTGTGAAGGTATTTTTACTATGGACAATGATAGGTTTAATCTACAATTTATAAATACAAATACACTCGTCCAAGCAGATTATTAAATTCTACATAATTTATATATTAGCTGCAGCCACCACCATAACGATCACCTCCCAGAAAAAAGCGTATGTCTATTGCATACGCTTTTTTCCATAGGATTTAAATCTATTAGACAAACATGGATTTTCTACTTTTTATTACGTTTGTCCATTCCATCATATTAGGATTTACATAATGTAATAGTGGATAGATTATAGTATCTAGTTTATGAACAGGAGGTGTGAATATGGGAGGCACAGGAATGGGGTTTGCTTTAATTGTAGTATTGTTTATTTTGCTTATCATTGTAGGAACTTCTTTTGTAGGAGGAGGTTATTAATTGATTCTATTTGATTAATAACAACCCTTCTTATGTAAGAACGAACTCTAAATTATTATATGGAGGTGAGTATATATGTGGAGTGGAGCAGGTGGTTATAGTCATGGCGGAACCTCATATGGTGGTGGCAGTTCCTTCGTATTAATCGTTGTATTGTTTATTTTGCTTATCATTGTAGGTACTTCTTATTGGTCATATTAAGTGAACACACCACTAAAGGACAGAAGCCTCTGTCCTTTTGTTTAATACAAAAAAAGGGAAGTGACAAAATGAATCCAATGATGAGATATCGAGGAGAACCAGTTGAAGTAAGAATGCGTGACGGAAGAGTATATCGAGGAGTAATTGGTGGGGATCCACCTCCAGGAGGGTTCTTCTTGATATCGGGTTTCAGAAGAAGATTTATGCCATTTGCAGCAGTTATTTTCGTCTTTTCATTTCGCTTTAGAAGACGTATTTTTTAAATCATTCTCGAAAGCCCTTCTCATTCGAGAGGGGCCATTGTTTCAGGATTTTTCTCCATTAATTCTTAGTATCTTTTACACGTCAATAAGATTCTAATAGTAAAATAATCATTATTATTATCAAAGATGTTGGTAATACGAGTTAGATTGACTGTCTCCCTTAATTAATCAATAGTGATTTACAACTTTAGTTTAAATGCTCACTAATCAACCTTTAAATATTTAATTAGTCCTCTCCCAAAATAGCCACTGGACTAAAGGATTCATAATGAATATGCTCCGCTGGTATACCCCATTCATTTAATATTTTAATAACAGAATCCATAAAAGGAATAGAACCACAAAAATAAAAATCAGCATTTTTGTCTGATACATTAGATTTTAAAAATTCCAAATCAATATATCCTTCCTTATCAAAGTTTTTCTCCTGTTTATCCTCATTTGTTGGTGAATCATAACAAACTAAGGATTTTAAGTTTGGATGATTGTTTTCTAATTGCTGAATGTGGTCTTTAAAAGGATGATACTTACTATTCCGCGCTGCGTGTAAAAATATTATTTTACGATTAGGTTGTTCCGTTACAGCAGTATTTAACATACTAAGAGCGGGAGTAATTCCAATACCACCACTAATCAGAACAACAGGAGTGCTTTTGTTATCTAAAACAAAATCTCCCGCCGGGGCAGAAAACTGAAGGATGTCGTTGGTTTTAATTTGTTTATGTAAATAATTCGAGACAATTCCTTCAGGAGTGTTCGGATGTTCATCCTCTCGTTTCACACTAATACGATAATAGTTGGTATTAGGAGCTTCAGAAAGGCTGTAATGACGAATATGAGTATATTTTTCATTTGGAATTTTTGCCTTAATGGTAAGATATTGCCCAGGTTTATATGTTGCAATTCCTTTACCATCCTTGGGCTTTAAATAAAAGGATGTAACATCTTCGCTTTCTCTCACTTTTTTATCTACATAAAAATCTCTATAGCCTTCCCATCCTCCAGGTTGATGCTCAGTTTCTTCATAAAGCTTTTTTTCAATGCTAATAAACGCATCCGCAATATATCCATAAGCCTTACCCCATGCATCAATTATTTCTTCTGTAGCAGCTTCACCTAGTACATCCTTTACTGCTTGCAATAACGTTTCACCTACCACTGGATATTGATCAGGTGTTATACCAATCGCCCGATGTTTTTGAGAAATTCTCTCTATTACAGGTTTGATTGCCTCAAGATTTGTTATATGTTCTCCGGCGGCATACACAGCATATCCCAAAGCTTCTTGTTGGAGTCCTCTTTTTTGGTTCGTTTGATTAAAAATGTTATTTAATTCAGGGGCTTTATCAAATAATAGTTTATAAAATCTTTTCCCAATTTCTTTACTATGTTGCTTTAACACAGGAGCAGTGGTTTGAACAATACTAATTGTGTTTTCATCAAGCATAATCGTCACCCTTTTAATAAAAATATTAGTGCAAATATACCTTTGTAGATTCATTCATCATGAAACACAATTAGTTTGTCCTTTTCATAAGTAAATACTCGTTGTTTTCAGCAGTGGCCAGCCTGTCGAGAATTATACTACAAGGGATATTTGACATTTTCCACCACAACAATGATTCATGATAATCTATTCATTTATACTTAGTGCCAATAAGCGTTTTAGATTGTCATCAATAAATTTATTATCGACCTTGTTGATTCCACGACCGGCAAAATGGCCCCAGATTGACTCAATAGGATTAAAAACAGCGTTCGGTATAAGCATAGCCTCGTATTTGTTCTCGTCCGCTGTACAGAATAAATCCGTGCTCCCTGGCATGATGCAGGCAAGCGCTTTAATGCTTTTGAGAGCCTCATCGAAATCTCCATTATAGGCAGGGTCTGCACCAATATCTGCAAATTGTCCTGTCCATAACATGGCAAGGACATTGTGCGGATCCATATTCATAAAGCTATCCTCCCAGACACCAGCCACAAAACCTTCCAATGAGTCATACCCCATCTCCCGATAAAGTTCCTCTCTGTAAAACGCCTGCGATAAGCCCCAGCCAGCATAAACACGACCTACGGCGCGCATTTCTGCAGAGGTCAATTTATTAATTTTACTTGAATCAAATCCAACTGCTGCCATGAGCGCTGCTTTCATTCCATCAAGTACTACATACGTTTGCGGCCAAGTCTTTGCTCCTCCGCAGAAAGGTGCTATTCGTTCTACCATGTCTGGATAACTTGCCCCCCATTGGAATGATTGAATGCCTCCCATCGACCATCCAACTACGAGAGCAATCTTTTGAATGCCGAATTTTTCAGTCACCAACCGATATTGTAATTTAACGTTGTCATAGATGGTTACCTGTGGAAAATTAGCCCGATCGAACGGAGGAGGTGTGTTACTAGGTGACGAAGATAATCCGTTTCCCAGCAGATTTGGAACAATAATGAAATATTTCTGTGGGTCTAGTGCCATTCCTTTTCCAATTAACCATTCATTCTGAACATGCTGGTCTCCAAAAGCAGTTGGATAGATGATCACATTATCTTTCTTTTTATTCAATTTCCCATAAGTTTTATAAGCAAGAAAAGCGTTCGGTAACGTCACTCCTGATTGCAAGGTTACGTCACCCAACTCAAAAATCTCATAATCCATGTATTGTCTCTCCCTTCAAAATGAAATACAAATATTTAAAATGTATTTCTTGTTGTTAGTATAAAGCCGTGGTAACCTCAATAAAAGTGAACAAAATTCAAAGTAGTATTCAAAAATATTGAAAGTATATGGGGGTAGTATGATGGAATTACGTCAATTGAATACGTTCCGTACGGTTGCATCCACTTTAAATTTCAGTCGGGCAGCGGAAGTGCTAAACTACGTCCCCTCCAACGTCACGATGCAAATCAAAGCATTGGAGGAAGAGCTTGGTGTTCGTCTATTTGACCGTTTGGGCAAGCAACTCGTTCTCACAACTGCTGGTAAGCGCTTTTTAACTCATATTCAAAGTGTTCTGGACAAGTTGGACGAAGCCCGCAGTATCATTCATAACAATGAAAATATAAGCGGCACCCTAACGATAAGTGCCAACGAGGTTCTTTGCGCCTATCGACTTCCAGCAGTCTTTCAGCGTTTTCGTTCACGTTATCCTGGAGTTCGTCTCATCTTCCGCTCTGTTCCAAATCAGCAACTCAAGCAAACGCTCTTTGAGGGAACCGCAGATGTAGTATTTATGCTGGACGAACCCATTCTCTCAACTGGACTAACAGTGGAACCGTTGCTGGAAGAAACTTTCCGCTTTTTCGTCGCTCCCGACCATCGTCTTGCGAAACTAGCTGTTTTACAGCAGGATGATTTTCAAGAAGAGGTATTCCTAGTTAATGAAAAGGGTTGTACCTACCGAACCATGTTTGACCGGTCATTTGAGCAAAAGGGCATTGATAATATTACTTATTTAGAGTTTCAAAATGCCGAAGCCATTAAACAATGTGCCATTGCGGGAATCGGTATTGCTTTTCTTCCTGAAATAACAGCCGAAGCCGAAGTTGAACGGGGGGAACTTGTTACTCTTCCATGGCATATTCCGGACTTGCACGTATATACTCATATGGCATGGCATAAAGACAAGTGGCTTTCTCCGATCATATTATCCTTCATAGAAGCAGCAAGGGAGGTTATAGCTATAGAGGCTGCGAAAAAAACCGTTTAGCCTAATCATTGATATTTTTCTCACTTCTGTTGCGTAGGTTATTTGTAGAAATTTAATACTTACATTTAGTAGTAAGGCATACTTACTATAAATTTAATAGTGAAGTAACTTTACTTATTGGAACAGCTCTGCCGTTAATCGCTTTAATCGTTCATTTCATAAATAATACTACATTAAAGGGATCAAAAACCAAAAGTAAATACTTGAACTAATAATGAATGTACCCCAAAAGTTAGGACAAAAATCTAACTTTTGGGGTAGCATTATTTCGACATCAGGAACCTTTTGGACTTAACTTCCAAATAGCTGATACTCTATCTTCTATAAAAAAGAGTGATACCCAGTAACTCTTTAGATAAGTACCAACATCCATTTATAGGCTTACACATCCAAGCTGTTGATGATAGCTAATATTTGATGATCTGTCCATTTGCCATTAATCCTTAGATTCTCTTTAGCTATACCTTCCTTTTTAAACCCTACTTTTTCTAATACACGAATAGATGCTATATTGTCAGGCATTGCTCCTGCTTCAATTCTATGTAACTTTAATTCTCTAAAAGCAAAGTCTACAACAAGTTGAAGAGCTTCCGTTGTGTAGCCTTTTCCATTATACTCCTTATCTAAGGTAAATCCTGTATAACAGCTTTGAAGGTCTCCCCTAGTAATTTGAGTTAATGAAATGTCTCCGATAAGTTTATCATTGGCTTTTAAAAAGATTCCAAAGGGATATAATTGCCCTTCATCTGTCTTTTTTAATGCCTGTTGAAGGCGTATTTTTTGATATTCCTCTGTATAAAAGGCTTCTGGGAGTAATGGGCTAACCCGTTGAAAAAATTCACGATTTCTAGTTTGTAAGCTAGCCAACTCGCTGGCGTCAGAAATTTTGTAAAGTCGAAGATAAATTTGATCCCCTACTAGCTTCATAGAACCCCTCCAACATCTTTTTACTACCATTTTATTCTAGTTATTAAAGAGTATGATGTATATTATTATCTTCATGTAAATTTTTTTGTGCTCTTTTAGCACAAAAAGAAAAGCTGATTTTAACTCTTGTTAGTCAGTTCTCCCCACATTCGTTTAAGTGTCTTTATTTATAAACTATCAATCTAAAAATAAAAATTAAAAAGCGTTAATCTATCTAGATCAACGCCATGATTCATTTAAGTGTAATTATTACTTTTTCTAAAGAACACTGAACATCTGATAATAGTTTAATTCCTCCTTATTTCAGTAAGCATTTTTCCTAAGCGAGCAAGTTTCCTTTTACATACTTCAATTCTTTGCATTCTTAATACTCATTAAATTGTTTACAATATATTCTGCATCGTAGCCAACTCCTTGAAGTAAGGCGGAACCACGTCGATATTGCCAAGGTAGGCCAATAAAGTAAAGACCATCTATTGACGTTTTCCCTCGATCATGTATGAGTTTTCCATCCTTGTCGAAAAGTTCCTGTATATTCAGCCAGGGTAATTGATACTTAAAGCCAGTAGCCCAAATAATGTTATTAAAAGTTAAAGCTGAAAAATCATTAAAAATTATTTTATCGTCTTGAACATCTATGGCCCTTTCTTTTAACACCACATTATTCTTCTTTATTTCATGTTTTAATTCATACCCGAATATAGGGTCACCATTCTTTTGCATAATCTTTCCGATTAAAGATGAATGATTTGCTTTTAAAATACCAAACCTATCAAACCACCAAAAGATGCTTTTTTTATTAAACACTAGTGGTAGGAACTTGAAATTTTTACTATGAGATAAAAAGGTTTTTCTTTGCTTAGATAACTCAACGGCAATCTGAGCACCACTATTTCCACCACCTACCACTAAAACATTTCCATCTGCAAGCTGTGAAGGGTTTTTATACTCAGAAGAGTGTATTTGGAAGATTTTATCTGATATTTTTTTAGAAAAGGTCGGAATGTTTGGTGTCTGAAAAGGTCCTGTAGCAATAATAAGATTTTTGGTCAAAAATTCCTCTTTATTAGTTCCAACTTGATAATAATTACTTTTCTTAGAAACACTTGTAACTTCAGTATTTAATTTAATTGGTAACTCATACTTTTGTACATACGTCTTTAAATACAAGGCAATTTCATTTTTATTCGGAAAACCATGTTTGTCTCCCGCCATTTCCATACCAGGTAAAGAGCTATACATACGTGGTGTAAATAATACTAAGGAGTCATATCTCTCCTTCCAGCTCTCTCCAATCTCCGAGCTTTTATCAAGAATAAGAAATTTTTTTGATGTTTTTTTTAAATAATATCCAATAGAAATACCTGCCTGACCAGCACCTATAATGATAGTTTCATACATTGTTAAAAACACCTCGATATAATATGAATATACGTTCATATATTCATATTATGTGTAAAAAGATAATAATTCAACTAAAAATTAACAATTTTCCATTTGGACTTATTCCTCTAGTATGCACATTCCTTTATAAGACTAAAGCATCCCTTATTAAAGGAATGCCCCATCGCTAGCTGAAAAAGAAACGGTGCCCCTTCCTTAAAGTACCGATTACAATTTGCAGAATAAAATTTTATTTACTTTTCAATATTTTTAAAAGTTGCAATCCATCTGACGAGAAACCGCTATAGGAACCCATCCATTTGGGATATTTAATTGGAATTGCTGTTATTAAAAATTGGGTTATACTAAACATAGTTATTCCTTGAAAAAGAGAATGAAAAACACCATCCGAAGTTGTGGACCATAGCCAAAAAGAGATAAGCGAGAGGATTAACGACATCAAAGGTCCTCCAATAAAAAACGCCAACTCTTGATTTTTCTTTAAGTCTCCTGCTGAATAACAACAGCCAAAATAGGACCATTGGATATGAAAATCAAGTCTTCCAATATGGAAATTCTTCTTATTTTCTTTTTCATTAAATTTACCTAAATAAATAGAAGCTCGAGCACCTGACGATAAAACGACACCAAGACCGTGACCTACTTCGTGCAATAATACACACATTGGAATAATTAAGATATAAAAAATGGCAAATAGTAAAATCCCCATTACCTCCTTCTTTAGTCGAGCAACAGAAAAAGGCATACTCCTTAATATACGAACGCATCCAGTACCTAAAGTACAAATTACAATAAAAGCAAATCCCTATGTAAGTACCTTTCTCATGATTGAATCTCTATTTTTTCGTTCGTAATCTATTTACGAATGAACAGTAAATTGGTTTCATCTTGTTCTACAAATCTGCCTCAATAGAGAAATAACAAGCTCTTATTTTCGCAGTTTTGCTTAATATTCCTACCTTACCTGATCAATCTAATAGATTTGATACGTAATTAATCGTTATCTAATAAAAATAGAAAAGTACTTAAAGAAGGAGGTGAATACGTCGAAGAGTCCTCGAGAATTTTTTCGATGTGTATATAAATTTTTATGTATTTCTCTTGTTATATTAATGACAAACTCTTAAGAGCATTGTAAATTCCATGTTCATCACAACTATCAGTGATTAAATTGGCTTTCTCTTTAACTTTAGTTTCCGCATTTCCCATTGCCACCCCAATTCCCGAAAATTCTATTAATTTAATGTCATTCATGCCATCTCCGAAAAAGACAATATCTTCAGGCTTACATCCATTTTCTTTTGCGATTTTCAAAACTGTAGTTGCCTTCGATCCCTCTCTAGGTATAACATCTACACCAAATTTGTGCCAACTCACATATCTGAATTCATTGATAGTGTAAATCTGAAGATCCTCTGGCTTGCAGAAAAGCATAGCTTGAATAATTGGGTTATTACTCCAAAACATTCCATCATAATCAGGGAGGGACCATCCTAAACCTTCGTAATCTTTAATTAACGACTCCCCAGGTTCTTCGAAATGTCTTTTTAATCCGTTCACTGTTTGGAACACAATCTGATCATTGTTTTCCGTCGCAATTTCAATTAGTTTCACCATAGATTCTTTTGAGAATATTTCCTCATGTGCTAATTCATGACCGACATAGCCGACCGATCCATTACATAAAACATATGTATCAATTTCAAGTTCGTCAACAATCGATTTTGCTGTTGTATAGTCCCTTCCTGTAGCGATGCCGATATCATGTCCTTTTTCTTTAAGAGAAATCAAAGCTTGTTTAGTACTGTCGAGAATCTTCATTTCTGTCGTTAATAATGTTCCATCAATGTCAAAGACAATAAATTTCTTATGCATTTTTCTTTCACCACATTATGCTACATTTTTTTTGATCTTACTACATCAATTTACATTGAATTTGCCGTTTTTTTCACCTAACATCTCATAGACTTCTACACAATGAAATGCTCATTAATCCTTAAGTGCTATAAATTGTCTTTCCACTTCTATATTGTTAAACAGATTCTCTTTCTACAATGCGATAAGGTATTTTTACTTTTTCTTTCGATTTTTTTATCACTAGGCTACAAGCTTGTTCACCGATTTTCGTTAACTGGTGATCTACTGTAGAAATCCCCATACCGATACCAATTGGTTGATTTTCTTGACCAATGATTGCTAAATCAGCAGGGATTTTCAATTGTTTAGACTTCGCATATAAATATATACCACCAGCCACTTCATCACCATTCGCATAGATTGCTGTTGGTCTTTCAATTAAATGCAGGAATTGCTCAGCTGCTTTATATCCGTCTTCTAAGCAGTGACACCCTGAGATATGATATTCAGGGCGAAGTTCACCAAAAATTTCATTATAAGCATCAATCATTTGCTTTGTGCTATTGCTTTCAAGCCTAGCTGTTGTGAAAGCTACCGCATAATGTCCTTTACTTTTTAATAATTGAAATGCCTCTAGATAAGAAGAATAGCGATCCATATAGGAACATCCAATTTCATTGTGCTGCGTATATTCACAAGATACGATTGTACCATAATCACTATATGGAATGATCGTTTCCCAATCATTTGCTCTTGAAGTGATAATGATGCCATCATACAGTTTGCTTTTTAATTTTTGCAAATACTCTACTTCTTTTGCTTTACTATAATTTGAAGGAAGCACCGTGATCGAATAATCATTCTCTAATGCCTTGTTTAGTACACCGTTTAATATTTGATCAAATGCTGGATTATTGTTATATGGCAAAATAACTCCTATTGTTCTTGTTTCTCCTCGAATTAAATCAATGGCATTTTTATTAGGTGTATAGTTCATTTCTTCAATAACCTTAAGAACAGACTCTCTTTTCTCTTTAGCAACATACTTATAATTGTTAAGAACTCTAGAAACAGTAGAGACTGATACACCCGCTAATCTAGCAATATCGTTAATATTTGTCATTACATTACCTCCAACATATATCGCCAAGGAAACTTACGAGTTTACTTTCAAATTCTGAAAACTTTTTATAAAGTTTTGGAGATTTCCATTAAAAACCCATCTTACCGCAATTCTGTGGTCTCCTAAGATAAGTGTAGAATGTTCTTCAATATCTCCTGTTTCTCCTTCAAACCAGAAAGACATTTCGATATTTAATAATTTGGGGCTTATTACATGTAACCTTTTATTGGTTAATACCAAATCTCCAAAGTATATATTTTGTATTCCATCAAAGATTTCCAATAATCCTGTAAGGGTAGATAGTACATATTCCTCTCGCTGAAGGATAAATTTTCTATTCATCTTTCTTCTCCCTTCTTAAAAAAAGCTTACTTTCAATCTAATTTATGAAATGCATTTCAAGTCAAGATAAAAAGCAAACTTAATTTTTACAGGATCCAATTAATCTGGAAAAAGGAGTCATGCTATCTATTATTAAATTAACATACACCGTTTGTGGAGCAAAAAAAGAGCTGATTAACTCTTGTTAATCAGCTCTAGCCCCTGACAATACTCAGAATGTTACATTTTATCGTATAATACCAATGTTATCCATTTCTAACATTTAGAACAGGGAAAACATATTACTGCTGGATTATCTGAATTAAGTTTCCACTAGTATCGTCGAAGACAGCTATTATGTCTTCTCCAATTTTTTTCGGCTCCATAGTAAACCTCACGCCGTTTTCCGATAATCGTTCGTACTCTTTATGAATATCTTCAACACCAAACATTGTTGCCGGGATACCATCGGCATATATTTTCTTTTGATACTCCTGGGCAGCAGGATGATTGTTCGGTTCGAGTATAAGCTCGGTTCCATATTGATCTTCTGGAGAAACAAGAGCTATCCACCTAAATTCTCCGACGGGAACGTCATGCTTTTTTTCAAAACCCAACTTTTCTGTATAAAACTTTAATGCCTTCTCTTGATCTTGTACAAATAAACTGGTAACAATGATTTTCATGATGTTTTTCCTCCTTTGATATTATGACGCAAGGTACTATGCTAACTAACTGGCTTCAAGTAAAACGACTACACATCTGTCAGAATTCCTGTTCCGATTTATAAAACTACTCTATCCATCCTTCCAGCAAATTTTTAAGTGGTTCGTTGTTGAAAATAATTACTCGATATTTTCCCTTTCGTTTTGATTTTACGAGTCCTGCACCTTCCAATGTAGAAAGATGTTTAGCTATCGCCTGTCTCGAAATGGAAAGGTTATGATTCATAATAAGACGTGCCGTAAGTTCATACAATGTCATCTCGTTGCGTTCGGATAATTCGTCTAATATAAGTCGGCGAGTTGAGTCGCTAAGAGCTTTGAATATAGTATCTTTATCCCATTTCATATTTTCAGTATATGCAACTTTTTGGTTGCTGTAAATATTAAGTAACTTTTTGGTTACCTATTATATATAAGCAATTCTATAGTTCCTTGATAAAAAAACGTATCATGCAATCTCAACAGTTAAATTCATACAAAAAGTAGGTTAAATGTTTTTATATTTTTAACATGTACTTCTCCAACTATTCTCCTCCTTTAACACAAAGACTGAAAATCGCTCCCTATGGTAAAAAACAGTTCCTTATTGCAAAAAATGTTTGTACTATGTGAGTTAGTACCTCTCTTTTACAATTTTTACTCCTATGATATTCCTCTTACTTCCTTCGCATTTATTCCATAAAAAAATTCACTTTATGAAAAAAAATTCTTAAGAAGTTCACTTTCATTTACCGATATACTATACTTTAAATCTTTCGTTCTCAATACAAACTCTTTGACTCCAATAAATTCTGATTCGGCAATCAAATAGAATTGTGTTCCTTTTTTATACCCATTAAATTGCCTTTTAAGTGTATATAACTTCATTGATAACCTCTATGGTAAGTTAATATGATTTTTGTTTGTGTTTTTTGGATCTCTTCGTAAACTTTGTTGCGCTCTATATTATTGTGTAAATTCGGACATGTAGAGCGAATCTAGGTAATCGAGTCCGAATCAGATCCCTTCAGCATAAAAAGACTATTATTAAATAAAGGTGTAAAAAACAACCATTGCGAATACAGCTTTTTTATATACGGAATTATACCATTAATAATAGCTGTGGAATCGTATACCCTTCTTCAATTAATCTTCCCCTTCCGTGGAAATGAAGCAGCAACTCCTTTATTTATTCAACTAAAATTGCATTTCTAAAATAGATAGTGTATGAAATTATTATTAGTAGGCAATCCCTACACGCATTTTAGTCAAGTCCTGGTTTTTGTGTAAAATCACTGGCAAGTACTTTCAACCTTAACCCTTTTATTTTTTTTGCGAAACTTCCATGGATTTTGAACTTCATATCCGGTAAGGGATGTCAAATGGTTTTCAATTTGACATCCCTTACCGGATATGTGATCATCCATGATGGAAGTTTAGCTGAAAATAATCTGTTCTATCTTCCACCCATAAGTGCTTTTCTCTTAGCGTAAACCGTATCCTGATATTGCATTAGAACAGCTCCAATCAAGCGAAAAGCCGATTGGGTGTTTGGAAAAATACGTATGACCCTTTCTCTTCTACGGACTTCTTGGTTCAACCGTTCAAGGGAATTGGTACTACGGATGTGGCATCGGATACTTTCGGGAAAGATCATATACTGATGGTATCTTCGAACCCCTCATCTAATATAGAGAGTGCTTTTTCAAACTTTGGCTCTGTCCCGAACCTACTCATTAGCTCATCTTTAAACAGACGGATATCATCAATGGTTACTGCTTCAAATACGCGTTTGATCATTGTCTTGATTTCAGCCGAGCTCTTTTGGGAAGTTTATCAAAGATATTTCGCTTAAAATGGACATTACATCTTTGCCAAGCTGTCCCAATAAATTCACGCTGTATCGCTTTTTGGAGACCTTGATGGGCATCAGAGATGATTAGTTTGGGAGATTGAAGGCCCCGTGATTTTAGCTGTTGGAAGAACTGCCCCCAACTCTCATAACTTTCCGCATGGTCAACACTCAAGCCAATTATTTCACGTGTATTCTTCTCAGTAATGGCAGTGGCAATATAAACAGCCTTGGAAACAACGCTTTGGTGCTCGCGCACCTTTATATACATAGCGTCAACGAATACGAAAGGGTAGTATGTTGTATTTAAGGGTCTCTTAGCCCACTCGTTCACAATGGGATCAAGCTTTTGTGTAAGTGATGATACAAACGACTTGGAAATGTTCTTGCCGCAAAGCTGTTCGACAATATTGGTAACATTCCTAGTTGAAACACCATTGATGACCATTTCCAGCATAGAGAGGACCAATGCCTGGTCACAACGGGCATATTTTTCAAAAACGGTAGTTGAGAATTCCCCGTTGCGTGTCCGTGGTACCTTAAGTGTTAAGGTACCGATGCTCATCATAAGATCACGTTCATAATAACCGTTGCGATAGTCACGGCGTTCAACAGCTCGTTCATAAGGTGCAGCCTTTAAATAGTCATCCCTTTCTTTTTCCATAAATTCGTTTAGTACTAAGACAACCGCTGATTTTATAACCATATCAAGGTTGGAATTTACAATGGCTTCTTTTAAAACATCCAAATTTAGGTTAAACTGTACTTGAGTCATTTTTATTCCTCTTTTCATTGTTTATCGTGGTTGAAAACAGTGTTGCCAAGAGTGAATAAAATGACTCATTTTTTTTGCATTTTCTTTTTACACAATTATACGGACTTAATCCGCATTTTTATATAATCGCTACTTTTTATTTGACTAAATGCAAATTCAGCAGTATCCGACACTGAAATTTTAATACCATCCTCCGGCAAAAAATGACACACTGTTCGATATTTGCCTAACCTTTCCCCATCAGGTAAATATGTAGGACAAACAATCGTCCATTCGAGTTTTGATTGTTTAAGCATATCGTAGACTTTATGATGTTCTTCAGCTGCACGGGTTGATTTTTGCTTAGATTCACTTGACTGATAACGTAGTAAATATGGGCTAATCCTACTTTGCAAAATTCCAGCAGTTCCTATAGTAATAATTCTTAGTATATCTTCATGTTCCATTGCTTTGATAATAAACGGCATACTGTTTGATAAAGTGGTTGTCCCATCTGTATTGAGTGCACTAATAACCACATCAATTCCATGCAATGCGCGTACAATATCGTCTTTATTTAAAACATTTCCTTGAAGGATAGTTAAATTTTCATGATTTAACTGAATCTTTTCTGGAGTCCGAACTAATACAGTTACATGATGTCCGTCATCAAGAGCATAAGTAACTATTTGGCCCCCAACTCGTCCAGTTCCACCTAAAATTAATATATTCATTAAAACGAATCTCCTTTTAAGAATCAACATATTACACTAAACTAGTATATCTTCTATTTTAAATAAGTTAGGATTTCTTTTAAGTATATAATTTCACAATCACTTTAAATTTAGGTAAGGGATCTAGTTCTGTTTAGTGATAATAAAATTATTGAATTTAAGTTTTAAAAGATACGAACCCTTCTACATTTTATTGTAGTAAGGCTCCTTAAAGTTGTTTAATAATTATTCAACTAAGGTCCCCTTATAGTTTAATAAGAATACCTTCACAATCTTTTGTGTAGGATCATACAAAAAAGACGCCTTATCACTAAAGAAAAGCGCCTGATTGCTGATTATAAATATTATTAAATGTATCCGAAACGAACACCATAAGATGTGTTACTGAGAGTTATTATTTTCAGTTGCTGTGTTCCCCATTGCAATAGAAATTCTATTCCAATTATTGATTTGATTGATTATAAGAACTAGGTCAACATATTGCTTCTCGTCATAATATTCACGTACTCGTTGATAAAGCTCATCTGGCACGCGTTTTGTCGGGATTAAAGTCACGTACTCTGTCAACTCAAGAGCTACTTTTTCTGCATCTGTGTAAAATGTACACTCTCTCCAAGCACTAATACAATATAAACGTTGTTCCGTTTCTCCCATTTTTCTAGCATCTGCCGTGTGCATATTCAAACAATACGCACAACCATTTATTTGTGAAGCCCGAATTTTTATCAGTTCACGTAGTTTACGGTCTACACCTGTAGTTTTCGTATACTTCTCCATTTCCATCATTATTTTAAGTGCTTCTGGCGCTACGTTGTAATAATCAATTCGTTGTTCCAATTTTATTCCTCCTTTTATTTCTTTTCATTTAAGATTGTATTAATTTAGATGCTAATCTTGAAGCAGCCATTTCAGCTTCTTTATAAGACGATAATTAAAGATCAAGTTAATCGCCGATTAATATTGTCAATGATATATGCAATAATTATTTTTGTCAAATGAATAAAATCTTCCAAAAAGGATATCTTTTATTTGACTAAAACCCTAAATGCACCTAAGATACAATTTGATAATCCAAACAAAGGTAGGTAAATTTTATGCAATATAGTGTCGGAGTTGAATATGCTTTACATTGCCTGGTTTATTTAATTGATGTTCCTTCCAATGAAAGTGTTGGAATTAAAGATTTGGCAGAATTTCAAGGACTTTCTGAGACATTTCTTTCAAAAGTTTTCGGTAAATTATCTAAGGCTGGTATTGTAAGTTCTGTTTCAGGTGTAAAGGGAGGTTATAGGTTATCTAAGTCTCCAGAAGAAATTTCCTTTTGGGATGTAGTTGAAGCAGTTGAAGGTCCTAAGCCTATTTTTCAATGTAAAAATATTAAAGATAATGGTTATTTGTATAGAGAAAGCTGCTGTTCAGCTCCCTCCTTTTGCACCATCAATTTAGTTATGCTTTCCGCGGAGGAAAAAATGCGTGATTATTTACGTAGTAAAACTCTTTCTTGGTTAAGTGAAGAGCTTGATCGTGTCTTACCCAAACAAATGCGTGAAGATACTCGGAAATATTTTTCGAAAAGTAGAATATAAAACAAACCTCTCATGTAATTTCTTAATTAAGAGGAATTTAGAGAGGTTTTTTCTTAGTTCAAAGGAAAAGTATCTTTCCATTGTCAACTGGATAATCCACTCTTAGATTGCTTGTATACTGTATTTGTTCCACACTATCTAAATATTGATAAGTGACTTTAGCTATTGCTCGTGGGGTCATTTTTTAAAACTTTTTTTGTACCTTTACTGATATATGGTTTTGCACTCTTTTTTCTGTTTTTACTAGCTTGCCAACGATTCCACCCCTTCTTGTCTGTTCCTCTCCCTGTACCGCCTTTTCCTTTAGCTTTACTCATAAAATCACTCCATTATTTTTCTAAGTTGGTATACCTATCGAGTTAGTATTAGTCATTTTACTATGCTATTAACCATACATCTTGGTAATTCTGAATTGACAATTGCTACTATAGAATGAATGCCGGGATGATTATACGCTCCTGCTACTCCATTGATATAAATGATTTTTATTTATGTATGAAAAAATCAATGGTCTAATGCAAACTCGACTACTTCCTTGTATGTAATATCTCAAGTATTTTCAAACATTATTTTCACTCCTTAAAAAGGGTAAACCATTTTCTCTATTCCCACAAGCTTCGAAGAGTATAGTTTCCAACCACAATTTTCGCTAACCTGCCCAAATTTCTTCTAAGTGCAAGAACTTAATGATTAAAAGAAATCAACGAGGCCGAAAGAGTTTGCAAGCTTTTTCATTTTCTGTTATGATAATAAAGAATTATTTTTGTTCGGTGTAAAGGATAGTATAAGTGTCGACTTTTCGTCTTGATGATCACTTTGGGCAAGGATAGTAACACATTGTGTGGTTACACACTAGGAGGCAACATAAATGGAACAAGGTACAGTTAAATGGTTTAATTCAGACAAAGGTTTTGGTTTTATCGAGCGTGCTAATGGAGGCGACGTATTCGTACACTTCTCAGCTATCCAAAGTGAAGGTTTCAAATCTTTAGACGAAGGTCAAAAGGTAACATTTGACGTTGAGCAAGGACCTCGTGGAGATCAAGCAGCTAACGTTCAAAAAGCTTAATCTAATTAAAATTGTACAAACAGGCCCTATTTCATAGAGCCTGTTTTTTTATGTATTTCTAGATTATTCTTAAATAAAAAAACCTACTCAACGATCGAGTAGGAATCTAAAACAGGTACTGTAAAATGATTTTAAGCTTTAAAAGGTTCACTACAGTATACCATATTTATTAACAACATACAGAGCTTTCATCGACCATTCAAAAATTAATTTGAAAGTATGTATTTCCTAACGAGCTAACCTACCTCGTAATCAAATAAAAAATGTCACCAAATTGTCAGCTAGGTTTTAATTACTTGCATTCGTAAGTGTTATTAATATATCTTTGGTATTTATGTGTTTTATATTATTTATAACCTGATTGTCCCTCGTTTATTAACATCTCATATAACCCGTCTGTTACAAGGTTAATGTTAAGGTTATCCTTAACATCGGATAATCTTTTCCAGACATCTAAATATTCTGTATCCCCATCAATCCCTTGAATGATTTCCTATTCATAAGCATTGTTATAGAGAGACTTGGATACATATATAAAATCAAATTCATACCCTACTTCTCCATACCAAGGATCAATGATACTTGCAAAGTTGGTTCAATAGTATCTTGATTTATTTCTTCTTTGACCTCACGAATCACAGCTGCCTTACTGTCCTAACCGTATTCAATGGTTTCTCCAACTGGTTGGTAATCAACATGCACAAAAAATCACATGAGTGTTTTGGTCATAATCATGTCCGTTTGTTCTTCATCACCCATATAAAAAGAGTGGGATCCACTTTGAACAAATCCCATTTTTTTATAAAAAGCGATAGCATTTTCATTTTTTTCCCATACACCTAGCCAGATTTTCTTTTTATTACATTTCATCGCACTTTCAATCGCTATATTTAGCAGATATTTACCTAGTCCATGTTTTTGAAATTTTTTCTTTATATAAATCCTCTCGATTTCAAGTGATTCATCGCCCATATCTTCAGACTGAGCATCATTGATATTGACCTTTAAATATCCGGCGACTTCATTATGAAAATAAACAAAAAAGAATTGAGAAGAACTGTTCGATAATTCTTTCTCTAATTGTTTTAATGTAAAAGCCTTTTTCAAATAAGCATCCATATTTTCAGGAGAATTCTGATGTTTAAAAGTCTCATTAAATGTTTCATAACTAATCTCTTGAAGTTCTTGTAAGTCTTGAAGGGTACACTGTTTGATATTTATAGTCATTATAAAATGTCTCTCCTTTAATAATTAATAATTTCTCCTGTTTCCCTTTTTTACAAATTCCCAGTCTTTTTCTATATTTTTTCTTACTCTTTGAATAAGATTAAAAATGATTTCTATTTCACTTTCGGAAAATCCCTCTAATGCAACGCTATTCGAATAATCATTTTCTCTTTTTATAAATGGATAAACATTTTTCCCTTTCTCTGTTGGAAAGAGCTTTTTTATTTTTTTGTTCTGTTCATCTTCTTTCTTTTCAATAAATCCATTTATTTCAAGTTTTTTTATAGCACGAGAAGCTGTTGTTCGATCTACTTTGATCATCTCAGCTACCTTTTCTTGAATAATGCCTGGATTTTCACATATTCGCACAAGGTACAAATACTGGCCTTTTGTAAGATCATATTCTTTAAATTCTATATTACTAATAGAATCTAATGCCCTTGCTATCATTCCAATTTCACGAAGAACTTCCATTATCATTGACTCCTTAACCTATTTTGTTGCAAATGCAATAATAATCATATACATTTAATTTAACTCATTTTTATTGCATTTGCAACAAAACAGGAAGAAAATAGAATATGTTTTATTGTTGGAACTTCACTTTTTGATTGGACTATCCATAGATGTGAGTTTATTTAGGAGCTTAGGAAATAAAAAAGACCCCAGGTTTTGGGGTTGTAAACAGCATTTATATCCAAGGTTATGATAGAATTCCTATTCTCTATCATTTACTTTCCAACTTTTTTGCAGCTTCCGAATATAAATGATTTGTCCAATATGATAAGCGTTATGGGTTACTACATTTCCAAGTATCGCCCACCATTGGGCAGGTACAGGGAAACCATTTACATTGCTTTCTATTTTTTCTTCTGTAAGTAGATCTTGCCATTGTAATAAAACCTTTAATAATTCTTCTTTTAAATCATTAAATGTTTTATTTTCTGGAATGATAAAGCTATTATTATTATTTTCTATGGAAGGTACAGCATTTAAATGAGATTTTTGATATCTAGTTTGCCAAGTTTCATTCCAATAGAGTAGGTGCTGCACTATTTCAGCGATGCTATTACTATTTTCATTAGGCTTCCATAATGCTTCTTCTTCTGACAAATTTTCAACTGAATCCGAAAATGGTAGATACCAACTAGGGTCATTAGCATTTGCTAACAACTGATCGGATAATACATCTTTAGCATGAACCATACTTTTCCCCACTCCTTTATATATTCATCTGATTTAATAGCAATAATTCAAGCGGCCAATTAATAAATTTCTCTTAAATAAAAATCACAAAAATAGAAAAGATAAGCTCCTCCTCAATATGGCCCAATTGTTGAAAATAGGTTAAGTCAACTATTAAACTATACTTTCTTAAGTTATAAAAGCTACTTGTAAAGTAGTTCGAGACTTAACTATATTTCTGCGCCTTTTCCACTATCATTAGAGACATTTACCGTTTTCAAAATATGTTTATGGCTTAGATATTTAACTTAATATTCAAAATATACACACAAGAAAGGATTATCTATTTGATGTTCTCTTTATTTCACCCATTTGTTCAAGTAGATATCTTCACAAAAACATTGCCAAAAGCTTACTAAATTTCAGTAAACCACCACACCCAAAGATTGATAGTCACTACTCCCCAAACAGTGGTTCCTACTATCCACCAAATTCGTTAGCGAATGTGAAGTGTTTAATATTCATAGTTTCGAACCACACCAAGGACAAAAAGAAATACTAATACTCGATGTGACACCATCATGGATTATCAAACCATAGTCATTATTTTTTCTATCGAAAATTATTATTTTATCAGGGCATTCAAAATGATTCTCATGTATTTTACATTCAAAATTCGCATGATAAGTCATATTCTCACAACAATGTCTTTTCATTCTTCAATTCTCCTTATGTAAATTACTTCTTGTTACATAAATTAATACTACAGTTATCACTATTACACTAGGTGAAAGATCCCCCCCCCCAAAAAAAAACGATTCCAGAAACAACAAATAAATTATAATAATAATCAATTATTAGATTGCAAAATATAGCAATCAAACATAGCTTTTTCCTTACATAGTTTTTTTATTATCTTAATAAGCCTTTCTTGCACAAAAGAAGCGTTAATAATACTGTAATTAACGCCACTCTTAATTTAAGTACATTTTTTGACATATTGAGAAGTAAACATTTTAGAGGTGTTACAGGTATAAAAAAGCTCGTTTTTTTATGAACCCTTATAACTAAATTTACTCTATTGTGTAATCGTGAATTATTTCTACAACTTCAATTTCTCCGTTAATCAATAGTTCAGGAAGCTCGTTTTTTACATTACCTCTCCAATATTCTCTAGCTTGTTCAATTTTCTGCGAGAAAGGAACCCCATCTGCCTTCGGCAAAAGTTCTCCATCTCCCTCAAAATAATTCCCTACAACTCGTAGTTTAACAATCTGCATAACTTTTCGATTATAAGAATCAAATAATTCTTTCCATTTCAGAGCTTCATCATAGCTTTTCGCAGCGTATAAGCAAGATAATCTTGAAGGATAATCTGGATATTCTTGTAATCTAACCATTTCTGTTATTACTTCTCTGATAGCTCTAGTTGTTTGATCCGCATAATCTACAACTACCTTGGCATTCTCTTTATTCAAGTTCAGGCCTTCACTGGTAAAATGATTATATAATATCTGTATAAAGTCTTCGCCTTTAGAATTAAATCGTTCTCTTTCAAAAAAGAAGCGATATAAGTTATTTTTTTGGTTATTATCAAAGTTAATAATCTGCCCAAGACTCATTTCTTTATTAGTAACAATGTGATAAGCATTAAAATCATTCCTTTTCATGATTCTGCCTGCCTCCTGTTAATCTCAGCAAGTTGTCTATAATATTGTTGTTATATCAATTTTGTATTTACATAATAAATTGTTCAATTGCTCGTTCTCAAAATTTCCGATAAGCCGTTGCCATCCAAATATCGAAACCCCTCAATTTTCCCTTTTTCCTTTTCAGAAAAAAGGACTATTCCTTCTACGCTTGCAGTTTTTTCTTCAACTCCATTTTTCTGACAGCCAACCTTTGCAATGAAGTTATAAAGATATGAATTCTTCTCACTTTGCTCAATTATGATATTCTTAAGACTTAACTTATAGTCATTATGGGTAGCTAACGTTGGGTATTGTCCACCAAGAGCAGATATGAAGGAATCAAACGCAGATTCTATAAAATAAGGTCCGTATACCTCTGTGTAATACTTCCCTAACTCTGTAAAAGTCATCTTTATTAAATAGCTCCACAAATTGCTCATCTGGACCAGTAAACTGATGCTCAAGAACTTTTTTAATTGTTTCTTTATTTATGTCTTCTGCATCAACCTTTGAGCAAGCAGCTATTAAAAAACCTGACATGATCAACATTAAACTTAAAAAATAATGGGTTTTGCCTTATTATTATTTTTTGTCATTACTACACTCCCCCTCTTTCAGATAATACGTTTGGAATGCATTTAAGATTCGGATTCATACATTTTTCTCTTAAACTAAGTTGCCTCGTTACTAAAAAGGCTGCTACTTATATATAGCAACCTTTAAAAATACTTTTTATACAGTTCTCGTCTTAAATGACCACTTAATTAGGCATAATTCCTTGTTGTTTCACTTTTCGCATATCTCATCGGAGCCTAAACATTCCTAAAAAGATATAAACCAAATCCAAGGGTATCTCTTCCCCATTTTAGATACATTTCTCTCCAACTTCTAATTTTCTCCAACATCGCAGGACAATCAGGATCCTCAGGTGTCATATAGCAATAATCCTCAATCGATTTTGAATACAACCATTCATATGCATCAAAATCATCTTCATTTGCAACAGTAGACCATAGCGGTATTAAACCATAATCCTCCGCTGTAAATATATTCTGGGTATGATACAAAATTTCCTCTTCCTTTACACCAAATAAATGTAGATATTCCTTATCGGGTTTTTTTCTCCAATAAAGCTCTCCTATAAGTATATATCCGCCTTTTACTACTATGTTTTTCAAGGATTCTATAGTATTTTGATAGCCACCTAAAACATGTGAAGACCCAATACAAATTCCTACTTTAAATTCTTGATTCAATGTTTTTATTGTTAGATTAGCGTCTTGATTAAGAATCTCAATGTTATTTAGAGCACCTCTGTTTTTAGCATTTACCTTTAATTGTTCAACGAAATTACTATATTGTTCAATTGCAATACAATTAGAACTGTACTTTTCAATTATTCGAAGAAGAATTTCACCTTTGCCCGCACCTATGTCAATTACCTTATCATTAGCAGTTAAAGAAAGGATTTCAACAACTTTATCAATTTTTGCTGGGTTAACTGGATTATAAAAAGAATGATTTTTATGGGCTATTGCTGAAAACTTATTTCTATCCAAATCAAAACCTCCAAACATTATTCGCCTACCTACATAACAAAACATCTTATTTATTAAACTACCTCCTATAGTTAAACATCAAAAAACAGTCTTTTCTCCTTAATGAAGTAAAGTACCCTTTAATGCAACAATACACCGTTTGTGCTAGTAAGAAGAGAATGATTTTGTTCAATTCTCACCCTAAAATGGTTCATTATCCTTATTTGCTCCTCAGTTAACTTTTCTTTATTCCAGTACATGTGCATTAAGCTGTATTCAAATACTTCTTTTAATTTAATAAATAAGGGCAGTTTATCTAGCATTTCTGAGGATATTTCATTTTCCTCCTGGTATCCTTCGATAATTGCTTTTGTGATAGCCCTTCCATATTCAATAATGCTACCTCCACCTACATACGAATACTCCATCGCACTATAGATTGGAACTGCTAAATCAAAAACATAAAAATGTTTCTCGCAATCTTGAAAATCAACCATAGTCAATTTTGAATCATGATCAACTAATATATTCTCTAACCATAAATCACCATGTAATAATCCATAATTCGAATGATTTTTTGACATTTCTTTTATTGTTAATAAAACCTCTTCCGCAATTTCTCTAATAGCAGTTTCTTCTTTAGGAATGTATTTGAGAAAAGCATATTCCTCATTATCATGCCAATCGTTGATATATTTAATTGGATGCATCTCTTCAAATTTTTTGGAGAAACGATGTAATCTACCTATTTGCCGACCTAATTCTTTTAATATATTGGCATTCCATTGGTTTCTTGGTAAATGTACACCTGGAGCCGATTGATAAAGAACAGTTAATCTTTCATTATTGTTTAGAGTTATCTTCTCTACTACCTTGCCATTTAGTGAAGATATTGTTGGTGATACCCCTAATCCTTCTTTATACAGAAAGTTTGTGTAATTAACTTCTTCTAATTGTTCATCATAATTTTTATAGTTTGTGATTCTTGCGAAGCAATCACCTTGTTTAGTAGTACACCGAAACATCTCATTTGTTACTGCTTTAACCTCTATAATATCCATTGGGTATATTTCATTAAGTAATTCAAGAATTTTATCTACCATATTATCTCCCCTTCTCTATAAAGACCCTACTTTTTTAAGTTCAAGAGTTTCATATTCAACTCCGCTTTTCCCCCTTACTTGAATAACTTCAACAAAAAAAGCATTAATCCTTCTTCGATTAATGCCCCTTATAGGGTAAGTACATTCCTTTACAAATTTTTAGAACTAATTTCATTTATTATTGGAATACTATCTGAAAGCACAAGTAGCAACTGCCCTTGCTGAAACAATTGCCCTCATGTATTAAAAAATCCCCCCATTAGTGTGACCTTTCATAAAAGGTAACGAATGAATCAAAGTTTTTTGTAAACTCCGTGGAAAGATTTCTAAATCCACGTTTTAACTCACCTCTAGATAAGTAGCTCCCATTTTTTAATTGAATAATGTTTTCCTCCAACAATAATAGATCCTTTATATTGTTAACTAAATATCCTCTTTGTTCACTTGTATAATCCACTTGAACAAGAAGGCTTAGAAAAATTTCTCTAACTTGCTTGACCTCGAAAAGCATTGTATCCAACTTCATTTTATCAATAGGGATAGAATCTTTACTAACTAACCAATCCTGTTCAAAAATAGGCAGGACATATTGTGTTCGGTCTATAGTAAGATTTGGAACTTTATTATTCAAATCCGCCTTTAAATCGTTTTCATAGGAACCCTTGAAATCGTTAAAAATCTCCTCAAAGATTTTACCATTATGCAAAACTTTATTGGGCTGATAAACGTAATTTTTTTTCACTCTGAAAGGGGAATAAGGGTAACACAAAGTCATTATAAAAATAAAAAGTAGGATTAGTACGGATAATCCCCCTATTCCTCCAATAATTCTTTTACCCTTTAAGCTCATATAAATCTCCTCCCTTAAGGAATCATAGACGAAATAACCTTAAAATAGTTCCAGTCCAACAGTTCCTAAATAAACAAACCTGTCCCTTTGGCTTAATCACTTCAACAAAAAAAGCATTAATCCTTCTTCGATTAACGCCTCCAATGGTTTAAGTGCACTATATAACAATCTATCTATTATTTGATATTAAAGAGCCTTCCCTTTCTATTGATAGATTACATTTTTGGAGCTTCCATACCAAAAGTTGCCCATTCTTCTTTTGCCGGGCCATAAATACCTGGAACGGTTAATCCCGCCTGACGCATTAGAACCGTCATTTGTCCGCGATGGTGGTTTTGATGCTGAATCAAAAACAACAAAAGTGACCCATTAGGAATTTCTTGCCCAAAAAAGTTTATCCGTTCTTCTAAGTCTTTATCGCTCCATTGATTTCTTAATGACTGTATAAATGAATTGCTAGCTTGCTTGTAGCTATCTGCTATAAACTGGGCCGAATCAGGAACTGGCCAATCCTTTGCTGGAGCCTCAAATGTTAAATTTGTATTTGAGGCAATGATGCGAATGGAACAAACGGTGTGCCAAGCTACACGTCCTAAAGTCCAATTCTGTGAAGTAATCTCCTGATTAAGTGAGTCATCAGTTAAAGCACTTAGTAATTTATGGGTAACCCCGGATTCATATTCCCAGGATTTTAAAAAATGGTCTAATTTTAAGAACATCAATATCCCTCCATGTTTTTTATATAACCACTTCGCTAAATATTTCAATTTCCCTTCCATTTATCAAAAAAACAAGAGTGTTTATTTAATATTTATGATATTCAACTACTTCAAGAAAAGAACATCTTAAAGGAATACCCCTGTTAGCCTTTCAGTATCTCTTACCTGAATAAACTTGAAGAATATTCCCATCAGGGTCCGATACAAAAATGGTGTGAAACTCCTTTTCTCTATTAATAAATACTTTGAAATTATCTGTTTGGAGTAGACGATAATAGTAAAATATCTTTAACGGTTGTTGATTTTTAACTGCTAGTGAAAATTCTTTTATTACATTAAAGTTGTTTTTCTGTTTAATTGTATCCGTTATGGCATTTTCCCTTAACGACATTCTAGCTCGATGAAGGGCAGTTTTAATAGATTCATTACTAACTCTCAGCATTTCAGCGATTTCTTCTGAAGTATATTGAAAGACATCTTTTAAGGTTATTAGCATTGCCTGACGAAGTGGAAGAGTTCCATATAATATTTCTAATAAGCTATCCCACTCAGTAGAATCCCAACTACTCTTATATAACTCGTCGGGCGAAGTCGGAATATCAATTTTCTTACGTTTTTCATCAATAAAAATGTTTCTTGCGATGGTGTATAGAAAAGTTATATTGATCTCCCTATTGGGTTCTCTTTGTTTTATCTTTATATATCTAATTAGTGTTTCCTGGACTAAATCCTCTGCTAGCCATTTGGAGGTTGTTAAAGATAAGCAATATTTATATAACTTCAATGATATCTCTTCAATATTTATAGATTCAGTAACCATATGGCCTCCAAAAAATTTTTTTTATTATGTAACTTTTATCTAATTATAATCGTTTATATAAGGAAAAAAATAAAGGAGAGTGATTTTATAATGTTTAAAGTAGGCGGTATTTTTATTCCTGTTACAGACTTGGAACGATCTAAAAGATGGTATGAATTAAATCTTGGTGTAACAAAAGTCGATGAATGGCAGGAGAATGGATTAGATCATGGTGTGGGATATGTTTTTAAAGATGACTCGACAGGTCTTGCGTTAATAAAGGTTGAAAAGCCTCAACCCACAGAATTTACTATTAAAGGAACAAGCAAAAACGTCTATTATAATTTTGTTGTTGAAGATATTGAACCAGCTTACGATTTTCTGAAGCAAAATGGAGTTAAAACAACAGAAATTCACGATTATGGTGTTATGAAAGGATTCGATTTCTTCGACCCTGATGGAAATTCGTTTAGTGTAGTAAGTGAAGAAATTAATTCTCCCTATCATAAAGACAATTTAAAATGATCAAAAATTAGTGGAAGCAGCTAAGAATTGCTTCCACTTTTGTTTACCCTATTCAACAGGTCAACTCTTTTGCCAAATTAGATTTAAATTTCTTCCTGATATATTTCTATTTTTATCGGCTCTAGACTCAATGGTATTTTAAACTCCTTAAGGTTTTCTATCTCATTAAAAAAATCGTCTATATCATCATAATCCATTGACCATTCTCCGATTTCTAACCTTCTCAATTCATCTGTTGGTTTAAATAAAAATTCACAGTGAAGTTGTTCCATACGAGAATATTCATCTTCTTCATAAATAGTAAACTGACGTACAAAATCAAGGTGGAATAGTTCTTCTCCAGTAAAATCATATACACCACATTGAAATAGGATTTCTTTATCTTCTTCTCTCTCAACTGGCTCTTTACAAAAAGCCTTAAATGTTTCCCAAACTGTTTTCATATCATCGGTATCTTTACCAATCTTATTTTTAAGGTAACTTTCCGCATTTTTAACCGTAATCATTACAACACCACCTCCCACATTATCATGTAATTAGTCTTGTTGGACTAAACTGCACTTAAGTGATCCAATCCTTGCCCTTTCCTCAGCAGTCATGGTGTATTGTGTATCTCCCAATTTAAAAGTATGCGATCCTGACAATGCTTCATAGGTCTTACAAGAGTAACAAACGATACGAATACAGCCAATGACAAGTATAATTGATTCATACTCAACCTCTGTTCTTCTTGGAAAGTCCTTTACCTTATTGTAGTAAACTCCCCTTTACTTCAAAAAAAGAGCATCCCTTATTAAAGGAATGCCCCCTAACCGGATTTACTGATAACCTTCAATTCTTCATACGAAACCTACATAGATATAGTTTTTGTTGCAACTGTTTGTTGAAATGCCAAATCATGCTCAACAATAACCATTGTAGGATTAAAGCTTTGAATAAGCTCTTCAATCTGCATACGTGAATAAATATCAATAAAATTTAACGGTTCATCCCAAATATATAAATGAGCTTTTTCACATAAACTTTTGGCTATGAGCAGCTTTTTCTTTTGCCCACCAGAATAGTGAGATATATCTTTCTCAAATTGAATTCGGTCAAAATCCATCTTACGGAGGATGGATTTAAATAACGTTTCATCAATCGCATGCTCTTCAATAAAGTCCGATAACTGTCCTTTTAAGTGAGAAGTATCTTGTTGGACATAGGAAATGAGGAGGCCTGAACTTAACTTCATTGAGCCTGTATGTTGTATCGGATTTCCTAGAATTAGTTTTAGGATACTGCTTTTTCCGCTTCCATTCTTTCCATCAAGTACAATTCGGTCCCCTTGTTCAACTTTAAAGCTAATGGCCTGATTCACTATTTGGTCATCGTACTTAATAGACACTTCATCCAAAACAATTAATTCTTTTGTCTGAAATTCCATTGGTTCCAATTTTAATGACTCAGTTTTTTCGACGTTTTTTAGCAGTTTTGACTTTTCCTCTATCGCTTTTTGTTGCCTTGATTCAAGGTTCTTTGCTCTCTTCATCATCTTAGCCGCTTTATGTCCTACAAAACCTTTATCCAACTTAGAACCCGAATTTGTTGTCCCATTTTTGGAAGCTTCCACTTGATTAGACCAACCTGCTGATCGCTTTGAAGCCTGTTTTAATCTCCCTATGTCTTTTTGTAGACGCTGATTGGTTGCCTCTTCGTGTTCCTGCTGTCTATCAAAATTTAACTTCCAAGAAGAATAGTTACCACTTTGAACTTCAATATTTGCTCTATTTATCGATAAGATGTGGTCAACGCATCCATCTAAAAAGATCCTGTCATGTGAAATTAATATGAACCCTTTTTTCTTCCTTAAATAATTAGAGACCATCTTTCGTGCATCAGTGTCAAGATGATTGGTTGGCTCATCGATTAATAGAAATTGACCCTCAGTCAAAAAAAGGGCAGCAAGCAACACCTTTGTTTGTTCTCCATTTGATAATGTTTTAAATGGGCGGTACATGACCTCGGCATCAACATTTAGATAGGATATTTCACGAAGAAATTCCCAATCCTCTGCTTGAGGGCAAATCTCTTCAATGATTTCATAAGTATATTTATTTTTATCCGAAACTGGATAAGGGAAATAATTAAATTCTACCGAAGAAATGATCTTCCCACTATACTCATAATTTCCTAATAATAAATTAAAGAATGTTGTTTTACCTCGTCCATTTCTACCTATAAATCCAAGTTTCCAATCCGTATCTATTTGAAAGTTCACACCTTCAAAAATATTGTCAAAGCTACCTGGATAAGAAAAAGTTAAGTCTTGAACTTGTATCATTGACATGATAATTCCTCCTTTGTATACCAATACTTTTTACTTTTTATACAAAGTCGGTATATCCATCATCTATTCACAATTTCTCCGTATAAGTTTGATGGATATTATCGACTTATACGGAGTTTTACATGTGTAACAATTGTGTCCTCTCCCTCCTTTATTTATAGGTTAAAGTTAAAAATCTATGAGAGAATAAAAAATCCTCCCAATTTTTCATTGGAAGGATTAGTCATTTACTTAACTTTAAATAAGCTCTTTTTTGCCATTGAAATTAGGACAAATAAAGTATAAACTGATTGATTTAAAATGGACAGACTAATCCTATATTTTGTAGTTTGAAGTTATTCATTTCAAATAAAAATATAGATTAGTTAATCATTGTTCATCCATCAGTCCTCTCATAATTGTATGTTTATATTAACAATTTTTTTTATGAATTACAATATTAGCACCATCCTCACCTCAGACTACTGCTTGTTGCTCTTTTGATAATTTCCATACAATTGACCACATGCAGCATCTATATCAATTCCAAATTGACTTCTAATGGTCACATTAATACCTGATGATTTTAATTTTTTGTAAAAATTAGTAACATCATCTTCATTAACTTCACCGAACTTTAAAGGAGAACTGACGGTTGGGTTATATCTGATTAAATTTACATGATATAAACGACCTTCTTTATATCGACCTTTCAATAGACGTACTACTTCCTGCGCATGGTCAATAGAATCGTTCATCCCAGGTAACAAAATATATGCGATATATACTTTTCTTGATGTTATTCGTATATGCTCATCTAATGTGTCCAGTACATCTAATAATGGATACCTATCATTAATCGGCATCAACTTACTTCGTTGTTCATGAAAAGGAGAATGTAACGAAAACGTTAAATTAACCTGCGGATAATTCAGAGGCATTTTTTTTATACTAGGTATAATACCAATAGTTGAAATAGTTAACCTACGCGGGCTTAAAGCAAACATCGTAGGATCGGTGAGTACATCTAAAGCATCGAAAAGTTGTACATTGGCTAACGCTTCTCCCATACCCATAAAAGAAATACTATCAATGGAATGACCTTTTAAGTAAAAGTAAAGGATTTGGTCGGTTATTTCATCTGAAGTCAAATTTCTTTTTAATCCAATGTCACCTGTTGCACAAAATTTACACCCAAAATTACATCCGCACTGAGATGATATACAAAATGATTCCCATCCAGCCTTATATTTCATATTTACCGTTTCTATTTTTTCATTTCCTGAAATTCCAAATAAGACTTTAGTGACCTGCTCAGAATGTTGTTCCTTTAAAGGAACAATTCCTAAAATAGACTCTCCAAATTCCTTTACTAAAATTTCTCTTAACGATTTTGGAAGTACACTCATTTCGCAGAATTTACTTATTCTTTCTTTGAAAATCGCATTCAATATTTGATTCATTCTAAAGTTGGGGTAATTATATTTCCTTAAGAATTCTTTTATTCTTCCGTACTTATTATTTTGTTTTAATTGCATCTTTCTCATCCTTCCACAAGACTCTCTAGTTTTATAGGAGTAATTAGAAAGGAAGTGTCTATCGCTTAAATTAAAAATACACACAAAAAAGCACCGATAGAATTATCGGTGCCGAAATTAGAATAAAAAATGGTCAAATAAATAAGGACTATAAGTCATTACCCTCTAATTTATTTGCCATAGAGGCAAAGCTCCGATAACTGTTTTTCTATGGTTGTATAGCATAAAAAAGGACAGACTACTCCCTTTGTCTGCTAAACCATTTCCAAGTTTTACATTTTTACCGAAGAGAATTCTAAAAACAGTTAACATTGCTTACACCTCCCTTTGCCAAATTTATTATTGAGTAATTTATCATATACATTAGTATATGTAAAGTGAATTTGAGAATTATTGTAAAATCAACTGCGCCTATAGTTAAAGAACATAATATATTTTATATAATTATTATGTTATGTTCTTTCTTCTTCAATTTACGATTTCTGTTAGTGTAATAGTAAATATTTATACTATAATTTCTTCTTTAAGAAAAATTGTTTTATATCTTCTGGATATTCTTCATTAACAGCAAAAACCTCATAGCCCATACGCTTATAAAATTCCGGCGATTGGTACGAAAATGTGCAAGTATGAGAAAATATACAACCAAGTTCTTTCCCGAGCCTTTCAGCTTCTGCTATCATGATTTTTCCATATCCTTTGTTTCTGTATTCATCAGCTATCCAAAATACATCAATATACAGACCATAAGACCAGGTTTCACAAAACAAACCGCCCACAACTTTGCCTGAATCATCTTTTAGATATAAATTAATGTCCTTGCCTGGCTTTTTGAGCAACCCATTTGTCGCACCAACATTGTACTCATATAAATTATTACATACCTGGTTGTAGTCCGTTTCATTTGAGTCCACTGTAATCCTAATATTGTCTAAAGCTATATCAGTCATAGGGCTCCCCCAATAGAATATTTGTACTTAATCATAAGTTGTTTCAGGTGAATAAAGAGTACTACGTGAATTAAGTTGAATTGTAGGAATTCCATTACAATAAATTAATATTCTTCTTTAACAAAACCTTCTATATGGAATAACTGTAAAGCTAATATAGCTCTTTAAAAGCTAATGCCTAAGCTCCTTGCATTTTACTTAAGAATACAATTTGCCCAATATGATATGCGTTATGCAAGGCTAAGCTTTTCAGTTCAAGCACTAATGATCTTTCTCCAGGGATTTGTCTATACAAGTCTTCGTGTTCTGATTGTGCTAGTATTTTTTCAAGTTCCCGATGAACATTAAAGTATTCTTGTTTTGTTTCCATCCAGTTTTGCAACGTCGCAGTTGGTAATCGAAATGTAGCTTCATTATTTTCTGCCTGGGGTTCATTTTCTGTTTCACCAAGAAATCGCATCAGAAGTCTCTTCTCATAAAAAAGTAAATGACTAACCAATTCCCAAATTGAATTCATTTTCCCCTCAACTGGCTTCCAAATTGCCTGTTCAAGAGTAATATTCTCTAGCACTTTTTCAAGTGGTGGAAACCAATCTTCTTCATCTAAGCAGCTTGCCCATTGCTGTAACAATAGTCCCCGTACATCCATTCTATTCCCTCCAATTAATCCATTTCATCAAAACTTCATTTGGTATGTTGTTCTCTTCATAACTTATAATTTCGATATGAACCAGCCGATTCCCTCCCATCAAATTGGCCCGTTAGCTATCTACAAAAAAGGATTGCCGCAGCAAACCTGATTCTTGAATTTTTGCACCCTTAAGTCTAACAAGAACTCAAAGTGAAAAGGTATTTAATTGATATTCGAATAGAAAAAACACCATTTCCACAGTATTACTTCCTAGTTTTTTTACAGTGCCTTATCTTAAAATATCCTCAATTCGATTAAGAGTTTCATCATTTAACTTTACACCTGATGCTTTTACATTTTCCTCCATTTGTTCAGGGCGACTGGCCCCAACAAGAGCACTGGAGACATTTTGTTGTCGTAAAATCCACGATAGTGCAAGTGTGGCAAGTGACATGTCATTGTCTTTGGCGACCTCTTTTAGTAGTTCCACTTTATCGAGATTCTCATCAGTTAATAATCCAAAAAGATTACTGTATTTTTCTTGTGATGCACGGCTTCCTGCAGGTGCCTGAGAACCCTTCTGATATTTACCAGTTAAAACACCCTGGGCAAGAGGAGACCAAACGACTTGGCCAATACCATGTTTTTCACATACTGGGATGATGTCCTTTTCAATATACCGTTGAAGCATACTGTATTGTGGCTGACTGACAACAATTCGGTCAAGGAGCTTTTTGTCTGCAAGATGAACAGCTTCTGTTATTTGCTCAGCTGTCCATTCACTAACTCCGATATATAATACTTTTCCTTGGCGTACAAGGTCATCTAAGGCCCGCAATGTTTCATCGAGCGGGGTTTCCTGATCAAAACGGTGACAATAATAAATATCCACATAATCGGTGTCGAGACGTTTTAAACTCGCATGACATTGTTCCATTATATGTTTTCGGGATAACCCACGATCATTCGGCCCATCACCCATTGGCCAGAATACCTTCGTGGCTAAAACGTAGGAGTCACGTACGTACTTCTTTAAGGCTTTTCCGACTACAATTTCTGCTCCTCCTTGCATATAAACATTGGCAGTATCAAAAAAATTTATCCCAAGGTCATATGCCTTATCAATAGATGCTGTAGCATTTTGTTCCTCTACATACCCACCATACGTAAGCCAGCTCCCTAAACTTATTTCACTCACTTTTAGTCCTGTATTTCCTAAACGACGGTATTCCATGTTTATCCCTCCCCATTAATTTCGTGACACAAAATAAAAATACTATTTGTTTTCTCTTATGTAAATCTATCCTAACGGCTAGATCATTACCATTTTTAGTGTACTCACATTGATTGGTAGTTTTGAAAAAAAACATTCATTTTATCAATAGAAATTTTCTAATATCCACAGCTTTCATCCTCAATTTTTGGTGGAGATTGCAAAAAACAAGCTCCATAATCTGCACTTTTCCCAGTTGTTTATACTGGTTTTTGGTATGTATATGCGAAACAAATAATAAGTAAAACTAAAATGAGGAAAACAGCTTTCTTCAAATTTGTAGCCTTTAAACACATTTCAATCACTCTATGACTATTGTATACAAATAGAATACGACACCCCATCTAAAAGTCCTGCTTTATTTTATTAACCTGCCTCTTGAAGAGAATGATATTAACAAAAACAGCGTCAAACCTTCTAGGCTTAACGCTACTTCTTTTTTTACTTATTCTTCAAATCCACTCTTTTCCATGTTCACGAATGAATTTTATATCGTTTTGATAATGTTTAAGTTCCCCATTATTCATCATCTTTTGAAAGGCAATGTCACCTTCACTAGCCTTTCTTATCATAAATTTACATAATCCTTCTAATCGTAACAATACCATCTCTACAAAATCTTCTATTAATCCCTCAATACCGTAAGATTCAAAAAACAATTTGACTCTTTCTTTTATTCGTTTGGCATCCTTTAATGAATCATAATAAACTGCCTCACCTGTTTCAGTGTGATAAAGTCGACTTAAAGGAACGCAAGTATATAGAGTATAAGCTATATCCCAAAGTCTTGGACCAGGAGCAGCAATATCAAAATCAATTATGCCTGCTGGTTTTTGGTGATTAAAAATGATGTTATATATAGCAAAATCATTGTGACATATAACCTCCATCTTGTTTGGAGTATTATCTATTGGATTCCAATCATCTGATAAGGGAAAGTCACTTACTGCATCATGATAATGACGTAGAATTTTAGCTATATCTTTTAATCCTTCATTTGACCACATATATTCTTTTAAAGGATAATTACCAGCTTCTCCTTCAATAAATGATAAAATCTCTCTCCCTTTTTCATCAATACCTAAGAACTTTGGTGCATAACTAAACCCCTTGTTTTCTAAGTGCTTTAATAACTTATGAATTTTGGGACTTTCTGGTTTTAATTCTCGCCTAACAGTATCTCTCGAACGATAAACGTTAGAGACATTTCCTCCTGTTAGCATTTCTTCATTTTCGTACTGACTTGTCATTAATTTTCCCCCGATATAGGAACGCTATGATAGTGCCAATAGAGATGTAATTCTCCCCATAAAAAAACAGATATACAAAGGTATCTGCTTAGTAATGGAAATTTAATTGTCCACACCATAGAATCCCTTGAATGATTATAGATTGACAAATAAACGCATCCTTAACAATCAAGAATCGCCATTATCTCTCTATTCAATTAACTAATCATTTCAAAGTATTCCACACATGTAGTATAGATTCCCCTTTCTTTACATCTCTATTTAAACATTACTAAATTTTACCAAATCAATAAAGAGGATTTTATGTATTTATTGAATTTTACGGTCCTTTGCAACAATTCGATAAATACATTACTACCTCTAAGATTTCAACTCTTACCCCCTTTACTTAAGTACAATACTTAACAATTCTTTTTTCACCTAATAAAATTAATCCTTAAATGTGTTGTCAACAAAAAGACACGAACTTATTAAAGAAAAGCGTCCTTTAATGGAATAACACATTAATAATAGTAGCTAATATTGCTAAACAGAGTAATGGAATAAGAAAATGCTTCCAAACCGACCGTCGGTATGTTATGATAACCTTAACAATAAATCTAACGTTAAAGGATGAAGAGTAATGGACCGAGAATCAAAACGAAAAAACACAAAAAAGTTACTATTGGATGCAACAAGAGCTTTAGTACAGGAAAGAGGATGTCACAAAATGACTCTGAACGACATTATCAAACATACTGGACTTTCCAAAGGAGCTATATACCATTATGTGAAAAGCAAGGATGAACTATTAGCTTTAGTTTTACAGGAGAGGATAGAAGAAACCAATGATCGATTCTTTGCCGAAGTAAACCAAGGTAAAAAAGAGTTTGAAGGCCCTTTGAAAGAAATTGTTAAAAATTTGCCATCACTGCAAGACCCCCACGATGCAACAAATCAAATCTTTCTTTATTTGTTATCGAAAAACGATCAGCCTGCTGTCAGTACAATAATTAATAAATTTTACGATCAGTCCCTTCAATTATCCAAACAGTGGATTACTGCCGGTCAACATGCTGGGGTCATTCCCTTAACGGTTAATGCAGATAAGACAGCTGAGTTATTTATATTGATCTCCTACGGCTTCCGTGTGCGCAGTTCCATCTTTAATGATTCTCACGATTTCAGTGCAGATGATTTTTCATTACTTATGGTGGATTTACTGCAATCAAAACCATAATAAAAGAAAGGGTGCTAACCTCAATGAACGTTTTGTTGTTTTTGCACATTCTTGGAGCAGTTATTTTTCTTGGGAATATTGTCACTGCCGCCTTTTGGAAAATTAGAGCTGATATAAAAAGGGATCCTAAGTTTATTCATCACACTGTGAAAAACGTTATGTTGGCTGATTTCATCTTTACATTGCCAGGATTAATACTAATTATTGTTTCAGGCATTTTAATGGCCGTTCAATCAGGCTATTCAATGGACACTTTCAATTGGCTTACATTGTCATTATTCCTGTTTGTATTAACCGGTATTCTTTGGTTAGCGGTACTTATACCCATACAACGAAGCATGATCCGTTCCAGTGCCCGAACAATAGACGACGGTGTCATTTCGAATAAATATCAGAATGTATCTCGTTATTGGGCAATTGTAGGAATAGCAGCTACCCTATTACCTGTGGTGATTTTGTATCTTATGATTACAAAAGCATTTTAAATTAACAAGAGAGGATGAATTAAATGGCTCCTTTTATTGTTCTAATTGTTGGATTTCTGCTGTTTAGTGTAATTGGTTATTTTGAATTACCTTTGAATGAATGGCAAACATCATTGCGCCTTGCTGTCGCTCTCATGTTTTTATTTACTGCAATGGCTCATTGGGGAAAGAGACGTCAAGGTCTTATTAAAATGGTACCTTCTTCGTTGCCATATCCCAATTTCATCGTAACAATTACGGGGATATTAGAGATTATTGGTGCTTTAGGTCTACTGATACCGATCACTTCAAAAATTGCTTCGATATGCTTGGTCATTTTACTAATTGTTATGTTTCCAGCTAATATCCATGCCGCAAAGGTAAGTGTCAGGATTGGTGAAAAACCCGTTACGCCTTTGTTTCTTAGAACCATCCTGCAAATAATTTTTGTAACAGCTGTAATTTTAGCCGGATGGTATTAAATGTTCAAAAAATGTAGTTTCAAATCTTACAATCAAGTTCCTACTATTTTTCAACAATCTGGCCCTTTTGTAAAAATGATGAATAACTCTTTATCTTGGTTTTTATTTATTGTGTTTATAGATAATTTGAGGAGCATAGATAGAGTTAATTTCGCTTATTCCAAAAGGGCTTGAGTGATTTTCACCTTTGAAATTAATCTTGAGGTTCTTACTAACAATTACTTACCTACAATAATAAGTGAATTAATAAGAAGTACTATTAATAATATTCCAAAAGAGGTTTTCATAAGAACACCTCTCTATATAGAGTTCCTTGACTTTTTATTATTCAACTAGACTTCACCATGATTTTTTTTAAAATGTCTTTTATAATAAGAATGTACATGTTCATTTAATACCTAATTTTTTATTTTAGTTAATAATCAATTGAATCAGCAATATCAATTAACATTTCGAGAGTCACCTTTCTAGACAGCCTTTTATCAATACTTAAGAAATATTGCCAATTATCTCTTTCGAAAACTAATATATTAAATCCTGATACGTTCATATATGTTGCATCATTACCGTTTTTTAGCTTAACAAGTTTTAGAACATGCTTATCTGGGATTGAGATTTTATGCTTAATCGGGTGAACATTAATCTTATAATGGTTTTCAGGTGATTTATCACTTATAAACTTTACTTCAAACGAATCGTTACTATCTCCTTCTAAGTTACTAAACCTTCCGAACTGATGTGTAAAAGTAATGGGGGGTTGTCGGAGGGGTAGCTTCAAATCTTGTTTGAAATAATCCTCAAATTCTTTTATTGCCTCTTCTACAGATTTATAACCAACTTCAGGAAATATCTCTTCAAATGGTCTTGGAAAATTATTTGTATTGGCATATGCCTTTTCGTTAGAACCAATAACATTTAACAAAAGTAAAATAATAAGGTTTATTCTTTTCATAGTCTTACACCCTTTTTTAGGTGTATAATCCCCAAATATTATTCAACTATCCTGCATCTTTGGTTCAATTAAAAATTCCACAAAAAGGAATTATTTCATATTAAGCCAAAGGAAAATCTTATTTTACCTTGTATAGGAGCAAATAATAAAGACGCCTATTGCTAAAGAAAAGCGCCCGATTGTTGAAGATTAATGTTTAATCTTATTCAAGATAAATACTTGATAGTTGCCCCTGCATCGCAATATTAGCGCTGCTCCACACAAAATAAAATTGATTATTCGGTCTATTCATCCTATATGGGTAGCATGCAATTTTCATTAGTGCTTAATAAGCAAATACAGTTTAGCGAATTCTAGCTTTGAGAAAGCCATCATATATAATAATCGTTACAGATAACAAGTAGAAAAAGATTCCCCCGCCAATAATCCAATCTTTTAATTGATCCGCGGAAATAGCAAATAAATCCGTTATATACATAATGAACTCTTTATTCATTAAATTTGGATTTATTAATATAACAATGAATACAATGGTTCCAATAACATGGATGGCAGTATTAAATAGTGCCATTCCTTTTGTCCATTGACCCTTGATTAATTTATAAAGAGCCAATGCTATTTCTAAACCAACCATAATAACAACAATCGGCCAATACCGAAGTAAAACTTCCTGATTTAAAGATGGAACAACAAATTCAAGTCTACCTCCACCGCCATCATATATACCTACAATCTGATTTGCATAAAAATAAAGTGTTGCCCAGATCGCAGTCCACATTAAACCTCCAAATACTTCGAACTTTGAAATAGCCTTTTTCTTAGGTATATAAGGAATATCTTTCAAGTCATCTGGCGTCCATTTTTTAAAGCTTACTGTTAGTGGGAACTGTTCTTTTCCTTTATCTGTTCTTTCTAAAATAGCAAATATAAGTGTGAGCCAAAAGAATACATGAATCTCTACTTCAATGATTCTCCATATGCCAAATCCAATTACATTTAAAAACACATTGATTAACGCTTCTTCTCCGGCATATCCGATAAAATATTCGGCAATGACTGTGATTAACGCACAGATAGCGGCAATTGGCAAAATCATTTTTAGCAGCGTTACATAAATATCAAAATAACGTGGGCCAATAAGGTGCATTGGCCGGTCTCGATATCCACTAGCTAATGTGATTGGACTTCCTAATTTTTCAAGAACTGCCTTTACATCCTCTTCATTATAATCATCAGGTAGCATATCCTCTATTGTTGACCGTAACTCAAGTGCAATATCCTCACGATTTTTTTCAGGTAGCCTTCGAGTAATTTCCTGAATGTAGATGTCAATCAACTCCATCATCTTCCTCCCCCTTTAATAGGCTATAAAGCTCTTTTGAACTCTTTAACCATTCCTTTTTTAACTGCAAAAAAATTTCTACCCCATATTCACTTAAAACATAGTACTTACGTGGTCTACTTTCCGATGTATCCCAACTACTCGACACCAACTCCTGTTTTTCTAATCGGCGAAGCAATGGATATAAGGTACTTTGATCAATGGCAATACCTGATTCCTCCAATAGCTGGACTAATGAATAACCGTACTGGGGGGTTTGTAATTGACTTAAAACTGCTAATGTCAACGTTCCTCTTCTAAGCTCTGTCGTTAATGAAATCAATAAATTACTCATTCACCCACCCCATTCTTTTTACTATATGTCTAACAGTATTTGTTCTATACTATGCATCATACACTATTGTTGATACTCAAACAATAGAAATTTAAAGAAAATAATGAAAATTACCAATAAAAAAACACACAAGAAACCTCAAATTAAGAATATCTAAAATTCGGTTTCCTTTTTTATTTTTTCGTCCACAAGTCTGTTCTTTATTTTAAGTACATTTATCACAATCTCCTTTTAAATTAACATCAATATCTAATTGAAGTTATTTAAAACTTGTTGAACTAACAGTCCCCCATAGTGGAATAAAAAAAGATCGCCGTAGCGACCTCATTTTCCTCAAGTCTTGTACTTGATAACTCCATAACAATGTCAAAAAAATTTACTAAACGTCTCTTATCCTAAGCTTTCTTCCCACCTATTTTATGATAAATAGACATGATGACCCAAATTGCAGTTGGAAGTAAGATTGCTCCAATGATCATAGATGCTATGAGTTGAACTGCACTACCATTGACTAAAAACAAAATCATAATAGCCATTAAGAAGAAAAGAATTAGTATCGTTTTTGATAAATAGACGAATCCTTTTTTTTCTTTTGCCTTCCATTTGTTATTGTATGTCGTGATTACAGTCCAAGCTGTCGGAATGGCAAATACAGTTAAAATAATAGCTATTACATAAAGTACTGATTGAAAGGTACCTGAACTGATCATTGCTCCAATCCATGCGATCACTGTTATTAAAACGAGCGGAATGGCAAAGTAATTCATAGAAAGGGCTAGATTCGCATACTTTTCAGCCGATGTGTCACGGTCACTGTAGATTGGTATTGTACCAGGATCTGCCCGGAATAAATGAATATCACCTTCTGAGGCAATATGCGACCATCCAGCAGATGAAAAAAAGTCAAGGTATTCCTCTACTTCATCCTCGTTTAACGAACGATAATCTACACTGTAGATATAATCAGAGCTTTCTCCTTTTTTAAGCGTATATCCCATAAACATAAAATCACTGACATGCCAACCCTTCAAAGAAAATCGGCGTAATTTTTCCATGTCCTTATCCTCAGAAAAAGCTAGCCCACCTGACATAATATACTTTGTTTGTTTCATTCCTCCACCTCCTTCAATCCTGTTTCCGCCAATTGAATCATCTGTTTTCTTAGCTTTACATCTTCTTCTAACACGTCTCTACCCTTTTCAGTAAGCAGGTAGGTTTTACGTCTTGAATCCGAACCATCATATAAATAAATCCATTCTTGTTTTAATAACTTTTTAATAATCGTGTACATTGAGGCGGGACCGATTGTAATTGCACCTTTTGTTGTTTCTTCAATTAAGCTCATAATTGCGTAACCATGCCTTGGTTTAGTTAAAGCAGCCATAATATAAAACATTGAATCTGTTAATTGCTCCGCTTTATTCAATTCATCACCCTCTATATCATCATAAGATATATCACAAAACGATATATGTATCTATAAATAATATATCATGATGTGATATATATGTCCAGATTTATATCATAATTTGATATATCAATTTATGATATTTTTTTATAGCAAATAAAGAACTATGACAATGGACTACATTAACCAATCTGTTGCCAATGTAAAAAGCGACGCAAATGATTATTTTTGCGTCGCTCATAGAATAATTCAATTTAAATGTAGACGTTTTATGGGAATCTTATTACGACCCCTGGTATCATTTCTAGATAGTTTAAGGTGAAAGACACCGCACTGGTAACCATTGGAGCGGCGCTAACTAATGAAATCTGGATGTATTTTAGTCATTACAATATTTCAATATATCCTTCTGTTCCATGCACGCGAATTTTTTGTCCATCTTTTATCAGTTTGGTTGCATTCTCTACTCCGACCACTGCTGGTAAGCCATATTCACGTGCGATAACTGCTCCATGGGTCATTAATCCACCAACTTCGGTGACTAGGCCTTTTATGGATACAAACAATGGTGTCCAGCTAGGATCAGTAAAGGCGGTGACTAATATATCTCCATCTTCTACATTGGCATCTTCCATGTTTAAGATGACACGTGCTCTTCCCTCGATAACACCAGAGGAAACAGGTAAACCAACAATGGCTTCGGCTGGTAGATTGTCTCGTTTGTACTTACCTGCTATGATTTCACCATCTGATGTAATCACACGTGGTGGAGTTAGTTTTTCATATAATTTGTACTCGTCTTTTCGTTTGTTAATAATCTGGTAATCCAATTTATTTGTGCGTACTACTTCGGTAAGTTCCTCAAAAGTGAGATAGTATATATCTTCTTTTTCATGAATAATTCCCGCTTGAACAAGTTTTTCCGCTTCTTTCAGTAAAGCTTGCTTATAAACAAAGTAGCGATTGATCATGCCGTATTTTGGATATTCACGATAACCAATAAAATTCCGGATGATGCTAATCATTCGTTTTGTCTCTTTGGCTTTTTGTTTACCATCCGGTAATCGTTTCAATCTATCTACTAACTCTTGTTCTTTTTGCAAGGCCTCCTGGCGACCTTGCTCAAATTTTCTCTTGCTTTCATTCGGCTCAAAGTTTTTGATGTTACTTAGTATCAAAGGGATAAGTGTAGTAGGTTTTTCACTCCAACGAGTTCTAGTTATATCGATTTCGCCTGCACATCGCATCCCATATTTGTTAAGATAAGCATTAATCGCGTCTCGGGTCTCCTGTCCACCATCAAACTCAACCAGTTCATCCAAAAAGTGATCATCTTTGACATTTCGTAAATACTCTATAACCTTCGGATAAGGACGAATCACATCTGCAACATCCATTAAGGCTAGACCCATTTCCGATGTAATATTGTTTGGTACAGATTGAGAAAGCGTATCTGCTGCGTTCTTTTCACCTAACCACTTATTCATTTTTTCATTGATCCATGATGATGCATCCATAGCAGTCCCAAACACAATCGAACTTTGTGGGTTAAATAATATCCTCTTTAATTCCTGGATATCCTCTAAAATAAAATCAAATAAATCCGATCCCGATTTCATTTGGATGTTTTGTCTTAATATTTCTATCGATGTTTCGCTACTCTTAATCAAATCAGAAACAATTGTTGGATTGTTTTCGATTAGTGTCTGAAAATCCATCATCGAATTACCTTTATTACTTATACTCGGACGACTCTGTTCTTTCTTATCATTTGAGGACGGTGTTATGAAATCCTTTCGCTCTAGTATGGTCATTAATGCATCTTTTAAGAGTTGATCGTGTTTTTCCATGCCATTTAATAAAATTTCTCTACTAACAGGTGAAGCCAGATTTTGTGTAACATCAACAAACAACCTACCACCAGCTTTACGCATAGGGGCAGGAGTTGTTAACAGCCAAAAAGATAATCCCAATGGTTTCATTGGGTCAGTCATCATTTGTTGATGGGCGACAGAAATATAAACGTGATTTTCTTCATCATTCGCTTCAGGGATGGGGTATAAAGTAGTAATAGGACGACTCTGGACTATATAAAATGTATCATCAACTAAACACCATTCGATGTCCTGCGGGCAACCAAAATAAGCTTCAATCTGTCTTCCAATGTGAGCTAATTGTAAAATTTGTTCGTTAGTAAGTGTTTGGGACTTTTGCTGATCAGGAGCAATCTGCTCAGTCTTTGTTCCGCCTTCTTCTCGTGCATAGATGGCCAATTTTTTTGTTGCTATCCTCTTATCGACGATTTCCTCTTCTCTCACTTTATAACAGTCGGCCGTTACAATACCAGAAACTAATGCTTCTCCAAGTCCAAAACTGGCGTCGATTGATAGGAGCTTTCGGTTGGAGGTAATTGGATCAGCGGTAAATAAAATCCCTGAAGCCTGTGGAAAAACCATCTTTTGAACGATAACGGATAAATATACTTGACTGTGATCAAATCCATTTTGCATACGGTAGATGACCGCACGATCTGTAAATAGGGAAGCCCAGCATTTACTAATATGCTGCATAATTGCTTCTTTACCGATGATATTTAAATAGGTGTCTTGCTGACCCGCAAAAGATGCATGTGGTAAATCTTCTGCAGTCGCACTAGAACGCACTGCATAAGCATGTTCCTCGCCAAATTGGGAGAGATAGTGAGTAACTGCTTTCACAACATCGGAAGGAATTTCAACTTCCAGAAGAATTTGTCGAATGTTACGACTGATTTCACCAATCTGATCTCGATCTTCAACCTGTAGCCTTTTTAGTTGGTCCATTAAAGCGTGATACGCATCGTTTTGTTCGATGGCCTTTTGAAATCCCACTGTTGTAATACAAAATCCTTCTGGTACTTGTATTCCTTGAATTTTTGATAATTCTCCTAAATTTAACCCTTTTCCTCCAACGAGCGAAAGCTGTGTTTTTTCAATCTCCTGAAAATCGAGAACCAAAGAACTCATTCAACATCTCTCCTAACCGTTAATGTTCTATAGATTTTACCAGCACTATATAGAAAGAAATAGTCTATAATGTACTTTTTTTATATGCTATAATTAAAGTAGGAAGAGGACATTAATGTCTGAAGTACAATCTTTTTCAGTAAATAACCTTTCCTTATTTGGAAATATTAACAAAACTAATAATCCCAATATAGACTTCAAAAAGTGGTGCTAGCGTTGCACCACTTTTTTCTTGTATGGAAAGGAAAGCCTATTAAACTTGGAATTTTAGAGGTATATATTCAATAATAATGATTACTCTACATTAATTATTAATTTTTTTATAACTTTTGCTGGCACTTCTGCATCACAATTTTTTCCGGTAAAATGAAGCAAAAAGTTCATTCTTACCTTTATTATTTCTTCTTACATTTCACCAATATAAAATTTATTGAAGGTTTATTTTTCATGTCCTTATTTGGCTCATCAATTTCCGAAAACTCTACCAAACCATAGTCTCCAAATTCTTGTTTTATAGAGTCAGAATCATAAAAAAACATTTTTACCCCTTCCATTATCTCAAAATAGTCTTTATCCAATTGTTTGCCTTTACCAAACATTGGTGCCTTTTTTGAAACAGTTGTAAAAATCATATATCCATTCGGTTTTAACTGATCGTAGCAATCTTTAATAAACTTCTTTCTCTCCTGCTCATTCAATAAATGTATAAGTGCGTGAGAGAATATGCCATCGTAAAGCTTGTTATCAAAAGGCATATCAGTAACAGAACCATGAAAAATTTCACTATCAATTCCATTTTCCCTCGCCAAACCAATTGCTGTTTTTGAAATCTCAATCCCTGTAACATTTATTCCATTTTCAATGAATACCTTCGCATTTCTTCCATATCCAATACCTGGTATTAGTATGTCCTTAACGTTTTTTTCAAGGAAAAAGTCTTTTATTAAAATTGCGGAGTCTGTAGGCTCGAATCCCCACATTGTCTGTTTGTCTATAAAACTTGATTCCCAAAATTCCATTATATCTCTATCTCCTTCAAGTTATAATTTGGCTTTTTTGTATCATACTAATTACTAAAACTTTACCCAATTAGCAACCATTCTGAAAAAAGCCTATATTTTAATTGGAAACTATGTTGCTTGACACTATTATTCCTATTATAGATATGATAACTCTCTAATAACTATAATTAGACATCTTCTTTTTGTAAATAGCCATTCCTTAAAAATGAACGGAATGTATTCCTTTATTTACATGTTTATACTTATTTAGCTAATCTGCTCCTATTGTGGAATAACAAAAAAAGGCTTTACTTTTTAAGGAGGTAAACCCTTATTCTTTAAAATGCTAGATTATTATATTGGTAAGAGAATTTAACTCCCAATCTAAAAAAAAACGGCAACTCAAAAAGACTACCTATTATACAAAGTTCGGGATTTATATTTTTTCTAAAAGATTTAATTTATCTCTTTTACTGCTCTGTTAATCTATCCCTTTCACACAATAGCTTCACAAAAAATATGAACCCTTCTTGGATCTGCCACGGTTTTACTGCTCCTTTTTTATCATTTTTTCCCTAAAAATCAGGTTAAACCCTTGAATTTTTGTTTTCTTTTTTAAAGGCTTTTTGTATCGTTTGTTGCATTTGTACAAGCCCAACTGCCAGCTTTTATTCCCAATAAAGGATTCTAGCCTTTCTTAAGGAGATTGCAGCTCTTTACTCAGTAAAATGAAACGTGTAGCTATCCTCAGTCGATATTTATTATTTATAACTTTACTAAAATAGCAACAATGTTTGAGAAAAGAGCCTTTTTAAAAGTTATTTTTAAGTTTTATAGGCTTAAAGATGGGTAAAAAAGTACTGTGGAGTTGAGATCCACAATCCATAAAGGCGCTTTTTTACTAGTAAGAATAAATGGGTTTCCATTCTACATATGTGTAAGCATCATGTTACTAATTCTTATGCTAAAAAAGCTTCTTAATTTTAAAGGAGGATATACATGTTTCGTCATCAAAAGGAATTGCAATTTGAAGTAAAAGTAGAGCGTCCCGATCCGCAACTTGCGAAGCATATTCAGGAATTACTAGGCGGCCAATTCGGTGAAATGTCCGTTATGATGCAGTATTTATTCCAAGGTTGGAACTGTCGCGGAAATGAAAAATATAAAGACATGTTGATGGATATCGGCACAGAAGAAATCGGTCACGTTGAAATGCTTTGTTCTTTAATTTGCCAATTGCTGGACGGTGCTTCCCCCGAGCAGCAGGCAGAAGCTGCCAAAGATCCAACATTGGCTGCTATAATGGGTGGAATAAATCCTCAACACTTAATCGTTAGTGGACTTGGAGCAACTCCTAAGGATTCCCAAGGTGTTCCATGGAATGCAGGCTATATCGTAGCTAGTGGCAACTTGCTTGCTGATATGCGTGCAAACCTAAATGCAGAAAGTCAAGGACGTCTTCAGGTTGCTCGAATCTACCATATGACAAAAGACGAAGGCGTTCGTGCAACATTCCGAAAAATGCTTGCCCGTGATCGCTATCATCAATATCAATGGATGGCTGCCATCAGTGAACTCGAAGAGAAAAACGGAGTAGTCGTACCAGCATCCTTCCCACCAGAAGCTGAAAAGGAATCCCAACCACATGCGTTAGAATTCTGGGACCTTTCAGAAGGCGAAGAATCATCTACAGGTCTATGGGCTACCGGAAGTGCTCCGGACGGTACCGGAGATTTCGTTTACCTACCTGACCCAGCACCACAAGGTAACATTCCAGACCCTATAGTCCCAGCACCAGAACTGCATCATGACCTTGATGGCCAAGCTACTAATAAATAATCTATTTCTACAAAACAGCGCTGTCTTCATTTTGGAGACGCGCTGTTTTGATGTTAATGCTATTTTAATCATAATTTCAGCATACAAAAGTTGAATAGCATTTTTCCTAAATAAGGCCTTACTAAGGAATAATTGCTCTTCTTATAGAAGTAAACCGCTCCGTAAGTTTGGAATTTCAACAATAAAAGCGTTTAAACACTAGATTAACGGTTTATTATTTAATTATTATTCTTAATAGTTTCTTCATCTTCCACACTGATAACTGCCCTTTCGTTTTTTAGTTAACTCAACAAAAAAGCATTAACCCTTTTTCAATTACGACTCCGTTATCCATCCATGAATGACAATTTACCACAGAGATTGGAAGATAATTATGTTCTTTCATGGTAGTTTAAGTAAAATATTTCATATGGTACGATTATAATTAAAAATGAGAAAATCTAAGTTTGTCGAAATGGGTCGTTTTATGTATTATGGTACCAATAGTTATTTTTGACGCTTTGGGGGAAAAACAATGGGAAAACTATATTCCTTTAAATTGGATGAAGAAAAAGGCATTTTCTTTGTAAAAGTGGGCGGCTTTTTTAAAGAGGAAGATGCAAAAATATATTTAAGCGAGTTTCAAACCATCGTAAATACCATTAACCCTTCGAGGTATAAATTAATTATAGATGCAAGTGGACAAGAAGAAGTGGCTGATCAAGTGGTGGATGATATCATATTCGTTTTAAAATTATATTCGATGGCTAATTTTAAAAAGATAATAGTTATTATTCCTTCCTCTCCCACTTCAAGAATGCAGGTTATAAATTGTGTAAGAAAAATTATCTTTCCTGGAATATTTGTAGATTCCATTGAAGAAGCTTACAGCATCCAAGATTAATAATATTTTCAATGTCAACAGTTAACCTGTAACGGGTTTAGTTAAGAGGGGAAAATTTGCTTTGATTCACAAAATAACAAATCATTAGTTCTACGTAGAGGGGCATAGTCTTTATGGATTAACGCCCCCGCTAGTGGAATAACAATTTTATTCTCTTATTTCTTCCAGTATTTTAAGTACACGATTATTTTGTCTTTCAATAGATTTTATCTCTTTTAAATGCTTGAAGAGAACACCACAATAAGTACAATAGCTACTCAAATTATAAAATCCATTTCAGTTCCCCGTCTTCATTATTTATCTATGTACTTTTACATTATTCCGCATACGTTTTGGTTTAAAATTACATGCTTGTTCAAGTATTCTTCTTCCTTTATTCTACAATACAAACCAACACATTATTCACAAGAATATCAATAACAATATTTTCCTAAAATAATGAAACTTCCTTCTTTTTTATACGTATCTCTTCATAAGGGGGAATTCCATGAAGAAATTTTTATCTATAATAATAACTTTATCTGTCTTACTTGGTCTTAATTATGGAGTATCATATTTATTAGATGCAAACTTATTCGAATACTCATTTTTCATAGGGCTTGCTGTAACTCTGACAATTTGGTTCTTCACCACCAAAGGTGGATTTACTACTAAAAGCGTTGATTTTTTAGTATTGTCCAATACTAATCAAAAATGGAAACCGAAAAATCTACATATAAACCTTCAATTGCCTTTTATACCTCTTTTATTTATACGTTAATATCAATGATAGCCTTGATTATTTACTACAGGAATTATTTCCTTTAATTTCTCTATCAAATCCTGGGATACAAATTTAAGATTCCAGGATTGTTTTTGTTATACTTCATTATTAAAACTTTTTTATCAAATAAGTAGCTCCGTTTTTACAATAAAAAAACGATCCTTCGATATTGAAGAATCGCACTCTTGTATGGAACATCTATTTAGTTTTATCTACGAAAATATTTTGTCACTCTTAAATTGACATATCAAATGATAAAAACTTAGGCAGTTCATTTTCACGCTTATCGAGCATAATTTGTTCTGGCTTAATCCCCTGCTCACGCAGTACTTCAATGTTCTGCTCAAGGAACTCGTCGCTGCCAACAACATAGAAGATTGCATCCTTGTCTGCAGCAAGATTTTTCACTTCTTCATAGTAGTCTTTACGGTTATCGACGAACTGTGCCGTAAATTTCTTGTCAGGTTCAGATTTAAAAATATTAGTGAATAAGAAATTCTTTGTTGAATCAATATTCAGAGAATGAATTTTATTGACATTGTCTGCACGTTCGAAATATTCAAGTACAAGTGGTCTGAAAGTTGCAAGACCGACACCTGATGACAGCAGGTAAACATTTTTGTCTTCTCTTTTAAGCGGTACATTCGAATGAGTTTTAAATATCGCCACTTCATTGCCGACTTCAAGATTTCTTAAAATCGACTTAAACTCAGAACATTGCTCTCTAATGCGTGTTGTGATACCTATTGCATTTTCGTGCGGTAAAGTAGAAATTGACATATGGCGAATTAGGCTGCGGTTTGGTTTATCTCCAGCATTGAAACCTTCCAATGCAAAGTGTGTGTGGGAGCCTTCTTCCCATGTAAAGTCTTCCGGACAGTCGAGCAAGTACGTTTTAACCTCAGGCGTTTCCTCTATAATCTTATTTATTTTAGTCCAGTATATTTGCAATGTATATTCTCCTCACTCAATTACATGTATTGTTATTATCTAATATATCATAAATGATAACGATTCTCAATTGATTTGATTGATTATTTCAGATAATTTATGTGATTTATATTTACCGGTAATTCATACAGTAATTTTCTAGATAATGGTTCTATTACTGAACTAAGAAAAATCTGGACTCTTCAGCTAACCTATCCCTTTACTTCAACAAGAAAAGATTAAGGCATTCCGTTACTTGTCTTTTTGGTCAACTTTTATTTTTTTTTCTAGAAAACTAACTAAACTCCAAATTGTTTTAAATGATGGTCAAGGTGCTTGTATATACCTTTTCCCCATTGCTCGGAAGTAAGTTTACCGAAAAAGGGATGTGGATGAATCGTACACTTTTCTGGACCATTATTTTGGAAAGTTATAATTTTTTGTTTCAGTTTTTCCTTATCTGTTTCAAATTCTTTTTCATCTACAATCAAAATGGTCGGAATGGTGGACATATTTTTGGCTAAAGTCCTGTCGTTATAAAACATTGGTTTTACAAAGTTTCCTATTAATATTCCTAACCAACCTCTTGGTGGAAAAGAATATCCCATTGCAAAGTTTTGAAAGGATGAACAATGTGCTAGCATTTGGGCAACATCCATTTTACCCCATTGGGGTTTTGAATTTGGGTTTAATTTGTCAATACGCTTTAAAATTTCCTTTGAATGCAATTGATTAAAAATATTTTTCATTTGTGCATCCCCCTTTACCAATCTAGCTCTACATCACCACAAAAAAATCCTTTTATTCTGTTAATTAAAAGGTTCTCTAAGTTGTAATAAATTTCCTTCAATAAGAAAAGGCATCCCTTATTAAAGGAATGCCCTATAGTTTAAATAGAAACTTTCAATCTATTGTTTTGATATCTTGACCATCGTAAAAAGGCGCTAGAATTGTGCCTTTTTATGGAAGACGTGATTTCAAAATCATTTTAATATATCTAGAGGGGTACGACAATTATTCCTGTTTTATCGTGTTATTTTAAACCATACGATTATAGTTCAAAATGGTTCATTGTCAAACCGGGAAAAACGAGGTTGTCACCAGAGAAATGATATCGGCACATTCGGCCAAAAATGGCTATATATTTTACCAATCGTTTCCACTCTCAAAATTGTGGCCTCACTCGTTTCATCTATCCGTCAATTCTATTGCTGAACCGTTTGATTGCTTCCTCGGTCACCGGCTCGAAGAGGTTAACGAGGTTGCCGTCGGGATCACGGAACAACATGGAACGGTTCCCCCACGGCATCGTGGTCGGTTCCTTTACCCACTCGTCAATAAACGGTTTTAAACGTTCGTATTCAGCATCGACATTATGGACACGGAATTCGATAATGACAGTTTTATTGCTGGCTGCTATTGCGGAACCAGTACCGAACAGTGGCACCGTCTGCGAATGGCCGATTGCCAGGGTGCACGATGTCAAAACAAGTTCCGCAAAGACAGGCGCGGGACGTTCTGCCGAAACCCCCAAGACTTTTTCATAGAACTTGACAAGACGATCCAAATCGTCAGTAATAATGCGTACAGAAGCAAAATTCATAATATCATCCTTCCTATAATAACTGATAAAATATCGTATCATTTCATTTTTGGCCAGAACCAGCAATGCTATCATAAATTGCAAAGGGTTACGAGGCCTGTTTTTTCCATTTTAAGTAGCCTAATTTGCGGGTTAACCAACTTTCGTTGGCTCTCTGTAAGGGCTTGATTGAATCTATAATTATTCCATTTTTGGTTTAACGACCATTTTTCCATGTCTGGCTACTGTGCAATTGGTCTATAGTGATATGAATTATCCTTTGCAAAACATACTTCGCATCCCACTCCTTTATGTTTACTTACTCCGATTATAAAAAAACACTACTGACAACAGTATGTCAGTAGTGTTTTAACATTTTTTTTGCTTCCTCACGAATCCGATTTCGGAATGATTCAGGCTCCAATACAATCACTCCCGCTCCCCAGCCAAGCACCCATTGTAACAATTCGTCTAGGTGACGAACGCGTAAGACTACATGCAATCCATCTTGATGCTCTTCCATATACTCTATATAATGATAGTTCGACTCCCTCACTTTATCCACGATGTCATGGTTAAATCGAAGGCGAACTCGCAAGTTCCTATCATCCGGAGGGGTATACTCCCTTAAGTTAAAATGCGCCGGCAGTTCGAATCGTTCTTCCAGGTTGATAAGTTCCGTCATTCGGGACAAGCGGAAGTGGCGAATGTCTTGACGAAGATCACATCGAGCTACGAGCATCCACGATCCTTGAATAAGCACCAATCCATAGGGAGCAACGGTACGAACACTATGGTAATTCCCTTTGGAATCTGCAAGTCTTTTTGCATAATGAAAGTTTATCTTTCGCTCGTCTAATATTGCTCGACGGATCTTTTCTAGATATTTCTTTTCTTTTGAAGGCGTAACCTGTTTATCAGAAATGAGCAAACGCATAGCCTTGAGTACATGAGAAGTTTCATTGCGAACGCTCGACGGAAGAATGGCCTCGATTTTGCTACGAGCTGCTTGAGCTCTGACACGATAATCATCATCAAATTGTTGTTCGATAAAGTCTGTTCCAATCAGTAGGCTCACGGCTTCTGGTACCGTAAAACTGATAGGTGGTAAGAAATAGCCTTCCATTAAGGAATATCCTGTTCCAGGGGCTCCTATGATTGGCACGCCAGCTTCACTCAGCGCCTGAATGTCGCGGTAGATGGTTCGCACGCTCGTTTCAAACAGGGTTGCCAGATCTTCAGCACGTACAACTTCTTTACGCTGCAACTCCAGCACGACGGCTAACAATCGGTCTGTTTTGTTCATTGGTTGCCCCCCTTGAATGTTTATTACAAAATAATATACCACATCCTAATGGAGAAGATTATTCAGTGACTCTGGAGTTGCCAGACATGGCTGTGTAAACGCATCTATGACGGAATCTCTACAAAATAAGGGCAAGGCTTCTGTTGGAGTTGCGCCGTTAACTGGTCCGAATGTTGAACATAAGTTCAACATAATAGAGTATTAAATTCATATTAGATCAAACACTTTTAATTAAAGTTTTAGATTGATTAGAACGCTTTGTTTTAAATAATTATATTGTTTATCATTGGTATCCAAAAATGCTTCGTCTCTATTTGAAGGAATATCCATATACACTATGTCTTCTCCAAATTGACTAGCTGTAAAATCGTATAAGTTTCCATTAATAAAATTATAAAAATGCCATCCACCAGATAGATTAGTTTTCCTTATTTCCCCACCTAATATATCATTTACTACTAATGCAGTTACACCACATTGTCCATTTGCAGGGTTATCTTTACTCCATTTTGAACTTGATTCTAATGACCAAGATTTAGCTAACGCTTTAATCATTTTTTCTATTTGCTTAGAGTGATTATTTTCCATAAAAACCCCTCATTTCACAGATTATCTTATATAGAATTTCTCCTATTACTGTATACAAATTAAATACTGCTCTTCAACTCTTGCCTCCGTTAGTTCAAAGGAAGTCCTTTTTTTAAGCAACGTTCGTGGTAACATTCCTGTAAGTGATTTACTTAAAGTAACGAGCACGTTATTCAAAAAGGATTAACGATTTTTTTGTTGAATTTCTGACTGTGTAACAGGGGGATTTTTAGTTGGAGCAAATATGTTATATTTGTAGCGAAAAAATGTGTTTTTCAGATCGGGAGGTGAGGATTGTTGAAAACAAAAATTGGAATAGCGGTGTTAGTTCTCATTTTCTTAGGAGTAATGTATAAGTTTTTAGTCAATCAAGAAGGTGTTGACCAAACATATTTATTGCCTTCGGGTTTTGAAGGTTGTGTTGTTATTCACTACAATGTGGATGGTGCAAAACCACTAAAAATAGAAAACAATGAGATTGTTTACAAAGTGCCAGAGAGTGGAATTCTATATACTTCTTCGCCCTCTGATTTTGGATGGGTTAATGAAAAGCATTCTGGAGCATATCAATTACGTGCGTTTTATGTTGATGAAAAAGGAGAAAAAATAGAAGAATTACCTCAAGAAAAAATAAGATTTGGAGCGAACGGTGCTAGTCAAGAGGAAGGAAAACCAGAAAAACATTATTTCTATCAGATTTTTGGTTCAGAAGAAATTGAAAACAAAGGTTGTCCAGTACTTAGTTTATAGAAAAAATTTTTATTAAAAAGAGAATAGGCACATTTCATTTTAAGAAATGTGCCTACTCTTAAGGTTACTATTACAAGTATAAAATTAAATAGATAAGCCATTCGGATTTTGATGAAGATTCAAATAGAAATTCACCATCTCATTGGCTAATACGTTTGGAGCCATCACAACTGCCGAATGATCTTGCCCTGAAAGTGTTTGGTATTTAGCTAAAGGTAATAATTCAACAAGTGATTTAGCAGCAGCATGAAAATAATGTTCACTATTTTCTCCAACCATAATGGCTGTTGGAATATTCACTTTCCATCGATCAACCGGTAATGGCTTACCAGATTGGGTTTCACCCATAATCATTCCATCATAAGCAAGAGTATGTGCCATCCCTTCCATTGAATTCCATGAAGGATCTGCCTTCATATACTCTAAATATTCAGAAGGAATACCAAGTGCTTCTATCATGTAGTATTCAACAGCTTCATTCCGTTTCCTTTCCTCAATCAAATTGATCAAATGCTGAACATAATTTGCTGGAACACGTGGACGACTATGATCAATTATAAAAGGAGGCTCATACATAAATAGCTTCGTAACCTTGTCTCCTAGTTTATTTGCAGCTTCAAGAGCTAATACCGCACCAGAAGAACTTCCAAACAAAAAGCTGTTGCCACCAGCTTCATTTATAAGGGCATCAATATCTTCCACTTTACGTTCAACTGCATACTTTGAAGAATCGGTGCTTTGACCTCTACCTCGACGATCATAATTATAAACAGTAAAATGGTTTGCAAGCTGTACTGCTAGTTGTTCAGCATCTTTGTGGTCAGCTGCAGCAGATGATACCAGAATTAATGATGGTCCAGTACCTATTTTTTCGTAAGAAATTATTGTGCCATCTTTTGAAATTAATGCGTTCATCATTTCCCTCCACTAATTGTGATTAAATATTCTTCTAGGCGATTAAAGGCATCTGTAAAACCTTGGATCATTCCCATTTCTTCGGCATTATTTAGCTCTGTGATGCTATTAAATCGAGTAATAATCCTAAGTTTGGAGCCATCTATCACCTCTTCAAAGGTTACGATAGTGTACATTTCACTGTTTTCTACAATGTTCCAATTCTTATCTGTAAATGAGTCTATGTAGACAAGTTTTAATTGTTCAATAACTTCCTGATAGACAGCTCTGCAGTATACTTCTTCTCCATCACCATGATCAGGACATAATTGATAGCGCCAAACACCACCAGGTCTCACATCCATCTCGTAAACAGTGGAGGTCCAATATTTTGGGCCCCACCAACGGGAAATATGTTCTGGTTTCGTCCATCCCTCCCATGCATATTTGATTGGGATAGCTACTATGCGCTCAATTGTTAGCTCTCTACGAACCTGGTCTTTGAAGATTTTTGTTTTTTTACTCATTTTAATTTCACCCTTGTTAGCGAGTTAACCCACTTTTTTCCTTCCGTTCAGCAAATGGATATGAAGCTATTTATCCTCCTTTCGCATAAAGTCAAGCATATAGTCCTCAAAGTTATCTAGGCGTTCTTCCCATAAAACGCTAAAGGAATCGAACCAAGCATCTAAATCCTGAAATGGCTGAGCTTCAAGGCTATATATTCGCATCTGTCCCTTAGTATGAGATCGTACCAATCCATTCTCGCTCAAGATACGTAAATGACGGGATACCTGAGGCTGACCAATATTTAATGCCCTAACAATTTCACTTACAGATTGAGGACCTTTTTTTAAAAGCTCTACAATATTGAAACGATTAGGTTCAGCGATTGTTTGTAATGTTAATTGCATCGTAGTTGTATTCATATTATTAATATACACTTTGGCATATATACACGTCAACGTATATAAAATATTTTTTCTAAAAATTTTATCATTTACTCACAAAATGCTATTCCACTAACTACTCCGTTAGTGGAACAAAAAAAGATCGCCGCAGCGACCTCATCTTCTTTAACTCTTGCCAAAAATACTATTAGGTGTTTTTCTACATTGTGTTTTTACCGACTAATATATCCAAATCAACTGTTATGTGAGCCATATTCTTTTTTAAAAAAGATGTTACTCTTTCCTCTGTTGTGGACCAAGTTAATGGAGTCATTTGAACTAACCATTGAAGTGAAGATTTATTAAGGTTCATGGTATACCTTAATCTTGAACTTTCTACAAATTGAAAGCTCTCTTTAAATCTCTCCACAGTCTCTAAATTAGAGTAATTTTGTTTTTCAGGTTGATGAAAAAGATGCTCCCTTAACTCTTTTAAATAACCACTTTTAGGCACAATCTTAATTACTAAACCATCTGATTTCAACAATCTATTAAATTCGGCATAATTTGAAGGAGATAGGATATTTAGAATAACATCGAACTGTTTATTCTTAAATGGCATGTTAGCAAGGTCAGCCACAGCCCAAATCTTATTAGAGTAGTTCTTAGAAGCTACTAGAATACCTTCTTTAGAAATATCTATTCCTACTCCTACTACACCTTTGAAAAAGTCAGACTTAACAATATCGCAAATACTAGTGAGATGTGAACCCTCGCCACACCCTGTATCAAGTATAGATATTAATTCTTTTTTCTTACCAGCATGTTCATTTATCATTTTTGCAATTGCATAGCTTAATGGTTTATAAAAGGCACCTTCGGTAATAAGTTTTCTTCGTGCTTCGAAAAGCCCTTTACTGTACTTGCTGTTTATTGAGTGAGTTGTCAAGTTCATATATCCTTGCTTGGCGAAATCAAACGTATGATGATTTGAGCAAATTAAACTTTTAAACCCCATAACCTTCATAGAGGAATGACAAATTGGACAAGCAAAAATGGTTTCAAAATCGCTCACATATTTTGCACTCTTTATTCTTTTATTCTCCTGTAACAAAGAAGTCACCTCATTCATTCGTTTTTAGATAAATGAAAAAGGCATAGACAAATAAACCCTCATCATATTTTTTAAAAAAATATGAGTTGGATTTGAATGTAGTCTATACCCATTTCTATCTGTAACGAATGAATTGAATAATCATGGACCTAACTCCTTTTTACATAGATAGGATGAAACCTACAGATACATCATAACGAGTCTTTATTATATTTGCAAAAACTTTATATTCGACTAAACTACCCCTCTAGTAGAATAAGAAAAAAGAGCTGTTGGATCTTCAACCCTTCCCCCCAATAGTCTAAATAAATTATTTCATAACATGCGTCGCTATATACCTTCTTAAGATTCTCTCGAGTATTTTAAGGGAATTAATTCTTCAATCTTAACCTTTACTAATTCACCATTTACTTCTAAGATAACGAAACATTTTGGTGAATAATCTGATATTAATTCTCTACACATTCCACATGGGCTCACCACAGTTAGTTCTCTATTTCGTTCATCTGAATATGGATGCCTAACTGAAACAATTGTATGAAACCCTTTTTCTCCATTGGAGATAGCACTTCCTATTGCAATTGCTTCTGCACAAACTGTTATACGCCCAACATAGGCTTCAATATGTACAGCAGATACTATGTTTCCAGAATTGGTTCGTAAAGCTGAGCCTACATGAAGTTTATCATCTTGATATAAATCTTTTATTTTGCTTTTCGCTTCTTCAATTAATTGATAATCATCTTGTGTTAAGGGAAATACGTTCATTTTTTTCCTCTTTCTTTTTTCATTATCACTGATAAAATATTTCATATAGATTATAGCTTTTTTGCTCTTCAGTTGTTTCCGTATTTAGTCACTTTTGAAATCGTTGAACCACATCATTTATAGATAATTACTTACCTTTTATAAATCCAACCATAAAGTTAGTAGTTTTCCTTTTATTTAACCTGCCCCTGTTGTTAAATAAAAAAAGAGCTTCTGACCTTCTTCTGATCTCCACTCTTGCCCCGTTATTTGAATAAAAAAAGTTTCTATATATTTTTTAAGTTCCTGATATAAAATCCCTCTAGACCACGGCTACAAATTGACTATATGTTAACATCCTTTCCGATGCTTTTTTTGTATAGAATTTCTTTAGGATTTATAACAATTAATATTACTGCAACAGCAAAATAAGAAAGCATAACATATACTAAAATGTCTAATAAATCTCCTTTTACCAACACAAGAGAAAAATTAAAAATTTGGTGCATAACAATCGGTATCATTAGATTCTTATTTACTTTGTAGAAGAATGTTACAATAATTGAGAAAGATATAATTCCAATCATAAAAAGAACGATGTACTTGATTAATTTCATATCAGTATAACCTGAGGTAAACCATAGTGGAGTGTGCCAAAACCCCCATAAAAAACCTACGATTAGTGCTGAATGCAAAGGAGAGTACTTCTTTTGTAATTCATTTAGAGCATATCCTCTCCAACCTAACTCTTCACCCAAAGGCCCCTGAACTAATTTATCTAAAAAAGTGAGAAACATTAGACCCAGACCTGTAAAAGATAGAGCTAAAACCTGAGTATCAGTTGTTTTTGATAGCAAAAATATTGTCACAGAGATGATAATAACTTGAATGCTTACAACGGTGCCAAGAACGGAAAACCTAAGTTTTTGAGCAAATTGCTGTTTTATAAAATCCTTTAACCTTAATCCCGGATAAATTTTTTTAAATAAAATAATAAATGCAAAAGTTGATGACCATGCTGCAATGGTTTGTAAAATGTTTATTACGCTCTCTGGTGCGTCTAACATTATGCTTATACCAATGACCATAAAAAACAATAAAAAGATTCCATAAGTTAAGACGACAAAACTGAACAATGGACTTTTTGATATCTTTTTCATAGTAACCACTCCTTTTTAGTAGTGGCTAAATTATATGTGTATTTAAACTCAAATTCTTCAGACTAGGGACTGAAACTCTATTACATCCTTTGCACTAATTCAACAACTGCACCATTAGTTTAAAATCTTAGTTGTTATTCCATTTGATTAAGTAATATAATTAGCTACCAATTCAACCAAATAATCTAATTCTAAAGCAGTATCAACTACAAGCTCTCCCTCTAGGACACCTGTACGCATTTTTGCATAATGCTTCTTGAGATCTTCAATATTAGTAATTAATTGATTAGGTAACGGACATAATTTTCTCTTATTCAGCCTTTCAGCCCAAATGAAATCTTCGCAAGTACATAAGACCGATTTTAGACTACCCTTATTTTTATGAATCCAACTTTTTAATTGTTCTACGTCATCCAAGTGGTTAAATCCAAAATCTATTACAATATCAACATCGGATACTATTGAAGATTTTAGTAATTTGTATAAGATTTCAAAACAGTTTTTATTCCTATCTGCGTTGTTTTTTGTGAAATTTGAAACCGTATCATATATATCGTCTTTGTGTAAAACTATTATGTTCAACTCTTTGCCTAATGCTTTCGCCAATGTAGTTTTCCCAGTTCCTGCTTTTCCCCTACTCAAAATAACATGTGACAATGAAAATCCTCCCAGTACTTTCAAACCCAAATAGAATTATTATATGCTTAAAAAACTGAACCATTAGATATATAAGACCTAGGCATCAATCCTCCTGAATCAAAATCCCGTTTATCAAAATTGTAAAAAGCTCCTAACTTGATTCCGAAAAAAGTCTTATGAGAATCACTAACTGGAACTATATTTATCCTTTTAACCTACTATTTTCTACAGCAATCAGTTCAGTCTCCTTCCCATTCTTGCCTTTTTATATCCTCAAACATAGAGACATGTATATGTATATATTTAATTCCCCAATTACACTGTTAATTTAAGTGTATGGCTTCACAAGCATGAACAAAAGCGAGTGTCTTTTCATATAGTTTTGGTTGAATATCTGAATAAGTAAGATGATCAGGAAGACAATCAAATAGTTTTACTTCTTCAATTTCTGAAATTGGCAATTGGCCAATCTCATTTATCCTTCCAAAATATAACCTTCCAAATTTTCTCTTAACAGAATTAATCATTGAATAGTTACAAATTGGAGTTAAATCAACATCTAAACAACCAGTCTCTTCGAATAGCTCTCTTTTTGCCGTTTCTTCAATCGTTTCTCCATTTTCCCTATGACCACCAGCGATTTCCCACGTTTTCCTTGCTTTATGTCTAACATAAACCCACTTCCCCCTATACATCGCGCTTATTACCGCAAATTCTAATTCTGTTTCGTTTACCGAATCTAAAGAATAAAATTCGATTTTCATATTTACACCTCTAAACTTTAAAATTCACCTTATATCATTCTTTACATTGTATAATTTCCAGTACTTTGGTCACTTTTACAGTTAGACAACTCCATTAGTCGAACACTTAAAAAAGAGTTGCCGATCCCCTCTAGATGTTCAACTTTTTCCCCCTTTGGAATTTAAAAGATAATTAAAATGTATCTGACTTATATTAAAAATAATTGTTCACTAAATTCTATAATTAAAATTCAATAGTATTAGATATTCTTTCCGCTGCTGATTTTCCAATAATGTTTTCTACAAGATATAATGCCATATTTATACCTGAAGTAACACCAGCAGAAGTTATGATATTACCATCTTGTACAACTTTAGATTCCTTCACCACACGAATATCGGGGTAGCTACCTTGTAGAATTTTCAATGCTAGATGATGGGTTGTTGCATTCTTGCAATTTAATAATCCTGTTGCACCTAGGATTATCGCTCCCGTACAAACCGAGCAGATGTATTCAATTTTTTTATGTTTAAATATCCATTCTTGGACTTTTTTATTCTTAACCATAGATTGTACAGCCCTTAAAGGTCCACCAGGAATGATTAGGATATCTAATTCAGGGTGGTTATCAATCCTATAATCAGACTCTATTTTTATTCCTGAATGAGTTTTAATTGGTAATTCATTTTCTGTTATTGTACATACGTGAAATGGTCTAGTAGGTAACAACTCTTTTTTGTATAAGGTTAATAGTTGCTCAGGCTTACTATTCGAAGTTAATGACAAAACTTCTGCCGGACCAGAAAAGTCTAGAATATCAACATAATCATAGAGGAAAATCCCTACTATTCTTTTTTTCATTTTTATCCCCTTACCGTACATCGTCTTTATTAGTTAATACTATTTTAGGATGGCTGTTTGTTTTCTTTCTTTTTGCTTCCGATTAAAATAGCCATTAAAATAAATCCATACCCTATAATATCGATCATGAAATTACCTATATCACCAATATTATCAATCGTTAGACCAATTAAAAAAGCACCAATAAAAATAAATGGAATAACAAAGAAAAACCTCAAATTGTTTAAGCCTTCCTTATATATTATTATTAAGCTAACAACCTTCTACTCTTAATCAAATTGCAGGAAACTTAAATTTTTTTCGGTTATTAACTATTTTTTCATAATCCTTCAATACGTCTTTTTAAAGGTTGAAGATCCCCCTTACGACCATATTCTATAATTCTTAAGTATTGCCCCCAAACACGTTTACGCCCTATTTCAGAACTATGCCAATTATCCCTCGCCACTGTGATACCGTTAAATTTTGCATCAAATGAATAATTAATAAATTCAAGATGTCTAGGTAGGTGTTGTAACAAGGTTCGATACTGACTTCCTGCAGCATAACTCTTACATATAAAAAGAACCTTATTTATTGTTTCAAAGTTAAAGACTTCTTTCGCAAATAAAACATTCTCTAATGTATTAGAGGATTTATCTTCAAAAATAATATCCTTTTCTGAGATTCCTGCCTCAACCAAATGGCTAATAATTTCTCTTGACTCATATAAATTCATCTTTGAATTATAACCACCTGTTACGATAAGCTTGTTTCCTAAACCTTTGTTATATGCTTGAATTGCTTTTTCCCAATGTCCTGAATGTGTCCCCGCAAAAACAAATAGAATATCACAAGGAGATGGTTGTTTTTCCTCAAGAAAAACAATATTTGTTAGTTCCCTAATTTGTTCTGCTGTAAATTGAGGTGTTTCTGGCTCTTTCGAAATCAATTGACGTCCTCCATTTCAGTCAAGGGTTTTACCATTTCCTAACAATATTCTCCACTGTTTAGCTACATTCCTCCTCCTATTAAACTGTTTCGTTATATAAATAACAAAAGGCTATGGAAGGTGTAGCGCTCTTCAGCTGATAGTTATTTGTTAAAACCTTACTCTCTAATAGCAACAATGTTTTAGAAAAGAACCTAACAATAAGATTAATAAATGGATTATTTTTTTGTTTTTGTATTTGCTTTTCACCCAAATTACCCCAAAAAAACACACGCTTTCTCAGCGTGTTTAAGAATTTTTATCATTATTTTTAAAACCCAAAACGGCGATTACAAACATTCCAAAGCTGATCATCAGAGTTAACACTTCAAAAGTATTCATTTATATATCGCCTCCTTACTTTTCATCCTTCCCAACTCTAAACTTGTCCTATACAAAGGAAATATTTTTTTGTTATGTATAAATTAAGATCAAACACAATAAGCGACGATATTACTCCGATTAGAATAATATCGTCGCTTACTTTTTCCACGTTCATACCTATATTTAAGTTTAACCATATTATTTATTATTTATCTGCATATCGCTTGGATAAGCATCATAAAACTGATGAAATAAATATGTTAAGTAAGAGCTTAGTTCAAATTGATCTTTTATAATAAAATCAGACAACTTTAATTGATTTTCTCTCGACATAATCATTTCCTCCTATTAACATCTTTATTTCTATAATTTCCAAACTTTCATTCTTTTAAACATAAATATTAATAAAATGGTAAAATTGACTGATTATACTCAGATGCTCTCGTTTATTATGCAATCTTATTCATATCTCTTTGTATCTGTAATTATCTTTAACAATCACCATTGTTAACTTCTGATAATATAATAAAATCCTTCTTACTAAATGATTCTTACTTCAATAAAAAAAGCCGCCAAAATGGCAGCAAGAACTTCTATTTTTCCCGTTTATTGATGAAGGGGATTAGCATTCCAGATATTCATTATTCCACCTAAACATCAACCGTTTTCAAGAAAAAAAGTCCTATACAATTAACATCTTACCATTATTATAGTGAAGCGAATAGATCCCTTCTCCCTTCAAAAGAACTGGTAAATATCGGGAAACTTTATCCGCAATTCCAAAGTTATCAGGGTCTAATACCCAATCAATTGATTTCCAATCTAATATACCTTCTCTTGTTTTTTTAAAAGTTTCAAACTTTAGATTATTATTCACCTCATAAAGATAAACATATATTCCATCAAGTTCACCATTAGAAGATTTCCAACTTACAGTACCTTTAGAAAAATAGTTATCTACTATGATGCCTGTTTCCTCAAATACTTCACGTAATGCACCTTCATCTGGAGATTCATCTTTCTCAATTTTTCCTCCTACCCCATTCCAAACACCCATAATTGGAGGCTTTTCTCGGTTAAGCATTAATATATCATTATTATTTTTTATAAAACATACTGTATACTTAAACACTATATAATTGATACCTCCATTATTTTGGATTTGTTCTAATTATAATTCCTATCGAAGGTTATAAAGAAAAAAATCCTATTCAGCTTTAACAAAACACTCTCATTTTCAATTAATCATCCATTTTAGCATAAGGTTATACAGCTGACCTTTTTTAAGAGAAGAATCTGTTATAAAAAAAAAGTAATTATATTATTTATTAGGTAAAATAGATTAAAATAAAAATGGGGTGAAAAATTATCAGTACAAAATCAGCCAAATTAAAAAAACGCCTTTACATTTTGACAGTTGGTTTAACGATCGTTTATTGTATTGTTCGTATTATTTGGTTAGGAGGACTTTTCACAAGAAAACTAGTTGTATATTCAACTTTCCTACAAACTGATTTTACAATAGGGACATTATATCTAGATTATATTTTATTAATTTCTGCAGGAGTACTATCAACAATATACTTTAAGAAACAAGCATATACATTAACTTTATATGGGATCTTTGTTTTATCCCTATTTCTTATTTTCCCCAGATTATTAGCAGGCTCTACATTTTATGAAATAAAAGATCATCATCTTAATCATGATTATATTATCGAAAGACATGATAGCAATCTAGGGAATGATAACACGGATTTAGTTGTTTTTGTTTATAAAGAAATTCTCCCTTTGGTTTATGTAAATCAAGGAAGATATCATAAAATTGTTTCAACTAAAAGTGAAACATACTCTGATTTTTGGAAATTAAATTATGTAGTTAACAAGGATGGTAATTATCTAACCTTTAAGGGTTTTCTTATACCCTTGAAATAGATGAAAGCCACTAAGGTGATTTACATCTATTCATATAGGTATAATCGTTAATGACCTTATTTTATTTTCGAATAAAAACATGTGTCAGTCAGCTTACTACCATCTGCGGACAAATCATCATTCCTTAAAGTACCTTCTAACACAAAACCAAGGTTTTCTGGGATAGAACGACTTTTAAAATTGGTAGATTCACATCTTATTTCAATTCTTTTAAATTTGATGTAATTTAAACCAAGGTTAGTTAATTCCTTCACTGCTTCTGTCATGTATCCATTTCCACTAAACCTGGTATTAATCCAATATCCTATTTCACATTTAGGAATCTTCCATTCAATACTCTGAAGGCTCGTTGTTCCAATAAAGTCATTGCTATCTTTATGAAAGATAAGATACCGAAAGCTGTCTCTTTTAAGGAAATTTATATGAGCATTTCTCAAGTTAATCTCTGTTTCCTCAACACTAGGAAGCTCTTGGGCAAATGGTAACCAAGCTCTCAATTCATGAATGGAATCTCTAATTGCTTCGTTTACAATGTGCCCGTCTCCAGTTTGATAGGGTGCACGGAGAATTAGTCTTTCAGTTTCTAATTGTAACGGAACATCCAATAATATTGGAATCACTTGATTCACCTCTTAGAATTTTTCATTTAATAGCTAATAAAAAATCTCACCTCCAAGAAAACATTCTTGAGGACGAGAGTGAGTTATAGCATAAAATCTAAATGGATAATGATTTACTTGAAACGATGACTTTCCCATATTCTATTAACCTTAACTAATTCCTGTCCATTAAACTCCATCCTGTAAATATCAGGTTTAGATGTATTATGTAAAAAGGTCAAATCATAGCTTAAATCATAGTCTCCCATCATTAATGTCATGACTAATCCGTGAGTGCCAATTACTACTTTTTTTCCTATATAAGTATTTAATATTTCTTTTAAAACTTTTACAACTCTTTTTTGACACTCGGCATTCGTTTCTCCTCCCTTTAAAGAGAAATTCGGATCCACATATGATTTTTCCAATAAAGGAAAGAGTTCACTATCAGAGATTCGCTCGTTTTCAGCTGTAAAAATTCTTTCCTTTAAATCTTCAATTATTAAAACTTCTTGTCCTATTTGTTTAGCTAACGGCTCAACCGTTAAAATTGATCGAGAGTATGGACTGGAGATAACAGTGTTAATCCCTTCATCCTTTAAAACTTCTGCTATTCTTTGCGCGTCTAATTTTCCTTTTTCAGTTAAGCCCCTTGTTCTTTCATTTCCTTCTTTTGGCGAATCCCCGTGTCTCACCATATAAATGAAAGTTCTCAAATAGGATCCCTCCGATATATTTTGAAAATGTATTCATTCCTCATAAACCTTTACTTCTATTTAATAAAAACCTAGTTCTAACTATTAATTAAATCTGATATTATTTCAGTGCTTCCCGGCATTAATAATATGAGCGAAGTAACAATAAATAGAATGCCAAAAACAACGAAGAAGATCACTATTTTTATTGAACGTGAAACATTTTTGTTAAGCGCTCCAACTATCAGAAATACAACACCTATAAGGAGTAATAATATATAATAAAAGCCCATGATACACCTCAATTTAAATCTATTAATTAGCTTTTTCATGTTTTTCCTTAGCACTAGCGAAATACTAAATGATTAATCATGCTAATAATTATAATTAACTAATATTGATATCCTTTCTTTGATTGACTTCATTAATTGCTTGAAGTAGCTGTTTGCTATCAAACTCAGGAAAGAGTGTATCTGTAAACCACCATTCAGATTTGGATGATTGCCATAATAAAAAATTACTCATTCTCTTTTCTCCTCCAGTACGAATCACAATATCTGGCTCTGGCTGCCCTTTTGTATATAAGTAATTTTCAATTAAGTCTCCAGTTATGCCACTATCCGCTATTTTAGAATTGTTGATATCATTTATTAAGGACTTGATAGCAGATAAAATTTCACTTCTTCCGCCATAATTTAAAGCGAAATTAACAATTAATTTACTATTATTTGATGTTTGGTCAACAGCTTTTTTTACCGCTTCTCTAGTATGTATGGGTAAGCCATTTATATCACCTAAAACACAGATTCTTATATCCTTCTGTATAAACTTAGGCAATTTTTCATTTAAATAAATTACGGGTAAGTCCATTAGATACTTTACTTCTTCTTCTGGTCTTGTCCAATTTTCAGAAGAAAATGCATATAAGGTTAAGATTTTTACCCCTAATTCTAATGATGCATCAATAATATTTTCCATTGTTTTAGAGCCAGCAAAATGCCCCTGACTTCTTGTCAAACCTCTTTTTTCTCCCCATCTACCATTCCCATCCATCATAATAGCAATATGTGTTGGAACATTTTGCATAATTGACGCTCCTTTTCGTTTATGTTATGCCCAAAAAATCATAGACAATTAATCATATAACTACTAAAAAATGATATATTTATATATAATCTTCCGCCTTTTCCACTTTAAAAAGTCCACTTTCATTTAAAAATTGATTAAGTAAATGAAGATGTCCTGCACCGTATAAAACAAAAATTCTATCAGCATCAGACTCAATTAGTTCAACTATGTTTTTATATATGAGTAAATTTCTATAATACCAATATTTAGCTGTCCACATCGCACCTACTGGATTACTTTTATCTCCTACTAGAGCAAGATTCGTATAAAATCTTTGGTTTTCTCTAATAAAATCATCATGATTAAGATATAATAAGTAATCTCTAATCGTATGGCTTTTTAAAAATTCTTCCATCTTTGTTGCTAAGTCTTGCATTCTTCTTACAACTTGATCGTATTTTTCCGATTTAAGTTCCTTAGTCCATATATCTAAGTCAGGTACTTCAGGAACAGAACCATTCCAATCAACACAAAATACTTCCTTGTGATTCATTTCCTTAGCCAATCGAAAACCGATTTGATGACATTCATTCCTCGTTAATTTGTACTTCCCCAATAGAAAGTTTTTATAAGTTTCGTTTATATGATCACTATCTTCTGATAGGATTTCTAGCGCAACCTTTGTTGGCTCGAACTTCCTTAAAGAGTCTACCACTCCTTTTATTTCTATCTGCCTTTTTTCGCTGAAAATATCTCCCGAATTTATTTTAACTAAATCTCCATTATTTTCGGGATTACTTAAATGGGCAGTTCCAAGAACAAGAATACTTGGCTTTCTCATATTTTCCCCTCCGCTTCACTCATTAAATAAGAGATTCGACATAATTCCACATTTACCCTTTTATTGCTCTCCTATATCTAACCAATCCTTCCAGAATACGGCCGTATAAAAAAATCCCTTCAACTTATTAAAATGTACCCTATAAGATGGACACTTAAAAAAAGTCCTCCTTATGGGGTACTTTTATTTATAATGAAAGAAATAGTTAATGGGGCGGATGAAAATGTCGAAAATATTATTTACAGATCAAGAACAGAAATTATTGATGAAACATCCTTATGTAAAAGCTGTTAGTGAAAAAGCAATTACTTACACTGATGAATTTAAAGCATTAGCTATTAAAGAGTATGAAGAAGGAAAATTTCCACGTCAAATATTTGAAGATGCAGGATTTGATATTGAAATCGTTGGGACTGAACGAGCGAGTTCATCTTTAAAGAGATGGCGTAAAGCTTATAAAGAAAATGGTGTAGCTGGGCTTGAAGACACTCGAAAATACCATTCTGGACGACCACTTGAACGTGAATTAAGTTTAGAAGAAAAATATGCACGATTAGAAGCACAAAACGCCTTATTACGTGCAGAAAATGAACTGCTAAAAAAGATCGATCTAGCAGAAAGGATGTTGGTGAAGAAAAGGAAAAACTAACAGCTGAACAGAAATTTGAATTGATCCAATTGGTCATTAAAAAATATAACTTAAAGCGGATGGTGAGCTATCTTTGTGAACTAGTTGGTGTCTCTCGATCAGGTTATTATCGTTATTTTTCAGAAGAAGCACAACTTAATAGACAGGCTCGTGATGAGGCAGACGAAAAAGTAAAGAAAATCATTTTAAAAGCTTATAATTTTCGTCGTCGTAAGAAAGGCGCACGTCAAATCAAGATGACCTTAGAAAATCAGTATCAAATTACATATAACCTAAAACGAATTCGTCGTATCATGAAAAAATTCCAAATCATTTGCCCAATTCGAAAAGCAAACCCATATCGAAGAATGGCAAAAGCAACAAAAGAACATAGAACTTTACCGAACCTATTAAACCGCGAATTTAAGCAAGGAACCGCTAGAAAAGTATTATTAACAGACATTACATATTTAAGTTATGGAAAAGGAAAACGTGCCTACTTGTCCACTATAAAAGATGCCGAAACCAATGAAATCTTAGCATATGAGACATCAGATAAAATCACACTAGATATTGCGTTAAATACATTAAAGAAGTTGAAAAAGACTGGGATAAAGCTGGCCGAAGGCGCATTCATTCACTCAGATCAAGGGTTCCACTATACCAACCCCCAATTTCAAAAGATGGTAAAGAAAATGGGACTAGGGCAATCTATGTCACGTCGTGGAAACTGTTGGGATAATGCCCCACAAGAATCGTTCTTTGGACATTTTAAAGATGAAACGGATTTTAAAACGTGTGAATCATTAGAAGAAGTAAAAAGAGAGGTTCAGAGTTATATGACATATTACAATCATTACCGAGGTCAATGGAACTTAAAAAAGATGACACCTGCACAATACAGTCATCATCTTCTTCAAGTTGCCTAGTCTTTTTTTAAATGTCCTTTACAAAGGGTACACTTTATATTCCTGAAGGGGTTTTTGCTTGTCTAACAGATTCATCTCATTATTCATTAAAGTTAATTTAACAGAACATGCTCTAATATATCCCAATAAATAAGAACCATTTTTCACAAAGTATGATTAAGTTTTTTTCACCATTCTTAAATGTTATGTAATCTGTATTAATAAATAGAATATAACTATGAAAATAAGTATGCAATCGAAACAAAAATAGATTGGAAGATAATTAGTTAATCTGAGTTATTTAATTATGATAAGAGCACGAATAATTTCATTCCAATAGTGCTTAAAATCCTTTTTGTCTTTGTTCTTTTGGTCTAGATTTTTTTGTTCATTTTTATCTACTTTATTGCTACTCATTACTACACCCCTTTTCCTTTCTAGGTAGTTTTATATGTTGTTGTTTGATTTTTTCTATTTTATAATTAACTTACAAATCAATACAGCTGAACATTACGATCAGATCAATCGAAATTATCGATTATATAGGAGTGAGAAAAATAGAAATTAAACAGCTTATCACATTTAAAACGGCTGCAGAAAATTTAAATTTTACCTATACAGCTAAAATCTTAAACTTTGCTCAATCAAGCGTTACTGCTCAAATAAAAGCGCTTGAAAATGAACTTGAAACTCCTTTATTTGAGCGCTTAGGGAAGCGCTTAGTCCTTACAGAGCAAGGTAAAGAGTTTAAAATATATGCGGATAAAATGATTCAATTGACGAATGAGGCGAAAAACGCTATAAGCGGAGTTGAGGAACCGGCAGGTACACTTATCATTGGAGCCTCTGAGAGCCAATGTACATATAGACTGCCTCCAATATTGAAGGAATTTAAGGAGCAATTTCCAAAGGTTAAAATTATCTTTAAACCGATTTACTTACAAGAGCAAACGAAGGCGCAATTACTTGATGGTACTCTGGATATTGCATTTACAATGGAGCCTATTCAACATCAAGATTCAAACTTAAAAGCACAAAGTCTGGTTGAAGAAAAATTAACAATTGTTGCTTCTCCCCAACACCATTTAGCTGATAAAGCTGAAATTCATTTAGAAGATCTTGAACATGAGACTCTTTTATTAACTGAATCAGGGTGTTCATATAGGGTGATACTAGAAAATTTGTTTCGACAATCTGGAATCTGTGCATCGAATAAATTTGAATTTGTAAGTGTGGAAGCAATTAAACAATGTATTATTTTAGACTTAGGTATTGCAGTATTACCGGAGATGGTAGTAAAAGCAGAGATTGAGAAAGGGATATTAAAAGAATTAGTTTGTCATCAGGTTACAACACCTGTTCATACACAAATGGTTTGGCATAAAGATAAATATATGTCTCTTGCTTTACAATCTTTTATTCAATTAACTTGCAAAACCTTTGGTATAAATTAATTTCTAAAAACAATCGGTATATTCCTAGAGTTTTTGTTCTAACTCACGCTTCTGACGTAAGTGATGATGGAAATGCATGAATACAAGATCATACCACTCCCTTGCGTTCAGCCAACCAAAACCCCCATGTTTAACTTTAAAATTTGAATTGATACTATCTACTTGTGGTTCCCATCGTTTTAATCTCTGCTTTACCTGATCTAGTCGCAACATAAGACTTTCATGACTATCAGAATTGCTTGGTGGAGTATTTAATTCGTCAGGTAACTTGATTTTAATTTTTGGGAACCCACCCATTTTATATAATTGCTCACCAAATTCCGTTTTCCCAAGTTTCTGCTCTTCTTTTTCTCTAGTACAAGTTTCCACATTGTCAAGGTATTCATGTGCAACAAGTATTATATGATCATACATCTGACCCAAAGACCAAACATCTTCAGCCGATTTATATCTTAATTGTTCCAATGAATAGTTTTGAAGATCGCTTTTGTATTCATCAATCACTCTTAAATTACTCATTTCTATCTCCCCTTTATCACTGTTATCCACATTATACTTGATAAGCACCACTAAAACCTTGCTGTCCTTCAAATTAATCGATTTTCATCTTCCTATCTAGTAAACATAAAATTAATATATGCTCTCTCTCTAAAAAATAGCCTTACTATACATAAATTTTAGGGAATTATAATAACTTACCATTCCTTCAAAGAATAAATAACACCTCCCATTTCAATGATCCTTTCACACTTAACAGTTTGGATTAGAAATCCTCCTCTATAAAAAAGGCTCTACTCCGTAATGAAGTAAAGCCCTTGCTACAAACAATTCATTCTCTTAATCAATAGTAAAGTATCAAACAAATTAAGAAGTAAAAATCAACTTATGATACAAGGTATCATTTCATTATATTTCCCCTTGTTTAACCCGTTTAATTAACTCCTCAAGCCAATAAATCGTATGCTCTGCTTTAGTCGAAACATAGCCCAACATAAATTCTGAAAACTTTTCTTGAGCTTTGTCTACCTCTACTTTCTCTTCGTACCCACTAACTTCTTCCCAACGTTGCTTTATATTTGTTAATTTTTTTTCTAATATTTCTACTACCTTCTGACGTTCCACATATTTGATGTTAGCTAAACCTACCACCATATCACTAATTGAATCCGCATTTTCAAACAACTTGTAAATCATTTTCGGTAGTTCTTCTTGACCTTTAGCCGTAATCGCAAATACTTGTTTATCAGGGCGATTCTCTTCTTTGATGATTTCGATCGATTCAATTAATCCTTTTTTTGCTAAGGAATCAAAATGGTAGTACAGTTTACTTTCTGTTAATCCAGCTAATCTATCCAATGGTATAGGCTCTGAAATCTGTTTTTTTAATTTATAAGGATAATTATTATCCTCCATTAGTTTACTCAATATAAAAATTTGAATGGACATTCTCTTATCTCCTTTAAGAAGAATTACATTCTTATTGTAGCAAATCTAAGCGGTAACTTCAGTTTCATTCTTTACACTTTCCATTTTATCCTCTGATACCGAGTTCTCTACTGGTACTGGTTTATGGATAAAAGCAACTATCGCGATATTAATTAGAATGGCAACCCCGCCAACAGCAATCAATGGCCAAATAAAATGACTCGGACTAATGCTTCCATATAGTTTAGCAAAGTAAGCCTGTACTGAATAATACATTGGTGAGATGTGGCTCATCCATTCATAAGGTTTATACATCATTTCACGTGACATCGTTGCACCATTTGCAAGTGTTTGAATCAATAAAATTGGTAAATTTAAAATCATACCACCTTCACCAACTAAGAAAATTAAAATGGCGGTGAAGTTGAAGCATACCATATAATTTAATATTTGTTGTCCTACTATACTTAAGAACTTGCTAGCACTTGGATCATTAATTATATAGGCTATTCCCGTAGCGGCAAGTGATGCAACAACTGCAATGAGTAATGCTGTCAATTGGACATAAATGAATAATCGTGTTTTACTTGCCTTTCTACGGTTCTCTTTAAATGCTCCTACTAGCTGCATTGCTCCAATCATTGCACCTGTATATCCAGCCATTGTTAAAAACATTGGTAGCATATTATTATTCATACCATTTGGCACTTCATTAATTGAAACTACATTACCGACATAAGCTGTTTCAATCTTTTTTGCTAATTCGCTTGCTTGCTCTTTTGGTACATTAAAATTCATTAATACCCCTTGAGCTGTTTGTTGAGAAAACTGAGTACTTAACTGGTTATTAATTTCCGTGACGACTGATTTCATCGTACTGGAAATCGTTGTTGCACCAGCTTCGTTAATTGTAAAGTCAATACTTGATGATGTTTCTCCTTTTTGCATATCCTCTGAGAATGTTTTTGGAATGTGTACAACTAGTGCTAACTCATTTTTTTCTAAATCCTTTAATGCCTGTTTATTCGCTACATCCGTCTCAATATTCTTAAACGGTAAATTCTTTTCTAGCTGGTCAGCAATCTTTGCCCCATATTCACCTGTATCATCATTGACAATAGCAATCGGTAATTTATCAACATTTCCGGGAATTGCTGCATATCCAGGTAAAAAGATGCCCAGCATTGCAACGGCATAGAAAATCCCCATAAATATGGCAGCAATCGCACCTCTTGTTTTTAAAAACTGAGTAAATTTCATGTTTTTGCATCCTTTCTAAAAGATATGTGTACAATTAAGATACTTTAAATTTATTACTTTTATAAAAGTACTTTAATTAGAGTATTTACTCATTCTATTCCACTCTTTTAATAAAGTCAACAATAATAATCAACTTTCCTCTTTTTTGAAAAGGCGAAAATACCTATTAAAATCTCTGCAAAAAAAAAGCATTAATCCATCTTATGATTAATGCCCTCACCGATTACGTAATTCTTTTCACACGAACTTACAATTTTAACTATTGTACAAAGGTTAACATCAATCAAAGTAGATTTTCATTCCATTAAGGTAACGACTTTTTAGAAAGCTAGTTCTATTATAAAGTTTGACTAGTACCTACCTTAGTAGATGATTGTCCCTTCACCCGTTTTAATGTCGCTACTATTAGAAAGCTAACAATGACTAATAAGAGCCATGAGCTCACTTTGCCAAGATGGACAAGACTCCATGCATCGGTTTGGTTGGGATATTCCCAAGCACCAAAGAATGTTGCAATATTTTCGGCTACCCAAATAAAAAATCCGATAAGCACAAAGGAAAGTGCGAGTGGCATACGGTAACGAGTTCCATTTACCTCATATATGACCCATGATCGCCAAAAGACGATAATCACAAGTCCTGATAACCACCAACGAACATCAATCCAATAATGGTGAATAAAGAAATTCAAATAAATCGCAGCAGCAAGAGGCACAACCACTAAAAATGGTGGCCACTTAATCAATTCAACCTTTAGTCTTCTCCACGCTTGGCATAGATAACTCGCTACACTCGCATACATAAATCCACTATACAAAGGCACTCCAAATATTTTAGAATACCCTTCCTCTGGATAAGACCAAGAGCCCATATGTACCTTGAACAATTCAAGCGCGAGACCAATGAGATGAAATAAGGTAATAACCTTTAGTTCATCTCGTGTTTCAAGTCTAGAACGCACCATCAACCATTGCATCAACAGACAGATGATAAGCAACCAGTCATACCGTGGTAAGAAGGGAAGTGGGATCATTTTTGTAACAGCCAATGAGGCAAAGATAACAACGGGAAACAAACATGATAAGGCCTGCTCCCACCCAAAATGAATAAGCTGTTTTAAAGCTCTAAAATTTTTGCTCCTCCATGATTCCATGATTAAATTCATGAGTATATCCCCTTTATAAATTTGTTCGATTGTCATACAAAAAAAGAAATTTACTACTTATTGTCCTTTGTATCATCATCACTGCGATATTCTAAAATATCCCCAGGTTGGCATTCTAAAGCTTTACAAATGCCCTCTAATGTAGATAGTCGAATCGCTTTTGCCTTTCCATTTTTTAATATAGAAAGGTTGGCCATTGTGATTCCTACCTTCTCTGAAAGTTCTGTTACGCTCATTTTACGTTTTGCCAGCATCACATCAATATTGATTATAATCGCCATGTTATTCACCTCAGACCGTTAAATCATTTTCTGTTTTTATATCAATTGCCTCTTTCAAGAGCCTTTGAAGAACAGCGGCAAAGATGGCAATAACCATCGAAGCAAAAGGAACTACCAAACCAATAAAAACAACACCTGGTGCGTCATCTTTATCCGCAAAAAGATAGAAAAGCGGTAAGGCGAACACATGCAAGCAACTAATGATGATGGCACAGTACTTGATTTTCTTTAAGGCTGTTACAGAAATTTGAGCGAAAGCCTTATTCTTGTCAATATAGATTAAAAGCTTAAATGCCTGATAAAGAGCAAAATAAAAAGGTATCGTTGAACCATAGAAAATAATAAAAACGAGATATTTTATAAAAGCAAACTTCGGTAACAATTGCTCTGCAATATTTCCAATCTCAGGAACCAAAAAGATGCACATAACAAGAATAGGAATTCCTATAAGAATAACTGCTATCTTTAAAAAGAGCGTTGACACTTGTTTCATATAAAAAGCACCTCACCTATATATTGTTTAATTAATTTATCACAGTATTTATCGTTTTACAATAAATTAATATTGTTTTTTTATAATATTTTTATTGATAATTATCACTTTATCTTTAAACAAAAAGCATTCTTCACTGGTTTGAAAATTTACGCTAATATTATTTCCAAATTCATACAACAGAACATATATTCGTGATACAATATTATTAAAGCTTTAACTAGGAGGATAATATGAAGTTAAAGAATATTAATATTGAAGAAAGAATGAAACATTATAAGGTGCAAGGTTTAAGTATTGTGTTAATTGAAAACTGTCAAATTAACGGAGTAGAAAATTATGGTTTTCTTGAGGCAAATACCGATAGGAAGGTAAATGAGAATTCTATTTTTAGTGCTTGTTCGATTAGTAAATTTTTAACCGGAATGATGATATTAAAGCTAATTGAGGAAGGCCTTCTTGATTTAGATGAAGATGTAAATGAAAGACTTGAAACGTGGAAAGTGCCCGATAATGAATTTACAAAAAATAAACTTGTTACATTAAGAAACCTGCTTAGTCATCAAGCTGGAATCAAGGACCCTGAAGGTAGTTTTTTTGAACGAATTTCAGATATAGGCACTCCTTCAATAGTTGAATTGCTAGAGGGAAAAACACCATATTGTAAGGTTCCAATTGAAGTACAGTACGAGCCAGAGAGTGAATTCCAGTACTCTGATGCAGGCTATTGTATTATTCAGCAACTAATAGAAGATGTAACGAAAAAACCGTTTTATCAAGTGGTTAATGAGTTCATATTTAAGCCATTGGGTATGGAAAGTAGCTATTTAAATCCAACGATGTTAGAGATAGTAAAAAAGAAATTTTCTTGTGGTCATAATAAAAATGGTGAAATGGTAGATGGAAAATATCCTATTTACCCTTATCCAACAGCTTCAGGATTATGGACGACTTCATTAGATTTAGCTGCATTAGTCCTTGAGCTAATGAATGCTTTAAAAGGAAAAAGTAAAATTGGAATTTTAAAAAGTTTAGCTAAAGAAATGATAACTTCTCAAAGAGGAAGAAGCTGGGCTGGATTAGGTGTATTTCTAGAGGGTTCCGAAAAAGAATTAGAAATTACATCTATGGGTTGGGGAGTAGGTTTTCAGTGTATGATGGTGGCATATCCATACTTAGAAAAAGCTGCCGTTATTATGACGAATACAGAATTAGGCGTTCATCAATTGGAAGGGATTATTGGGGAGATATATAAATCTCTTCTACCATAAAAAATGTTGCTTTAGGGGGAAGAAATATGCAGATAGCTTTAGCGAATCCAATGCATATATCTGAGGTTGTAACTTTTTTTAACAAAAATTTAGACTGCAATAACAACGCAGTTTATTCTGAAGAGTTTTTATGTCCTCTTGGAATTAAAGCAGCTATAAAAAGAAAGCAAATGATCGTAGCAACAGTGGAAGGTCAAGTAGTGGGAGCCTTTCGGTTTTACCGAAAAAAGACACAAAATACGATATCTTTATATCAATTTGCAATAAGTAAGGAGTATCGTGGTCAGGGGTTATTAAAAAGGATGTTAAAAACGATAAATGATTTACCTATCATTGCTTTTTGCCCAACTGTTTCGGAATTCAATGACTATTTTCACAAGACGGATTGGGAACTACAACAACAAAGTGAAATGTTTAATGTTTGGGTTTATAATGTTTGATTAAAGCATTTGCTAAAACACACTTTTATTTGATTTTTTATTTCAGCTTTTCTCTTACAGAACCGAACAAGTTACACTACAAAGATATGCCTTTTCTAATAAAAAACTAAGGAGCTGGCCAATTCAGTCCCCAGACTAAACAGACACAGCTCCCTTCAATTAATTCAATGAAATAGTCAGCTTATATTTTTCCGTTCCTGCCTTACCAGTAGCTTCACTTAATTCAATATAGTAGGTTCCTTTATTTAGCTTTAGCTTAGCTAGCTCTTCATCACTTTCACCATAATCATCAAACCGTTTAATCAGTTTACCTTTAGAATTATATATTTCGATTACTCCGTCTAATGATTTTTCCATTTCAAGCATCATAGAGACATTCGTTGTTTTTTTCAAATCTAATCTAAAATGATCAATATCCCCAAAAGGAACACCTGCATTCATATACCCTTGTCCAATCAATTTCCCCTGTTGCTTCTTTAATACCAATGGTTTCTTTGGTATATGATTGGTTACCTCACCATCTTCATCAGTCTTTTGATCTTTTAATGCGATCATCTTGACCTCGTATGGATTTAAATTAACCTGAGGGATTAAAGGATTTAGGACTACAAAATACCCTACACCATTTTGGGCCTTGAATGATACGTCAATATCTCCTAAGGATAGATCAAATAGACTTGCACCAATCGGAATTGATTTTAACATTTCATCATTATCAATTTGTTTATTCCCATTTGTATCTTCAATTAACATTCCTGAAAAAATAGTAGATGGAAATAAATCAGCTGGAAGATTCCCCTTTTCCATTGCTGTACGTTGTTTCTCCTGAATTTTCAAATCCATGATTTGATTTGCACCATGGTGTTGATAGTAGTAATAATCGGTATCTCCTGGATAAATAAAGTAATTTTGATAGGTCTTCCCTTGGATCATATCTACAGCAGTCTCAAAACTATTTAAATCTTCATCTTTTTCAGGTGATGTTGCTACTTTATCTACCGTTAATAAATATGGATCAGCAGAAATATTCCCCATATCATTTTCCAGTTTAATAATGTATTGGGTATCCTTTTTCAAAGGAACATAGGAAGATGAGCTACCGATACCTAATAAGAGGGATAAAATATCACCTAGTCCTCCAGATAAATTACTATATGGCATTAACATATTTAGATCTGGATCATATTCATAAATACTTGAATTTATCAGCTGTCCCGGACCATTTTCAACTGAAATATCGTAAATTGCATCCTCGTTAGGAGAAATTGTATAGTAGTCCTGATCTCCTGTAATTTGAAAATAGCCTTTATGATGATTTTGAGTAATTGGTATAGATTGGGTCAATATTGCTTCGATTTCTTTCTCACTAAATTCGTTGCCATCATCATCTAATAAAGCGTCTAATCCACTATTTGTCTCTGTTGATTTCTTATCAGCATACTCAGAAATCGTCATTTGGTCATTAATAAACTGAGATTCAAGATTATCAACTAAAGGAAGTCCGTCCTCATCCTTCGGCAATATCGCTTGTTCTACTTTTAGATTGTAAGGATATGAGGAATAATCAAAGGATATCTCTTGATTCATCCCACCACCAGTTCCTAAAAGTCCAGCAAGTAGAGCGGTGATTGAAAAATCAGGCATGCTTTCATTGGAAACAGTAAGCATATACTTCATTCCTGGTATTGCTTCAAAGGAGAGTCGTTCACCTATTCCAATTCCATTATCATCAGAGTATATGATTGGAAGATACTCTAATTCCTGTTTATTTTCATTATTCAGTACTGATACGGAAAGTGTTGAATTAACCCCTGGAAGTCCATCTAATGTGAAAGATAATACTTTTGGTTCATTCACTTCAAAAGTAAAATAATCACTATCTGGCATTCCCTCCGTATTAAAAAGTGTTAATGGTTCACCCTTTTGCTCGGCAGAGTTATATGGAAAAGAATCAATCTTAATTGGCTGTTCCATAGAATTAGTATTTGGTATTAATGACGTAAATTTTTCAGCTGTAAAAGTAAAAGTCGATTTTCCAGTTTTACTATAGCTTCCATTTACGTCCTTAATCCCTATGACTAGTGTTCCATCCATATCTGCACTATATAAATAGGCTTCCTGACCACCAGCTCTTGTTTTATTTATTTCTAAAGGTTGTCCATTTATTTTTTGCGAGCCCTCTGGAAAAAAGTAAAAGTCCATCCCATAATCGAAGCTTTTTGCTGCATCTAAGACAGTTTGCACATGTTCTCCTGCTTTAAGCTCCATTTTAAATAGTTGTACTTCCTGCTGTAATGTAATTTTTCCATTAATACTATTTTTGCCTTCTTGTTTTAAAGGTTGTGCTGCTTTCAATAATTCAGAGCCTTGTACATCTATAAATTTTGGAAGTTGTTTTAGATCAAACTTCAATGCTGCAACTGGATTAACCAAACCATTTGCAAAGGTAAGATCATATCCATGCTCACCTAAATCGGTTGCAGTATTTTCTAGTATATACTCTATTTCATTTGGTTTAAGATTCGGATATTTTGATTTTAATAGGGATGCTACACCTGCTACTACTGGCGATGCCATTGATGTTCCAGTTAATTTCATAAATGTGTGATTCTTCTCGGTTGAATAGGCAGTACTATAAATTTCCTCGCCAGGAGCCACAAGATCAACACTTGAGCCATAATTGGATGATTCTGATAGTTGCTTATTTTTATTGATGTTTCCTACACTAATAACTCCCGGGTATGCAGCTGGATAAGAATAATCATCTGTTGCTTCATTCCCAGCGGCTGCAATCACTGTAATTCCTGCATCAATTGCTCTCTGAATTGCATCTGCTAGAATTGGTGAATTATTATAACTTCCTAGACTCATATTAATGATATCTGCCTTTTTCTCTATTGCATACATAATTCCTTGAGCGATTGTATAGTCATTTGCTGATTGACCACCATTAAATACATCAATCGGCAATATTTTGGCTTTAGGGTTAATTCCATGACCACCTAATCCATTATTGGCCGCGGCTGCAATAATTCCTGCTACATGGGTTCCATGCATATCTGGAACAGGAGTTTTAGCTGGTGCTGCAGCATTGTATGGTGGTAATACCTGTGAGCTTAATTCTGGATGACGATAATCGACACCCCCGTCAATTACAGCCACAACCACTTTATGATTTCCTGCATATTTTAAGGCTTTTTCAATATTCAGCATTTGCAGTTGATACATTTTACTCTTTTTCGGATCAACATCCCCAAGCTTTTTAAATTTTACACTTGGAGTAATTTCAGTAATTGCTTTATCATTCTTATATACCTTTAGTACTTCACTAAGTTTCTTTCCTTTAGGAATATAAACAATATCATATCCCAATGCTGGAATCGAACGGACCACTTGGACACCAGCTCTTTTATGTATTTCCTTAGATATTGTATGACTATACCTTACAACTAAAGTATCAATATCTAAATTTTCCTTCTGACTACTTTTGTAGGCATCAAGCTTTTGTTCCTTTTCAGATTTCAATAATTGTTCAGTCAATGCTGATTTCTTCATACTTGCACTCTGATACACTTCATCATTTTCTACTGCCTGTGCCACTGATGGAATGACCAACATTACAGAAGCAGCAATCGCTAATGAGGTTCTTAACATCCTTTTCATTCCTTTACCTCCCTTTTACACCTTTATATACGTTCAAGCCTAGTAAAAGTTTCAAATTTTACCAAATTATTATGGAATGAATCTAGTAAAATAGCAAGTTTTTCCGGTTAAATATTTATATATGATAAAGTTGTTTAAAGTTAGTTCATAGAAATGTAATAACCTCCTTTCTAATTTAGGAGGCTTTTTAAGATTTTGTTTACACTATCTATGAAAGTTGTTTTTCAGAATACTAAATTATTATTATTTATCTTCCTCACACTAATATCCAACTTCTCCCGTTTTAGACTGAATAAAATCATAAACTAATCCTCCCAATAAAAAATAGCATCCATGATTGAATACTCTCCAGGTTCCCTATAGATCGTGGGAATTTTCGTTTTAAAAGACAAAGGTTGATTCATCTTTTCAGCTTCTAACAGTTCATAATCAAATTCGTTTAAAGCTTGTTTCAATTTTTCTTCGATGGTTCGGAATTTCTTACTTAGCTTTAATTGATTTGTACCCCCCAGTAAAGAACCGTGTGCCCCACCCACTATTTCGTTTGTTTCAATACGAATTGTCTTATATCGGTCATCTTGCCCCATGATGGCTACAGGTGCTAAACGACAAATATCAATTATAATCCCCTCTGTCTTTATCTCTCGCCGACCATATTTCTCTTCAACGATTACGGCATCTTCTTTTTGATAACAAAAAAATTCAACAAATGATGCGTAGCCACTACCAAAATGATCCCACTCTACCTCACATACTAAATTTGGAATACGGTTTATTCGATAGTACAATCGTCTGATATGCGCTTCAATTTCTTGCTCATTTTTTGTGTCATAAGGAAACTTGCTCCCAATAATTTTTCCTTCAATTAAGTTTTGCAACTGTTCATTTGAAAACATAGATGAAACACCTCTCCTTTTCTTCATATTTGAATATAGAAATCTTCTTTCTCTTACTATACAAAGAAACAAATAAAGAAGGGATAAAAAAAATTCCACACCATCTTTTTAAATGACTTTTTTGTAAATGCACCAACTTTATTTTTCATGAACAGAAAAATGGCAAAAAAAAAAGTGGTTTATAAGAAATATAACTTATAAACCACCTACATCATATTTGATTTACTTTACTATAATAACCGGGCAAGGAGCCGAATGAGCTACCTTATGGCTTACGCTCCCTAGCAACGCTTCTTGAATAAACCCTTTTCCTTTGTTCCCCATTACAATCACATCATACTTATGCTCCTTCGCATAGGATGTAATCAGGTTTGCTGGGTCGCCATGAAAAGTATGTGTTTCAAAAGGAATATTAGCATCTGTCAGGAATTGAACAGCTGGAGTTAAAATTTCACGATTTTCTTCATCCATTAACTCAGACAAATTAATGTTATAAAGAGGTTCCTGCAATGGTAAATCTTTATTAATATGCAAAATAGTTACCTTTTCAGATCCTAGTGCTTTCGCTAATTCCGCAGAATGTTGTAAAGCATTTACAGAAGGCGTAGATCCGTCCATTGCTACTAATATTTTTTTATACATATGATCGCTTCCCTTCAATCATCTATCACCATACTTCTTAATGAGTCACTTTGTCGACATGTGCAAGGTGTTTACGTCCAGTAGCTACGACTAGCATGGCTAACAAGACAAAGATAGCACCAGTAATAAAAGGAATGTGTGGAGTATAGGTTTCAGCAAGCTTGTTTGCTAACCACGGTCCAACACCACCGCCTAGAAAACGAACAAAGCTATATGCAGCAGATGCAATTGAACGTTCAACCGGAGCTACCTCCATTACAGCTGTTGTAATCAATGTGTTATTCGTACCAAGGAATAATCCAGCTATTATTACGGCTACAATAATTGCCGTGCTTGAATCTGTCCATATTCCCATAGCTAAAAGTGTTAATGCAAAGAGCGTTAGCATCGTACACATAGATTTGATGGTTCCAAATTTTGCTTGAATTTTCGGAGCAACAAACACGGAAGTAAATGCTAAACAAAGTCCCCAACCAAGGAAAACATAGCCTAAACCATGTTCATCTAATCCCATAACAAATGGTGCGTATGCCATCAATGTAAAAAATCCAATATTGTAAAGGAATGCTGTTAATCCAAGTCTAAATAATCCTGGAAATTTTAACGCTTTAATTGGATCCAAGACAGAACTTTTTGTTTTTGATTTAGCTACTTTAGGCATTTTTAATAATAATGCTAAAAAGGCAATAATCATAAGTACACTTACACCATAAAATGGACCACGCCAAGAAATGGATCCTAATTCACCACCAAGCAATGGACCAACTGAGATCCCGAGTCCAATTGCCGCTTCATAAAGGATAATTGCTTTTGCCGTTCCACCGACTGATAATCCAACAATAGCAGATAGGGCCGTAGCAATAAATAATGCATTTCCAAGACCCCAACCACCACGGAAGCCTACAACACCCCATATTCCATTGGATGAGCCTGCAAGAGCGGAGAAAATAATAATAAATAAAATTCCTATTAATAATGTCCACTTAATACCAATTCTACTAGAAACTACTCCAGTAATTAACATCGCAATACCAGTAATCAAATTATAACTAGTAAATAACAATGATACCTGACTAGGGGTAGCATGAAGCTTTTCTGCAATGGCAGGTAATATCGGATCAACTAAACCTAATCCCATGAAAGAAATAATCGTTGCAAAAAAGATTACCCATATGACAAGTGGCTGTTTCGCCGACTGATTATGAGCTTTCAGCGCTTCTTCTGACATACCTCAAAACTCCTTTATATAATTTTTAAAATGAAAATAAAAAATGAAAACAGTAATGGTCGAGAAATCTTTTAAGCAACCAGTACATATTTTCACACAAAATAAAGAATAAAATTCCTATTAATCTTCCTAACTAAGTATATTACTTTATAACGTTTACGTCAACGTTAACTTTGTAAAAATGATGATATATATGATATTTTTAACATGCAGGGATTTAGGGATTAAGAGAAATCATGATGTATAATGATATTAAGTATATTTTTTATAAGCTCTTTCGCATTTAACTAGCGACCTATAAAATATACGATGGATTTTTTTTAAATGCATATACCTATTATTAATCAACATGATTATTTTATATAAAAATATTTTTCATAGGAGAGTATCAATGGATGAATTAAAAATAGATGATGTGGCTAAACAAAGTGGGCTCACAAAACGTACAATACGCTACTATGAACAACTTGGAATCCTTCCCTCCCCTCCGAGGAGCGACGGTGGCTTCAGACTGTATTCTCAAGAACATGTGGAATTTTTGAAGAAAATCACCAATGCAAAGGAAGTGATGGGATTTTCCTTACAAGAATTACAGGAATTCATTAAACTGAATGACGAATTAGAAGTTCAACGCATGGATTATCGACAGTTTAAAGGAACAAATAAACAGAAGGAAAAATTAGAGAAGGTTTATCAAACCGTAGTTGAACAATTAAATCTTATCGAGCAAAAAAAGAAAAAAATTTTGAAGGTAGAAGCTGATTTAGTTTCACTTAGGGATCGTGCAAAAGCTGCCTTAATCAGGTTTGAAAAGGAAGAGTCAGAAAAGAATTAATGAACAATGAAGCATCAGGGCACATGATGCTTCTTTTTTAGGTTCAATAATGATGACTGGAAAACAAACACCAAAGTTTGATTACCGACATGGTTGAGAGCGAGGGTCTAAAGACAGAATGTGGACGACAATTTATATTTCTTAATGAAGGAAGGAAAGGCCACAAAATTGTGTAGCCTCCTATTTTACAATTAAATCACTCCTTGTGCGATCATTGCATCTGCAACCGTTAAAAATCCGGCAATATTAGCACCGACAACGAGATTATTCGGTTGACCATATTCTTCTGCACACTCCATACTTTTTTGATAGATATTTTTCATAATTTCTTGCAACTTCACATCAACTTCTTCAAAACTCCAAGACAACCTCATACTATTTTGCGCCATTTCAAGAGCAGAAACGGCTACACCACCTGCATTTACTGCTTTTCCTGGACCAAATAGTACATGATGCTTATGAAAAAGTTCAATTGCATCTAATGTGGATGGCATATTGGCCCCTTCACCGACTGCCTTTACTCCGTTTTCAATCAAAAGAAGGGCTGAATCTGCATTAATTTCATTTTGTGTAGCACATGGCAAAGCAATATCACAAGGAATAGACCAAATGCTTGAACAATCTGGTGAATATTGTGCATGTGGATGCTCATTTACATATTCTTCGATTCGTTTTCTCTCAACTTCCTTCAAACGTTTAACAGTTGAAAGATTAATTCCAAATGGATCATAAATATATCCATCCGAATCACTGCATGCGACAACTTTAGCACCTAATTGTGTTGCTTTCTCCATCGCATAAATAGAAACATTTCCTGAACCTGATACAACTACTGTACTTCCACTAAACGACATCCCATTTGCCTTAAGCATTTCCTCGACAAAGTACACGGTCCCATAACCTGTGGCTTCCTTCCTTGCCAAGCTTCCACCGTATCCGAGTCCTTTTCCGGTTAGGACTCCAGCATGAAAATCTCCTTCAAGTCTTTTATATTGACCAAATAAATAACCAATCTCACGGGCACCAACACCTATATCGCCGGCTGGAACATCTTTGTCTGGCCCAATATATTTATATAGTTCTGTCATAAAACTTTGACAAAACCTCATAATTTCCTGATCAGATTTTCCTTTCGGGTCAAAATCTGCGCCTCCCTTGCCACCACCGATTGGTAGGCCAGTTAAAGCATTTTTAAAAATTTGTTCAAATCCTAAAAATTTAATAATACTTGCATTCACGGTAGGATGGAATCGGAGTCCACCTTTATAAGGGCCAATACTACTATTGAACTGTACGCGGAATCCACGATTTACCCTTACTTTACCAGTATCGTCCACCCAAGGCACACGAAAGATCAATAATCTTTCTGGTTCCACAATTCTCTCCAATATTCCATTTTCCATGTATTGTGGATTTTTTATAAACACAGGCAAGAGAGAATCAAATATCTCCTTGACTGCTTGTAGAAACTCTACTTCGAAAGGATTTCTTTCTTGTATACTTTCGTAAACTTCGTCCATATATTCAATCGCTGTCCGTTCCAGCTCTGTTTGCTTCTCTAATTCACGCATTTTCATACTGTCAGCTCCTTTGCGTTTACATTGATAGTTCAATTTTCCACTATTTACAATTATTAAACCAATATTAAAAAGAGATAGAAATCATGCCGAAATGAGAACAATTAACAATCCTTTTCACACTTTATACTTATGATATTGATAATTGTGGGAAATCCTACATGAAAGCTGTCACATTGTTTACATATTCACAAACTCACTAATGATTTATAATAATAATAAATAGATTATAGAAATTGTCTTAACATAAAGAGGTGAACAATTTGAAAACGATCGTAGTCATTGGTGGAGGTATTACAGGACTTTCAACCATGTATTATTTAAATCAACAATTAACTACCTCAGATAAAGAAGTAAAATTAATTTTAATTGAAGCAGATCATGAATTAGGTGGAAAAATCAAATCAATAGATAATAATGAATTTATTATGGAAACAGGAGCTGACTCCATTGTAGCACGTAAATCTGGTGTTGCTGCTTTATTAGATGAGCTCGAATTAGATGACGAAATTGTTCATAATGCTACTGGAAAATCTTATATTTATCATCACAATCAGCTAAAGCCGATTCCTGATGATACTATTTTCGGAATTCCTATGAGCAAAGAAGCTTTATTTAATAGTGAATTAATATCTGAAGAAGCCAAAAATGAGGCTTTAAAGGATTTTACAACACCAAATACTACCTTTACCAAAGATAGCTCTATTGGTTCATTTCTAGAAAACTTTCTTGGTAAAGAAATTGTCAATAATCAAATTGCTCCTGTACTTTCCGGGGTATATTCAGGCAAACTAAATGAACTTACCTTAGCTACTACACTTCCCTATCTTTTAGAATATAAAAATCAATATGGCAGTATTATTCAAGGTCTTTCAGAGAATAAAGAGAAATTCCAATCCGCTGATAACAAAAAATTCGTTTCATTTAGAAATGGTCTCTCCACATTAATAAAACGGATGGAAGAGCAATTAACGAATGTGAATATATTAAAAGGGATACGAGCAACTAAGATTGAACGTGATAATAGTCGATATATGATTTCGCTTGAAAATGATGAAAGGATTGAAGCGGATCAAATTATTCTAAGCACCCCTCATACTGTGGCACAATCGCTCCTACAGAATGACAACTTAGATACCGATTTCAATAAGCTAGTAAACTCTTCACTGATTAGTGTATATATTGGTTTTGATATCCCAGATGAAAAGCTTCCTGCAGATGGAACTGGCTTTATCGTTCCAGAAAATAGTGAGCTAATTTGTAATGCTTGTACGTGGACAAGTAGAAAGTGGACACATACTTCAAAGAACCATCGGCTTTTATTGAGACTTTTTTATAAGAACACGAATCCGGATACGTTTACCTATTTAAACAGCTTAGGAAAAGATGAACTGCTGCAAGTGGCTTTAAAAGATGTGGAAAAAAGCTTGGGGATAACAGGGGAACCAGTATGCTCAGAGGTAACAAAGTGGACGAAAAACATGCCCAAATACCATCTTACCCATCGTTCAACGATCGAATCACTAAACAAAAAACTAAATGACTTATTCCCTAATATTCTACTTGCTGGCTGCTCCTACTACGGTGTAGGTATTGCGGACTGCATTTCGAATGGAAAACAAACCGCTGAAATTATTTTTAATCAATTAAATGCATAAAGAAGGCGGGCACTCATAAGTGGTGGAAAAGAGTGCCTGCTTTTTTTATTAATTTATTTTCGCTTTTTCGTTGATAGGCAATCAAGAAGCATGTAGCAGGACCAGAGGATTTTAAAAGATCGATCGTACTTTCTTTTGAAATTCTATCTAAAGACGAATTTAATTTTTTTAACTTATATAAGACTCCTTTTGATCCAACGGGTAAAATATGTGTAACTTCCTCTTGACTACACATCCATTTAAATAAAGAAAGTGGTGCTACTTGGTCTTTCTGTTCAATGACCTCACTGCCTACTAATGGCATACCAATTAAAGCAAATTTTGTTGTAGGCTGAATAGGTACTTCCTTCATTTCTGACTTATTCATTTTCCCTAAAATAGTTACTCCTAACGCAGATTGAGTTAATTGAAAATTACTTTCCGTGCTTCCGATCATTGATATTTCATCCAAACCGAGTTCTTCTATTCCCTTCTCAATTCCCAATTTCATCGCTTCCCATGATTCCTCTTGACAGAAATTATGAATCACAACACTGAAAGGGATAGCACCTGCTGCCATACATTCCATTACTGCAACTCGAAATGAAAAATAAGCTACCGTTTCATAAGGTACTTTCACTACATCCTCAGCTTTTAACCCAATGGCTCCACTATTATCAGTTGATATAACGATATTTTCCGTATCATTAAATGGTACAATCAGCACATCTCTCATCTTAATCCCCTCTTTTAATCACTCTAGATAATCTTTCTTGAAATACTCGTACAAAGAGAAGGGCTACAACAATATTTATTGCTGCACCAATCATTAGCGATGGAATCATAACTATAAAAAATGACCAATTTAATAAAAATATAAATGGAATAGGACTAATGAGTGCATTCCCAATCCAAAACATAACTGCAGCTAACTTTTTCTTTCCTGTTTGATATAAATATCCATAGATGAGAACACAAAAAGTCATTTCAAACGCTATTAATAGATGGAACGGACCTAATGGAAATCCTGTTAGCAAGGCAGAAAGAAGATGACCAACTCCTGCAACAATTCCTCCCATTCCTACACTAAACAAACTCGCAATCACTAAGGATGGAAATGCATCTAATCCTACACTTCCAACAATTGCAGGGATTTTTATTAATGACCCAATGACAGTGAATGCAAAACCTAAGGCAAACCAAACGATTTTTTTACTAGTCATATTTCCCCCTACATTTATTTTATTCGTTTTGAAATACCATACCAAACCATATAAACTGAATCAGAAGTTGCAACAATATCCTGATACACCCATCCCGTAATATCTCTCCACTGTCGATCCTTTTTTTCAATTGGAACAATCCCCTTTGAAATATCTGTTCCAATCAAGATCAATTCATTATTTTCATCAGCCTGCTCCCAGTTTACCGCTTTTTCTACGAGATCTTTTGCCTGGGCTCTAATTATTTGTATATCAATATCTAAATCAATCCATTTTTTTATGTATTGTTCTACCCCTTCAATAATAAGCAATTGTTTTTCTTTATTCTGAAACGGCAGTTCTAATTTATTTGATTGATAAGCAGAAAGCCACAGATAATCACTTCGTTCCTTCAGTCCAAATTGATCCCTCACCCATTTTGCTTTTCCGTTAAAATAACCTCCCGTAATAAAGTGCATCGGCTCTCTCCCCTCCCTTTTTGTTTCGTCCAGCACAATTCAAACGCTGTTTCATGTGGAACTCTCCAATCCCAAAAATTTGTTTCCTTTGGTGAAAAGCGACTTAACAAATAGCGAATGACTCCCCCATGGGTAATAAGGATCGCTTTCGTTTTCCCCTTTTGAAAAAGTTGCAAGAGAAGCTGCTTCCACCCTTTATCCACTCTAGCAGTAAATTGATGAAAACATTCACCATTTGGTGGACATATGGTGAAAGGTTGCTGCAACCAATTTTGGTATACATCATTATTTTTCAACTCTTCATACGTTCTTTCTTCCCAATCTCCAAAATTCATTTCTCGAAAAAGTGAACAGGTTAAGATTTCTTTATCGGGAAATAAAATTCCCGCTGTTTCGACACATCTCTTCAAATCACTACTAAAATATAAGTCAGCCTTCGACAAAAGCTGATAGCTGCCTACCTGTTGTATTCCCTTTTCACTTAAAGAAGCATCGGTCCAGCCCAAATATTGATGCTTTTCATTTTGCTTTGTCAAACCGTGGCGAAGTAATGTAACAACCAGATGCTCATCCATAAGATCCATTCCACCCCTTCAACGCTTGCTCCTAAAACATCCCCAGTAATCCCACTAAACCATTTAATAATTTTCCGCTTAAAGAAAAAGCCAGCGAGCAAAGTGATCAAAATCAATATAAGCACAAATTCTATTACTTGATGATAGAAAAGTATAACAAACACTAAATATAGCAATATGTAAAATGGATAAATAAATAGTGCATTTTTGGGAACAGATTTTTGAAAAAAATGACCTAACCCCTCTTGTTTTGCTGCTGGAACATTTAATAGAAGATACCCCATCAAGCTTTTGCTTAAAAATGGCAATGTTAAAATAAAAATAAAACTACTAGTAGATAACATATCGATAATTTCATATATAAAAAGAAAACGTCCACTTAATAAGATAATCACCGATATAACACCAAATGCGCCAGTTCGAGGGTCCTTCATAATTTCTAAGCGCTTATCAATTTGTTGATATGAAAAAAAAGCATCACTTGCATCCATCCAACCATCAATATGTAAGCCACCTGTAACAATAATGGTTAGCAGCCAAAGGATAAATGCAGTAGCTAATGTCGAAAATGGTGTATAGTTGGTCAACAAATATAAAGCCCCGACAAATATGGCACCTTGTAATAAACCTAATAGTGGAAAAAATTTAACCGCATAGGTCATATGCTTTTTATCCATAGGGAGTTCATAGGGTATTGGAACGATTGTAAAAAACTGAAGATTTATCAACATTCCCTTTATAGGTCCACACCAATCAATAATCTTTTTCATTTTATTTATCATGCTTGTCCCCACTTATTAACCATCTCTTTTACCCTCTCCCAATCAAGATAATTTTTCACATGAGTAGCTAGTTGATCATATTTTTGATCCTTTAATTGGCGGAGTGGAATAACAGATCTTACAGGGAGCCCTTTTTCTTCACGAATGCGATTTAACCAGTAGGTTCGCCATTCATCATTATGAAATAATGAATGCATATACGTACCAATAATTTTACCATCAAGATGGTAATATCCATCGAGACGACCATCGTCTAAGATAAGAAATGGATGATCATGTATGGATGTTTGTCCTAAATGTATTTCATATCCTTCAAACGTAAGCTCAACTGGTAATCTTGTATCTTGATGACTTTTTCCTTTTACCTGAGTTGTCCGTTTTTCAGCGTGAAATTTAGTGGAAGCCGGAATGATTCCAAAACCTTTTTCCGTATAATTTACAGTACCAGTGTCTGTTCCTGCTTCATCAATTAAGTATTCTCCCATCATTTGATATCCTCCACAAATACCAACCACATACTTATCTTGTTCCAACTGCACACGGATTGATTCATAAAGACCGTTTTTCTTAAGAAACTGCAAATCAGATATTGTACTTTTCGTACCAGGGATGATGATCGCATCAGGTTGACCTAGCTGGTTTATATTTTCAACCCAGCGAATGGTTACATCCTCCTCATACAAAAAAGGTTCCATATCTGTATAGTTTGAAATATAAGGGAGTTTAATGACAGCAATATCAATCGCACCATGTCCTACGGAAGCAAATCGATCTTGTAGTGACAGAGAATCTTCCCCTTCAATCATGTGCTGAGGGATATAAGGAATAATTCCCAAAACTGGGATACCGGTTCTTTCTTCAATCCATACTTTCCCATCATTAAATAAATTAATGTCTCCACGAAATTTATTTATGATAATCCCTTTTACTCGATTTCGTTCATTCTCAGTTAATAGCTCAATCGTCCCAATAATACTCGCAAATACGCCACCACGATCAATGTCAGCAACAAGTATAACTGGTACATCAGCCATTTCAGCTACTTTCATGTTCACGAGCTCCCGATCCTTCAGGTTTATCTCAACAGGACTACCTGCCCCCTCCATGATAACTAAATCAAAATCAGTAGATAATTTTTCTAAGGATTTTTCTATTGCTTCGATTCCTTTTTCATAGAAAGATTGTCGATAACTTTTGCCAGATAGTACTTTTTCACTCTTTCCGAAAAGGATAACCTCAGATTGCTGGTCCGACTTTGGCTTTAAGAGAATCGGATTCATGAAGACGGTTGCCTCAGTCTTTGAAGCTTCTGCTTGAATTCCTTGGGCACGTCCAATTTCCTTTCCATCCTTTGTTACATAGGAATTATTGGACATATTCTGGGATTTAAATGGTGCCACACGCCAACCCTCATGAGTAAATAGCCGGCACAAGGCAGTAACGAGTAAACTTTTTCCAACATCAGATGCCGTACCAACAATCATCAAACCTTTTAACACAGTTCATTCACCTCTCCCTTCATGACATGAGGAAGCCCAGATTCAATTAAATATGCAGAAGACGATTGCTTGGTTATGCTTTGATGTAAATATCCCAATAGTCTTTCATACGCAAAAACAATCTCACTTTTTGGTAACACCTCATTGAACACTTCATTTGAAACAATGATCAATATACTACATTGATCTCTTATGTTTTTAATATCTTCAAGAATAGCGTGATAAATCTGTTCTTGGTAACTTTCTTTTTCCCAGGCCCTTTCATCTATGAATAATTCATTATTCAATAGAGTCGTTAAACAATCTAATAAGATAACGTCTCCTTGCTTAAAATTCGGGCTTAACTTCCCTATATTTGTTGGACACTCCCAATTCGTCCAAGGAAGCTCACTAGAATTTCGGGTTTCCTTATGATGGGCAATTCGATCGAGCATTTCGGGATCTGTTGCCTTGCCACAAGCCAAATAATGTAGATTGCCATTAATCATTTTTGCATGATTTATTGCTATACTCTCAGCAAAGCTGCTCTTTCCACTTCGAACTCCTCCACTTATAAAAATTAGTTTTGATTCTTCCATTCCGAAAGTGCCTCCATTAGCTGGTTATTTTCGTTTTGCTTTCTGATCGCAAATCTTAACCAACGTCCATCTAGTCCAGGAAAATTCATCGTATGTCTTGGTACGAGCCCCTTCTTTAACAAATACTCGTATAATGGTGCTGCCTCTGTTATTGTTGGATCTTTTACGAGATAAAAGTTCACAGCCGATTCGGACATACAGAATCCATTCTCTTTATAAAAGTCTTTTAATCTATTGCGTTCCACATGAATTAATTGCTTCGTATGACGAATATATGAATCTTGAGATATACATTCAAGCCCTGCCTTTATTGCAATCGCATTCACACTCCAATGCGGTTTTAAAGCTGCGAGTTGTTGAATAACCTGAGGTTGGGCTACGCCGATGCCCAATCTTAGACCAGCTATCGCAAACATCTTAGTCAATGAACGTAATACAATCAAATTAGGATATTGCTTTACTAAAGAAATATACGTTTCACTATCAACAGTAAAATCATAGAATGCTTCATCAATAATAATCGAGCATTGCGAGCGATATCCCTCTTCCACTAGTTCAATGATCGATTGCCGATCATATACAACACCTGTTGGATTATTTGGCGTACATAAAAAGATCGCATCATAATGTTTAACTTTCGGCAATAGTTCCTCCATTTTTAGTTTCCAAATGCCTTCTTCTAAAACATGATGTTCAACTATACATTTCTGTGCAAGACAAGCTTGTTCATACTCACTAAAAGCAGGTTGAATAATTAAGATTCTTTTCCCTTGATAAAGCTGAGCCACCAAAGCAATGATCTCAGCACCACCATTTCCAATTAAAAGATACTCTTCTCCGATCCCTTCTTTTATTGAAATTTCTCGCTTCAAAATGGAGGCATGTGGATCAGGATAATCTTCCAATAGAGGAAACCATTCATGCCACTTTTCTCTTAAAATAGGAGGCGAACCAAATGGATTTACATTCACACTAAAATCTATTAGTTGTTGTGGAGTTGGGAGCTTTGTTGCCTGATAAACATATTTTGGGTTAGAACCATGAGGTGGCAATGTCAATAGTAATCCCTCCTATCCATAAAAATAGTGTAAAGAGAAGTACGGCACTACTCATAATCACTATCGTCTTTTTTATATGTACTGCCTTTAACGCTTCAAATGGCTGTCCCATCCGTGCACGATCCGATACAATCCCTTTATAATAATTCACGCCTCCTAACTGAATGCCTAAAATAACGGCAACAGCTGCTTCACACCAGCCACTATTAGGACTCGGATGTTTTTTAGCATCTGTCAAAAATAGTTTCCAAGCTGGTTTTAGATTCAAATACACAGGTTTACAAAAAAGGAGAATTATACATCCTGTTAACCGGCTAGGAATCCAATTGACCCAATCATCTAAACGGGCTGATGCCCAACCAAATTGTTCGTATTTTTGATTCCGATAGCCAACCATTGAATCACAGGTATTTATTGCTCGATAAATCATAGCTAATGGAGCACCACCTATTAGTGCCCAAAATAATGGAGCAGTTATCCCATCACTTGTATTTTCTGCAATTGTTTCGACCGTTCCCCTTACAATCTCTGATTCATCCAACTGCTCCGTATCTCTTCCTACAATATAGGACAATTTAGTTCTTGCTAATGGTAAATCCTTATTCATTAATGGCTCATACACTTCTAATCCAGCATCTTTCAATCCTTTTTGGGCAATGGTAGTGGCAATCATTAACGCTTCACCAATTACTCCCGCTAATGTATGCCATTGATATAATAGAATCGTAATAGTTAGTGTAATTAAACCTGTTAATAACACAATTAAACTAAGCATGAAGACTCCTCTACCCTTACGATGATTTCCCTTATTTAAATGCTTAGTGAAAAAGGAAATCAATGAACCCATCCATTTTACTGGGTGTGGCCATTTCGGTGGATCTCCAATAAACCAATCAATGATAATTGCGATGGTTAGTGCACAGAGATGATGTAAAATCATTTGCTTTTCCTTTCGATAGATTTTTCAATGGCTTTTTTCGTACATTGATAAACATATGTACCAATTAACTGACCTAAAGGTGCTATTGAACCTGCGTATTGCAGTTTTTCACCGTTTTGAGTTGCTGCGATAAGGATACTATCTGTAGAGGTGCCCGTTGCAATCGTTCCTGTTAAAGGGTCCATTATTTTCATATCATGCAAACTCTTTACCTTCGCTTCAGTCGCTGTTGCAATCGCTTGAATATAAGCTTCCTCTGACAAATCTCCATTTATAAATATCCATATGTTAATGGTACCTGGTATGTAATTAGATGAATGATCGGTTCCTCTAGAGACATCTACCGCATTCCCCACTCCTGCTGTAACAACGATGAATAATGAGAAGCCCGTTCCCTCGACAAATTTCCAAATAGCATCCTCCATTTTTACGGCTGTCATCATGCCTACTGTAGACTCTAGAAGAAACCCTTTTTCTACTAGATATTGGGACATTTCCTCAAAATGATTCTCACAATTATAATTCTTATCAACGTGACGATTAACAAAGGATTGGAACCAGCCAACTCCAGGATTTATGACAGCTGAAGACATTGTTTTTAATGGAATAGGAGATTCATAGACGAGATATTCCCCTTCCTGTCTTAAATAATTTTCATTTAAAATCATTAAAGCATTCTCTGGTATACTTTCTGGTATTAAGGCAATTTGTGGTTTTGGTATAGATGGATGATAATGTTTATTTACCTTTGTAGAATATACGCGTTGAATCATTTCTTCCTTAATGACTTCATTAGGTAAACCCATTCGATCTAATTCACCTTGATCAAGAAGAAGCAAGCGATCACAGTATAGCGCTGTCAAATTTATATCGTGAAAAACAGAAATGACAGTCAACCTATTTTGTTTCGTCATCTTTTTAATCAAATCGAGTAATTCCTTTTGATAGGTTAAATCGAGATGGTTCGTTGGTTCATCTAATAATAAAACTTTTGGCTGCTGGGCAAGTGCTTGAGCAAGAAAAACCCGCTGCTGCTCCCCACCCGATAGCTCCATCAAAGATTTATGACGAAATGAAAGAATGCCAGTCTGAGCCATCGCCTCTTCAATGATTCTCTCATCTTCTGAACTCATTGATTGAAACAAACCTTTTTGATGCGCGTAACGTCCGAGAACAACAACTTCTTCTACAGTATAAGAAAAGGATTCACCTGTGAGCTGAGGAAGAACAGCGATTATGGTTGCCAATTCTTTAGGAGGATACGTAGAAAGCAGCTGATCTTTTAAGTGTATCGAGCCTTCTATCAAAGGTAATATCCCGCTAATCATTTTTAGTAACGTTGTTTTTCCACTGCCATTCGGACCTAGGATTCCAAAAAATTCACCTTCATGTACCTGAAAACTAAGGTCCTTAACTATTTTATGCCCATTATATCCTCCGGCTACATTTCGTATCGTTAACATACTCTACCCTCTTCTTCTTCGTTTACTATTCATTAAAATCCATGCAAAGACAGGAGCACCAATTAATGCGGTAATCACACCAATTGGAAGTTCTGATGGCTGAATAATCGTTCGTGACACTAAGTCTGCTATAATTAAAAACCCTGCTCCAAAGAGTAGCGATAATGGTAGTAATCCTTTATGATTAGGTCCACGAATAATCCGTATTAAATGAGGAATCACTAATCCAACAAAACCAATCGCACCTGAAACTGAAACGGCAGCACCAGTTAATATTGATCCAGCAATTAGAATAAGAAGCTTTCGCTTTTCAACATTTACCCCCAGATGTTGGGCACGTTCTTCACCTAATGACATCGCATTAAGCTCTTTCACATTCATTAATAATAATATTGAACCTATGAGAAAGAATGGAATAATAATATATACATAACTCCACCCTCGCATAGATACACTTCCAAGTAGCCAACCAATGATTTGTCTTAACTCATCGCCTGTTAAAGCAATGATTAGGGAAATAAACGAACTAAAAAATGAACTAAATATAATGCCAGTTAATATAATTGTTTCTACTTTCATTGATCTCTCAATTTTTTTTGCAAAAAATAAAACACTAAATATCGTAATAAATGAACCAATTATGCTCATTAATGGCAATGTAAGTATTCCGATGAATGGTATAGATAAATGAAAGAATAATGTTGCAACTGCTCCAACAGAGGCTCCAGACGACACCCCTAAAGTATATGGGTCTGCTAAAGGATTTCGAAGCAACCCTTGAAATGCCGCACCTGCAATCGATAATGAAGCACCAACTAGCCCAGCCAATATTACACGAGGCAGTCGAATATCTAAAACAATATTCGTATTCATCGCATCTATTTTATCACTTAATGGAAAGTGGAAAATAGCCGCTCCGATGATTTGGATGATATCCTTCATTGGCACCGTTACTGAACCAATGGAAATGCCTATTAAAATAGAAAAACTTAAAAAAACCACTCCAAATAGATAAGGAAAATAATTATTCTTCCGTAGATACCGAATAGTAATTGGCTTCTGCAGTCTCTTTCAACTCCTTTTAGTACATTTGAAAAAGGACTGTCTAAAAAGGAGACAGACCCCTATGCCTTTAGACAGCCCCTATTTCTATCAATCAATTTTCTTCTGTTTTGTTCTCTTTTCTTTTGCCGTCACGAAAAACCTTGGCACTTCGAATATATTCTACATCTTTTTTTCCTGATCGGTGATTAATTACTCTTGCAAGAGCAAAAAAATAGTCCGACAAACGATTCAAATACATTTGAGCGAGTGGAGGAACAATTTCTTCAGCTTTTGAGAAACTAACAACTAGACGCTCAGCACGTCTTGTAACTGTTCTTGCTATATGAATAGAAGCAGCCGCTTTTGTCCCACCAGGTAAAATAAAGCGTTCCAATTCAGGTGTACTGGCGATATACTCATCAATCTTCTCTTCAAGGTAATCAATCATGTCTTGTTGAAGCTTATAAGGACGTTTAGTTGATTTTGTCGCTAGATCCCCTCCGCAATCAAATAATTCATGTTGAATTTTTTCAAGATCATCAAGTACGTCAGAAAAAAGATCGGGATCCAATTCAGCCATCGCTTGTCCTACAAAACAATTCACTTCATCCACTGTTCCATAAGCTTGTACCCTTAAATCATCTTTATCTACTCTACCACCGATGATACTTGTTTGCCCCTTGTCACCTGTTCTAGTATAGATTCTCATAACATTTCCTCCTCACTCTTATCTCCACTTATTTAAATGTATCGGGATATATTGCCTTTGCCATTTCCTCTAAACCTTCCACAAGACGTGGACCTGGTCTTGACACTTTGTCAGAATCGACACTATATACTCGTTTATTTTTAATGGCGGATACTTCTTCCCACCCTTTACGACTATAAGCTTGTTCTACTGCGTCCTTTACATAATAACCATATGTTATGATCATTACATCCGGATTTGCTTTAACTGCTGCTTCTTCCGAATATTTCGGCCATCCTTCTTCAGCAGCTGCAATATTTTTGGCGCCAAGCATTTCTAGCATTTCATTCATGAAGGTACCTGAACCTGCTGTATAAATATCTGGTGGAGCAGAGATTTCCATCCATACATTTGGTTGCTCCTCCTTGGAAATTCCTGCCGCCTTTTCTTTAATTTCTTCAACTTTTGCTTTCATTCCATCGACAATTTCATCCGCTTTTTCCTTTGTCCCAGTTGCTGCACCAATCATTTCAATCGTTTTATACGTATCTGCAAATGAACTTGCATTATTGACAGCAATAACCTTAATTCCTGAATCCTCTAATTGCTTTAATCCATCCTTAGAATTATGAGCCTGTGAAGCATCAGCTAAAACAATATCAGGTTTTAAAGAAATTATTTTTTCAACATTGAATTCTTGTCCACCAACTTTTTCCTTTGACTGCGCCTGTTCGGGATAATTGTCAAAATCCGAGACACCAACAATTTCTTTATCTAACCCAAGGGCAAAGGCTGTTTCTGTATTACTTGGAAGAAGGGAAACAATTTTCTCTGGCTTCTTATCAATAGTAATTTCTTTATCGGTTCCATCCGTAATTGTTACGGGAAAAGCTTGCTCTTGTTGCTTAGTCTCCTGCTTATTATCACTAACTTTCTTTTCACTATCCTGCTGTGTACCACATGCAGCCAATATAAAAATTAGTAAAAAAATAGGTATAAATCTTAATAGCTTTTTCATTTGTAAACTCCTTTTTACATTTAAAATAGTCATAAAGATGGCCGTTTTCACAAAGATCCTTTATCCTCCATAATTAATGTAGAAGGAAAAAAACAATACATTTGTTCATATCTTTTATGAAAAAGACCTAAAAAAAACATCTCTAATAAAAGAGATGTCATATGTAAAACGGTATAATAGCAAATCATGCACGCTAAAAAACGTTTTCGTCAACACCCCCCTATCCTCGTAGGCAAACTGGTGCACTCAAAAAACAGGCAGGTCTCCTGGCTCATGATCATTGCTCCCTGTACCTTCCCTTATCCTTTAATGGATAAAGTGGATATTACAGTTTGCTCCCATTTACAGTGGCGGGACCGCGTTGGAATTACACCAAACTTCCCTTTTAAACCTTCACAAAGAAAGTACCTGTTTTCGTTGCAATATATTAAATTTTCAACCATTAACAATTATACAGGAAAGATATATGGATGACTATCCTGAAAAATTTTATGCTAATAAATGATTTACAGCACTACCAAACTCCCAGCACATCTAACATGACAACAAAAATTAAAATTGGTGCAACAAAACGTATGAGGAAATACCAAGCTTCGAATAGTCCTCTTTTAAGACCGCTCCCTTGTTTTAATTCCTCGTAAAGAACGGATTTCTTCACTTTAAGTGGTACAAAAATAGCGATAAGAAGGGCACCAAGCGGCATTAAAATATTACTAACGGTATAATCCATTAAATCGAAAAATGTTTTACCTAAAAGAGTAACATCACCTAACGCTCCGTATGAAAGGGCAGATGGAATACCAAAAATAAAGATGGCAATTCCGATGATCCATGACCATTTTTTACGTCCTTTTATATCCTTTTTAGTGATCACAGACACAATAATTTCAAGCATAGAAAAAGCTGATGTTAATGCCGCAAAAAGGAATAAAATTAAAAATGCTATAAAGAAAAGCATTCCAAGCGGTAACTGACTGAAGACTGTTGGAAGTACATTAAATAACAGTACAGGTCCTGCACCCGGCTCCAATCCTAAAGCAAATACTGCTGGAAAGATTGCTAAACCAGCTAAAAGTACAATGACTAAATTCATTCCTACAATAGAAAAAGCTGAACAGGGTAAGCTTTGATTTTTCGGTAAATACGAACTATACGTCACCATTACTGAAACACCTACACTTAACGTAAAGAATGATTGCCCCATGGCTTCCAAGATCGTTTTTGAAGTTAATTTTGAAAAGTCCGGTTGCAGTAAAAAGGATATACCAGCCATTGCTCCATCTAAGGTAATTGAACGAATAACTAATAATATAAATAGTATAAATAATGCAGGCATCATAATCTTACTTGCTTGTTCAATCCCTTTTTGAACCCCTCTTGCAACAACAACAATCGTCATTAGAATAAATAATAATTGCACGATTAAACTAATAATTGGATCAGAAATTGTGTCCCCAAATACTTGTGTATATTGATCAGATGAAAGACCGTTTAACTGACCGGTAATCGCCTTGTATAAATAAATAATGATCCAACCACCAATGACACTATAGAAAGAAAGTAAAATAAAACACGCAATCATACCTAAAATCCCTATCCAGTGCCATTTCGCTTTTGGTGCTATTTTTCGATACGAATCCACTGCATTTTCTTGTGTTAATCGACCAATGGAGAATTCCGCTAAAAGCAATGGAAGTCCTAGTAATAATGTAAATAGAATAAAAATTAGAAAGAAAGCTCCTCCCCCATTTTGACCTGCGATATAAGGGAATTTCCAAATAGCTCCTAAACCTATTGCTGACCCTGCTGCAGCTAATATAAAGCCAAGCTTTGATGACCACTGTTCTTGCTGACTCACACTCATTCTCCTCTCAGATGTAAACAACTATGTTTCCTATATTCTCGTTTGCAGTTGTCATTAAGGGGTCAGACCCCTTAATAGACAGCTACGATTTTGCTTTAAGCAAGTTTGTTTTTAAACCCCTTTAATTCATCCATAAATGTATGGAATTGCGGAATATCCATTTGCTGGGCGGAATCCGATAAAGCAACAGCAGGATCAGGGTGAACCTCAGCCATGACTGCGTCTGCCCCAATTGCTAATGCTGCTTTGGCCGTTGGAAGAAGCAAGTCTTTTCGTCCTGTTGAATGGGTAACGTCTACCACTACTGGTAAATGAGTTTCCTTCTTCAAAATCGGAACAGCTGAAATATCAAGGGTATTCCGAGTTGCTTTTTCGTACGTACGAATTCCCCGCTCACATAAAATAATTTGGTCATTTCCTTGTGAAATAATGTATTCAGCCGCATGAACAAATTCATCAATGGTTGCAGCCAATCCCCTTTTTAATAAAACAGGCTTATTTACTCTTCCAACTGCACGTAATAAATCAAAATTCTGCATATTCCTCGCTCCAATTTGGATCACATCAACATATTCAAGAGAGATTTCCACATCATTCGGATTGAGTATTTCACTAATAACGGCTAAATCATATTCATCCGCAACTTCACGTAATATTTGCAGACCCTCAACCCCTAAGCCTTGAAAATCATATGGAGATGTTCTTGGTTTAAAGGCTCCTCCACGCATTAATTTTATGCCTTGCTCCTTCATAGCTTCTGCAACTTGTCTTACTTGTTCCTTACTTTCTACTGCACAGGGCCCCATAATAAATGTTTGTAAGCCACTTCCTAATTTTTCTCCTTTAATATCAACAATCGTATTTTCTTGCTTCTTTTTCCGGGAAACAAGTAAAGCTTTTCGATTATCATCCTCCTGTAATTCAAGACTCGCTTTAAAAATCGTCTTAAAAATATGCTGTAGTGTCGTTGTTTCAAACGGTCCTTCATTCTGTTCTGCAATCATATCAAGAACCTCTCGTTCACGTACCGGATCAAATCGCTTTGTACCTTGTATTTTTTTCAACTGACCTATTTCTTGGACTACCTTTGCACGTTCATTTAGTAGGTGCAGTAGCTGTGTATTAATTTCATCCACCTTTTGACGTAATTGAACCATTTCATTGTTTCCCATTCTTCATTCCTCCTATTTTTCAAAATGTATTGAAAGGAACTGTCTTTGCTTTATAGACAGCACCAACTAACTAACACAAAAAGTCCCTACTGGATATCCAGTAGGGACGATCAATTATCGCGGTACCACCCTAGTTGTAGATATGACTATCTACCACTCTTCATTGTTAACGATCTATTTGACCGTCTTTTCTTTTAGAAGATGTTTCATCTTTTTTAGAAAAGAAAGCTCCAGAATTGAAATTCATGTTTATCTTTGTACTGATTTCCACCAATCATCAGCTCTCTAAAAAACAGGGAGATAAACACTACTTTACATCCTATCTTCGCTTATATTATTTGCTTATTATTATTTTTTTAATACAAAAAGTCCCTACTGAATAAATCAGTAGGGACGATATTATCGCGGTACCACCCTAGTTGTAGATCCAATTATCTACCACTCTTCATTGTTAACGATCAATTGACCGCCTTTTCCTTCATAAAGCATGACAACTTTATTATGAAAAAGTGCTCTAGGAGTGAAATTCATGTTTATCTTTGTACTGACTTGCACCGACCATCAGCTCTCTATAAAACAGGGAGATAAACAATACTATATTCCCTTCAATGCATGAATATTTAAGTATGGTTAGTATTATATAGCGAAATTTTCAAAACTGTCAATACCTTTTTTGAGTTTCAGAGTAGAATTCTTTTCTTGTAAAGGATTATAGTTTCGGATGTTCTGTCCCTGTTACCTTTGTTTTATATTGGCTAATTAAATGGTCTGGATCAGAATTCTCACCCTCTAATTGTCTTAGACGCGCAGCCTTGTTTACTTGTTCATCTGCATGATAGCTAGACCGAACCATAGGACCTGCTTCACAGTGTTTAAAGCCTTTTTGAAGCGCAATTTCTTTCCACTTAGCAAATTCATCAGGATGTACATATCGTTCTACGCGCAAATGTTTTTTCGTTGGTTGAAGATACTGTCCGATCGTCATAATATCTACTCCATGCGCAAGTAAATCATCCATCGCTTCAAGTACTTCCTCATGAGTTTCTCCTAAACCAACCATAAGACTTGATTTAGTCGGAGTGTTTGGGCTTATTTCTTTAACCCTTTTCAACAATTCTAGAGAACGGTCATAAGTCGCCTTTGAACGAACACGTTTTGTTAACCGTCTAACTGTTTCAATATTATGATTAAAGATATCTGGTCCTGCATCCATAAGTGTATGTAAGCTTTCATAATCCCCCTTCATATCAGAAGGTAAAACCTCAACCGTACAAGATGGAACACGACGTCGAATCGCACGGACCGTTTCAGCAAAAACTGCTGCACCTCCATCAGCCAAATCATCACGAGCAACTGCAGTAACGACACAATGACGAAGTCCCATCACTTCTACTGATCTCGCCACTCTCTCCGGTTCATCCCAATCTAATTCAGTTGGCAATCCTGTTTTTACCGCACAAAAACGACAGCCACGTGTACAAGTATCCCCTAATATCATAAACGTAGCTGTTTTTCGAATGGCCCAGCATTCATGAATGTTAGGACATTTTGCTTCCTCACAAACAGTATGCAATCTTTCTTCACGCATCATTTTTTTCAAACCAGTATAGCTTTGATTCGTATTCAGTTTAATTTTCAACCATTCAGGTTTTCTTATGTACTCTTCATTTCTCGCCATTGATATTAACCCCTATCTTTGAAAAGTATATTTCTCACTTTCATACTTTGTCCGCATAAGTTCTTTTATTTCTTCTAACATCTGCTCATTCGGTTGATAGCTTGTAAATTCAATATCTAATCCTTTTTCGAAGCCTTTTTTAAAGGCATCTTTTACCTCTTCGAGTGACGTTTGACGTCCAAGAATCTGGTTAATCGTAACAGCTTTTTGTTCAAAAAGGTGTTTTGCTTTATTCTTCACCTTCTCATTCGGAAATGTAAATAAATCATATAATTGTTCAATATCCATTTCCATTGGAATCGAGCCGTGTTGTAAAATAACTCCCTTTTGTCGGGTTTGTGCACTTCCAGCTGCCTTTTTTCCTTCGATCTCCAATTCATACCACGAAGATTCTTCAAAACAAACGGCAGTACCGGTCTTTCCAATAGGTGCATTAGGAATAGCTAAATCAGCTTGAATTCCAAGATAGCGATATCCTTCAAGTATACCTTGTGATAGTACTCGGTAAGCCTCAATGATTGATGGCGACATTTTATCATGCTTCTCGCTTAGCACTACACTATAAGTTAGTTCTTTGTCATGTAAAACGGCTAGTCCACCAGTTGGCCTTCGCACAATTTCAACCCCAATTGCTTTCGCCTTATCAACATCGATTCTACCTACCGTTTTTTGAAAATGTCCTAGAGACAATGCTGCAGGCTTCCAACTATAAAATCGCAGAATAGGAGGAAGTAACCCCCGGGAATGCCAATCAAGAAGGACCTCATCCATCGCCATATTAAAGGATGGACTATTTTCACCTGAATCAATAAAATACCACTGTTCACTCATGATGCTTTCACCGCCTCAGCATAGTTAGATAAAACAATTACCTAATTTACTATATTGGAATAATATTCATCGTTTTCAATCAATTTTATGATAGCATTCAGAAGAAGATTGTCAACAACTTCCTAACTATTTACTCTATTATGAATATAATTCTAATTTTCTTTCAATTATCGGGTTAGACACCTAAATAGATACCCCTCTCTCAACTTACTAATGTACTAGTTTTTGTCCTTTTGCCCATCTAAATTCTCCAGATAATATCCAAGACAAAAAATCCAGTCTAATTTCTCGGTCCTCTAAACCATCCATAATGAGACCAAGTAATGTCGATGTAACCGATCTATCAAGTTAATAAACGAATCTATGTTTTTCTTGCTATCCTATTTTTAATGATTTACAGTTATAGCTAATTCAATAAAAGAAAGGAAATCATAATGAAAGATATCCCATCTATTATAAATTTTAAAGATATCACGAAGGAAATGATGCCTCACTATTTTGACTTTGCTGCTGCTATTTATCGGATTAAAGAACTTTTAGTAAATGAAACAGGAATCGATTTTAACATGTATACCTCAAAAGAGGGAATTGAAGAGGAAATTTGGGATACAATTGAATATGTCGTACAATCTGATCCAAATGACATTCAAATCATTGGACATGTCTTTGATTGTTTAGAAACTGCAACGATTAAATACTCGAATTTTAATCAGGAGCACCAATTCAACATCATCCCCTCCTTAAATAATTCGGTCTATTATTTTCCAATGTATCAAGTAGCCTTTGCAAAGCTACCAATCTTTCAAAGTCATGAAGATTATGAAGAGGATTTTATTTTTGCTAATAATGATGAAAGTTTACTAGGGTTCTTTGATTATATTTATATGAAACAAAAAGAATATATGAAGGATGCCATTACTATTTTCACAGATACTGATGATGGAATTGAAAGAGTAAAAGAACGAATTACTCATCAAGTAATGCGGGAAGATGTGTTATTGGATGAAGAAATAAAAACTGAAATTTTCCGGTCAATCGATGAGTTCTTCATACATGGGGGTGAGTTTTTCAAGAAATATGATATTCCATATAAACGTGGGATTCTTTTGTATGGGAGTCCAGGGAATGGAAAAACGACTCTAGTAAAGTCGATTGCTGGAAGTATATCTGCACCAGTCGTTTATTGGCAAATAACAGAATATACGAATAGTTATTCCATTAAAGAGGTATTTAATACGGTAACTAAAATGGCACCCATGACCTTAGTTATCGAGGATATAGACTCCATGCCTGAAGAGTCTCGATCTGTATTTTTAAACGCACTTGATGGTGCTTCTTCGAAAGAAGGAATTTTCCTAATTGGAACAACGAATTATCCAGAAAAAATTGATCCTGCATTAATTAATCGGGCCGGACGATTTGATCGTGCATATGAAATTACACTTCCAGATCAGCCCGCTCGAAGACAATATTTGATAAAAAAGAATATCCATCAATTTGTATCTGAAAATGAAATAGATCACTTAGTTAAAGAAACGAATGGTCTGTCCATTGCACAATTAAATGAATTATATATGTCTATTGCCCTACAATGGCATTATGAGCAGCAGGTAAACATTGAAAAAATACTGAAGGATTTACAGACGAATAATCGAAAAGCACTGCGAAACCATTGGGAAGAACGATCAAGTGTTGGTTTTGGAATATAGTTGAATTAGATTGTCCAATAAGGGGGGATCCCCCTTATTGGACAACTAATTTTTTAAAGAAAACTATTTTCGTATAGTTTGTTGCTTGAATAATGAGATCGCGTTTTTTTAAAGTTTGCAGTCTTTTCTCAGCGGTATGATGGACTTGTCGATCTTCAACCATTTTTTATTAATTAAAAAATTTCCTAACTAGCATCAATGTTTGAGAAAAGAGCTTTAATGAAGAACTGTAGAGGTATCTAGACGTTCTGAATGAAAGTCAACCACTTCGCCATCAATATATATAAACTGATGATCATAAATACGATAATCATCCAACATTTTATGTAAGAAAAACTTCACATTTGCCATTCCAACATTCTCCGGATGAAGAATCCATGATATATCCTTCCAGTCCAAGATCCCTTCTTGAGTCTTAATAGGAGTGTGATATTCATAGGTTTCTGGCAATTCAGCAACAAAAGCATACATGCCACCAATATAACTTTCATTCACCGACCAGGTAACTGTTCCTTTATACGCTACATGACCGATATCAATTCCGGTCTCTTCCTTAATTTCACGAATAATTGCTTCTTCCGGTGTTTCACCCTTCTCTATTTTACCACCAACACCATTCCACACTCCCATCCATTCAGGCTTTTCACGATTAAGCATGAGGAGCTGATGACCTCTTTTAATAAAGCAAATCGTGTACTTATATTGCATAAACTTTCCTTCCTTTCGTCAGAATATATGATTGACCTACTATTTAAGGAATAAGATTCAATGTTTTTTTGTTTTAATCATTGCTGTTTGTCTAACAATAACTTCCCTCTAAAAAACAGAAGCCTGTCCATATAGGAACAAGCTCCTTATTATTATAACATCCTATAATTGTTGACCATAATATTTATCAATCGTGAAGCCTCGTCCAAGAATTTCAGATGCATTAATAAATACAACAAAGGCCGTTGGAATTTCTTGTTGGAGTTTTTTCTTAAGGTAAATCGCTTCTACCTGTTCTGTAACACAAAGAATCATTGTTTTATTTTGATTTGAATATCCACCTACTGAACGAATCTTTGTTAAACCACGATCAATTTCATCACGAATCATTGATTGAACTTTTTCTTCTTCCTCTGTAATGATTAAGATTAATTTCGTTGCTGATGTTCTTAGTTGTACAAAATCGATTACTTTACTTGAAACATATATACACATTAAAGCAAATAGAGTCAGCTCTAAATTAAATACAATTAAGGATGCTGCTACAACAAGACCGTCTACAATTAATTGAGAATACCCACTTGATAATCCCGTGAATTTTTTAACGATCTGTGCAATTGCCGCAGTTCCACCCGTTGATCCATTTCCTTTATATACAATTCCTAGACCAATCCCAAGAACAATCCCACCATAAAGCGAACCTAAAAAAGGATTCGTTACAGTAATCGGGATATCTGTACTAAGCCATATTACAAATGGGACACAAAATGTACCAACTAATGTTTTTCCACTAAAATCTTTTCCCATCGTAATCCAGCCAACAATAAATAATGGGATATTGATTAAAAATTGTGTATAAGCTGGTTCAACCCCATATACTTCATGTAAAATTGTACTAACACCTGATATCCCCCCTGCAGCAAGCTTTGAAGGTAAGAGGAACATGTTATAGGCTAATCCAACTAGTACCGCACCGATAATAACGAAAAAATATTCTTTTAACACATGTTTCGACTTATGCGTTTCTTTCATCATTATGTCCTTTCTCTGAAGCAAAATTTTACAATATAGATATAATTTCTATTTTTTATATAACTTATCTATTATATATTAATTTTTATATGGGTGGTCTGTCAATTTTACTTTTTATACTACTTTATCGTAAAAATGTGCTGGTGCCCCCACAAGTAGAGAAATCAAATGGTGGATTTCTCCGAAAGTCCTAACCTTAACCCCTTGCTGATTTTTGGTCTCAAAGGACTAATCGCTGACCTAACACACTTTGTCCACTACAGTTATCCATACATATATTTTAGAATTCTCATCGATAAAAATAGAGCAGGAATGATGACAACCTGCTCACTAAAACATTAAGCTTTTGCTTTTTCTTCTAATAACTTCAATGCCGTCTGGATTTCTACATCTTCGAATAAATGCTTAGGAGTCCATGGGATATGTATATGTGGTTTAATACCTACTCCTGTCATTCCCTTTCCATTATCAATTCTTGATAGTCTCGATGTTGGGTACCATAATTCAAATTGATCATGCCAATTCATAACGGCCAGATTAGCGTAGTCATTTAAACCTGCAGTAGGTCGTCCAATAACCGTTACCTTAGAAGATCTTTTGCAAATTTCTACAAAGGAATCTCCTGAGCTACCACAAGTGACATCAGTCATTACAATAATTTGTTCAGGGTTTTTTCTTCCTTGTATAATAGTATCCTCTAAATCAGACAAATCAAATTGAACAAAGCCCTTTCCTTTATTTTTTTTCCACTCCCTTAAAAAGATTTTTAATACTTTTTTTGTATATTCATCTTCTGTTGAAGCGATAGCATTATTCATTTCGGCTATTTCAAGTTCACAGGATCGTTCCGTACAGTTGATGAGCATGTATTCATCGTCTTCAGTATTTATATTCACTTCTCGATTCTCAAATATGTAGGGAAGCAATTGAAAATAAGAGGAGTCATTTCCCCCATAATTAACTCTCACATCAATAATTAATTTTCTACAATTTTCTAATGCTTCTTGATGCTGGTGCACTAACTGTGTAATTGCATCAGCATTAGCAAAGTCTGTTAAAGTCATGAGAAGGATTCCTTTTTCCAACTCCTCAATCGTATATTGAGGTATGTATTCCTCCTTCTCATATTTTTTAAGCTCCATCTGATAGGTATGCCCATTTCCATCCATTATTTCGCAAAATTGATATTTTCCAATTATAGAATTCCAGTTTTCCCTTTCCTGATGGTCCTCCACCAACTCTCTGCGGTGCTTTTCAACTAAATCGATAACCGGAACATTCCCAAATGACACAATTGCATGGCCTTTCTTTACTCGCTTTTCCTTTCCAACATCTGTAATAAATAATTGATCCTCAAATCTTCTAACTTTAAAGCCAACATCATAACGCTTTTCTACACTTTTTTTAGATGTTTTAAAAAACATATGCTGTTCCTTAAAATCAAGTAAATAATCTTGTACAATTTCTACAAATTTATCCGGAGTTAATTGCTGTTTTTCTTCTAAAATACATATTTCATCAACATATTTTTCTGGATGATCCCAACCTTTTTTATCTTGGCATCCGGAATAGTCATGGCGACAAATCGAAACGATTTCTTCAAACATTTCAATATACATTCTCTAATTCCCCCCATTCTTCTCTTTTAATTTTCTCTGCTTTTGTGAAAATTCCTTTTTAAAAAGTAAGATCTTCATTTTTTTGCATTTTAGTACGAATAGGTAAGGATGCATTTAAAGAGTATAAAAACTAAATATAAAAAAAGGAAAGGTAAATTCATACCCTCCCTGAAAAGACAGTCTCATTTATTCTACATAATACATAAAACCAATTGCTCCCGCCCCTGTATGGGTACTAATAATTGGAGTCGTAAACTCAATATCTACATTTTCGTAACCAGTTGTTGTGAAAATTGCCGTTTTTAATTTGGCAACTAATTCGGATGCTTCAGCATGGGCTATTCCGATTTTCTTAATCGTCTTTCCCATTGCATCCTCAGCGAGGTTTTTCACCAAATATTTAACAACCTGTGCATGACTTCTAACATTTGCTAAAGGATGGTAGACCCCATTTTCTAATGATGCAATAGGCTTAATATGAAGCAAGGAACCAATTAGCGCTTTTCCTTTTCCTATTCTTCCACCTTTCACTAAGTTATCAAGCTTTTCAACTACAACAAAGAGCTTAGTTTGTGAACGAATGGTTTCCAATCTGCTTAGAATTTCATCTATAGTCTTTCCATCTTCCGCCATTTGAGCAGCTTCAACGACTTGGAATGATAGCGCTTTCGAAATGAAAAGAGAATCAATCACTGTTACATTTGCCTTTGATAAGGCAGCCGCATTTTCTGCAGAGTTTACAGTGCCACTTAATCCATTTGACATATGAATCGATAATATATCGTACCCGTCTTCCCCTAATCTGTCATATAGCTCAAGAAATACACCAACTGGAGGTTGAGAACTCTTAGGAAGTTCTTGTGCAGCGTTCATTTTCCGAATAAATTCAGAAGGAGTTATGTCTACACGATCAAGAAAGTTTTCCCCATCAATGGATAAGGATAAGGGAACAACTTCAATCCCATATTTTTTTATCATTTCGTTAGACATATCAACCGTTGAATCGGTTACTATTTTAATTTTGGGCATTTCATGACTCCTTAAAAAATAAATTTAATAAAAATTTCACTAATTTTATTATATATCAGACATTAATGAAAACTAAATGGATTATTGCATCCAATTAAGGAGATTTCATCACAATTTATTAATAAAATCGCTAAGTTGTACTTCTTTGGGTAGAATACGATATAATATCCAAATTACAATATAAGTTTGAGTGGTGATTACGCGTGGATATTAAACATTTACAATATTTTTTAGAGGTTGCAAAATACAATAGTTTTTCATTAGCTGCTGAACATTTATATATCACCCAACCAACTATTAGTAAAATGATTAAAAACCTCGAAAAAGAGCTAGGAGTTTCTCTGTTTGATCGTTCTAAAAAGAAGCTAACATTAACAGATGCTGGGCAAATCATTTTGGAACAAGCAAAGTTAATTGACCTTGCCTTTCACAATTTAGAAACGGAATTAGATAATCTTTTAGAGTTAAAAAAAGGACATATTCGAATTGGAATCCCACCTATTTTTGACGCACAATTTCTACTTCAACTAATCGGACGATTTCATGAAAAGTATCCTGGAATTACTTTTGAATTTGGAGAAGACGGTTCAAAAAAAATTGAAGAGGATGTTCACAATAATCATTTAGATGTCGGTGTTATCGTACTTCCAACGAATAATGAGCTATTTTTACATTTCCCTTTAATGGAGGAGGATTTAAAATTAATTATTCATCCATCACATCCATTAGCTCAGAAAACGGAGGTTCACCTAGTTGAACTAGCTTCTGAACCATTTATTTTATTTAATAAAGATTTTGCATTACATGACCGTATCATTTCTTCTTGTAACAGTGTAGGATTCAATCCCCATGTCATCTCAAAAAGTTCACAATGGTCTTTCATTGAAGAGATGGTTTCTTGGAATTTAGGAGTATCACTTTTACCTGAAAGTATTTGTCGACATTTAAGTAAAAATGTAAAGGCGATTTCGATAAAAAACCCTTCCATCCGCTGGGAATTAGCAATCATTTGGAATAAAAATCAATATCTTTCCTATGCAGCGAAAGAATGGCTGCAATTTACAAAAAAACACTTATCATAAATAATCAAGTATTTGACTGAATATACTTTTTTCTTCCTTTTATATTGTATCCTTCTTTCGCTGACATTTAGGTAGGCAAAGGGAGAAGCGGTTTCATTGATAAAAGCTATATTTCCAATGAAATTTAACCATTTTACTTCTCGTTATTTGGGGCGTACACTTATTAATGCTAGGAGAACTCCCATAAGTTTCATAGGATTTTCTTTATGAAAGGAAGCAGTAATATGAATGCAAAAAAAGTAAAAGAAAGTCGTATCGTAAATACTGCGCAAGTATTATCTTGCGATTTAAATAATTATAATACATTATTCGGTGGAATTTTGATGAAAAAATTAGATGATGCTGCAACATTGTCTGCACGTAGACATTCAAGGGTAAAAGAATGTGTAACGGCATCCACTGACTCAATTGATTTTTTATACCCGATTCACCAAACTGATTCTGTTTGTGTTGAATCTTTCGTCACTTATACAGGTCGTACGTCAATGGAAATATTCTGTAAAGTAATTGCAGAGGATATCATGACTGGCGAACGTAGAATTGCTGCAACGGCATTTTTAACCTTTGTTGCATTAGATGAAAATAAACGTCCTGTTCCCGTTCCAGAAGTCATTCCAGAAACAGAAGAAGAAAAGTTTTTATACAATACAGGGAAAGAAAGAGCAGAAATACGTAGACTCAGAAGACAAAAGAGTAAAGAGCTCGCTGGTTATCTTAATGTAAATAAACCATGGGATAATTAAGGAGGGAAATTTGCTATGTTGACACTATCAAGTCTTGATGAATTGCAAACTGCAAAAGAGCGCCTTGCAAACTTACAACAATCCTTTCCTGCCCTTTTTGATCGCTTAGTACATGTGACAAATTTAACGCGAGCACTAAACTTTAAATATCAATATATGGGATGCTTATTAATGGATGAAGATCCAGGCACTTCTTCGCCTAATTTTGTTCAAGCATCTGTGCTGCGTTTATACAAAAAAGAAGTTCAATTATTAAAAAATGATGTAGATTTTGATAAACTAAAACAATTTTTTACTGAGTTCAAAGGCAATGGCTATGCAAAATTAAGCCTTCTCGCTCTCGGCATCGTTCCTGAATCATTAACTGGTGCACCCATTATTAAATAATTTAAGGCATAAAAGGTTCTTCCCTTTTATGCCTTTTTTATATTTATTTATCACTTTCCTTATGTTGGGTAAAGAAAAAGATAAATAAGATAATAGGAAGTGCTATTAGAAACGTCCCGCCTTTAGAAAGTTTAACCGTTGGAAGATCCGTTAAAGCCATACTTATCATTCCTTTTCAAGGTGTTTATTAAATCCTTATTCAGATGGAATCGATCGGAAATTACTTTTTTATATAAATGATAATCCTCTTTTATTTCAGAAAGTGAAGGTTCTGGTAATGGCAATCCCGTGATTGGACCTCCTACAACCAGTGAGAATTCTCTAGATCCTATAAAAACTCCCTCAACTGCTAAAGATGATTTAATCAGTAAAATGGAAATAAAAATATCGATGACGTCAACGAAAATAGTTGCTGTCTTATTTTTATTTACTCCTTCTATCCTTTGAGTACCAGTAATAGGACCACCTAATGATAAACGAAAGGCCTGAGGTGTAACAAACACTCCCCTAATAGTAATTTGTCCGGTGAGTAATAAAGCCGCTGTTGCAATATTAATATCTCGTTGAATAGTACGAATTACTTGTTTCTCTTTACTCTCACCAGTCATCATTATCTTCACACCCCTACTTCCAGCATATTCTTCCTAAGCTTTGATGTGATTCCATACAAGTCTCATTTTTTCGAGGTGAGTTTTTCCTCTTCTAAAGCGATAATTTTTTAATCTCTTTTTAGTATCGGGTTCGAGCTAAAGGAAGCCGGAGAGTCTATTTGGTCCCTATCATCTACAAAGCTTTGTGGGCTAACAAAGGTGCTTTCATCACCAAAATTTTGGCCATATCCCTGTGATTTTTTATCTGAATTATTCCAGTCTGCTAATAGATTTTGCCCTATATTAACCGCTGAAGCATTCTCAAAGGAATTAATCTTTAACATAAAAATATTGATATTTACAGATGCTCCTTTCACATTGTTCCCTCCTTATTATGATAATTATTACTTTGGTTTGAGAAAGATTTCCTTCCAAATATATTACTCTTGCCCAACATTTATGAAGTTAGTTATTTATAATGAAGAATTAAAGGTGCATGAAGAAAATGATTGATTAATAAGATATATAGATGAGATTAGAAATGATTTATGATCATTCATCAGTTCCTGTTCATTATCATATAAGCAAGGAGGTATACCTGTGGACATAGATAAATTAAAGCAATGGATGGATATTTCACAAAAATATCAAAACGGGAACTTTTGGGATATGATTTTCGACCAAATTTCTAAAGATCCTTCTCAACATGAAGCAAACAGTAAACCTCCTACACCAAATGCTCGCTCTACTAGTTCCTATCCATTAGTGGATATCTATCTTACTGATACACAAATCATTGTGATCATTGAACTACCTGGCTATAAACGAGAGGATGTTTCCTTATCACTAGCAGGAAATATTCTAGTAGTAAAAGGAACAAGTCGATTACCGTTACTGAACCCTATTATTATACAAAATGAAAGAAAATATGGTGCTTTTGAGAGGAAAATAGAACTTCCTGAACCAACAAAAGCCTCAGAATTATATGCAAAGTTCGAAAGTGGTCTCCTAATAGTAACTTATATGAGAAAATACTCAAGCGAGGAACAAATTCCAATTTCTTAAAAGTTTCTATATAAGTCTAAAAAAAAGTGTGGGGAAAATATGGCTATAAAAGGATTATTCAATCACAGTGAAAAAAATGATGACATCGATATACTTAAAGAAAAAATTGAGCGTTTAGAAGAGAAAATAAAAAGAATCAACACATTAGAGGTTCAAATAAAAAGATTTATCAAATTAGAACCTGAGTTACAAAAGCAAATATATTCTTATAAACAAACGGATAAGATAACACCTCAATCTAAGGCTGACCACGTCCCCAAACAAAATCAAATTGATACTCAACGTTCTATACAAACATTAGAAAATAAAATTTTCTCGAAAATGAAAAAGTATATTGACCAAGAGTTGGTACTTCTTAAAACTCAAATCAATCATCTAGAAAACCTATTTAATAGAATGGAAGAAAATTACGAATCCCTGCACTCAACAACCGAGCACTTATCACAAGCCATACACATACTTGAAAATCGTCCCCCCGATCCCCCACAAAGGCCTGAAAATGATCAACAAATTGTTATACAAAAAGTAAATATTGAAAAAATATTATTAGATAAGTATGAACAAACAAATAATTTCGGACAACTTGGTATTAAAGATATTAGTGGGCAATTAAATATTGGAGCAACCTATGGAAAAGGTGTGATACCAGCAGAATTGGTGGAAAATTTAATGGAAAATCTTAATGAAATTAAAAATATGGATAACATACATACATCAGATGAATCTAGCAGCGAAAGTGTCGATGAATCATCCGAAGAGGAAAGCACAGATTATGGAAACTTTGAAGATATTCCTATCGAATAATAAGTAAGATCAAAGGGAGGTAGCCATTATTCCCTTTATTATTTTGAAAAAATTGTTTTTTAAAATAATCTCTAAACTGGATGGTAATGGTTATAAATGATTAATATTGTTTTCCATTATAATAAAAAATAGATTATACTGTCTATAATAAACGACAAGGAGGAAAATGTTTTATGACCGAGTCCAATCAATTAGAACCAAATCAAACTCCCAAAAAGAAAATTAGCCTACAAGAAGCAATGAAACAAAAACTCGAAAATAAAAAAAATCAGTCAAATTCTAGTAAAACAAATACAAATACACTTCCAACGACTAAAAAAATGAAAAGTCAACAAACGAAGAAAACGAATAATCAAAGGAGAAGAACTGGCGTATAAATGAACGGAAAAAACCGTAACGACATTCATGCTGGAATGACAGTAGAAATTGTCCTTAAAAAGGATCAAAGGACTGGAAAAACAACGTGTGGAGTCGTCAAAGACATATTGACCAATTCAAGCTACCATCCTCATGGAATTAAGGTAAGATTGACTGATGGTCAAGTTGGAAGAGTCAAAGAAATAAGGGTAAGACCCCATTAACAAATTGATGGAGGTCTTACCCTTATTTTTTTAAAGAAGCCTCTTTTTATCAAACATTGTTGCTATTTAAGTAAAGTTATAACTAATAAATATCGACTGAGGATCGCTACACGTTTCATTTTACTGATAAAAGAGATGAAATCTCCATAAGAACCGCTAGAATCCTTTATTATGAGTAAAATCCGGTAGTAGGGATTTTACAAAAGCAACAACTACCAAAAACAGCCTATAAGGAACAGCAATATATAGGAATGAGGCTAAATAAGGCGGCGGCGAATATATCAATTTTAACACCTTTTATGAGGGTCGAACCTATAATAAATAGAAATCAATTATTGAGTTTTATTGAACATTATATATAGGAAGGGATGAACTCAATTGGGTGTAAAGGAGTTATTTGACCTCAGTAACAAAACAGCCATTGTTACTGGTGGTGGAAGTGGACTCGGTCAGCAAATGGCTGAGGCTCTAGCAGAGGCTGGGGCCAATATTGTTATTTGCTCTCGCAATCTCGAAGTCTGTAAAGCAACTAGTAATGCTCTGAACCAACAAGGATACCACTCTATTGCGCTCCAATGCGACGTAACGAAACAAAAGGATATTGACCATGTAATTGAACAAACAGTAAATCAATTTGGAAGTATTGATATTTTAATTAATAATAGCGGAACATCATGGATCGCTCCTGTACTTGATTTACCCGCTGAGAAATGGGACAAAGTCATGGATGTCAATCTTAAGGGCATGTTTTTCTTCTCTCAAGCAGCAGCTAAAGTAATGAAAGATCAGCAAAGCGGAAAAATTATCAATATCTCCTCTGTCACAGGTCTATATGGGACCAATCCTGCATTCCTTGATTCTATCGCGTATAACACAAGTAAAGGGGCTGTTATCACCTTAACGAAGGAGCTAGCAGTAAAGCTTGCAAATAGTAATATCCAAGTAAATGCCATTGCTCCAGGTTTTTTTCCAACAAAAATTACACAGGCACTTGATAAGATAAACAAAATTATTCTAAGCAAAATTCCTGCACAACGCTTTGGAAACGATACAGATTTAAAAGGAACCGCCCTATTTCTAGCATCCCACGCATCCGATTATCTTACTGGCCAATGCCTAATAGTTGATGGTGGACTAACAGTAAACCTGTAAAACTTTAGAAAGGAGTTTATTTATGTCGAATAAACAAGCATTAGATGTCTACCGAATATTAAAATTGAATGGATTAAAGTTTGAAAATATGTTGAACCAATCTATACAGTCACAACTGAATCAAAAATTCTTTATCCAGACTTTCGGTTCACATAATCAAGTAGCAGCTGCAGTTATTCGGAAACTGCAAAATTCGATTGAAACCATTTCGATTCCATTAAACTTTCCTACAAAAAAAGATGTTGCTAATGCAACTAAAATCAATATACAAACGGAAGAGAAGGTTGATCTTCTAAACGAAAAAGTAAATGAAATATTACTATCCTTAGAGGAGCTTAAACAATTAACATCGGAAGGTTTGTCCGAAAATGGGTAATTTACAAAAGAAAATAAGTACCCAAACGACAAAGGAGCTTCAAAGATGGGCGGGCTTTACGAAAGCATTAGTGAATCCTCCAGTCGATTATGAACGGAATCGTGAAGCTATTTGGAAATTAAATAAAACAACTTTATGGTATTACGAACCTAAAGAAAGAAAATATAATGTCCCGCTATTGCTTATTTACTCACTCATTAATCAACCATCTATTCTCGATTTAGGACCTGAAAATAGTTTAATACAGACGTTAATGGATGAGGGTTTTGAAGTTTACCTTCTCGATTTCGGCGTTCCAGGATATGAGGATAAAGATTCATCCCTCGATGATTACGTGACAAAATATATTCAAAGGGGAGTTCGTCGCGCATTAGCCCACTCAGGAGCTAAGGAAATTAGCTTGATGGGTTTCTGCCTAGGTGGAACACTTCTAACAATGTATGCAAGTATAGCTAAGGAGCCTATAAAAAATATCATTCTTTCCTTAACACCAATTGATTTCAGAAGTTTTCCTAAGTTCGATCAATGGCAAAATTCTCTTGTGAATAAACAAATTGAGGTTGATCCGATATTAGACGCTATGGGACTCGTTCCCGCCTCTTTTGTAAAAGGTGGAATGAGATTAATAACCTCTCCAGTTTATTATTCTCATTATCTATCACTTCTTAATCGTGGCGCTGACAGTCAGTATAGGGAAAAATGGGGTCAATTAAACAAATGGACAAATGGACATATCCCAATGACAGGTGCTGCAATGAAGCAAATCGTTAATGATTTAATCATTGATAATAAGCTTATTGAGGGCCAATTTGAAATAGATGGATGTCCCGCTTCTTTGTCAAACATATCAGCTAATTTACTTGTAATTGGTTCAAATTTTGACCAATTAGTTACACGAGATCAGATTACCCCTATTATGGATTTAGTTTCAAGTACAGATAAAACAATTCATCTTCTTAACTCTGGTCATGCAAGCTTACCAGAGAATGGTGCCATTCCTTCCTATTTAGCGAATTGGCTTCCTGCTCGCTCAGTTTCATAATTCGAATTATTTGTTACTAAAAAGGAGGTTGTTCTATGTTTTACAACTTAGAAGATTATAAGCCACTTAAAAATCATTGTGAACTTATTGGATACTTAGGTTTTGCTGGTTTAATCTTCAACGTCTTTTGTTAAGGCTCATTTCTCAAACATGAATGCCTTTGATAAAATTATTTCACATAATTAATATCCAAACTCCTATTTAAAATTTTGTCAGATGCTAATTCTGACATTTTTTTTATTCTAGCGTTAAGGAAATATTAAGAATACCTATATATACTAATTTAATCCTATTCAATTAACATTGACTTATAAAATGAGTTCATTCGATTCTTACAATGGACAAGCTCTCATTCCATTTCCAATTTTTTAATACCTTGATATGATAAAAGCGAGGAGGATTTATATGCGTATTTTAATTGTAGAAGATAATGTAGATTTACTGGATTCAATGAAAATGATTCTCCAAAATGAGTTTACAGTTGAAACTGCAACAGATGGTGAAGATGGATTATTCCTAGCTATGCAAAATATATATGATGTCATTTTACTTGATGTGATGTTGCCTGAGATCAATGGATTTGAAATTCTTAAAAAGTTACGTAATGAACATATTATGACCCCCATCCTTTTCGTAACTGCTCGTGATGCACTTGAAGACCGCGTATCTGGTTTAGAAATGGGTGGTGATGATTATTTAGTCAAGCCTTTTCAAGCGCCTGAACTGATTGCTAGAATTCGAGCATTATTAAGAAGAAGTGGAAATCTCACCATTGATCATACAATAAAATATAGAGGCATAGAGCTATTTGGCAAGGAGCAAGAAATAAAAATTGATAGTAATCTTGTAAAATTAACCAATACCCAATACGAGTTACTTGAATATCTCATTCAAAATAGCGGTAAAATTGTTACGAAGGAGCAAATCTTTGATCGGATATGGGGATTCGATTCTGATACAACGGATGCTGTTGTCGAGGTCTACATCCATCATCTTAGGAAGAAGCTCGAGCGCTACGGATATCATAAAGATATCCAAAATGTTCGCGGCATAGGGTATATATTAAAAGCACCTAAGGAGAGCTAATGTTTAAAAAAACCCGTTTACAACTAACACTCTTAAACTCTTTTGTTTTTATTATTCTTATTGCAATATTAGGAACGATCATTTATTCCTTTGTTAATTCCTATATTTATAAGGATGTTGATCATTCTTTGCAAACTTCTATTAAAAGTCTTGAAAAAGGCAGACCTCTCCCAGGTCCTAGAGGCGAGCCTCAGCAAATTATTTCCTTGCTTATTTGGGATGAAAACGATCAGCTATTGAATGCAAATGATCTATTTAATAGTGAATTCATACAGGCGAACCATACAAAATTCATACAAAAGAGATTAAATATATTGGAAGATATTAAGGTAAAAAATACGACCTATCGTGCCATTTCGGTCAAAGCCCATATCGATAACAAACCTGTTGTTCTTGAGTTTATTCGCAGTACTCAAGTCGAACACCAAGTAATGAATCGTCTTTTAATAATTATGATTCTCGGTTGTATAGCCGGAAGTATATTAGCTATAGTAGCTGGATTTCTTCTCGCAGAAAAAGCATTAAAGCCAATCAAGCATGCCTGGGATAAGCAACAAAGGTTTGTTTCTGATGCATCTCATGAGATAAGAACTCCACTTGCAGTCATCCAATCGAGAAGTGAATTATTGTTGCAGGAACCCAATGCTACTATCCAAGAAAAGGCATTAGATATATCAATTGTTTTAAAAGAATGTCGCAGGCTAACAAAGCTCGTAACCAGTTTACTTACATTAGCTAGGTCAGACTCCAATGAAATTGAAATAGAGAGAAAGGAATTTCCTCTCGATCAATTACTAAATGATGTTGTAGAACATTATTCAGAACTAGCTTCATTCCAGGGAAAAGAGATTATTCTTACATCCAATCCTCCGATTACTTTCTTTGGAGATAAAGATCGGATACACCAATTGATCGTTATCCTATTAGATAATGCGATGAAATATACAAATGAAAAAGGAATCATTCAGTTAACATCTTATGAAAATAAAAATGTAGTCGGCATTATTGTTGAAGATAATGGGATTGGAATGAAAAATGAGGAGCTCACGAAGATTTTCGATCGCTTTTACCAAATAGATTCGTCCCGTACCAAAACGAATAGCCTAGGATTAGGTCTTTCTATTGCATAATGGATAGTCGATAAACATGGAGGAAAGATAAAAGTAGATAGTACATTCGGTGAAGGAAGCCGGTTTGAACTACAATTTTCAAAAAAGAAACATGTCTAAGAAGAATGATACTCAAATAGAAAAGGGCCTGACCTTATTTTAGCAATTTTGCTAGAGTCATGCCCTTTCATTAAACAGATTCTATTAGCTATGGTTGGCTTATTTTTAATTCCATAACCAACCCCGCTACTATTCCACTATTATCCACTTCACCATTAAGATAAAAACCAAATTTTTCGTATAATGCTTGTGCCGCTTTATTCTCTGGAGATACACTCAAATACAAAGTATCACATTGATAGATGCTCTTTATATGTTCAATTACTAAAGGTAAGAATCGTTTCGCATACCCTTTCCCTTGATAATGTTTATCTATCATGAAACGATCAAGCCATATCCCTTCATGTGATATATTCCCTCCATACATAGCATAGCCAACAATTGTTTCTTTATCATATAGACCTATAGAGTGCCATTCAGGCTCAAACATCGACTGAGCCAGTGAAAATGAATTACTTTCAATAAATTCCTTCTGGTCTTCTTCTACTGATAAAAGAGCTGTAGAAAGCCAATTCTCAGCTGTCACCTCTCGAATTCGGAGGTCCATAATTCCATCTCACTTTCCAAACAATTTTTATTCATCCTTCCAATTACTTTCCTTACTTTTTACAAAATACTCTCTATATTGATCATTTTTGATTTCCAAGCAATTCAGCTGATGACCATAAACACAAGCACCATCGATGCCGATTTTCTTATTTCCATAAAAAATATCCGCTTTATCATGTAAATTGATTGCTGGTGTATGTCCATGAATAAAGGTTTGATCGAATGGTAGATCCGCTTGAAGAAATGGATCACGAATCCAAACCATTTCATGCTCATTCGTCATTTTCCAATCATTATGCTCTGGATTAATACCTGCGTGAACAAAAATAATATCGTTTATTTCATAGAATAACGGAAGTTCTTTCATAAAAGATATAAGTTCCTCATTTGATTCTATAATTTCCTTTGCCCAAGCTTTATAAGTGGAATCGGAAATGTCATCTAGCCGAACCTGCCCTAAAAAGGAAGTAATGGTTTCCTGAGCACCATTTCTAAAATACCTCTCTTTTTGACCAATCGGATCATCCAACCAGTCACAAAACATTTTATCATGATTACCTTTTAACGCTATTGCATGGTGAACCTCGACTAATTCTTTTACATAGTAGATGACCTCCCTACTATTCTTGCCTCGATCCATATAATCACCTAGTAAAATCAATTGATCTTCACTAGAGTTATATTCTACTAAATCTAATAATTCAATAAATTCATCATAGCATCCATGTATATCGCTAATCGCAAGGATTCTGTTCTGTCTCATAAAAATACCCCTTCTTATCCTTTATGCTTCTATCTTCAATAGTACAACTTTACCGAAGGATATTCTACACATCTGTTTACATTTACCTGCCTATACACTTTTTCATGTTATAAATATAATAAAATAAATGTTTTGAAAAGGAATGGTGTCTATGCCTTCTTTTGTAGGGAACTCCCAAATTATTAATGTAGGCGGAGCAGCAACGATTCAGTACGGGGATACTGCCTTTATTTCACCAAAATCAGCATCAAAAGCAACACACGGTGCAGGAAGTGGGTTAGAAGGTGTCCTTTTTAATAGCATAAGCTTGTATAGTATCACCAATACATTGGATACTAGTATCGTTGAGCAACCTAGTACTGGAAATAATTAATAAAGCAGGCGGCCATCCCTCCTGCTTTTTCTACATATGTATGATGAATATCTGACAAACTCATTGCCCTATCTAATTTAGTTGAGCCTTAACATTCACTTTTTAATTACATCTTCGCTCCATCTCAAATCAATCTCAATAAGTTCATATTCAGTTCACAAATTCCTTATATAATACCCATATTATTTCAGAAAGGGATTGATAAGATGGAAAACACCGTTCAAAGTGATAAATCACTTTTAACAAATAAAAGTAATAAGTTTTTAGTAATGGTAGGTCTTATTATCGGGTTAATCTTTTCAGAATTAGATGAAACAGTTGTTAATACGGCTATGCCAACAATTATTCGAGATTTGGGTGGACTCTCCATGTATGGCTGGGTTGCAGGCGTTTATATGTTAGCTTTATCTGCCTTTATGCCGATACTTGGTAAGCTGGCTGATTTATTTGGCAGGAAAAAAATATATTTAATCTCAATGGCCTTTTTTATTGGCGGATCTATTGTTTGTGGACTTTCCCAATCCATGACAATGCTTTTGATAGGACGAGGAATTCAAGGAATTGGTGCCGGAGGGTTGATGCCACTTGCAATGACTATTTCCAGCGACTTATTTCCAGTAGAACAACGTGCGAAGGTTCAAGGTTTTATGGGGCCAATAATGTTCATCCCCATGCTGTTAGGCCCGTTAATGGGAGGATTTTTTGTTGATCAAGTAAGTTGGCATTGGATTTTCTTTGTTAATATTCCTGTAGGAGTTCTTGCAGCAATTCTATTGGCAAGTGGGTTAAAAGAAACAACAGAGAAGAAAAAAGTCATCATTGACTGGGCAGGAGCTATTCTGTTAATTTCTGCGATTATTTCTTTACTCATCACACCCGTATTAATTGAAAATGAGGGATTAACATGGGGTTCACCGACTATTATTAGTCTACTATGCTTAGGAACTGTATTAATCGGTCTTTTCATATGGGTTGAATCGAAAGTTAAGGAACCAATCGTCCCACTTCATTTATTCAAAAACCGTAATATTCTAGTGCTATCTATGATTGTATTTGCTGTTGGCATTGGTCTTATGGGATCATTCGCATCCTTCCCATATTTTGCACAAAATGTACTGGGTCTTACTCCAACAGAGGCAGGTTATTTAACTCTTCCTATGATGGTCGGAGCTATTCTTTCGGCAATGATCTCAGGATTCTTACTTACTAAAGTTCGCTATCGTGAATTATTTGGAATTGCATTTATTATGCCGATTATTGGTTTCTATTTATTTTCACATATGAATATTCACACAACCATTGTACAAATCATTATCTTCTTTTTAATTACCGGACTTGGACTAGGGGTCATGTTCGGTGGGGATAATTTAATTGTTCAGGAATCTGTTGACAAGGAACATAAAGGAATTGCTTTAGCAACCGTTCCATTATTTCAATCGATCGGTGCTACAGTAGGAGTAAGTATTTTCGGTACACTATTGTCTTCAACTCTAACATCAAAACTTGGTACACTAGGCAATAGTCTGCCTAAGAATATGTCTGAGCATATGAATAGCCTAGCTGCCGGCGGAATTCCAGATGGACTTTCTCCAGAACTTTTCACAAAAATTAAAACCTTATTTGTTGAATCATTCCAGCATATCTATTTATATTCATTTGTCATTGCCATTATTGCATTTGTTTTATGTTGGTTTTTGAAAAAAGAAGTTCTTTCATCTAAAGAGGAATCACAAGCCTCATAATTACTCATTGAAAGTAGGGTTATCTATTAAAGGGCTATACCCCTTAATAGATAACCCAAATTTTTTATCGTTAATTCATATTATTTGCCATCATCAATAAATCTTCTTTCGTTACTTCTAAAGAATCCGAAGAAATGCTATAAATGATTGTTTCTTTTTCACTCTGCTCAATCCACAGAATCTCCTCATATTCACCTGTTGAACTTAGAAACTGATTGGTGTTCTTTATAAAATATGCTTTCTTATTATGCACCATTAGCTTTTCGAAGCTACTGTCCTCGTCAATCGTTGTTTCAAGCTTTGTGTTTTCATTAATTTTTTTCAACGTAAGATAAATCTTATTTTCTTTGTCATTCTTATAAGTTAATGTAATAGCCGGAAGAATCTGCGGAATCTCGTCTAACTTTTCCCAAATCACATTTTTTCTAGTGTCTTTTGCTTCCTGCTTTAATTTATCTAAACGATTAATCATATCAGGTGTAAGACCACCATCTAATGGATAGCCCGCAAATGCATTTGTGAACGAATAATTGCCTATTTTCATTATTGGTTTCTTATATGAATGAAACATTGAATCTAGCATTTTCAGTCCTTGTTCATATGTATGAACCTTGATAGGCTTTGAAACGATCATGCCTGGCATTTCTTTAAAGAATGGATGGGCTTCATTTTCAAAATCAGCAAAATAAATAAGGGCAGCTTCTCCAGGGACAAGGTTTTCCTTCACCTCCGCAATATTGCTTCTAACTTGGTCCTTTGAGATGGTTTTCATCTTAATAATGGTATCCTGTCTCACTTCAAGATTTAATGTGTTGCTTTTTGTTTCAAATAAAAGCTTGGAGGTTGCATAACCAAATCCCGCTAAAACAACAAATACGATGGCAAATAGAGCATATCTTGGAAATTTCAGTGGAAAAGAATGATCTTTTCTTTGACTTTTATCGTGATGAGAGTGATATAATGATGCAATATGTTGATCCAATTGTTTTGGGCTTTTAATTGTATCTGCTTTTTTTCTAAACTCATTTTTTAGCTGATCCTCAAGAAACATGAAACGATTCCCCCTTGACCTTTTTTAAACGTTCGACATACTGTCTTAATTTCCGTATCGCTTGGTTATGTCTTGATTTTACAGTTCCAATAGGAATACAAAGAATACCTGCAATCTCATCATATGTATAATCATGATAGTATCTTAGTACGATAACAGACTTGAGTTTAAAAGAAAGATGTTCAACCCATTGAAGTAACTCCTCATTCTCTTCATTTGCAAGAATCATTTCATCTAAATGCTGATTGGGTGGTTGAATTTCAAGCTCCTTATATCGATGGAACAGCCTCAACTTCCTCCAACTTTGTCGATTCCAATTATTTACTTGTCTTATAATTAACCCATTTATCCATGAATGAAATGGTGATTCAAAATTATACCGTTCAATCGATTTAAACAGCTCAATATACACTTCACTTACTAAATCATTAACATCATCTTTATTTGTAGCTAAAAAATAGACCGTCCGATAAACTTTTTGATGTATCTGGTCATAAATGATTTCAAATGCTCGTCTATCCCCCTGAATAAATTTCTTTATCAAAGCATGAATCTCTTGTTCATTCACTATTCATCCCCCCTTTATTGTTTCATTATATATTGGTCTTGAATAAACAAAAGGTTCGATTTTTATTTCTTGGCCATATAATTAGGATATAATTGATAAAAATCATTACTGGAGGAAATATGAAGAAAAAAATAATTGTATTTACTGGTGGAGGATCAGCTGGACATGTAACACCAAATATCGCCATCATAAAAGAAATGGATACATCACATTGGGATATAAACTATATAGGTTCTAAGCAAGGAATCGAAAAAGATTTAATCCATCATTTACATCTTCCTTACTATGGAATTTCTAGCGGGAAATTAAGAAGATATATTGATTTTGAAAACGTAAAAGATGTATTCAGAGTTGTTAAAGGATGCTTTCAGGCTAGACGTGTGTTAAAGAGATTAAAGCCAAATTTAGTTTTTTCTAAAGGTGGGTTTGTTTCTGTACCAGTCATAATTGCAGCTAAATCATTAAAAATTCCTATTTTTATTCATGAAAGTGATATGACACCCGGACTTGCCAATAAAATCTCCCAACGATTTGCAACTAAAATATTTACATCCTTTGCAGAGACGAAAAAATTCTTTCCAGAAAGAAAAACGAAGGTCATCGGCTCACCGATACGAAAAGAAATTTTAATGGGATCTGCTGAAAAAGGCAGAGCATTCCTGAACTTCAACAAACAACTCCCAATCTTAATAATAATGGGGGGAAGCCTAGGGGCAAAAAGAATCAATGAAGCAATAAGGGAATCTCTAGGGAAACTTAACAAAGCCTATCAAATTGTTCATCTTTGCGGAAAAGGAAATATCGATAACAAGTTGCTCGATATTCCCGGATATAGACAATATGAATATATCAATGAAGAATTACCAGACATATTAGCCACAACAGATCTTGTTATTACTAGAGGCGGCTCAAATGCGATCTTTGAATTTTTAGCTTTAAAGATTCCAATGATTATTATTCCTTTAACAAAGGAGCAAAGTCGTGGCGATCAAATATTAAATGCCAAATCATTTGAAGAAAAAGGTTATTCAATTACGCTATTGGAGGAAAATCTAACAAGTGTTACCCTATCTCAGTCATTAGATAAACTAAAACATAATCGTGATCAATTTATTAAGAACATGAATGTAAGCGGACATGGAGATGCGTTACAAGTCATAATTAATGAAATAAAAAAGCAGGGTTGATGATATTTTATTAAATAAATTTATAAATAGAGGAAATCCCTTAAATTTAGCGAATAGTATAATTTAATTTCTTATATTAAGGGGTGGGTATATGCAAGAAAAAACAAAAGCAAAAATAGAAAGTTCTCTTACGGTATTACTCGTATCAGATTTAAAAAAATCGAAGGACTATTACCAACATGCACTTGGTTGTGAAGTAACCGAATTTTGGGCTGTTCGAGATGATTTCGGTTTAGGTTTTAAATTAATTCAGGCAGAAGATATTAATGATGTCAAGCCAAATAAGGGAACATGGAATACATATGCTTATGTAGAGGATTTCTCCTCCCTCGATGCTTTGTATGACGAGTTTAAATCAAACGGAGCCATTGTAAACATGGAACCTGAAGTAAGTGAGTTTGATTGGGGTGCATGGAAGGAATTCTCTATTAAAGACCCAGATGGTTATTCCATTGGTTTTGGAGCAGCAAAAAAATAAGTGCCAGGCCATTGCCTGACACTTTTTTTTATATTATGCATTAATGGATTCCTTTGAAAGTGCTTCTTCTACAGTTACATAGTCATAACCAAGATCCTTAGCAACAGCTTCATATGTTACATGACCATTCGCTACATTGACACCAGATTTAATCGCAGGATTATCGTTCACTGCTTTTAAGACACCTTTTGTTGCAATTTGTACTGCATAAGGAATGGTTACATTTGTAAGCGCAATAGTTGATGTACGTGGAACCGCACCAGGCATATTCGCAACTGCGTAATGGACAACACCATGTTTTTCATAAGTAGGATTATCATGTGTTGTAATATGATCAACTGTTTCAAAGTTTCCACCTTGATCAATCGCCACATCAACGATAACCGAACCAGGTTGCATAGATTTAACCATTTCTTCTGTTACAAGTTTTGGAGCTTTTGCACCTGGAATTAATACGGAACCGATGACTAGGTCGGATTCTTTAACAGCTTCCGCAATATTATACGGATTAGACATTAGAGTTTGAACACTTGTACCAAAAATATCCTCTAATTGACGTAAGCGCTCTGGGTTTAAATCAATGATTGTAACATCGGCACCTAACCCAACTGCAATCTTCGCAGCATTTGTACCTACCATACCACCACCGATAATCGTTACTTTTCCACGTTTAACACCTGGTACACCACTTAATAGAATTCCTTTTCCACCTTTTGTCTTTTCAAGGAACTGTGCACCAATTTGAGAAGCCATACGACCTGCAACCTCACTCATTGGAGAAAGTAATGGAAGCGTTCTATTAACTGTTACAGTTTCATATGCAATAGCAATTACTTCACTGTCTACTAACGCTTTTGTTAACTCCGGCTCTGCAGCTAAATGCAGATATGTGAATAAGATTAATCCTTTACGGAAATAGTTGTATTCAGATGAAAGTGGTTCTTTTACCTTCATGATCATATCAGATTTTGCCCAAACATCTGAAGCGCTTTCAATTATTTCAGCACCAGCTTGTTTATATTCTTCATTTGTAAAACCGCTACCTAAACCAGCATTTGTTTCAATAATTACTTTATGTCCAGCATTTAATAAATGGACAACACCTGCAGGGGTCATTGCCACACGATTTTCATTATTTTTAATTTCCTTTGGAACACCGATAATCATTTAAAACATCTCCTCAATGATATAAGTCACTTTCCAATTACAGTTCGATTATATGTCTTTTTTGTGAAAATTTCTTTATTTAGAATGCAAAAAATAAGAGCGATGATTTGTGAAATTTCACAAATCACCACTCTTCATTTCCTCAATTTTTAAATCTAAATAAAAAGTAATCTTTTGGTTAGGATCTTTTAAATCCATATCTGCAATTTCCGTAATCCTTTTCAGGCGATAATTCAGTGTATTTGTATGAACATGTAATACCTTTGCCGCCTCCTGGACATTATTATCACACTCCAAATATGCCTTCATCGTTTTCAATAAATTCGATTGGTGCTTATGGTCATATTCTTTTAACTTTTCAATTGCTGAATTTTTATATTGTTCTTTCGTCCTAATATGATAAAGATCATTTAAAAATTGATAAATACCAAGTTCTTGATAACTATAAGTATTCTGTAATTCCTGTGGAAATTGCTCCTTAAGCTCCAGTACTTTCAGCGCTTCTTGGTAGCTCTTATTAATTTGCTGTGGTGATTGATAAATTAGTCCGCAGGCACCCTTTACCTTTCCAATTTGCAGTCTTTCATTTATCCGCTCGATAAAGTTATAGATAAAATGTTTTAAATCCTTTATTGTTGCTTCATTTGAATCAAGACGGATCAATTGAATGAGTTGATTCTCATCAAAAACACGACACACTACTTGAACATTTTGTAAAGTTTCTGTCAAATAATAAGAATGCTTTTCAATCTTTTGATTGACTTCTTTATCAAATTCAATAATCACAACTGCCAAACTACCATCAAGCTTCATTCCAAATCGATCTGCCTCGCGCTTTATATCATTTAATTTATTGATATGGCCTGTTAATAGCTTCCAAAAGAAGTCTTGGTTATCTTCCTCTACTTTTCGTCTTTTTAACTGGTGTTGGAGCAATTGATTTTTCACTATTTTCGCTGCTTCTTTAAGCAAGAGTAATTTTTCTTCACCAAATTTCTCATCATCTGTTTGTGCCCATATAAACCCTAATACTTCATTATTTTTGCGGACAGAAACAGCAATACGATTACCTAATCCTACTTTCTCAATTGCTGGTATAACTACCGGTTCATCACTTTCAAATAGCTTCGGCATAACACCATTCTTCCAAAGAGTATTAATCACATTTTCTGGTACTCTTCTTCTAACAATAGTGGCTATTCTTGCAGCATCTACATTTTCCTCATGTTTACTATAAGCAATGATTCGATGATTAGAATCTTCAATTGTAATCGGGCAATTTAACATTTCCCCAATTTTATCTGCCAAACCCTCTAAAGAATCAAAGTCATCGTTAAGAAATGGAGAATGATTCATACTGATTCCCCCTTCGTAAATATAATCTTTATTTTATCATAATTTCACCCGTTTGTGCATTTACACAAAAATATAGAGATATTTTTTATAAATACTACAAATAAAGTCGAAAGTAGTTTATACTATTTTAAAATAGTTTAATATACAAATGTTGTAAACGATTACAAAAAAGTATTTTCAAAATAGTATTATTATAGTAGAATGCCAGTATATTATTTCAAAAAATATACAATTGTATATTACTCTATCGAGATAATATGTCAGAATTAACAGACTAAACTTTTTGACAACAAAGACTACACTAAGGGGTGGAACAATATGAACAATCAAGAACTTCATCGTGGGCTAGAAGAAAGACATATTACCTTAATGTCACTTGGTGCATGTATCGGGGTAGGTTTATTTCTTGGGTCTGCTCAAACTATTGAATTAGCAGGACCTGCAATATTAATTGCATATGTGATTGCAGGTGCGATGATGTTTATCATCATGAGAGCACTTGGAGAAATGGCTATTCAAAATCCAGTAGCAGGTTCCTTCAGCCGTTACGCTCAGGAGTATTTAGGTCCACTAGCTGGATTTTTAACGGGTTGGAATTATTGGTTTTTATGGGTAGTTACTTGTATGGCTGAAATTACAGCTGTGGGTGTATATATGGATCTTTGGTTTCCAGATGTCCCTAGATGGATCTGGGCATTGGCTGCCTTAGTTATAATGACTCTTGTAAACTTAATTACTGTCAAAGCATACGGAGAATTTGAATTTTGGTTCGCTCTAATTAAGATTGTTGCCATTATTGCGATGATCGTTATTGGTTTAATGATTATCTTATTTGGTTTCGGCAATGGTGGAATTGCGACAGGAATTAGTAATCTTTGGAAGCATGGCGGATTTGCTCCAAATGGGATTAAAGGAATTCTAATGTCCTTGCAGATGGTTATGTTTGCCTATCTAGGTATTGAAATGCTTGGGGTAACTGCAGGGGAAGCGAAAAACCCTGAAAAAACAATTTCCCGAGCTGTTAATAGCGTATTTTGGCGTATTCTAATCTTTTATGTAGGGGCATTGTTTGTCATTATGTCCATTTATCCTTGGAATGAAATTGGAACATCTGGCAGCCCGTTTGTTATGACATTTGAAAAAATTGGGATTCGCCAAGCTGCAGGAATAATTAATTTCGTTGTTTTAACAGCTGCATTATCTAGCTGTAATAGTGGGATTTTTAGTACAGGCCGTATGTTATTTAATTTAGCAGAGCAAAATCAGGCACCTACCTCATTGAAAAAAGTAAGTAAAAGTGGTGTACCTTCCTTAGCTATTGTTCTATCAGCGGCTGCATTGCTTATAGGGGTTATTTTAAATTATTTAGTACCTGAAAAGGTATTTACCTGGGTAACAAGTATCTCAACCTTTGGAGCAATATGGACATGGGCAATGATTCTCTTATCCCAGCTTAAGTATAGAAAAAATCTATCTGCAGAAGAAAAAGCGAAGATAAAATTTAAAGCTCCGTTTTGGCCGTACGGATCCTATATTGCCTTAGCCTTTCTTATTATGGTTGTCATACTTATGGGATTCTTCCCTGATACTAGAATAGCACTAATTGTTGGACCATTATGGTTACTCCTATTAGTCGCGGTTTATTACGGAAAAGGAATGAACAAACAATAATATAGATTATCAGGCACCAATTACACAATATAGTAAAATGAATATTTAAAAATGTGTAAATGGTGTCTGATAAAATAATAGCTTATATGAATTTAGCCACTTCTTCTAATGGCATTCTTGTTGTATTAAATGCAGGTCCAGCTGCTTTGCCTAAGGAAATTAAAACAATTGGAATATAGCGATCTGAAATATTAAATCTTTGTATAAATTTCTCCTTATCGAATCCTCCCATTGTAACCGTATCGTATCCTTTTGACTTTGCTATCAACATTAACTGCATAGATACTAACCCGGCATCGAATGAAGCAATATTTTTTCTAGCTTCAACAGATGCATAAGGATACGTATTATTGGTATTATTAATAATTCGATTCATATTTTCTTCATCAATATATCCTGCATCGAATCCGCTTCTATATATTTTTTCTACATTTTTATATGCATCAACATCACCTAGTACTGCGATAACTGCTGAAGAGGTTTCTACTTGTTCCTGATTGTTGGCAATTTGTCTTAATTCTCTTTTTGTTTCCTGATCAGTAATAACTAGGAAGCGCCAAGATTGAAGATTACTTGAAGAAGGCGCAAGAATGGCTTCATTTAGGATCTCTTCTATTTCTTCTCTCGAAATTTTATACTCTGGATCATATATCCTGACTGATTTTCGTTCTTTAATAACAGTTGATAAACTTTTCTCAGATGTCTTTAACATGCTTACATCCTCCTATCCATTTTTCAACTTACTAATAGTAAGTTGAAATTAGCTTACTATTAGTAAGCTCAACAGTCAAATATAATGACTCCTTATGATAAAATATAAGAAGGGAAGGAGGAGTCCTTAATGAATGAATCAAATAACGATAATTGCTTACAAAATAAGTTAAAATCTCAACATATTTGTGATAATTTCCACGGGGCTATAGAATTTATTGGGAGACGTTGGATGGGACTAATCATTTATAACTTATTAAATGGACCAAAGCGCTATTATGAACTTCTTGAGGAAATTCCTGGTATCTCTGATCGTTTACTTACTGAACGTCTTAAAGAATTAGAAAATGAAGGACTTGTGGAAAAAAGAATTATCACCTCTTCTCCAAGAAAAGTCGAATATTTGTTAACAGAAGCCGGGAAAAGCTTAGAAGCAGTACTATTTTCACTATTAAAATGGGTAAAAGACAATAAAAAGCTGAAAAGTTAATATACTCACAAAAATTATGGGGATGCCTTTTTAGACATCCCCATTTTATTATCGTTATTATTCAACAAAATAAAAGGCATTACCACAAGCATGTCCCATAAAGGAATTGCCATGATAATGCCTAATTGTCACCTTTCATCCTTACTAGAAATGAAAGGATTTAGCACCCAAAAGAGAGCATTTATATCTCATGTTAAAACAGTACATATTGTATCGATTATCCTTTCAGGAAAATTACACTACTTATCCAAAATTTATACAGGTCAGTTCCTATAAAATTTCTTCATTTCCTTTTGAAGGTTCGTCTTCCCATGATTCTACATTTTTTAATCCTTTAATACTTGAAGCATAGAATACAGGATTTTTCCCTTGTGCTTTCTGCTTTTTATAATCTGCTAATGCAGAGAAAGCGATTTTACCTAATAATGCAATAGCAATTAAATTCGTTATGGCCATCAGAGCCATAAACAAATCAGCTAAACTCCATACAAAATCTAGCGAAGCTAAAGAACCAAAGGCAACCATTGCAACAACAGCAATTCGGTAAATATTTAACCATAGTTTACTATTCTTTATAAATTCAATGTTCGATTCTCCATAATAATAATTTCCAACAACCGAACTAAACGCAAACAATAAAACAATAATAGCTAAGAAAATACTAGCCCATGTACCTAGACCAGTTTCTAGCGCCTTTTGAGTTAGTACAATACCATCAGATTCCTTTGAATTATATAATCCTGATAATAAAATAATAAATGCCGTACTGCTACAAATCACTAATGTATCAACAAATACACCTAGTGACTGAATAAGCCCTTGTTTAACAGGGTGACTGACATCAGCGGTAGCAGCAGCATTCGGCGCACTCCCCATACCCGCTTCATTTGAAAATAGTCCCCTCTTAATTCCTTCCATCATTGCAGCACCTACAGCACCACCAGCAATTTCTTTTATTCCAAAAGCACTTTCAAAAATTAATTTAAATATACCAGGTATTTCTGTAATATTAGTTACCATTATAAATAGTGCAATTAAAATATATGCTCCTGCCATTACAGGTACCATTAATTCAGCAACTCTTGCTATCCGTTTAATTCCTCCAAAAATGATCACAGCAGTAACGAGAGCTAACACAATCGCAATGACAATCTTATTAATTCCAAAAGATTGGTGAAATGCACTAGTTATTGTATTGGCCTGAACTGAATTAAAGGCTAGTCCAAATGTCAGTGAAATTAATATCGCAAAGAAAATTCCCATCCATCGAGCATTTAGGGCTTTTTCCATATAATAGGCAGGACCTCCACGAAATGTATCCCCATCTTTTACTTTATAAATTTGAGCTAAGGTACTTTCCACAAATGCTGATGCTGATCCGATCAAAGCAATCAGCCACATCCAAAAAACAGCACCCGGACCTCCAGTTGTAATGGCGATTGCAACACCTGCAAGGTTACCTGTTCCTACACGTGAGGCGGTACTAATACAAAATGCTTGAAAGGATGAGACCCCTTTTTTATCGTCCTTTGCCCCCTCACCTAGTAGGCGGAACATTTCTCCTATCATTCTAAACTGTACAAATTTCGTTCGAAAAGTAAAATATAGTCCAAGTCCTATTAATAATATAATGAGGATATAGGACCACAGGATCGTATTTACTCCCCCAACCATGCTTTCTAAAATTTTCAACTTTCCATCACCTTCTTTTCTAAGATGCTCACTAAATTCTAATCTACCAAAGATTTATTATCAGGACAATACAATTTACAATTACCTAAAAGTGGTTGGTAGTGCTACACTCTCCCATGGATTTGAAAAAGCCAATATAACTATTGGCTTTTTCATTAAAAGATCAATTTATTTCACATTAAGTTGCCTTACATATATTGCCTGTGAGGCATTTTTTTGTATGCAGCCTTCTAAATCCTGTTCCTTAATTAATCCTAAATTTAATGCTGACCTTATTTTCACTTCATCCGGTTTTTTCTTAATAAGATCCTGCATATTAAGCTCTTCTAGCCTTTTGACTGTTATGTCCTGATCAAACTTCTCAGATATTCTAATTTGTCTTTGTAAGTGGTAATCGCCTATTTTTATTTCTCCTTTTACATTTTCACCAACGGAAGTATCAAAATACTGATTGAATGCCTTTTTCAACTTTTCTAATTGCGTCTCAACTTCTTTTTTCTTTCGGTTCAATTCGTCATAGTGCACAAGCATGTCCCTAGTAATTAAATAATCCATATCATGATTCAACAGCCATCCCTCCATTCCTATTGTCAGTATTCATACTTATTTTAGGATCAGGTGAGATATTCCAACTTTAAGTATTCATTTATATTAACTGATTTTAATGGTAAAATAATGGTAGGTACAAAAAATACTTTGGAGAAAGAAGGCACTTGGTATGAAGGTAAAAGACTTCATGATTCAAGATGTAATTTCTGTTAAAGAAGACGACAGCATTAAACATTTACTAAATACTCTTGTCGAAAATAAAATTGGTGGAGTACCAGTTGTAAACGGTAATGGGAAGCTTGTCGGAATGATTAGTGATGGTGATGTGTTAAGAAATATACAACCAAAGGATATGGTGGTCTATGATTATTTTAATTTAATGGCTTACACATATCAAAAAGGAAATCTTGAAAAAGTATTATCACAGTTAAAAGATCAACCTTTAATTAAAATTGCCAAAAAGCATGGCCTTATTACTGTTAAAGAAGATGATGATATGGATAAGGCATTGAAACTGCTAGCTAAACACCATTTCAAAAAAATTCCGGTTGTTGATCAGAACCAGAAAGTTGTCGGAGTCATCAGTCGCGGAGATATTATTCGTACCATTCAAAAAAATATTCTCCAATCTCTATAATTCTTTTGTACACATTATACATTCGAATAGCTTATTATTTATTAGATAAAAAAATGGAGGACGTCTATTATAGGCATCCTCCATCTCACTTTTAAAAACCTTGCTAAAACGGCTTCAAAATCATCAGTACTATGATAATAAGAAAAATGATATTTAAAATTCTTTCATAACGAAATAGTTCCCTAGATAAAGTTTCGTATTCCTTAGGAACATCTTCCCCTTTATGCGATTCCAATAATTCCTTAATCGGCTTAGATTTTGGTGATAAGACAAAGGGACCCATCGTAAGTCCAGTGAGAAATAATACCAAGCTTGTTACATACCACCCCATTTTAAACAAATAAGGATGAATGAACCCCATTAATAATCCAGTGATTAAAAGTAGTGTTCCACCGATCATGACGAAAATATGCAAATCTCTTCTAATTCTATAAGCTTGCCTTATTTCAGTCATCGAATTCGCCAATTTTGCGATTCTAGTTAAAATAAATCCAGGTCCCATTCCAAGGATTGCAGAAAAAATATGTATAAAAACGAGAATGGAATAAAAATTCAACAATCTGGTTCCCCTCCGTTTAAGCTGTAAATCCTATTTTATATCACTTCTAAAAATACTATTAAGATCATGCTACTTTAAACAAAAAAGTATTGGATACAATCCTTTCCCTTATTTTTAATCTGTAGAATTGATCATAATAGCAGCTACTTGTTTCAAGCGATTATAAAAAAATTCACCAACTGGATATGAATCTAAGCCAACCTCTTCAAATGCCTCTTTCATACATCGAAGCCAGCATTCCGCTCTTCTTGGCGTAATTTCAAATGGGTGATGGCGCTGTCTCATTGCTGGAGGTCCAAATTCCTGACTGTAAAGAGCAGGTCCACCAAGAAATTGCGTCAAAAACATCCGCTGTTTTCGCATAATTTCATTCATATCGCCTTGAAACAATGGACTTAAATCAGGATCGGCATAAACCTTTGGATAAAATGCATTGACAAGTTCTTCAATCTTTTCTCCACCAATTTGATCATATAAATTTTGTAATCGTGGATCCGGCATTTTTCTTCCCTCCCATTTATTGCTTAATCTATTATACCCTTAGATTTTATTAGAATCTGTAATATTCATCACATCAATCCGTAGAATTTATCAATTAACCTATATAGACAGCATATTACTCTTTGTATCTTTATCGTTGTTCCGATTAAAGTTCATTCATTTCACTATTCATAAAAAAAGGCACCGTATTATCGGTGTCATAATTTATTGAATTTACTTAATTAGCTAAAACGATTAAGTTTTTTCCACTTTGTTTAGCTGTATATAATGCTTGATCAGCTGATTTTTTTAAAGAATCAACGGTTAAACCGTGTAAAGGATATGTAGCAACACCAGAACTTATGGATACAGTTATTTTTACCTGTCCAATATAAATCGGATGAAGAGAGAGATACTCCTTAAGTCTATCAAACATACCTTCTAAATCATCTCGATCATTGGATTGAATAATCACCATGAACTCATCGCCTGCATATCGATAGCCTTCAATTCCTTCTCCACTAATGCTTTTGATACCATTGGCAAGTGATTTCAAATACAGATCACCAATATCATGCCCATATTGATCATTAACCTGTTTCAAATTATCCGAATCTAGCATGACTAAAGTAAGTTCTCGCGTTCCCTCATTAATTAGATTCGATAAGTCATTATGAAAAGCCCGATGGTTTTTTAATCCAGTTAGTTCATCTGTTTGAGAAATGGTATAAATTTTTTCATAAAGATTAGCTGTTTCAATTGAATTAATAACCTGTGTACCAATAATTTGTAGAAGTTCTTCATGCTCTTTTCGATAAGCAAAATCTGCATAGGATTGTGCTGAAATGACTCCTTTTACGTGATCATCAATGATAAGGGGAACAAAAAGACAAGAATTGGTGTCTTTTTCTACCTCTCCATACCTGGTTTCAAATTCTAACGATTGATTACTTCCCTTTAGGTGAATAATTTCTCTCGTTCGAATCACTTTAGAAGTAAAATTTTCACCATATTCAGTTTGGAATGAAGGAGCAATCTCACCGCCATCAACAACAAAAGTAAATTGAATATTTGTTTCCCCTTCATTATATAAAGCAATATAAAAAGAATCCGTCGGCATAACTTGTGATACCATTTCATACGCCTTTTTAAGGAGAACAGTAACGTCCAAAGTCTTACTGCATATTTGTGCAAATTCGTGGAGGATTTTATAATTCTTATTCATCCAGTGCATATTTTCTATTTGTTTATGGATGGTTTGTAACTGGTTGAAGATCGTTTGAACCATTGGCGTTTGATATTGAGGCTTCGCCGTTAATTCTTTTATGTCTTCTAATAAATTGCCTTCATTTGAAATAAATACATTCAGTAACTTACTAATCATGCCCAAAATTTGTTGATCTTCATTATTTTGTTTTTCCGTTTTCACTTAGAACACTTCCAAACTATCATAAAGGTATTTTTTAATGGTAAAAAAAAAATTAATCATCTATCGATTAATCATTTAATCATACATTTTCAATAACTGGCTGGCATAATCCTATGATGTTAGCCCCTATAGCTTTGCGTCTTCATTTTTCAATGAATTTGCCTTTTAAATCTCATATACCATCACCAAAATACTTAAAGTAAAACTATTTTATTCATATTATATAGTTCTTTTTTACTATGGTCAATATTTTCAGAATTGAATAGAAAATAAAAAAAGAAGGTATCGATTAAGTACTAATCTCTATACCTTCTATTATAAGACTCTATTTTTTAACTGCACAAACGCAGCCTATAAAGAATACAATATAATCCTTCATTAAGTCTGTCCAGCCCGAACAATTTATACTGTAATATGATCCAATAACCGTTTTACATTCACTGTCAATTCATGCTGTTTCTGAACACCTTCCTCTACCTCTTTAATAGCTAAGGAAACTTCAGAAACATTCTCTAGAACTTCTTCTGCACCAGATGCTGATTGTTGAGTTGTGGCAGAAATATTATGAATGGCTTTATTTACCTCTGTTATTGCAGATGCCATTTCACCTGATGAACTCGCAATATCAACAGACATTTGCTTAATAAATTCAGCATCTTTTTCGTATTGTATACCAATTTGTATAAATTTCTCGTAATCAGGTAAAACCTCGCTATCCATATAGTGCAAAACATCCTTTGAATTATCTGTTAAATTAATAAAGGCTTGTTGAACTTTACTAGTAACATTACGGATATTTTCTACTGACTTGGAAGATTGCTCAGCTAATTTTCGTATTTCCTCAGCTACAACTGAAAAACCTTTACCAGCCTCTCCAGCTCGTGCTGCTTCTATAGAAGCATTTAATGCTAATAAATTGGTTTGCTCTGCAATACCACCAATTGTATCGGCTAGTATTGTAATTTCTTCTACTACTTTTGATTCTTCCATAGCTTTCATTATCTTTTCTTCTTTTTCGATAAATATCTTTTCTGAAGACTGTACTGAATGAGTCGCATCCTCTCTCACTTTAGCCGCGCGAACCTGAATTTCCTCAGCTAACTTCCCTGCGTCCTTTGCTTTTTCTGCCAATTTATTCGTCGAAGTTTCGATATCTTCAATTGATGCACTTACTTGTTGATTGGTTGCACTTAGCTCCAATGCTCCCTGAGTCATTTCATTTATCGTATCTTTTACATCTTGTATAATATAAGTAAGTTCTGTAGCTGTTGCTAATAATTCATCTGAATGACTATCTACATCAGAAATGCCATTTTTCATATTTACAACAATCTTTCTCATATTGTTCGTAGCCGTGTATAAATTATGGGAGATACGGTCTAAGCTACCTTTATTCTTCTTTTCCTCCAGCGAGGTTAAATCACCTAAAGCCAGTCTTTGTGACAGTTCATCCATAGCAATCCACTGTTTCTTTATGCGAAGAGAGGATAATATTGTAGCCCCTATTAAAAGAATAACTCCGAAAATTACCACACTAATTTGAAGCATTTGATTTTTTATAAAAAAGCTTCCAATGATGATTAAACCAATTAATACAGATGGAAGTATAGATTTCACTACTAAGCTTGGAATAATATTTACTTTTTCCTTATTTTTACTCATCCTAATTCTCCTAATGTAATATGATGATTAATCATTAATCTATGACTCAATATTTAAATAACATTGCTGAAGCAGAGGATCCCGCACCTACCGACCAAAAAACAACATAATCACCTTTTTTTACCTGTTCAGTCCGTACAGCATATTCAAAAGCCATAAATGGACTTGCCGAACCCGTGTATCCATATTTCGTCCCTACCACAGGAAACTTCTTACGATCTTCATTAAACATTTCCTGTATTTTATAGATATTCTTTCTCGAAATTTGTGAAAAACAAAAAGCTTGTATATCACTTGTTGTTAGGTTATTTCTATTTAATAGCTTTTCGATAAGTTCAACAGTGGACTTAAAGGCATTATCATTATTAACGTTTTCCCATTTCACTCTTTTTTCATAATCAGAAATGTTCTGATCTTTCAGATTGGAAACTCCACATGCTGGAAGTATGATTTTGTCAATTGATTCAGTATTCACTTTATATGCAGAATCGATAAATCCTTGATTGGTTTCTTCTTGTTTTTCAAGCAATACAGCAGATGCCCCATCTCCAAAGCTCGAATACGTAACCGCTTCCTCCTCCCATGCATATCGAAGGAGTTGCTCAGAGGCTACAACCAATGCTCGATGAATATGTGGATTAGCTAGCATACTTCTACTTACTTGTTCAACTGCAACAATCATTCCAACACAAGCTGCATTCATATCATAAACAATTGCTTCTTCTTTTCCCTCTAATGCACGATGTATAGCAACTGCACTGGGTGGCGCAAAATACTCAGGTGTACTAGATACAAAAACAATCATGTCCAAATCTTGACCAGTGTACTTCACTTTATTTAACACATTTTTTGAAGCCTCGATTGCCATTGTTAAAGTGTTTTCTTTCGAATAATCCGCTACATATCTATTTTCTCTTCCAAGTGCTTGAAGTAAATTATGTATATCCTTTCCTTGTTCCTGAAAGTGATTAATATAGAAATCATTATTTATTACATTATCTGGGTGATAAATAGCTACATCTTTTAAAGTAATACTGGTTGTCATTTTTTTCTCCTTATTATCAAAAACATCTAGTATTTTTTATAAGATTTATAGATTGGCTGATATATGTAGTGCTTCTTGTAAACTTGGAATAAATTCTCCAGTAAATTGAACATTTTTAGCCACTCTTTTTACTTGTAAACGTGGTGTTACTCTTTGTGGATTTACCACTAACACTTTTTTAAAACCAAGGCTCATGTAAAGAGCATAGCTTTTTTCCAATAGAGGTAATATTTCTGGTTTAAATGTTTTTAGATGGGTCCCATCCGCGATAAGCGTATAATTGTTCACATCAATGGTTGATACCTCATTTTTTAACTTTCCAACAAAATCCGCCGCTCTATCAACTTCAGCAAAGCCTTCTATTGTAATGATAAAAGCTTTATTTCTTGAATCTGTTTGAAACAATGGCATCTGTTTAAACTCCTTTTTGAAATTAAAAGTTTTTTAATTTTCATATAACAAAAAATTATATTTATCTACCTTATTATCGGTATAATTTCCAATTTTTTTATAGTTTATTAGACTTTTAGCCTATTCTAAACCAAAAAGCATGATCATTTAGTAGTTCTGCATAAAAAACATGATACGTTTAGTACCCCTACTATATATAAAGCATGTCTCTTCATTTACTAGCATAGTATTTAATGATTGGACAAAATTGCTCCTTTTCACCAACAGTGTTGGAGGGTTAAATGTGGAAAAAATTTTTCAATTAGCTTTGCTAAATGTAATAAATGATATTGATAATATTTTAATTATTGCTGCACTATTAAGAAAAAATTTATATGAACAACATCCGAGAGCGCTTTTTATTGTTAAAGTATTAGCAGTTTGTATGTTGACTCTTAGTAGAACGTTTTATGTATCTATTATTCAAACTCTTAGTGAACTCCCTGGACTCCATTTACTTACGGGATTAATTATTCTTTGGATCGGTTTTCGCTTAGTGATGAATGTAGGACAAGATGAGGATAATCGCTGGTTTTCTTTTGGTGCTACTGCCCCTTTGATTCCTATTCATAAAATGTTATTTATCATTTTATTAACTGATTTTGTTATCTCCTTTGACACCGTTTTTATTATGGCGGAAATGACAAATAATATTTTCCAAGCATTACTAGGGCTATTTATTAGTTTAGTCATCGCATTCTCATTACTCCCACTACTAACCCGAATGATTAACACATTTTATTGGATTCAAATTATCGCAGGTGCACTTTTAGTGCACATAAGTATTCTTGCAATAGCAAAAGATGCCCTATTACAGAAAGTCCTGAATCACTTCTTTCAGGTTACTAACATCATAAATGTAGATAAAATGACTCTGATTCTTGCTTTTGATTGTATGATTATCGTTCTACTTATTGGGCTAAATCGACTGAGAAAAAGAACCAAGTGAATACACTCAAATAAATATTTAATAAAAGAAAAGGTGTCTATTTTAATAGACACCCTCGTTTACTTATTTTACATTCTGGTCTTCCTGCTTATATTCTAAGCTTTTTACTTTATTATTCTTCTGTAATTCTAGTCTTACGATTTTACCTTTTAATTGTTTTGATGGAAGCTTTCCCTCTATCTTATAGTCTGGGGATTTCAAATACTTCTTATCTCCATTTTTCACTTGTATTGTTATGTCCTTATCTGTTTCTGAAATGTATTTCCCAATGATTTTTGTTTCATCATCATTTTTTTCATATACCCCATCACGATCTGCTTTCGCCAACGCCGTTAACTCCATCTCTTCAGCTTGTTGATTGTGATTTCCTATCTCTACTTTTACAAGCTGATTTTTCAAATTATTATGTGAGCCTTTAACCGCAAAGGACTTACTTTTTGGAATCAACACTTCTTTTCCGTTAATATTTATGTTAATTTGGTCATCGCTTTCTTCAATTAATCTACCTACTAAATCAAAATCTTGATCAGAATCTTTATCTGGATCTTGTGAGTATTGTTTTAAATCCTGCTGGGCTTGCTTATGGGTGTGGTCACTAGAATCACTATTATCCTTTGGACTTTTTTCAGTTGAACAGGCGATTAAACCAAATGATAATAAACAAATAAGCACTATCATCTTTATTCTCATTATCTTATCTCCCTTATCAATTGTTTAGGCTCATTTCTCAAACATTGTTACATTTAAGTAAAGTTATAACAAATAAATATCGACTGAGGATCACTACACGTTTCATTTTACAGATAAAAGTGTGCACTCTCCATTGTTTATATTCGTATTATTCCTTTAGACAATAAGTTTAAACTAAAAAATGGAAATAATTATAAGGTATATAAAGAGATTAAATCGACAATAGGGAAGGCATATGGGGTTAAATATGATGACTAAGCCAAATCTTCAATAATTACTTCTATCAAAAGAGAATCATCAATATCGTTGAAGCATTCTTTCATTTAACAAAGGGATATTAAAAATAAAGACAGGACAGTCCTCTAGCTTTGATTAAGCGAAAGAACTGTCCCTTGAGAATTAAATTTTAAAACTAGACACAGCATTTTCAAGTTCCATAGCCATAGAAGATAACTCTTGACTTGAGGAAGCAATTTCTTCAAGAGTAGCAGTCTGCTCTTCAGCAGCAGCAGCTACATTTTCAAAGCTTTCTTGAGTTGAATGGGCAACTGCATCTACATCTTGAATGATTTCGACTACTTGTTTTGTTTCTGATGATAACTTCTGAATTGATGAAGAAATAGCTATCATTTGTTGAGAGACACGAGATACGATAGAAGTTATTTCATTAAAGGTTTCCCCAGTAGTTTGAACAACCTCTGATCCTTTATTAACCTCATGAGTTCCCTTATTAATTGAGTTTACAGCCGTATCCGTATCTATCTGAATTTCCTTGATTAATTCCCCAATCTGACCTGCTGCTTGGTTCGATTGTTCAGCAAGCTTTTTGACTTCATTTGCAACAACAGAGAAGCCTTTTCCATGCTCTCCTGCTCGCGCCGCTTCTATTGAAGCATTTAGTGCCAGTAAGTTGGTCTGGTTGGATATTTCAGAAATGGCATCTACAATCTGGCCAATCTCATTTGAGCGTTCACCTAGTTTTGCAATGATAGTCGCTGCATTATTTACCGTTTCTTTAATGGTCTCCATCTGAGTCATTGCAGAATGAACCGATTCTTCTCCAAGCTTTGCTTTTTGAACAGCGTCTTCGGAACGTTTCGCTACCTCATCTGAATCAGAAGAAATTTCTTGGAAGGTATTAGACATTCTAACAACCGTTTCTGCGGCTTTTTTTGTACTATCAATTTGCTGCAATGTTCCAGCTGTTACTGAATCAACAGTACCTGCTACAACTTGAGCGGCCTGTGCCGTTTGATCTGTACTTACATTTAATTGTTCAGATGATGCCGCTACTTGTGATGCATTAACCTGAACAGTTCGAATAAGCCCATTTAAATTATCGAGCATTCCGTTTAAATCACTAGATACTTGACCTAGTTCATCCTTTGACCGTATATCTATACGGTGGGTCATATCCCCAGCAGCAATTTTTTTAATGATATCAGACATTCCCGAAAGATTTTTCAACATATACTTTAAAAGAATATAAGCAAAAGTAATCAGGATCACGATAGCAATAATGAAAAAGATGATGAGTTTGGTACCCATACTTTTTAATGGTTTAAAAACCTCATCTTGCGTAACAGTTGTTGCAACGGACCAACCGGTAGATTCTACTGGTTTATAGCCAATGTAATACTCTTTATCATCAAGCTTTGCTGTTTCAAGGCCAGTTTTCCCAGCAATCATTTTCTTCGCAATTGCTCCGATATCTCCCTTTTGAGTTGTCAACGGTTTGCTCATAATAAGATCCTTATTTGGATGATAAATCACATTGCCATCAGGAGCTAGTAAAATACTGTAACCAGTTTTACCAATTTTATATTGCTCCATTATTGATGGAATGGAATCAAGGAAAAGGTCAACCGCTACAATTCCTGCTGGCTCATTATCTACCTTTACTTCCTTCATTACACTCATAATTACTTTACCGAATACTTGATCCATATATGGTTCCGTGTAATATACACCTTCAGTACTCGTTACTGGTTTATACCATGGTCTTTCTGATAGATCAAAGTCCGTATCTGAAAGAACATTTCCCGTTCCAGTTAAAAAATTTCCTTTTTCACTTGCGACCCAAACCATAGCAATATCTGGGTTCATACTTTTAATATCTTCTAATGATTGATTCATATCCTTGTAATATTTATTTGTCAATGCATCGTCACGTGTTTTTGCTGTCTTTAGGTAGTGGAGCAAAGTTTGATTACTAGTAATCTGATCAACCAGCTGCCCTTTCCCTTCAAAAAAATTATTTACCTTATCTGCAACCGATCTGCTTTCAACGTTTACTTCCTTTTCAATACTTTCAGCCATTATATCTTTTGTATAAACGTTTACAATAACAGCGGTTGCAGAAAGAACAATTGCAATAACTATAAATAAAACAAGGGATACTTTTGTAGAAATGCTACTATGACGTTTCATCTTATCCCTCCGATATCGGTAAAAACTACCTATTACTTCGGAGCTATTGTAACATAGTAGGATATTTATAGTCATTAAAGTAAGTTACAATGAATGATCCTTCACCTTCTCATATAAATTTTGATCATTAATGGATTTTATTGGCCCTACAAGTACGAATTTCATTGATTTATTCAATATTCTTGAATAAAATGAAATTCTTGAATAAAGCATTTTTTAGAATTATACCGAGAATCAATTGAAAATTTTGTATGATAAATAGTTCTTTATGCTTACTTTTTTTAGGTCTATATTATTAATATCACTCCAAGTTTCTTTTTGATAGATTAGAATCTTTAATGGTTGCAAAAGCTCTATTTTTATTTAAAAAAATGAAGAATATAATACATGCAAATAACAAAGGGATCATTTCCGCTAGCAGCGATTCGTTAATAACAAACACCCCTGCAATACTATTTAAAAATGCATGTGTCATTATACAGGTGAAAATACTTCTCGTTTTAAAATAAACAATCGATAATATGAATGAAAAAGCGATCGTACTAATCATAAATGTAAAAAAGTTTAAAAATTGATATTGGTATGTTCCTTGTATAAAAAACAATGGTAAATGCCAAACACTCCAGATGATCCCTAAGATAAGGGTGCTAAGAAACGGAGATATTTTCTTTTCTAACTCTGGAAGCAAAAGTCCCCTCCAACCAATTTCCTCAAACCCTCCAATAACGATAAACAAAGGAAATTGTAAGAATAAAAGGGAAAACGGGGCAATTTTATTTCCACCAATAAGAATGTATGGACCCATATGAAAAATGATAACGATACATCCAATAAATAAGTACCATCCTATTCTTTTTGATGGATAATATATATTTTTCAAGAAACTTTTATATTGTACATTAGAATCCATTTGTTTATTAACCACTATAGCCCCTATTGCAGGACCTACTACTCCAATCACATATAAAATTAACATGAAGATTGAAGAACCAAAAGGAACATTATTTACTTGAGTATACATTATCATGATTCCCCATGACACATAGGTCAATAAGAATGTCAGAATGAGGTAATTTTTAATCTTTTTCATTCATTTCCCCTTCCTTGTAATTATTTACTTAAACTGTCTTCATATCTATTGTGCTTTTGTAAACGCCCTACTCTCGGCTTTTACACCTATAAAAAGATGAGCTTTTTTAAAAAGTATCATCAATTTATAGAATATTCAAATTTCAACATTTTCCTCCATGCTATTCTCCATTCAATCATACGAGCGGGGCAAGTGGATATCTCTTGGTTTGAGCATTTCAACTTCTTTCCTATAATAATATGAATGTCTTAATTTAGTTAAACTAACTTTCAAATGAATCATTCATACTTCATTTTTTGGAACATCAAAATGATTTCTAATTAATAACTTGACGAAATCAAATTATTAAACTATACTAACTTACATAAAGTAACTCGATGAGTGAAATTAATTCAATGCTTATACATTTTACACAATAGCATAAATCTATCAACAACTAAGGTGGTGTAAAAATGAGTTTTCTCAACAAACTATTTGGTAAAACAACGAAGGAGGAAGAAATCATGACAGAAAAATTAAACATTGGAATTATTTTAGGTAGTACACGCCAAGGACGTTTAAGTCCTCAAGTCGGTGAATGGGTAAAAGGAATTGCAGATCAACGTGGAGATGCTAATTATGAAATCGTTGATATTGCAGATTTCAAACTACCATTTTTAGGTGAAGCAGATGCACCAGGAATTGCAGCATGGAATGAAAAACTTGCTGAATTAGATGGATTCGTATTCATTGTTCAAGAATATAATCACAGTATTACAGGAGCTTTAAAAAATGCCCTTGATTTAGCTCGTGAAGCATGGAATAACAAAGCAGCAGGGATTGTTAGCTATGGTTCAACTGGTGGTGCTCGTGCAGCTGAACACTTACGTGGTATCCTAGGTGAATTGATGATTGCTGATGTTCGTACTCATCCTACATTGTCATTATTTACAGATTTTGAAAATGGTACTGTATTTAAACCACAAGATCTTCATCTTGACAATATTAATTTAATGCTTGACCAAGTTAATACTTGGAGCCGTGCCTTAAAAACAATTCGCTAATGCAGAAGGATAAAAAATAAAAATCTCCCCGTAAATTTGGCTAATTGTCCATTATTTACGGGGAGTTATTTTTATTCCTACAAGTGGGTATAGTTATACTATTTTCACTAAAAATGAAGCCACCTGATGTGGTTACTTCCCTCCAATTATTTATATCTCATCGTCAATGATTGCTCCCCATTTTACATATTTTATAATTTTTTTAGACTCCTCCTTTACTCTTTTTCTCCCCTCTTCGGTTAGAAACCAATTGTCTTCTTGCGTATATTGGTTTTCTGCTTTACATAGAGAATATTCAATCCAGCTAGGCATATAGGTTTTTAAAGTTAGATAGGCTCTTTTCATATGATAGTTGGATGTTACAATAAGCAATCTTTTTATTTTGTGTAATTCAAAATATCGATCTAAAATTAGTAATGAAGCGATAATATTTTCCTTTGTATTTTGTGACTCCGTCTCCACCAAAATATCTGTCTCTGGAATACCAAGCTCCAAAGCTTTCTTCTTCAATAAAATTGCCTCAGAATCATTACCTACTCCCCAAATCGTCCCACCTGAAAAAAGAATCTTTTTCGCCCGACCCTCTCGATATAATTGGATAGCCTTTGGCAATCGGGACTTGGTAGCCAGACGGCTACCGAATACAAGTATGCAGTCCCCTTTCTCCATATCATCATGAACATGATTGTATAATAAGTCTGCCATTTGCTTATCTGTTAATTGATCTGGATTTAATTCCGATATCTTCATGATCCCACCTCCCAAAATAAAAAGCCTTTTAAAGATTTTCTATGAAAGTGGTCTTACGTAGAGGAAAACTAAAATAATCCCAAAATTTATCATCAGTATAGTATATTCTTCTTTAACTTATTTAAATAAGCTCAGTGCCCTTTTTATGACAAGTATTCTTTAATAAAAAAATGAATAAACTTTATTTACAAAAAGTCTGTTGTATTACAGAATATTTCTTTGTAAAAGCTCAACTAACTGGCTTTTTACACCCAATAAAAGACTCATCTATTCTTATAATGTTTTTCGTAAAATGTTTGAGAAAAGAACCTAAAAAAACATCTACACAAAATGGTAGATGTTTTTTATTCTAACTACTTTATATTATCATTAATAAAATCCAAAATGTCTTGGTGGGCAGCATGGATCAACTGGGCATCCACAGAATACATGATTCTCACAGCATACATTTACAACTGATTCCGTATGTGGAAAATAATGTTGATGTGTAAAAACATGTTTATTCACATTCGTTGTATGTGAAGGATGAACATGTCTTATTACATGTGGGATAACTGTTGTTCTGACTGCGTTCTGCGGTGGATCTGTTAAACCCGGATCATATTGTGTTGGTAATACTGAAGGTGGGCAATGTTTGATTCCACACCCCTGTAGATGCTGGTGATGATAGTAACTCATTGGACAATACTCCTTCCATCCTCATATTTTTCTATACAGTATAGACTATGTTCATGGAAGACAGTTGTACTAAACGAATACCTATATTTTAACAAAAAAATTGAGAAAAATATCAGGCACCACCTAATGATTTAACTTCTTTTGTCTCAGTAGTACCTGATCATAATATGTTATATGGATATTTTCACACTAGCGTTCATTCCGGGTAGGACTTTTGAAGATGGCTGATTTATTTCAATTTTTACGGCTACTTTTTGAGTTACTTTAGTATAGTTTCCATTAGAGCTTTGTGGCAATACAGAGAATACTGAGTTCGTTGCATAGCCAATTTCACTAACGGTTCCTGCAAACACCGAATCTTTATCTCCATCAACTTCAATATCGACACTTTCACCAATCTCTATATCTTTTAAATCGGTTTCTTTAATATTTGCAATAATATATAAATGATCCATGTCTGCCTCTTCTCCAAGTGATTGACCAGCTTGAACCATTTGATTTTTTCTTGCTTCATTTTTGATTATTTTCCCACTCATCTTTGATGTAACTGGAATTTCCTTTACTCCATCGGATACTTTACCAATTGTTTCATTTTCTTTTACATCTTTTCCTTGATCTGCTTTCCAATTCGTTAATACACCTGTCATTGGTGACACAACCGGAAGCATATCAGCTGATACTACAGCGTCATTTGTCTTTACATAGTTTTCATTTTGAAAATAAAAATAGGCACCAGTTGCTATCAAAACAAAGATAATCAATTCCTCTCATTTTATATGATTTGGGCTTACTTTTACATTTGAAACCGGACTTTTCTTTTCCTTTTTTACTAGACCAATACCCTTTCCAGTTGCCATTTTACCAATTGAGCCAATAAGCATAATTACAGCCACTCCTAGCATGATTGTAAATAAATGATGGTAGGCTCCTAGAATTGCTGCCTTTTTGGAATTGGCTATTAGTTCATATGATGCTAAGGTTTTTGCCTCACTTGCTGACATTCCTGTCTCTACTAATCGATGAATGGTCTGAGCCATTTCAGATTTCGCTTCCGCTCCAAATTGCCCTAGATTCCCTCTGATATTTTCATATTGGATTGCATTTTGCGTGGATATAAACCAACCTACGATTGGTGTAATGATCGCTCCAACAAAGTTACGAATAGAATGCAAGGTAGCAGAACGCATCGGCGCAAAATGTAAATCACCTGCAAATGCTGTTCCTAATGCCCCCCCAACTAATACCATACTTACCCCTGCACCTAGACATGCAATTTGAAAATAAAGGGTAGACAAAGAAATTTCAGGACTCATCGTTCTCCATTGAAAGCTTACATATATTACAATTAATGACCCAACAATTCCTAACTTACCTGCACCTAAAGCACTATAAAGCAATGTATGAAGAATTGCGGTAACTACTATTCCAATAAAAAACCAAAAATAAAAGTGCAGTAAATAATGAAATGGAAGATCCATATTATGACGGACAAAGCCATTTATCCCTGCAATCGATAGTACTAGCAATACATGGGAGGCAACCGCCATCACCGTTCCTGAAATAGGCTTTGCTGCTTTTAAAGTTCGAAATGGAATTAATGGATTTTCCGCTTTTAAATCTATAAAGATAAATAAAACAGCCAAAATGAAGGCTAAAACAAAAAATGGCCACACATATAGTGAAGCAAACCCTTTTTCCATTAGATTACACAAAGGAATGGCCAATATAATCATCATAAGACAGTATAAAAAACCGCCTGTCTTATCCATTGCTTTTTGTTGAACATGCACTTCATTTCTCGGAAGACCAAAGTATCCTACAATTAAGCATAGCAAAGCAGATAGTATATTTAATATAAATAGCCAACGCCATGTATTAACGCTTAGGGATAATGATCCGAAGAGTGCTCCCATTGCAGTTGCACCAAACAATCCGGTAATTACCATAAACAAAAAGGTATTTCGAACTTTATTTGGAAACGATCTTAAGCTGACAGGTAAAATGGTTAAAAACAAAATACCTGCACTAATCCCTTGTATGATTCTCCCTATTATTAGTAGTAATAAATCAGGTGATATTACCCCAATGAACGAGCCAAGTAAAAAGATACATAACATTATTAAGTAATTTCTCTTAAATCCTAATACTCTTGTTAAAACAGGTCCAAATGGAATACCAAGAGCAAAAGCTATATTTGCTAAAATAGACGGAATCATTAATCCTTCTGAATCGAAATGTAGACTATTTTGAACAATTTCTTGATTCATTGAATAAGATAAATTTATAAAATACTGGGGTCCTATAGCAAAAATAGTCAAAAAGGATATAATTATATATTGTGGAATTCCCATGAATCCCTTCGGGGTCTCTTGATTCATCTATCTTCCTCCTTTCAATTGACTTCAAAGTATGAATCATATAAATGAACAACATCATTAAATCGCTATTTAAAACACAAAAAGAATCTCCACAAAGGGAAATTCCTTTAAACTCAATAAGTTTCATAATACAATATGTATTATACAACTTATATAAAAAAGGTCAATAGAATTTTTTTACATACATTCTTTTACCTCAAATAAGAGGGATGATAGACTTTATCCCTCTACAGATTACTTTCTCCACTTTTTAAAATCTTGATTAAGACGCGTTAGACTATCTTTTAACTGTATTAATTCATCTGGTGACCATTCATTTAGCATTTCAGTATAAGCAGAAGAGCGTGCATCTTGTACTTTTTTAAGAATATTCGATCCCTTCTCTGTTAACTCGATAAGACTAATTCTTCCATTGATTGGGTCAGGAAAGCGCTTAATATACCCTTTCTTCTCCAAGACAGCAATTTGTCTACTCGCAGTAGAAAGATTAAGCAATAATTGTTCTGCTAAGGCATTTATTGCAATGGGACTAGATTTTTGAAGTTGACTTAATAATAGATACTCTGCCCTGTCTAGACTACCAAGCCGGGGACTATGGGCTGTTGTCAATCGAACAAGTAGAGCAATTTCATATTCAATCAACTGGACAGTTTTGTCATTCATCCTTCTTTCCCCTTCCTCATACGTACATACAACCGTTAAATTTAGTATAGCATACTAAAAGCTATGAATGCTTTCGTATAGGTTTATTGCTTTTGTAAATGTCATAATACAATTTTAAATCTACTATAGGATTCAATTCTTTCTACGGAGTTTGTGGAATGAAGGGTTTTGACTCTCTTAATCCTATTTTTATTTGTTAGGACTTTACCTAAATAGTGAGATAAGAGCCAAAGTTATTGATGAAAAACGCATAAAAAAAAGGTTGCCAAATGACAACCCTTTCTATTATTTATATTCAGCTTGATATTGCTTTAATTCTTTCTCAGAGCAATAAACAAAATGTCCAGGTACTACTTCACGCATTTTCACTTCTTCACCTTGTTCATATTTATGAACAGACGGATCGTAAGTTTTTCTAACACGTGTACGTTCATAATCTGGATCTGGAAGTGGAATAGCTGAAAGTAGCGATTGTGTGTAAGGATGTAGTGGATGATTATATAAATCATCTGCAGGTGCTAATTCCACTAATTTACCAAAATACATTACCCCAATACGATCACTTATATATTTAACCATAGATAAATCATGAGCAATAAATAAATAAGTCAATCCTTTTTCCTTTTGAAGCTTTTTCATTAAATTTACCACTTGTGCTTGGATAGAAACATCCAATGCAGAAATTGGTTCATCGGCAATGATAAACTCTGGATTTACTGCAAGTGCACGAGCTATTCCGATACGCTGTCTTTGTCCACCTGAAAATTCATGTGGATAACGATTCGCATGCTCACGATTTAAGCCAACTGTTTCAAGGAGTTGTTCTACCATTTCCATTCTTTGTTGTGGCGATTTCGCTAAACCGTGAATATCAATGCCTTCAGCGATTATATCAGCAACTTTTGATCGTGGATTCAGTGATGCATAAGGATCCTGGAAGATCATCTGCATTTTTTGGTGGAATTTTTTTAATTCCTTTTTGGACTTTTTCGCATGTACATTTTCTCCATTAAAAAGGACTTCTCCATCAGTTGCATTGTATAACCGAATGATCGTACGTCCTGTTGTTGACTTTCCACAACCAGATTCGCCAACTAGACCTAATGTTTCACCTTTATATATATCAAAGGAAATATCATCAATCGCACGTACTTCATTTGATGTTCCTTTATTGAAGTATTGCTTTAAGTTTTTAATTTCTAATAATTTTTCTGCCATGGTTAGTTTGCCTCCTTATTCGGAGTAGCATTGTTCTTAGCATTAAATTTATGCATTCTCTTCTTCACTGCCTCTGGTGGTTCTACTTTCGGTGCATCTGGATGAAGCAGCCATGTTGCCGCATAATGTGTATCGGAAATTTTGAACATTGGTGGTTCTTTTTCATAATCTATTTTCAACGCATAAGGGTTACGTGGAGCAAATGCATCCCCCTTAGGCGGGTTTAACAAGTCCGGTGGTGTTCCTGGAATTGCATATAATTCTTCCTCTGTGGCATCAAGGCTTGGCATAGAACTAATCAGTCCCCATGTGTATGGGTGCTTTGGATTATAGAAAATTTCATCAACTGTTCCAACTTCAACAATTTTCCCGCCATACATAACCGCCACACGGTCAGCTACGTTAGCAACAACACCTAAATCATGTGTAATAAAAATAATAGACGTATCAACTTTCTTTTGTAATTCTTTCATTAAATCTAATATTTGACCTTGGATCGTTACGTCCAAAGCAGTTGTTGGTTCATCGGCAATAAGCACTTTCGGATTACAAGCTAATGCAATGGCAATAACAACACGCTGTCTCATCCCACCAGAGAATTGATGTGGATATTGTTTCATACGGGATTCAGGCTTCGGAATACCTACTAGCTTTAATAAGTTAATAGCACGATTTCTCGCTTCCTCTTTCCCTAACTTTTGGTGCTTTAAAAGTGGTTCCATAATTTGCTTACCAATCGTCATTGTTGGGTTTAAGGATGTCATTGGATCCTGGAAGATCATTGAAATATCTTTACCACGGATTTTTTGCATTTCCTTTTCAGAAGCTTTCGCTATGTCTGTTCCATTAAATAGAATTTGCCCGTTTTTAATTTCAGAATTTCCTGGGGGTAGCAACCTCATAATTGATTTAGTGGTAACTGATTTTCCGGAACCAGATTCTCCAACAATTGCAAGTGTTTCTCCCTCAAATAATTCAAAGTTTACACCGCGGATCGCTTTTACCTCTCCAGCGAATGTATGAAACGAAATATTCAAATCTTTCACTTCTAGCATTTTCTTCATCTTTTTCACCTCACTTTTAATCTCTCATTTTCGGATCAAATGCATCACGAAGTCCGTCACCAATTAAATTACATGCAACTAAAATAATACAAATAACTAAACAAGGAATAATCATTAAATGAGGTAAGAATTGGAATGTTTTATATCCATCTTCAATTAATGTTCCTAACGATGCATTTGGTGCTTGTAAACCAATACCGATAAAGCTTAAAAATGCTTCAAAAAAGATCGCACTTGGGATTGTAAACATTGTATTGATAATAATAACACCTGATAAATTTGGCAATAAATGTTTTAATAAGATCCTGCCATTTGAAGCTCCTAATGTTCTTGAAGCCATGACATATTCTTGACCTTTTAGTTTTAATACTTGTCCACGTACAACACGTGCCATTCCTATCCATCCGGTGATAACCATCGCAATGGTAATTGATAATATCCCAGGTTTCATGATTAATAGCATAAGAATAACAACAATTAAATTCGGTACACCAGAGATGACCTCTAATATACGTTGCATCACATTGTCAACCTGTCCGCCTTTAAAACCAGAAATTAATCCATAGGTTACACCAATGACCATATCAATGATCGCTGCTAGAAAAGCGATATATAATGAAACCCTTGTTCCAAGCCATACCCTTGAAAAGAGATCACGGCCAAGTCCATCAGTTCCAAACCAATAATAATCTTTTAAATGCTGTTCTTTATAAACATTCGTTTCAACGCCACCAATTTTTTGACTTCCATCAAAGATACCCATTTTTTCTAATCCAGGGATTCTAGGCGGAAGATTGGCATGAGCAAGATTCTGTGTTTCTGGATTATAATGCGAAAGATGTGGACCAATAATCGCCATAAGAATAATTAGTACTAATAAAACTAGACTAATAATTGCCCCTTTATTCTTTCTAACCCTTAGCCATGCATCCTTAGCAAAGGAAAGTTGCGGTTTCGCTATTACTTCACTTTCTCCATGGTTCATTGGAGCGGGTTCGAGCAATTCTTTTGGTATTTTTTCTAACATTTCAGCCATTATTTTTTCCCTCCCGCTACACGAATTCTTGGATCTATGATTCCATAAAGAATATCAACAATTAAGATAATTACCGTTAATAAGAATGCAAAGAAAATTGTTGTTCCCATGATGATAGGGTAATCATTTGTTTGTATCGATTTAACAAATTGCTCCCCAATCCCTGGAATGGCAAAGATTTGTTCTACTACCATGGAACCTGTCATTAAACCAACTGCCATAGGTCCTAATACAGTAATTAATGGAATCAATGCATTACGGACAGCATGTTTAAATGAAATTTCCATTCTTGAATTTCCTTTTGCTTTTGCTAGAGTAATATAATCTGAGCTTAGTACTTCAATTAGCTCTGTCCTCATGAAACGAGCTGCTGTTGCAATTGGGAAAATAGCCAGTGCGATGGTAGGCATGATTGATGAAGCAAAACTATCCCACGAGGCAACTGGAAGCCATTGTAATTTTACACCTATAATATATTGTAAAAGAGCAGCAAAAACGAAAGAAGGAATCGATTTACCTAATACTGCTAAAAATGTACTTCCATAATCGATCCACGTATTTTGAAACATCGCAGCTAAAACACCTAATAATATCCCTACTAATGTTCCTATAAACATGGCTTGGAAACCTAATTGAAGTGATGGTCCCATTCGGTTGATTAATAGTTTTGTAACCGGTTGATTATCAAATTGGAATGATACCCCTAAATCACCTTTCGCAATATTCAACATATAACGCCCATATTGCACAGGAATTGGGTCATTCAATCCGTATTTTTCTTGTAAGATGATTTTTTGTTCATCCGATAGCTTCTCTTCCGCTCGAAACGGCGTACCAGGCAATAATTTCATCAAGAAAAACGTAAATGATGAAATGATGAACAACGTAATGATCATATAAATGATACGTTTCGAAATATATTTCGCCATTCAATTCGCCTCCTAATCACGAATTATTTAAAATTTTCAACCAGAACGATTAAAAGGAGAAAGAGAGTATTCTTAATTAAAAATACTCTCTTTTCTTTGGTCCCATTAATTCAATTGAAAATCGACTTATTTTTCAATATAAGTATTTTTCATTGTATAGTCAGGGCCAAATAAATGCTCTTCAAAGTTTTTCACATAAGGCTGTGTTAGTGTTAAGTGACCTCTTTGATAGATTGGTGCAATTGCAGCGTCATCCTGAATTAAAATCTTTTCAGCTTCTAACAATACTTCCCAACGCTTCTCAGGATCATTTGCGTATTTTACTTTTGCATCATTGATTAACTGATCATATTTCTTATTAGAGTAACCAGCTTTGTTATTACCACCATTTGTTACAAATAAATCAAGATATGTCATTGCATCTAAATAGTCTGCACCCCAACCAGCCATTTGGATATCATAATCTTGCTGATCTTGTTTTTGAAGGCGGATTTTGAATGGTACATTTGTTAATTTAAGCTTTAAGCCTGGTAAATTCTTTTGTAATTGATCTTGGAAGAATTCGCTTGTTTTCTTCGCATTTTCAGTATCATCACTTAATAATTCAAGTTCTAAGCTTTTTACACCTAATTCTTTTAAGCCTTTTTCCCAATATTCTTTTGCTTGTTTCGGATCATAAGTTGATAGATCTCCACTTTCATCACGGAAGTCCTTTTCACCACTTGGATCTTTTGCTACACCTTTAGGAACTAATCCATTACTTGGGAATGATCCATTTGAAAGTACTGTTTCTGTATAGGCTTTTTTATCAAAAGCCATAGCTAAACCTTTACGAATATTTACATTTGCTAAAGGTGTTTCCTTGCCATTACGTAATTGGTTGAATTTTAAGTACCAAGAGCTTGATTCAACCATTTTTACTGCATCTTTATTGTTTGCATATTGTTTTGCATATTCTGCGCTTAATGCACCTGTACGATCTACTTTACCAGTGTTATATAAGTTAACCGCAGTGTTTGGAGTTTTTGAAACTTGAACATTAATTTCTTTTAATTTCACAGCGTCTTTATCATAATATTTATCATTTTTTTCATATTTCCAAGTTAATCCTGTTCCATCCCATTTTGCTAATTTGAATGGACCATTTGCTAACATATTATCGCTGTTAGTACCGAATTTGTCGCCTTTTTCTTTAACGAATTTTTCATTTAAAGGAACGAATGTGCCGAAAGCTAATAAAGAATCTAAATATGGAACTGGTTGTTCTAATGTTACTTCTAATGTGTTATCATCAATTGCTTTTACGCCTAAATCTTCAGGTTTTGCTTTACCTTCCATAATTGCGCTTGCATTTTTAACAACATCTGCAAACATGTATGCATATTGTGCACCTGTATTAGGATCTACAGCTCTTCTCCAAGAGAATACGAAATCATTTGCTGTAACTGGTTCACCATTTGCCCATTTTGCATCTTTACGTAATTTAAATGTATAAACTGTACCATCTTTACTTACTTCTGGTTTCCCATCAGCAATTGCAGGAACAGGTAAATCTTTATCATTTAATGTATAAAGACCTTCCATTGTTTGTCCAATTACAATAAAACTAGCAGTGTCCGTTGCTAATGTCGGGTCTCCTGTTGGAATTTCTGTTGGTTCAATCATATTAAGTACTTGCTCAGCAGATGAGCTGCCTTTACTTGCACTTTCTTTTTTATCGCCTGTACCACAAGCAGATAATACTAGAGCAAGTGCTAGAGTAAGTACAGTAAATAGATAAAATTTTGACTTTTTCATTTACTTTCCACCTTTTCCCCATTTTTTTTAAAAAAGATTTTAAAAAAGATTCTAAAAAGCTTTTCTATTAACATTATAATAATTTTCTTTTTATTTGTACATTATTTTAACAAAACATTTTTAACTTTTTTATGTTATATTTTTAGGGAAATTTACATATTTTTTCTATTTTATGCTCAATATATGCTTTTTACATGCTATTTTAGCATAGTTACATTTCTGACAATATAATATATTTAGATAATTTAATATTTATAGAATAATGTCTTTAGTCCTAATATTTAAGTTTCTGTTTATCAGTTTATTTTAAATTAAAACTACATTATAATTTTTTAATACTTAATTTTTGGGAATAAATTAAGGAGTAGATGTTCATTTTACAAATTAACTGAAAAACATCTATGTTAAAATGCTCTTTTCTTAAACAATGTTGCTATTTAGATCATCTTTTAACCAATAAATATATGTTAAAAAGTGACATGTCCCTCACTCCACTGTGAAAAGAGCTGCAAACTATATAAGAACGCTGAACCTTTATTAAGTGTAAAAGCCGGCAGTAGGGCTTTTACAAAAGTAACAAACTATACGAAAACTGCCTTGTTATAAATTTGCATGGACTAGAAAGAGGTGATGACATGTTTAGGAAATACTCCATTTGGTTAATTGCAACACAACTATTAATTTTTATACTTTCTCTTATTACATACCATTCCATTAATCTTCTGACATATATTAATGTTTCCTTTATTGTAGGCTTTCTTTACCTATTATTATCATTAACTGTTTTCGTCGTTAATAAAGGTTTCTTTGATGTTGTCTTTGCAAGTTTTCAGCATGTTTTTAGTCGGATGACCGATAAAGATCGAAGACCTTTATCAAAATTAATTACTTTCAGGTATAACTATTTGTTTGTCACTGGAAGCATTACACTCATCATTATGCTTTGTGCTTTAGTTATATATTATAAATAAGGCTCTCTTTTCTGTTTAAATGAAGACAAGTCTTTTCATTTTCACTTCAATGAGCTACAAACTTCATAAGAACGCTAAAACCTTAATCAGGTGTAAAGACGCCAGCAGTAGGACTTAGCAAAAGACGATTCCTGCTTTAACCTACTTATTTGGAATGAAGAAAGCGACTGGATAGAATGTCCAATCGCTTTTTTTGCTTTCTACGATTTATAATATAATGTAATGATCCATATTTGCTAATATAATATAGATATATTAATACAAAGACTCATCAATTAAGAAGGACATGAATATATCCGAAAGGAAGCTCAACATTGTTAGAAACATTATTATTAAACTTTTTATTTCTATTAATTCCAGTATTAATCTTTCTTATTTTTTTTGAACATAGGCCACATTCTAATAATAAGTTCGTACTTGTTTTGCTTTCGGCAGTGACGATGATTCTTTGCATAACAATGCCTATCAAAATAAAACTAGGATTTATTATTGACCTTCGGTATATCCCATTTATCATCGTGGCCCTATTTGGTGGATATAAAGCTGTTTGGCCACTCTATATATTATTAAATCTCTATCGCTTTTACGTTGGGGGAGAAGGAACATTCCAATCCTTTCTTTTTTCAACCATCATTTTTATCTTAATACCGTTGTTTAATCGTAAGTTTATTAAGCTATCTTCAAAAAAACGGGTACTATTCGCAGGTTTTGTTTGCTCACTAATAGCATGTATTTACTTAACCTCATTAAGTACTTTCTTTAACAGCTTAAATAGTGAATTCTGGTATGTAGGCCTTCTCACATTTATAACAAATGTCGGAGCAATGCTTATTATAATGATTTTAATTGAACAAATTATCGCCAATATTAAAAATCGCGAACAGTTTGTCCACTCGGAACGATTAAATGTTGTGAGTGAATTGTCAGCTAGCGTTTCCCATGAAATAAGAAATCCGCTTACAGTAACTAGTGGTTTTTTACAATTATTAAAACAGTCAACTACCATCACAAATGAGGAAAAACGATATATTGAACTCTCTTTGCAAGAATTGCATCGAGCCGAAAAAATTGTGAGTGATTATCTTTCGTTCGCGAAGCCTCAATCTGAAAATATGGTTTATTCCAATCTCTTCACAGAAACTGAATATACAAAAGATTTGATTATTCCCTTTGCTACCATGCATCAAGTAGAGGTTCAATTTCATTTTACAAATACTTTATTTACCCGATATGATCGGAATCAAATTCAACAGTGTTTAATTAATTTATATAAAAACGGAATTGAAGCAATGAAAGAGACAGGCGGAGGAACGTTAACGATCGACATCTCAGAAAAGAAACAAAAGATCCTGATCAAAATTCAAGATACCGGAATCGGAATGACAAGAGATCAAATCTCCCACCTAGGTCAACCCTATTACTCAACAAAAGAAAAAGGCACCGGCCTCGGCATGCTCATGGTATACAGCACCATTAATAAACTAAAAGGAAGCATTGATATTGAAAGTCGAAAAGGTAAAGGCACAACATTCCTTATAACCATTCCTGTTCTGGAAGCATAGGGACGGTTCTCCTGCTTCAAAAAAGTAAGGAACCATCCCTTTATTTTTAGGTATTCACCCATTTTAATAAAAGTAAGCTCCTTTCCTAGGTTAATAGCATAGCATGTAATTGGTTATAAGTTTACTACAATGAAAAGGGTGAAAAAAATGAATCCAGTATTCGGAAGTTATGGAATGGGTTATAATCCCTATATGATGGGATATGGATCTCCTGCATATGGAGTTGGTCATGAATGGTTAATGGGGCATCCTGCTTATGGAGCAGGGCATCAAATGATGGGATATCCTTGTTGTGGTGGAATGATGCATCACCATGAACATCCAATTCATCATCATGCTCATCATGCTCACCATTATCATGGGTATCCAATAAATACCCAGGTTCAATCGCAAAACATGTCACTTCACATGATGCCTGGTATGATGGTTAACTAACCTAAAATCAAAGAAAGCTTATTTTGTCTCTACATTCTATATTTATTAACAAAGATGATTTGTTGTGATTAAAATCTTTATAATTAGGTTATGCCCTACTGAGATATTAAACAACTTTTGTACATGGGTTCGGTAAGTTTATACCAAGCCCATGTTTTTTTATTGTATACAGATTTTTTTAGTTAATTATTTTTTAATAACTAGCTTCAATAGTTTTTATCATTTCATAAGCACCATCAGATTTATTCGAACAAACGACAATCGTAAGGTTTCTATTAGGGTAATGAACAGAGCGAAAATTCACACCAGGGTCATAGCCCATTAAAATGTATTTTTCGACATGTTCCGAATTGGTTTGCATATATCCCCCATAACCATAATAAATATCATCTTTTACCTGCACACGTGGAGTTAACAAAGTTTGAGTCATTTCTTTCGTTAACAGTCGAGCATTCATTAGAGCATCCCAAAAAGAGATCATATCTTCAGCTGTTACATAAGCACCCCCATCAGAAGAACTTTTAACTGGCAATGAATAAATATTTGTTCGCCATCCACCATCAGGCTTTTTTATATAACCAAGAGCCACTCGGCCAGGCAAATCATCCATTTCAAAATATCCGGAATCCGTCATACTTGCTTTTTTAAAGATAAATTGCTGAATGTAATCACTAAAAACAAGGCCACTAACTTCTTCTACTATCAGACCCAATAATATATAACCAGAATTATTATAATGAAAGGTACCTAGCTCAGTTGTCATTTTTTCATTTTGAAACAATGGTAAAAAGTCTTGTAACCTTCGTAGATTATACATAGGCATCGATTCCCATAACTCCTCGAAGTCATCCATCACATCTTCATCGAAATAATCTGGTATACCTGATGTATGGGTTAATAGATGATGAATGGTTATTTCTTCATCAAAATAAGGAAATTCAAAACTCAAGCATTCTTTAAGCTTAGTATCAAAATTTATTTTCCCCTTTTCAATTAGTTGACAAATGGCTATGGAGGTAAAAATTTTACAACCTGAAGCTATCCCGAATCTCGTGTTTATTTGATTTTTAATTTTTTCAGCACGATTTGCATAACCATAACTCCCCGTTAACTTATCCCCATTTGAAATTGCATAAAATGTTCCTGAAAATTGCTCTTTTGCTTGGACTTCCTCTATTTTATTTATTCTATCTTTACTATTCACATTCATAGTCATCCTCCTAAATGTTTAGTTATGGTAATCTAAATATTTCGAATTTTAAATTCAGAGCTATCTCTTTTCACGAATTTCCATATAACCCACTCCTTTTATCAAGGATAACATATTTCTAGAAGCTTCCAACCTGAAAAAATTCATTTCATCAAAGAACTTCTACTTGTTCAATCTATCAATACCAATCTATTTTCGAGTAAGGTTTTCAAGAACATTATGTAAAACTCGTAAATATATTCACCTATTTTGATAAAGAAGTTTTTTTTATTGTAAAGTTTTAAAGCTGCCAAGTTACCACCTGACGATTTCGTGCAGGCGGCAACTGGCAGCTTCTTAGTTTTTCAATACGAGTTTTCCAACTACTTCTACATGTGCCGTTTGTGGAAACATATCTACTGGCTGCAAATATTCAACCTCATACTTCTTTCCCAACATCTGCAAATCCTTCGCAAGGGTTGATGGATTACATGATACATAAATAAACTTTTTCGGCTTTACTTTCAAGATTGTGTCAAGAAACTTTTCATCACACCCAGTTCTCGGGGGATCAACTACTACCACATCTGGTCTCCAGCCTTCTTTTACCCATTTAAGCATGAGATCTTCTGCTTTTCCAGTGAAATAAGATGCATTTTTTCTTTCGTGCTTCCTTGCATTTTTCTTCGCATCTTCAATTCCCTCTGGTATTACATCCATTCCTCGAATTTCACCTGCTTTATCTGCAAGCCAAAGCCCAATAGTTCCTACTCCACAGTAGGCATCAACAATTTTTTCATTTCCTGTTAATGCTGCAGCCTCTTTGACTTCATTGTAAAGGATGACGGTTTGTGCAGGGTTTAATTGAAAAAATGCTCGTGCAGACAGTTCATAGGTAAATTCCTCTAAACGTTCCTCTACAATTTTATCACCTGCTAAATGGATGGTTTCATCCCCAAGAATAATAGAGGTTCGTTTTGGATTAACATTTTGCATCACTGATACAACTTCAGGTAATCGTTTTTTTATTTCTGATAAAATGGCTTCTTTACGAGGCAGTTCTTTTCTTGCTGTTACTAGCATAACCTGAACTTGACCTGTTTGAACACCTACTCGAGTGACAATGGTTCGTACAATGCCTTTTCGAGTCTTTTCATTATAAATTGGCACTCTAAAATCTGCTAAAATTTGTTTGACGATATTTGTTACTTTATTTGTAACAGGCTGTTGAACGATGCATTCTGGTATATTAATCAATCGATGGGAGTCAATACTATACATACCAGCGATAACTTTCCCATGATCCTCTCCCAATTGGAATTGGCTTTTATTCCGATAATGCCACGGGTTGTCCATTCCAATGGTTGGTCGAATGTCCATTTCTTCTATATTAAATCGAGTATGACGCTCCAATGCTTGAATGAGGATATCTCGTTTTTCTTTCAACTGCTGGGAATATTCTAAATGCTGAAGCTGGCAACCACCACATTGTTCATAAACAATACATGGAGCTTTTACTCGATGTTCTGAACGTTTTCGTACCTTTTTGACGATGGCTTCTGCAAATTTAGGATGGGCTTTTGTTACTTCTACAACTACTTCTTCACCAGGTAAAGCACCTGGGACAAATACTACCTTCTTTTTGAAATAGCCGACACCCTCACCATTTATTCCTAAACGTTTAATTGTTAATGGAAACTGTTGCTTTACTTTTATTAAAAGATCTTTATCATTTTTCAAAAATTATCACTCCGCTATCACATGGCTACGTTTTTTCTGTATTATATCACAAAGTAGGATGGGCAAGAATTCAGAGGGACATTGTGTAAAAAAGAAAAGTCTCGAACATGATGTCCGAAACTTAACATCGGTTAACTTATTTATTTGGCTTTTTTCCTCTCTCTTTTACCATATAGTCATCCAAACTTTTAAATTGATAACCCTTTGCTTTTAAATCTTTAATCACTTTTTCTAATGCATCTGCATTATCTTTTGAAACAGTGTGGAGAAGCATTACCGCCCCTGGATGAACTTGAGCCATAATATTATCATAGGAGTATTTCCACCCTTGTTGTTGGTCGACATTCCAATCTCTAAAGGCAAGGGACCAAAGAACATGGGTATATCCTTCATCATTTGCTAATTGCATAGTTCGCTCACTTAAGATCCCTCTCGGAGGGCGTAAATATAGCATTTCTTTTTGTTTAGTAATTCGAGCCGTTTCATCTTTGACTTTTCGTAGTTCTTCTCTTAATTTTTCATCTGAAACTTGGGTTAAATCCGGATGGCTCCATGAGTGATTACCAACAATATGTCCTTCAGCTACCATTCTCTTTACTAGATCAGGCTTTGATTTTAGGTAATGCCCTGTTACAAAAAAGATAGCAGGTACTTTTTCCTTCTTTAGGACATCTAAAACTTTTGGTGTATAGCCATTTTCATATCCATTATCAAAGGTTAAATAGAGAACCTTATCATTTGGATTTCCTTTATAAAATGCATGATATTTTTTTAAAAGTTCATCATATTTTGCTCCTGCCTCCGCTTGCTGTTCATTTTTTCCTTTATTAAATCCCCAATGAACAGGAAAATTGGAAGCAGCAGATACTGGATTTGAAAGTATTCCTGCTAGGAGAATTACGTTTATCAATATTAACCATTTTTTCATTCTGTCACCTACTTTTTACTCTTATTTTTTTCGTAGGTAGCTTAGATATGCTAGATAAAATCTTCCAGTCCTTTGCTATTGTGGATAAATAATTCGTTTTCTTATTACACGTTCTTTTTCCTGTGGATGATTATGGTTTTTGTGGATGAAACTGTTGATATTGTGGACAATATTGAAAATAAATAGAATTTTTACACATATTTTAGAGGAAACTAATTTTCTATCTGTCTTTTTTTGTGGATAAGTCAATTTATTTGGAGTATGACTATGCTCATTAAACTCTATTAACTGCACGTCCAATTATTTTTTCTCACATGAAGGTGCAGTCTTATGTATGATTATCTTTATTTATCTATAAAATAGGTATCATACGATCCTTTTAATCGGTATCCTAACTTCTGGGCTAATTTAACGGATTCAATATTAGCACCATCCCAGCTTGGATATAATCCTCGCTCCAGACATTCCTTTATCAATGCGGCGGCTGTTATCCTAGCTAAGCCTTTCCTTCTATACTCAGGATGAGTAGCAATTTCAATCTCAATTCCTTCATCATAAATGCTGAAAGATGTTGCCCCACAAACTACTTTTCCATTTTTTAATACAGCAAAACCTATACCACGATCTATAAAATCAGCAATTGAATCAAATTGACTAATAAAATCCTCCGACAACTTATGAAGTGATGAGTTTTTTGCTATAGTAGCATCAATTTTAACTAGCTCATATCCCTTTGGTACAGCATTTGATAATTCTTCCATATATCTTATGTCAAGATGTTCTAGATTTTTTATGAATTGATATCTTTGAAACTTCTCAAATCTTCCATTATGTACTTCTTCAATAAGGCTTTTCCATTCATCCGTTTCTACAATAGCAAGTGTAAAATCAGGCAAGTTGTATAGAAGTTCTTCTGCTCCCTTTGAAGAAGGATTTCCTGCATAAAAAACAAATATTCCTACCGTCACTTGTGCAGCAGTTGGATTTTCTAAATCATCTACCCATACTCTGCCCATATGACCTTGAAGAGCAGAAAGTATGATCGTACTATCCATGCTAGCAAACATTGAACTTAGATTTTTTCTTTGCTCTCCATTAACCTCATAAATCATAGCATTCCTTCTTTCGAATAAACATTGTAATTAAATCTCAGATTTTTCTACCAAACAAACTACTTTTACTTATTTCCAATTTCATGATTTCTTCATCCCCAACTGACTGTCCTAAAGGAAAGAAACCTAAATCCTTATACAATCGGCGGGCAAGTTCATTCTCTTTGTGAACAGTCAAGCGAATTTCCTGACATTGGGGAAAACGTTGAAGAATCCAGCGAATCATCTCAATCATTGATTGCTTTCCATATCCCTTATTTTGATGGATATGATCAATAAAAAATCCATTAATCCAATACATATTACTCGTCGATTCTTCATAAGCATGCATGATAAATCCTACCATTGTCTCGTTGTCATAGATCGCAAATGGTAGATATTCTACATTTTTCCCATCAGGTTTAATGAATACTTTTGCCAAAGAGACGGCAACTGATGGAACAAATACTTGTTGATGATCCGAAACCTTTAAAGCTAAAGCCTCTTCCCAGTTATCTCTAGTTACTGCTTTGAGCTGTACTGACATTCTGATTTCTCCTTAAATCTCCAAATTACAATGCTAAAAGGTTATTTCGCTACATTTATTTTGAGAAATTAATTCGAATATGAATTCCTTTTTTCAATTAATTTTCTTTTTACATTTGACCATTCTTGATTGGTGATGGAATACAAAACGGCGTTCCGAATATAACCGTTAGCGAGAATCCTTTCATTTCTTAAGACTCCTTCCTTAACAGCACCTAATCGTTCAATCGCTTTCTGAGAACGGAGGTTTCGTTCATCTGTTTTTAATTGCACTCGAATCATCTGCAATTCTTCAAAACAATAGGATAGAAGAAGTAGTTTGCAATCTGTGTTGACAAATGTTCTTTGGAAATCGGCTCCATACCAGGTTGATCCAATCTCACATGATTTTTGGGCAAAATTAATTAAGCTCATTTTTGTCGTTCCAGCTACTTGATTGCTATCTTTCAGAATAACGACAAAGGGTAACGAGATATTTTGTTCCCGTTCTTTAATCGCATTCATGACCCATTCCTGCATTTCTTTCTCCGTTTCAACTACGGTTAACATATATGCCCAATGGTTTGAGCTGTTTATTGCAAATAGAGGTTTGGCATGATCGAACTCCATAGGTATTAATTTAATGTTCTCATTTTCTAATCTCGGTGGAGTTTGGAAAAATAAATCTGTCAAATAACATCTCTCCTTGAATCATTTTGATGTTAGGATAATGGATAATCTTTTGAACCCATATATCGATCTTTTAAGATGTTACGATGATGCTTTTCATGTCCAGCAATTATGTATGCAATTGCACGAACTGTTACCTCCGAATGATTGGCATTCCCTTTCCGGACCCATGCCACTTCCTTTAAACCTTTAAGTAAGTTAGTCGTCGATTGGCGAATTACATATAAATTTTCTAGAAGCTCTTGCAAAGATTGCTCGTTAAATGCGGCATTTTGTACATATAAATTTTCTTCAAATCCTGGAAGTGAAATCGTTTCTCCTCGAGCAATACAAAGAAGCCGATATGCCATAATTCGCTCAGTATCCGCCATATGGCCTAACACTTCCTTGATGGTCCATTTTCCACACTCATAGCTAAACTGGCTTTGATCCTCTGAAAGCCCATTTAACATATGGATGGTTTCACGTATTTGTTCACTAAGTATCTGAACAATATTGCCCTCTGGTACTAATTCAATATATCCTGTATAAAAAGGATCGTATTCACCGGGATTAGGACGATTTTGCATGCGATCACTCCTTTATTATTTATTTTAACACAAGATTCTGAATACGATGATGGTTATTTATTTTTTATTAGCCTTCTCATGGTTTAGCAACCATTCTTTTCTCCACAGTCCACCAGCATATCCAGTTAACGTTCCATTTGCTCCAATAATTCGATGACAAGGAATCACGATGCTTAATTTATTTTTACCATTTGCAGTTCCTACAGCTCTTACGGCCTTTTCATTCCCTATCGAGACTGCAATATCCCTATACGAACAGGTTTCAGCATAGTTAATTTTGGTCAACGCATTCCAGACGCTTTTCTGAAAATCTGTCCCGTCATATGCTAATGGAAAAGTAAAGCTTTGTCGTTCTCCTTTAAAATATTCATCTAGCTCCTCATAGCAATCTATTAGAACCTTAGGAGTTTTTGCTGAAATAGAGCGAAACGATACATCTTGGTCTATAAACAGAATCGAATGGATTGCTTTATTGTCCCCTGCAATTTCCACGATTCCAATTGGGGATTCATAATAGATTTTTTCTACTTTATTCATACAAAGACCTCCATAAATAAAATGTAGCATAGGCTTGCCACCCGCTCCAGTTTGTTGCGATTTCTTTTATTTCTTCGATGGTTGGCTTTCGTTCCAATTCAAGCTGAATTTTTAATGCATTATGCAGTCCCACATCAGCAATTGGAAATGCACTTGGGTCATTAAGACATTTCATCATCACATAATCGGCTGTCCAAGCTCCAACCCCTCTAATAGCCATTAATGTTTCATGTACCGCATGATTATCCTGTAAATTTTTTAAACTTGTCTTCGTTAAAACTCCTTCTGTAATTAACTTTGCAATATCAAGAATATATTCTGACTTCCGCGTTGTAAATTGGAGTTTTTTTAAATCCTCAACTTCTAATAAAGCAATTCTTTGAGCAGAAGGATGAAGCCAGTAGGTTTCCCCATTCCATACTAGTTTTTCTCCAAATTGTGTAACAAGCCGACTTTTTAATGTATAGGCAAAAGTAAGATTAATTTGCTGGCCGATAATTGCCCAAGTTAATGCTTCAAATAAATCTGGTATACCGATCATCCGCAGTCCAGCATATTTTTTCACGAGTGGGGATAAAATGTGATCTTCATTTGCCATACTATAAAAACTTGTTAAATCTTTTTCTAGATCAAACCATTCATAGATATAAGCAACAATTTGTTCACGTTCATTAGAACCTGGCTCTCCTGATAAAAATTCAACTTTGAGTGTAGAATTGCGATTACTGATCCTGATTAAAATCATTTTTTGATCTATTTTTAACAGCTTGTAAAGTTCATTTTCCACGATACGATGCAGTAGCTCATACTCGGATCTCCCAAGAAAAACGAGCAATTCATAAAAATTGAATTCCTCAGGAAGTGAAATTTCAAGAAATGTCTCATGATCCACCCATTCCATTCTCATCACTCCCTTCCTTATTTCTAAATTCACTTGGAGAACAATTTTTCACTCGCCGAAATGCTCGATAAAAATTAGAAGGACTATGGAATCCCACACCATAACAAATGTCTAGATTTGAAAGTTGAGTGTTTTTAAGAAGATGGGCTGCTTTATCAATCCTAATTCTTTCTAAATAAGCTCTTGGAGTCTCATTGGTTTCTTGTTTAAAAAGTCTTTCTAGATAAAACGGACTTATCCCAACATTCTCTGCAATATCGTTTAAAACAAGCCTTTGTGTATAATGATTGATTAGAAAGCTTATTACCGCTTTAACGATTGCAGTATTCGGGGATTGCTCAACCTCTGGCTGGCATCTTTTACACGCTCGATAGCCTGCCTTTTCAACCATTTCAATATCATGATAAAACTCAACATTTATTTTTTTGGGTTTTCTTGATCTACATGAAGGACGACAGTAGATCTTTGTCGTTTTAACAGCTGTATAAAATAACCCATCATAGGTTTGATCACAAGCCATTATTTTTTCCCACATTTCATCAAAAGAAAGATTGAGATCAGCCATAGAGTGCTATTTCCTCCTTTTATCATACTTCATTTAATTGTGTCGTATTTATTATTATAAAAGCAATAATTTTAACCATTTAGTTTATTGTTGTACCATTTTATCAAAGTCAGTTTACTTATTTCGTCCTTATTCTTGCTCTTATGGTCGAAAGATGAATCTTAATGATAGAAAGCATGTCCAATTTTTATAAGTGTCTCTACCTCTGTATTTGATTAAAAAACTCCATACTCCGAAAAAATAGTCTGTACGCACGAGTATGGAGAGATACTTCGCAATCAAAATTTTGAATTAGGCTCTTTTCACAAACATTGTTGCTATTTAAGTAAAGTTTGACTATTAACTATTAGCTGAAGACCACTTCTTCAAGTACTAGTCTTTTGAAATGGGATAGCTACGCAAAAATTGAAAGGAATGGGCAACCTTTCTTGCAAAGTTTAATGGGGGCTCGACAGATTGAATATGAAGATATAAGAGATTGGGTTTCATGAAGATCCAGTGATTATGTAGAGCACTAATTGTAATTCCTTGTTGGACTATGGAATGGGTAAAAGCGGGTATCTCCTCTTCTAATATAGCGATTTCTCCTAAATTAAGAGCATTTCCATATTGATCAAGTGATTCAAAGGTAAAGCCTGCGGGAACAACAGATTTACTTGATTTCCCTTGGACAGTAACATGAAATTGACGATGTAATTCAACAGTACACCCTTCTTCACTCGCTTTACCCTTTCCGCGAAGAATTGTTCCAAACTGATGACAAATTGTATCTATTTGGTTCATTCCAACTCCTCCTTATTAAATACTATCTATAGCAAACGTATGAAGGATAATAACGTTATATGAAAAAAGGTTGTGTGTTAAAAGGATACCCTTTCACACACAACCTTTATTTACCTATTATTTAAACACAGGCTCTTTAAATTGCGCTAATTTTTCTAATGAAGACTTATCAACATCTGCATGTAGACTATTTCCATGTGAATCCATTGTTACAACGGCAGTGAAGCCTTCAACATTTAAATGCCACATTGCTTCCGGAATACCGAACTCAGTAAGATCCACACCATCAACTTTTTTAATACAGTCAGCATAGTATTGTGCTGCCCCACCAATTGCATTTAAGTACACACCGCCATGTTCTTGAAGAGCTGCAAGAGTTTTTGGTCCCATTCCGCCTTTTCCGATTACTGCACGAATTCCGAATTTCTTCATAATGTCACCTTGATAAGGCTCCTCACGGATTGAAGTTGTTGGACCAGCCGCTTTAACTGTCCAATTACCTTCCTCATCTTTAGCCATTACTGGCCCACAATGGTAAATCACTTGACCATTTAAATCTACAGGTGCATCATTGTCCATTAGGTATTTATGAATGGCATCGCGACCTGTATACATTCTTCCATCAATTCGAACAACATCTCCCACTTTTAGTTCGCGGATTTGTTCTTCTGTGATAGGTGCCTTTAATGTGATAATATTGGTTTCCTCTTTTGTTGCTGCTACTTCATTTTCTGCTTCATTTGCAAATTCAATTTTTTCACCGTCTTGATATAGCCATTCCTGGATATCACCTGTTTCAGGATTTACTTTCACTCCTAAACGACGGAATGCCCAGCAATTATATGCTACAGATACAAAGAAACTAGCAGGGATTCGATTCATAACACCAATTTTACAACCTAAAAGCGTTGTTTCCCCACCAAATCCCATGGTACCGATTCCAAGCTTATTTGCATTTTCCATTATATAATCTTCAAGTTTGCGTAAATCCTCATGAGGATTTACATCTTCTACAGAACGGAATAGTTGTTCCTTTGCTAAATCATAACCAGATGAACGGTCGCCACCGATACCAACACCGATAAATCCAGCACTACAGCCTTGACCTTGTGCTTGGTATACGGAGTGTAGAATACATTTACGAATTCCGTCGAGATCACGTCCAGCACGACCAAGGCCTTCTAATTCACATGGTAGACTGTATTGGATATTTTTGTTCTCACATCCGCCACCTTTTAGTATTAAACGTACATCAATGTAATCGTTTTCCCATTGATCAAATTTAATAACTGGTGTTCCTCCGCCAAGGTTATCACCACTGTTTTTGCCAGTCAATGAGTCTACTGAATTTGGACGAAGTTTCGCATCTTTAGTTGCCAGTGCAATTGCATTATAGATTGCTTCTTTGATTTTAATTTGGTTAACCCCAACAGGAGTTTTAATTTTAAAGGTAGGAAGTCCGGTATCTTGACAAATCGGTGAAATATTCTCATCTGCCATTTGAATATTATTTGTAATCGTACCTAAGCTCATTGCTGCGCGTGTACCAGCACTTTCACTTTGTTTGGCCTTTTTAACAGCTCTGCGAACATCTTTTGGTAGATTCGTAGATGTTTCGACAATTAATTGATACATGCTCTCTTGAAACTTTTCCAAATTCATTTTTCCCTCTCCTTTATCCCTTCATATCCGAATATTATATATGTATAATTTCAACTCCCATTATACTCCTAATAATAATTGTTTTAAAGTGAGATTGACATGAAAATAGCCAAACAACATTTTAATGAAGTTTGGCTATTTCTGTTTAATTGGCTAGTTTCGCATCGTATATTACTTTTGTAAAAACCTAACTGCAGGCTTCCACATCCGTTCTTTCCCAATAAAAAGAAGGGTGTTGCGATCTTCAACCTATATTTAATTAGAACTTTATCTAAGTAGTATTTGAGGTGAAAGCATTATTATTTCTTAAATTGTTCGCATTTCAATTCAAGATCATCAATCATTTCGATTAGACGATCGATATCTTCTAAATCGGCATCTTCAGGATCAATGGATTCTAATACTTCTAAAAACATATTTAGTCTTTTCTTTAAATATAATACTTGTGAGTCTTTGTCATGTACTGCGTTTCCCAAGGCTGTCTCTCCTTTCATCGTTTTATTATCATATCAAACATCCAATATTATGAAAAGGGGCTGAAGCATTGACATTTAGTCATTCGTTTTTGATAATGACTAAGGTATCTTTATTTTTTATAAGAGGAGTCTTTTATTATGCAAAATGTTTCACAACTTCCATTGATCACGCCAACCAATGACCCATGGGAAGCTTATTTAGATGTGAAAGATCACGGGAGTCTTGTTCTATCTAATATTGAATTTACGACCACTACCCTTTGTAATATGCGCTGTGAGCATTGCGCGGTAGGCTACACATTGCAACCAAAGGATCCTAATGCCTTACCCCTTGATCTATTACTTCAACGTTTGGAAGAGATTCCACATTTACGTGCATTAAGTATCACAGGTGGAGAACCAATGCTATCGAAAAAATCCGTTGAAAATTATGTCCTTCCATTACTTAAGTATGCACATAATAACGGGATACGTACACAAATTAATTCCAATTTAACACTTGATCCAGATCGCTACCTATTAATCGCCCCTTATTTAGATGTTCTTCACATCTCACATAACTGGGGTACTGTCGATGATTTTATTGACGGTGGTTTTGCCAATATGCCACGTAAACCTACACGTGAACAACGAAAAAAATTATTTGATCGCATGATTGAAAATAGCCGTCTGCTGTCTGAGCAGGGCGTGACCGTTTCAGCCGAAACGATGTTGAATAAACGGACACTTCCACATTTAGAACATATTCATAAGCAAATTGTTGAAGATATGAAATGCGCCCGTCATGAAGTTCATCCTATGTATCCTAGTGATTTTGCTGCAAATTTAGAGGTGTTATCTTTAGCGGAAACACGTGAAGCGATTCATCATTTATTAGACATTCGGGACGAAAATACATGGATGCTTTTTGGAACGCTTCCGTTTTATCCTTGTAGCCCAAAAGAAGAGGATTTAACATTATTAAAAAGACTGTATAGCAGCAAAAATGTAACGGTTCGTAATGATCCTGATGGTCGTTCTCGTTTAAATGTTAATATTTTCACTGGTGATGTTATCGTTACTGATTTCGGTGATACACCTGCGCTAGGTAATATTCAATACGATACGCTTCCAGCTCTTTATGATAAATGGATGGAGTCCCCTCTTGCTCAATCACTTAATTGTCATTGTCCAGCAGTTCAATGTGTGGGACCGAATGTGTTAGTGAAGGATGCATATTATAAAGACATTGATTTTCAATCAAGATCAGCGAATATTAGTAAATAAAATGCATCGATTCTAGTTACTAAAAATGAGGCAGAAGAATCTCTGCCTCATTTTTAGTATCCTATTAATCTTCATAATCAATTTCGATTATTTTTCCTATACTCGCATTAATATCTATATCAACTTCTCCTTGGTTTGATTGAAGTTCATTTCATATTTAATGATTCCACCATCTTCATCTTTTTCAACCTTTGTTACGGTTCCGTCAATCTCTTTCTTTGCAATTGATATGGCCTGTTCTGCAGTAATAGCCGTCTTTGTTACACTGATTTGTTGATCCTTATGTTGACCCTGGTTTATATATTTTTTATTGCTCACATCTTTATGAACACCGCGTATGTTTCCTGTAACGGCGTCAATTAAAATCGATCAAATACATTCGTTAAATCCTCTTTAGATATCCCTACGTCTTGATCTCTGATTTGAATGACACATTTCTTTTGCTTATTTCCTTATAGACTTTTATCATCTGATCACTATATTAATCATTTCTAAAAATAAAATGACTGTCTTAATGACAGTCATTAACAATTATCTTGGGTGATCGGTTGCTGTAAAGCCAAATGAGACATGATCCTGAATAGGAATCCATGCACCAATTCCTTGTGAAGTAACATTTTTAACAACAATTTTCTTTTTTGTCCCTTTAATAACCAAATACACCTCACCATATGTGACCTTGCCTTTTTCATTTATTGCAGGTGCATAACCATAAAGATACCCTAAACGTTTGGCAGGAATATTATATACTTGATCTTTTTTTGTTCCTCCACCAATGATCGTATCAAAGGAAAGTGGTAAATTTGATTTTTCCATTGCTTTTAGAAGCATCATTTTTTTTACATCTTCGGCTTTATCAACCTTTGCAGTTAAGCCACCCCTAACTACTTTTTGTGCTTCTTGAACATAATGAATTTGATAATTTCCTTTTCCCCCACGATTATCAAAATAATTAGTATTTATTTTTTGATATTGCCAGTTAGGTGCAGTTTCAATGGATTCATAATTAAGTGGCCATTCCCCAAGATAAATCGTCGCACGAAAACCAATGGAAAGCGGCGAATTATTTATGGCGGACTCATTGAGCATTCGAATCAAATTGGGATTCTCAATTTTCTCTTTCGATGTTTTTATAATTTTTTTCGTAAAATCACTAGGTTGTAAATAAGGCAAATCTTGCGTTGGATTTGGATACGTATTTTCCTTTGCAATATTTAATACCGAAGGTGGAATTTTTACTTTTACATTGACAAGATTTTTCTTATTAGCTGATGCTTGTGGTGATGCCAATAAAAGAACAAATAAAAACACTAGAAGAATTCGATGCCATTTCATATTGTTGACTCCTTTCATTACTTCTATTGGGTTTTGTTTTTATTTTTTTCCTTAATAAAATATTTATCCATCAATCAGAAGATTTCTTTTAAAATTAAATCTGAATATTTACAAATTTTAAATAATACATTATACTGTAATTAACTTTTTTAAGAGGAGGGTTGAAGGGCAGCACACAACTCATAAAGGGGGAATGGATGAGAGGTTATTCTCAAGTCTTTATTTTCTTAAATTTGTTGCTAGTTAATACTATTTAAATAAGCAATATAGCCTTTTGAACGTGCTGAATTATTTTTATGAATATAAAAAGTTAAAGCCTCTAAGCTCATGAATCATACTTAGAGGCTTTTTTATTTCATCCAATTTCATTTACTAAAGCTTTTTATTAATTCCTACTCGTTTCTATAGATATAACATTAACTTTAAACAAATAGGAATGTGCGATTATAATAAATAGAAACCTATCCCCATAATGACATAAGCAGCTAATAATGTAGCTCCTTCAAACCAATTTGTTTCTCCATCATTAGCAAGAACAATGGTTAATAACACGGCAGTAGCCATTGCCACTAACTCTGGAAGTGTAAATACCAGTGGCATATTTTGACTGAAAAGCAGTGAGATAATTACTAATACCGGTGCTACAAACATTGCTACCTGAAGTGTTGAACCAAAGGCAATCTCAACTGCAATATCCATCTTGTTCTTATAGGCCATTAAGATGGCTGATGCATGCTCTGCAGCATTACCTACAATGGCAACGATAACAATACCAATAAATAATTCACTCCATCCAAAGCTTTCGCCAACTGCCTCGAATGTATGTACTAATTTTTCAGAAACATAAGCTACTGCTAATGTAGCAAGCGCTAAAACAATGATCGCTTTCCACTTGCCCCATTCCGGTTCTTCCTCATCTTCAACTTGTTTTACTTCCGGGTCTTGATATATTCCACGATGGGTGACTAATTTAAAAAATAATGCAGCCAAATATAAAATAATTAAAGTGATAGATATCCCTACACTTAGATTCATCGTTTCTGTTTTTGATAAATTAACTGAGAAAACTTCTGGGATGACAAAAGCAACTAAGACTGCAAATATCAACAAGCCAGAATTATGTCGTGCATCATATACATTAAATTTTTGTCTCTTGTATTTTACACCGCCGATAAAAAATGCCATTCCTGCTACTAGAAGTAAATTTCCTAAAACAGAGCCTGTTAATGAAGCCAATACTACTCCTGTTAATCCTGCCTGTAGAGAAAAAATTGAAATAATTAGTTCGACTGCGTTTCCAAAAGTTGCATTTAAAAGTCCACCAATCCGTGGACCTGCAACAATAGCTAAGCTTTCTGTAGCTCGCCCCATAAAGCTTGCTAATGCAATAATAGTTACACAATATATAATGAACATAATAACGCTTGGCCAATGCATTAAGGAACCGATTACTGAAATTGGTACCCCAATAAAAACCATGATTGCAAAAATTTTATTCATCTTTCTCCTCCTTTAAATGGAGTTTTTTTTCTTTCTTCATAGCTGTTTTCGTAAAGATTGTCGCTTTTGTGAAAGCCCAACTGCCGGTTTTTACATCCAATAGAGGATTCAGCTATTCTTATGAAGTTTGCAACTCCTTTCTGAGTTCGTTAAAACTTTACTCAAAATAGCAACAATGTTAGAAAGAAGAGCTTACTTCATTTATTACCCTAAAATTTATAGCACAAAATCCCAATTTATAAAAGATTTTTTTCATTGGTCAGTATTTTAACCAAAAACAATTTATAAAACACATCAAATGAAAAACAAATATTCCCACTATTATTTTTTCCAGAATTATCTTGCTAATTCTTTCATATACCAGTACTATTTTTTAATAGAAGAAAAGAGCAAAAATTACCATTCAATAAGGAGTCAACTATGATTAGGACAGAAAAATACCGCTTTTGGATTTTAGTTAGCATTGTCGCGATATCTGGCTTTTCACAAGGAATGTTACTGCCAATTATTGCAGTTATTTTTGAAAAGGATGGAATGGCCTCCTCACTAAACGGATTGAATGCTACGGCACTTTATCTTGGTGTTCTTATTGCTTCTCCATTAATGGAAGCACCACTTAGAAAAATGGGGTACAAGCCTTTAATACTAATTGGAGGGTTTACCGTTGCATTGACATTATTTCTGTTTCCTCTTTGGAAATCTTTTTGGTTTTGGTTTGCCTTGAGACTATTAATAGGTATCGGCGATCATACCCTTCATTTTGCTACTCAAACTTGGATTACTTCGACTTCTTCGAAGGAAAAATTGGGTAGAAATATATCATTATATGGGTTGTTTTTTAGTCTAGGATTTGCCTTTGGACCTTCATTAACTAGTTTAGTAAAAATAAATGAAGCGTTACCCTTTATGCTCACATCCGCAGTAAGTTTTATTTTATGGATCACAGTTTTTACTTTACGAAACGACTTTCCTGAAAAAGATAAGGATTCAGTTTCATTTCTAGGTACGTTTAAACGTTTCGGTAAGGTATGGAAATATGCATGGGTTGCTTTGTTACCTCCCTTCGGCTACGGATTTATGGAAGCATCATTAAATGGGAGTTTTCCTGTTTTCGCATTAAGAAATGGGATCAATGTTGAATCGGTTTCTTTTATCATTCCCGCCTTTTCCATTGGAAGTATTATTACACAGCTTCCTTTAGGCATGCTTAGTGATAAATTTGGTAGAAAAAACACATTAATCGTTGTCCTAATTATTGGCCTATTATCATTTATTTCTGCAGGATTGGTTTATCAATCTGTGATTGGCTTAGTCATATGCTTCTTGATTGCTGGAATGGCAGTAGGTTCAACGTTCTCACTTGGAATTAGTTATATGGCAGATTTACTGCCAAAAACCTTATTCCCTGCAGGGAATATAATGTGTGGAATACTTTTTAGTTTAGGCAGTATGGTGGGACCTTTCTTTGCAGGGATGATCATCGAAAAAATAGAAGGAGCAAGTTTCTTTTACTTAATTAGTACGATGCTCTTTATTATTTTTCTATCGCTCTGTTCATTTCGGACATCTAAAAAGAATAACTATTCAAGTATTTCTCATTAGTTATGTCTTTTCACACCATCATGAATATGATAAGATATACAAAATTAATACTTTTCAAAAAGCAAGTCCTGCTGTCATCAAATTGATGACAGCTTTCGTCATTTTATAGGGCAAATGACTTTGATTCTATTTCTCAATTAAGGGGGTATAAATATGTCGCAAGGTCAATTAGCAACAGCTTCAACCAATGAACAAGTGAACATACAACCATCCAATCGATTTGAACAGTTTTTTCTTCATCTTGAATTAATCGCTGCCTTAGTTAGTGGACTTTTCATACTTATAGGATGGTTATTTTCAAAATGGGATAACCACACATATTCCATTACATTTTATCTTTTAGCTTTTATTATCGGTGGGTTTGCTAAAACAAAAGAGGGTATAGAAGAAACAATAAAAAACAAAGATCTAAATGTCGAAATGTTGATGGTTTTTGCTGCAATCGGTTCAGCAATAATCGGCTATTGGGCAGAAGGTGCTATGCTAATATTTATATTTGCTGTTAGTGGTGCACTTGAAACCTATACGAACAATAAAAGTCAAAAGGAGATTTCTACTTTACTGAGTATTCAACCTGAGACAGCTGTACGTATAGTAAATGGGCAGGAAACAACGATTCCTGTCTTTGAATTGAAGGTTGGTGATCAAATTTTAATTAAACCCGGTGAACGCATTCCTTCAGATGGAGTCATTATCCAAGGCAGTACAACAATTGATGAATCAACGATATCCGGTGAATCTCTACCTATTACTAAAGGAGAGGCAGAAGAAATTTTTGCTGGTACCATTAATTTAAATGGTGCTATAACAGCTCAAGTGACAAAGCCTTCAAATGAAACAGTCTTTCAAAAAATCATTGAACTCGTTCAAACTGCTCAAAGTGAAAAATCACCATCCCAGCTTTTCATTGAACGTTTTGAAGGTGCATACGTTAAAATAGTCCTTCTCGTTGTATTAATTATGATGTTTCTTCCTCATTTTTTATTGGATTGGAGTTGGAATGTCACTTTTTATCGGGCAATGATCTTATTAGTTGTTGCATCCCCCTGTGCATTAGTAGCATCCATTATGCCTGCAACTCTATCTGCTATTTCAAATGGTGCGAGGCGTGGTATTCTCTTCAAAGGTGGTGTGCATCTTGAAAGCTTAAGCCATGTTAAAGCCATTGCTTTTGATAAAACAGGTACATTAACCAAGGGAAAACCAGAAGTTACAGACATGATCGTTCAACCTAATCTAAATAAAAGTGAGTTGCTACGAACAATTGCTTCCATTGAAAATCGATCAAATCATCCACTTGCAATTGCTATCGTAAATTATTGGAAATCTAATTATCAAGATAATCTCATCCATCCTGATAAAATAGAGGATATTCCAGGAAAAGGGATAAAAGCATGGTTTCATAATAAAGAATGGTTAATTGGTAATAAGGAATTTGTTGGACAACAAGAAGCCGAACAATTTGAAAATGGTGTTTCATTAAGCTTAGAATCTTGCGGTAAAACAGTTGTCTATGTAAAAGGTTCAGAAGGAATCGTTGCGGCTATTGGTCTACAAGATATCGTCCGTCCAGAAACTAAGAAATCATTAATGGTATTACAAAATGAAGGAATTCATACCGTTATGATAACTGGTGATAGTAAAAATACTGCAAAAAATATTGCCGCTCAAGCCAATATTAATGAATACATTGCTGAGTGCATGCCAGAGACAAAAGTTGAAACAATAAAGAAAATCAAAGAACATTATGGGATTGTTGCAATGGTTGGAGATGGTGTGAATGATGCTCCTGCACTTGCAACAGCACATGTAGGAATTGCGATGGGTGAAGGTAGTGATGTTGCAATGGAAACTGCTGATGTTGTTTTAATGAAAAATGATTTATCTAGAATTGCAGAAGCCATCCGACTATCAAAAAAAATGAATCGGATTATAAAACAAAATATCATCTTTTCACTTTCTGTAATTATGTTATTAATCGCATCAAATTTTTTACAATTTTTAAACCTTCCTTTAGGTGTAATTGGTCATGAAGGCAGTACGATATTGGTGATTTTAAACAGTTTAAGATGTCTCCGTTCCATAGATTAATATCTACCTTTTGGATAATAAGAAAGTGGCCAATGAGTGGGCCACTTTTTTATTAATGAATACATTATATTTAATGGTAACCGTTTTGACCATTAGATGAACTAGAAGTTTTCCCTTTAGGTTTCTGCTTACTATTTTGCTTCGTCTTTTTACCCATTCTTACTCCTCCTCTCGCAAGATGAGATTTACTTTCATTCTTAGTTTGTTTCATTACTCAAAAACCTTTCATGTAATGTTTTTACAATAGATTTGTGAATTGGTAGTCAACAATCCTTATCAACTGCTGTCAAAAGGGCATTAATTTCTCCACCAATAATTAAGATAATTCCACTAATGTAAAACCAAAGCATGAGAATGATAATTCCCCCTAAACTTCCGTATGTCGTTGAGTAGTGTCCAAAATTACTGACATAATAGGAAAAGCCTAGGGAGACAATTGCCCATCCAATCGATGCAATGATGGCTCCTGGAAAAACAGTTAAGCATTTAATTTTCTTATTCGGAGCAAAGTAATAAATTCCAACGAATACAATGAATAAAATCAATGGACTAATGATCCATCGAATTGCGGTCCAGACACGAGAGAATTGTTCTGAAATACCGAAAAATGCAAATAAATAATAACCTACATACTTCCCAAAGACCGGTAATACTAGAGCGATTAAAAAAACAAATATCATAGCCAAGGTTAAAAGAACAGACATTGCTCTTGCCACAATAAATGAGCGCGTCTCTTTCACTTCATAAGCACGATTTAATGCCTTTACAATCGCATTCATTCCTTTTGATGCTGACCATAATGTTGCTATTATCCCGACAGAGAGTAAGCTTGTACTCCTATGATTTAGAATATCGTATAGGTTTGACTCAATCATGTTTAATGTTTGCTCCGGAGCAAAGTTCCTTATTACATTTAAAATATCGTCTGTATTAATTGGCAAATATGGGAGAAGTGTGACTATAAAAAGAAGCAGTGGAAATAATGACAATAAAAAAAAGTATGCTAATTGTGCAGCTAAACCTGTAATATCGTTGTACATCGTATGTTTGATTAAGGAGATGATAAAATTTTTATCTCTAATAATCTTTGATTTCCCCATTCTCTCACCTCATTAAACGTGCAGGGTCTCTTTTAGGATCAATCATTTGTAACCTATTCAAGGTTGTCCACTCTTCTTTATATATTCCCCCTAGCTTTTTGAATAAAACCTGTTATATAATTGACACCTCATTTGTTTCATGGAAAGATAGAAATAAACTGAATTATGAGAGGATGTTAGTGGTGGATCTTTCAATTAAGTCTAATGAAAATATACAATTTATGATTACAGAAATAACTTCCAAATTAAAAATGGTAAATGTTGATGCAATAAAGCCTTCCAATTACACTGAAGAGATATATGAGGATTTAAAAGAAATTTATGAAATGGTTATGAAAAAAAACACATTTAGTCCAAATGAAATGCAAGCAATAGTAGAAGAATTAGGTAATTTAAGAAATCAATAAAAATAATGGTTGTGAAATATGGGAGAAAGACCCTTCATTTCACAACCATTATTTTTTTATTGCAGAGCACTTAAATCGATTTTCCACAACTGGTCATCATGTTTCGAAGGTGATCCTCTTCCATCTAAATTATTTGAAATAAAATATACATTTTCACCATCGATCAACACATCCCTTAATCTTCCATAATCCTCTGCAATGGTAGTTACCCTACTAGTATCAAGGTTCAATTCCCTTAATGCTTCTCCTCGGAGGGTAGCAATATATATTTTCCCATCTTTATAATCAATACCAGATGGAGCCCATGTTATGTTACCAGTTTGAAAAAATGGGGATTCTAGACCTTCTCTGGTTTCATCCCCTTCAATGATAGGCCATCCATAATTATGTCCGGCAATGATGTGGTTAACTTCATCATGTGCACTTTGCCCATGCTCGGTACCGTACATATCACCTTTCTCATTCCATGTTAATCCTTGAACGTTTCGATGACCAAATGAGAAAACATAACTATCTCTAAATGGATTATCCTTTGGAATACTACCATCCAACTCCATGCGGATGATCTTTCCTGACAAGGAGTTTAATTTCTGTGCATTTTCTGGTACAGCAGCATCCCCTATTGTTACATAAAGTTTCTGATCAGGCCCTATTTTTACTCGTCCACCATTATGAATGGCTGAACCAGGTATCTCCTCTAACAGAACTTTTACTTCATTCCACGAATCCTTTTTTTTTTGAATAATGATCACACGATTTAATATCTTATCATTTTCATAATAGGTATGGTAAGCATAAGCTTGTTGTGACTCTGAAAAATTAGGTGTTAATTCAATACCTAGCAAGCCCGATTCTCCCTCTTGATGGATAGGTTGATTAGTTTTTACTATTAAACGTTCCATTTTACGATTGGTTTCATTAAATGACACAATTGTCCCTTTGCGCTCACTAATGTAGAAGGTGTTTTTCATCTTTGTGATTGACCAAGGAACTTCTAGGTTACTGATCATTGATACTGCATTGTCCCTAGTCATTGTTTCTTTTGCTTCCTTTATATTGCTATCCTGAGCTGAACAGGCTGCTAACAATATACTAACAATGATTAACAAAAAAAAGCGTAGCAAGACAACCCCTCCAAAGTAATTAATAATAATTACTTCTTTATATGGAGAAAGATATCCTTTATTAAAAATCTTAAGTTGTTAATTAGATTTTTGCCATAAAGAAAAAGCTCCCTAATTGGAGCTTATTCCTGATCAGTTATTATGATAATTCCATCCTTTGTCACTGCAACTGTATGCTCATATTGTGCAGATAGAGAGCCATCACGAGTACGTGCAGTCCATCCGTTATTATCCATTTTAGTTTCAAATGTACCTATATTCACCATAGGCTCAATAGTGAATACCATGCCTTCCTTAATTCTTACACCTTTACCTGGTAAACCGAAATGTGGAACCTCAGGTTTTTCGTGAATGGTTGGTCCAATCCCATGACCAATGAAGTTTCTTACAACAGAAAATCCCTGTGCCTCTACATATGTTTGGATTGCGTGGCCAATATCACCTATCCGGTTTCCAATTTTCACTTGTTCAATCCCTTTATAAAGTGCCTCTTTTGTTACATCCAATAATTCTTTTGTTTTTTTATTAACTTTTCCAACAGGATAACTCCAAGCTGAGTCTGCTAGTGCACCATTTAAATTAACCACCATATCGATGGTAACGATATCTCCTTCTTGAAGTGGTTCCTTTCTTGGAAATCCATGACAAATTTCATCGTTTATACTAGCACATGTAGCAAATTCATATCCTTTATATCCTTTTTGTTCTGGAGTTGCCCCATGTTTTTTAAGAAACTGATCAACAAACTCTTCAATTTCCCAAGTTGTTACTCCGGGTTTAATCCTTTTTGCAATTTCTTTATGTGCTTTTGCCAGTAATTCCCCTGCCTTTTTCATCATATCTATTTCACGTTGGGATTTATACGTAATCATTTGCCTCTTCCTTTCAATAAAACTATCTATATATATGAAAATATTGTATGATAATCAACATGTCTTTATCATATCGCTAAATGGATATAATGGCAAAAAAATTAAAATTCCATCTTTATTACACATGTTTTAATAGGAATAATCATTATATACATTTTTCTACAATATTTTTTGACATTAGAATAATATTACTAAATAAAATAATATAATTTAGAAGTATAAAAACAATCTATTTCCCAAGAAATAAAAGGGATTGTATCGTTATCTATTCAATTAGTTATTGTCGAATTCACTTATACTCATTTCCACAAAAATCGCGTTATATCGCTAAGAATCCGTAAAAGGATGCAATTGGAGAGCTACATATTATTCCTATGTTATCTAAAAAAGTTGTCCCAAAATACTTTGGGACAACTTTTTTAATTTGAATCTGATGGCAATACCCTTGGTTGAATAAGTACTTCAACCCGTCTATTTTTTGCTTTGCCTTCAGATGTATCATTTGATGCAATTGGTTTGTATTCTCCAAAACCTTTTACACTAAAGTTACGAGGGTTCAACTGATTATTTTCTAATATAATCTTCATAAAATTTAACGCCCGCATAACACTTAACTCGAAATTCGAGCTGAAATTCGAATTATGAATAGGTACATTATCTGTATGACCACTAATAATAATATTTCTTGGTGGATCCATTACAAGTAAATCAGAAAGTTCACGCGCAGTTTTCAAATTATTTTCACTAATATCTGCCTTACCCGATTCAAAAAGCACATTATCTCGAATGGTTAATAATAAACCTTCGGTTGTAAGAGAAGTTGCAAACTTTCCGTTCAAATGATTGGTCTGAATGTATGCATTTACTTTCTCCTGTACTTGCACAAGCTCTTCGTGATCCTCTAGTTTTAGCTTTTGTAAATGGTCTTTCAATTCTTGTTCTTTATCTTTTTCTTCAGTGCTCTCACTTTTATTTTCTTTTTCTTTATTTTGATCTGCTTTTATTTTACCTGAGTAGTATTCATCTGCCGGCTGGGGCTTTGAATACTCCATTACCCCCTCACCGCTCGCAAAAATCCCATTAAATACTTTTGAGAGCTGTTGAAACTTTTGAGCGTTAACCGTACTAGATGCAAATAATACAATAAATAAGGCTAATAATAAGGTTAATAAATCGGCGTAAGGGAGCAACCAGGATTCATCGACATGTTCGTCTTCGTGACCTTTTTTTCTACGCTTACTCATTTGTTTCACTACTTTCTTCTAAAAACTTTTTACGTTCTCCAGAAGGTAGATAGGAAGCTAACTTTTGCTCAATTACTCTTGGAGCCTCACCTGCTAAAATAGATAGTACTCCTTCAAGCATAATTTCTTTCATCTTTACTTCTTGTTTAGATTTTCGCTTAAGTTTATTCGCAAAAGGATGCCAAAGGACATATCCACTAAATATCCCTAGCATTGTAGCAACGAAAGCCGCGGATATTGCATGTCCCAATTTTTCAGTATCACCCATATTACCTAATGCTGCTATGAGTCCCAAAACGGCTCCAAGAACACCTAGTGAAGGAGCATATGTACCTGCTTGGGAAAAGATTGCAGCCCCAGCTTGATGTCTACTTTCCATAGCTTCAATTTCTTCACTTAACACATCTCGAATATAATCAGCACTTTGTCCATCAACCGCTAGACTTAGTCCATTTTTAAGAAAAGGATCGTCTACTTCTGTTAATTTTGCCTCTAAAGCAAGTAATCCTTCTTTTCTAGCTACCTGTGCCCATTCAGAAAAAAGACCAATGATTTCTTTCTCACTAATTTGCTTTTTTTCCTTAAAAAGTACGCCAAATAATTTAGGAACTCTTTTAATTTCACTAGTCGGAAAAGCGATAGCAACTGCTGCAACAGTACCGACAATAATGATTAAAAATGCTGCAGGATTTGCTAGCGCAGATATTGGAACACCCTTTAATACCATCCCAACTCCGACGGCAATAATCCCTAAAATAACTCCAAAAATCGATGTTTTGTCCATTTGCTTCACCCTAATTAATAAAAGTCGTTTTCTTGTCCTTTATATCGACAAAAAAGATGATTCTTTTAGAGAATTAGAACAAAACTTCGACAAAGTATACTTAATACAGACTAATTACCTATTTTAAAAATTTTCTTTCAATTTTTTGTTCATAGTTTTTAAAGACAGAGGAATTAGTTTTTACTCGCTTCTTTGAAAGTAGTTGATTATATCTTAACATGCTTTCATTTAGTTGATTTTTTAATTCATCCTGATTAAGTTCACTTTTTCCCTTTCTAATTAAATCCTCAATCGTCATAAGTTCTTTTTTAATTGATGCTTCTTCAGGGGAGAATCCTGCATTTCTCATCAAGCGATAAGCCATTCTCAGATCCTCAGGAATATTAGCTAATTCATCATCTGGTAAGGGCTTTCCAAAGCCAGGAAGGTTTTCGAATTCACCATTCTTCTGTGCTTCACGAATTCGGTCTTCAACAAGTTTCATAAAATCCATACTACCACCCCATTTTTATGATCTTACTTAGATTATATCGAAGTTTTCTTAAAAAGTTCATGATGATAGTTGAGTAAAATTGACAATATTCCGACTACTGGTAACCCATTTTTTCAGTTTGATCTTTAAGTCACTATTTCTCCTTATTTGTAAGATGGATGATCTTCTGTGATAATATCCAGTTTCTTTGGAAAAACTGATTATGAAGTTGGTATTGCTTGAAAAGGAGTGAGATAGTGGCAAGAGGAAATCAATTCAATCATAAGAAAAAAGGGCATCCTGGGAATTTTCCTAAAAATAGTATAACGGAAAAGCAAACAAAAGAAGCAATTGGTGATGAGGAATTTATTGTTACTCAAGAGGCTTTTAAAAATAGAATTGAGGAAGAGGAAGTTGAATAAAACCAAATGAGGATGATCAATGATCATCCTCGTTTGTATTAAGCCATAAGGGCATTTCCTGTATAGCCTCTATTATGCAGTAACTTCACTTTTTTCTTCAGCCGTTAAATCCATCGCAGGTCCAAAGAATTCATAACGAATATTCTCTTTTTTTACACCTAGATCAGTTAATATTTGAACCGTGTTTTTCAAAAATGGGACTGGTCCACAAATATAAGTAATTGTTTCTTTAGTAACTAAATTTTGTAGAAATACCTTTGAAAGATAGCCCTCAAAATGATGATTTCCATCTGAATATAAAGGTTTTTCATAACCATAATAAGCGTGACCATTTTCTAGTTTATCAGTAAGATCCCTTACTGTTTCCTTAAATGCATGAAACTCTTCATTTCTTGCTGCATGTACAAAGTACACTTCACGTTTTGATTCATTATTGGCTAATGTTTCAAGCATACTCATCATTGGAGTTAAGCCAACACCTCCTGAAATCAGTGCAACAGGTGCAGTTTCTTCCATATTTAATGTAAAATTACCTGATGGAGCACTAATTTCAATCGTATCTCCAACCTGCACATGATCATGAAGGTAGTTTGAAACTTTACCATTTGGTTCGAAATCCTTTTCTTTTTTTACAGATATACGATAATAATCATGACCAGGTGCACAAGATAAACTATATTGGCGATTTAACAAATATTCTTCACCTGGAATATTTACTCTAACTGTTAAATATTGCCCAGGCACAAATGTTGTCACACCCGAACCATCAGCTGGTTTTAAATAGAAAGATGTAATTACATTACTTTCTTGTTCTTTTTTTACAACTGTGAAGTCTTTGAAATCCATCCATCCATTTTCTTGATTTGCTGCGGCATTGTACATTCCTTTTTCAACATCAATAAATGCTTGAGCAATCACTCCATATGCTTCACCCCATGCACCAATAATTTCATCAGTTGCAGCATCACCAAGAACTTCTTTGATTGCTTTTAATAAAAATTCACCTACAATAGGATAATGTTCCGGTTTAATTCCTAAACCCCGATGCTTATGAGCAATTTGGGTTACTGTTGGTACAATTACTTCTAGCTGGTCAATATATTTAGCTGCAGCATAAACTGTATTCGCTAGTGCAGTTTGCTGTCTACCTTGCTTTTGATTTACATGATTAAAAATATTTAATAATTCAGGATGTGCTTCGAACATCATTTTATAAAAACATGTAGTAATTTTTTTACCTTCTGTTTCTAATATTGGTGCAGTTGATTTAATAATATCAATTGTTTTTTGTGATAACATTTCGATTCGCTCCTCTTTTTTTAAAGAAGTATTTTAAATACATGTTTAAAATACACCCACCAAAACATAAAAGCAATATTTGAAATACATCTTTAGAAAAGCTGTCACAATTTAGACAGGCATTGTCCAAAAACGTATAATAAGAATGACGATTGTAAAGGGTGAGATTAATGAGATTAACCAATTATACTGATTATTCACTTAGAGTTTTAATATACTTAGCTTCGCAAGAGCCAGCGAAGTTATCTAACATAAAGGAAATTGCTGAAGCCTATGGCATTTCCAAAAATCATCTCATGAAAGTGACCCATGAACTCGGAAAAATGGGTGTAATCGATACTGTGCGCGGGAGAAATGGTGGCATTCGCCTTGCTCTCCCTCCTGAAGAAATTAATATCGGAGCAATAATCCGAAAAACTGAGGACGATTTCCAAATCGTAGAATGCTTTAATGGTGAAGGGGGAGCATGCATCCTTTCCCCTGTGTGTGGTTTAAAGCATTTACTAAAAAATGCATTATCTGCCTATTTAGATGTTCTAGATCAATATACATTAGCGGATATTGTTCATAATCCGTTAAAATACCGTTCTATTTTAAATTCTGCGATTAATCAATCATCAACCTAAAGATTATTGTCGTTTGAAAAGCTTTTTCACTTAAACCTAAATAAAGCTCAATACCTTATTTAGATGCTAGTAATGAAAATCTTTTCAGACGACTATTTTCAAGATTTTTCTAGTAAATATTCCTTTAGAACAATTGCCTGATTAAACTCTTGGTCTTTTGCTGAATAAAGTAGTGTAATCGTTCCTTCCTTATGCATTTGAACTAATAAACTTAATTCCTCTTGAAATGCAGAATCCTCTAACTCTCTCCTATACCTTTTCGAAAATTCATTAAATTTCTGAGGATCATGGGCAAACCATTTCCGCAATTCATTGCTTGGAGCGATTTGTTTCATCCATTCGTCAATGTCTGCCTCTTTTTTTGACTTTCCCCGAGGCCATAATCGGTCTATTAGAATTCGTTTTCCATCTTCTGGGCTTGTTGGCTCATATATTCTTTTTATGTTAATCATCTTATCCTCCTGAAAGTTCCTGCTATTATTAAAAGTTTTGAATACTGTCCCACTATTGTCAAGCCATCCTATATTATTGATACTATTGCTTTCTGTTATTTGATTGTTAAAATAGAAATAAAGATTCTGAAAAAGAGGAGATTACATTATGAGTACATTTCAGGAAAAACTTGAAAAATATGCTGAATTAGTTGTTAAGGTTGGAGTTAATATTCAAAAAGGACAAACTCTTGCTGTAAATGCATCCATCGATGCTGTAGAATTTGTTCGACTTGTTACTAAAAAGGCGTATGAAGCAGGAGCAAAAAATGTCATAGTCAATTGGGGAGATGATGTGGTATCCCGTTTGAAATATGATTTAGCACCTGACGAAGCATTTAATGAATACCCCATACATCGAGCAAATGAAATGATCGAACTAGCTGAAAATGGCGCCGCTTTTATGTCCATTGTCTCTTCTAGTCCAGATTTAATGAAGGGTGTAAAAACCGAACGTATCTCTAACTACCAAAAGGTTGCTGGACAAGCACTTGAAAAATATCGTCAGTATATTCAATCTGATAAAGTAAGCTGGACGGTGGTTGGGGTTCCTTCCGAAGCATGGGCAACAAAGGTCTTTCCTGATGATACACCTGAATTAGCAGTAGAAAAATTATGGGATGCTATTTTCAAAGCAACAAGAGCAGATCTTGAGGACCCGATTCAAGCATGGAAGGATCATGACGCCATCTTGCATGAGAAAGTTCATTATTTAAATGAAAAAAAATATAAAAAATTACACTATATAGCTCCAGGAACTGATCTAACAGTTGAATTGCCTAATGGACATTTATGGGTTGGCGCTGGCAGCAAGAATGAGCAAAACATTGAATTTATGGCAAATATGCCAACGGAGGAAGTATTTACTGTTCCACATAAGGATGGTGTAAATGGTCATATTTCTAGTACAAAGCCATTAAGTTATGGAGGAAACATTATTGATGAATTTACCATTTATTTTAAAAATGGCCGGATAATTGACTTCAAGGCAAAAGAAGGTGAGGAAATCTTAAAACATCTAGTGGAAACAGATGAAGGCTCACATTATCTTGGAGAGGTCGCCCTTGTCCCTCATCAATCGCCAATTTCTCAATCCAATATTCTTTTCCTCAATACCTTATTTGATGAAAATGCTTCTAACCACTTTGCAATCGGTAGTGCTTATGCATTTTGTATTGAAGGCGGAAAGAAAATGTCACGTGAAGAATTATTAAAAAACGGATTAAATCAAAGTATTACTCATGTTGACTTTATGGTTGGGTCAGCTGAGATGAATATCGATGGAATTAAAGAAGATGGTACAACTGAACCTATCTTCCGTAACGGAAGTTGGGCGTTCTAAATACCGTTCAAAACAGCAACTTCTAAAAAAAGTTGCTGTTTTTTTGTACTTTTTTACAGTAATGATTCCACCTTATTCGTTTCATACTAGTTATAGACAATGATTTTATAATGAAAGAAGTGGTTTATGTATGCTTACAAATAAGCAGCTTTCAGAACTACGTACACAATTATTACAAAATAAAAATGAAATAGAGAATCGCTTAAAGCAAAATAACCATTATGATTTAAATAAGGGACATGCTCATGAGTCAGTTGGAGAACTATCGAGCTATGATAATCACCCCGGAGATGAGGGTACTGAGCTATATGAACGAGAAAAAGATATAGCATTAAATGAGCATAGTGAGTATGAATTAACAAACATTAATCATGCACTACATGCAATGTCAAATGGGACCTATGGGAAATGTGCCAAATGTGGAAAGGAAATTTCCGTTGAACGTTTAGAAGCAATTCCAACGACATTGTATTGCAAGGAACATAGTCCAGATAAATCCATCTCTCATGACCGTCCAGCAGAAGAACGTGTTCTCTTATCATCATTAGGAAATTTTGATTTTAATGATGAACGGAATGAACATGTTGAATTTGATGCAGAGGATTCATGGCAAGCAGTTGCAGAATGGGGAACATCCGAATCTCCTTCTGATTTCATGAATCCGCCAGACCATTATAATGATATGTATATAGAATCTGACGAAAATATCGGCTATGTTGAAGATTATGAAAACTTTGTAGGAAATGATATGTATGGAAAGAATACACGTTTTTATCCAAATACAAAATATGATGAGTATAGTGAGTCATTAGACGAAGAAGGAATCATGACTACCTTTGGGGATTTACCCGCATATGAACATGATCCTTATGTTGAGGATCGTGAATAATCATAAAGTGACGGGCTGTCTTTAAACAGCCCGTACCTTTTTACTCTCTCTTTGCGCATAACCAAGCACTTAAAGCCTCAATATCCTTTGAAAAAACTCGGTCCTTTACTATACTTGAGACAATTCTTCTTCCCTGATGATAAAACTCCTTCGTTAAGGATGCCATGTTCTCCACCCCACGAAATTCTACGCCTTGCATCGCACAAATCATTTCAATCGCAAGAACCCTTCTTGAATTTAGCAAGATTTGATAAGCATGTCGGGAGGCGATTGTCCCCATACTTACATGATCCTCTTGGTTTGCAGACGATGGTATTGAATCCACACTTGCTGGATGGGCCAATGTTTTGTTTTCTGAGACTAAGGATGCAGCTGCATATTGCATAATCATTGCTCCAGATTGTAGCCCCGGTTCCGGACTCAAAAATCCTGGAAGGTCATTTAGACTAGGGTTAACAAGTCTTTCTATTCTTCGCTCAGAAATATTTGCTAATTCGGCTATGGCAATTTTCATAAAGTCCATAGCTAATGCAATGGGTTGGCCATGAAAATTCCCTCCAGATATAACTTTCTCCCCATCATTAAAAATTAGTGGATTGTCAGTTGCTGCATTCATTTCTATTTCGAGCTTTTCTTTTACATAATCTAGAGCCTGCCAGGAAGCACCATGAACCTGGGGAATACAACGCAAGGAATAAGCATCTTGAACACGGAGCTCCCCTTGTTTAGTAACAAGCTGACTATCTGATAAATATTGACGTATTCTATTTGCTACATCAACTTGTTGCTGATATCCTCTAGCAATATGAACATCTTCGTCAAAGGCATCTATAATCCCGCGAAGAGCCTCGATTGTCATTGAAGCAATAAGCTCACTTTGCTTTGCCAACGCCTCTGCTTCAATATAGGCTACGACTCCCATTGCTGTCATTGCTTGTGTACCATTTATGAGCGCTAAGCCTTCTTTTGCCTGTAATGTAACAGGCTGAATATTTGCGTCAGCTAATGCCTTAGACGCATCCACTTTTTCTCCTTGATAAAATACTTCTCCTTCTCCCATCAGTGCTAAGGCTAGGTGAGATAATGGAGCTAAATCTCCACTAGCACCTAATGAGCCTTGTTGAGGAATGACCGGATGGATTTGGGCATTTAGAAATTGAATTAACGTATCAATGATCACCGGTCTGACACCTGAATATCCTTTTGACAAAGCATTAGCACGTAATAAAAGCATTGCTCTTGAGACAACTTCAGGGAAAGGATCTCCAACTCCACACGCATGAGAATGGATTAAATTTAATTGCAATTCTTCAACATTCTCTGAATTTATATAAACATCACTAAATTTTCCAAATCCTGTTGTTATTCCATAAACAACCCTTTCATCTTTTACAATTCTTTCGACTGCTTGGCGACTTGCAATTACCTTTTCCATACTTTTTGCAGAAATTTCAACTGTTTCATTATCAAACAATACTCTTTTAGCCTCATGAATGGTTAATGTATTTCCGGTTAACTGTATCATTTTTTGTCCCCCTTTGATTGATTAACTACTGCATTAGTGAACTAAAGAAAAAGGCTTTATCACTAAATAAATGTGATAAAGCCTTTTTTAAAATAGGAATCATATATATTTTTATATATTACCAATTCCATTGCAATTTCCTCCAAGTAAGAACACTATAAATTCAGATTATTCGATTTTATCTATTGATGTCAATAGATTTCAACAAGTTATCATAGTATTTATGCACATTATTAACAAAATAAAGACTATTCCGATATAATATTGCGAATGAAAAATATGGTATTATAAACAAGATATAAATTATAACTAACTTGGACAAAGTAAAATTAAAATGAGGTGAATACAATGAGTAATCGACCGACTAAATTTATGAGAGAAACCTTAACAATTAAAACAAGTCATGTTCTCCCACCAGATACGAATCATCACGGTACTTTATTTGGTGGTAAATTAATGGCTTACATAGATGACACTGCGTCTATTGCTGCGACTAAATTTGCAAGAAATCCGGTTGTAACTGCTTCAACGGATTCCGTAGACTTTATTAAACCGATACGTGTTGGCGATGCAGTTACATTAGAGGCAATGGTTACTTATACAGGACGAAGCTCAATGGAGGTGTTTGTAAAAATCACCGCGGAAAATCTATTAACAGGTGAAAAATCCATTGCGGCTTTATCGTTTTTAACCTTTGTTGCTCTTGGGCCAGATGGAAAACCTACTGAAATTCCAATGGTAGTTCCGGAAACCGATCAAGAAAAGTGGTTAAATGAAACGGCAACTAGACGTGCTGAGCATCGTAAAATTCGCAAAAAAGAAAGTGAAGAGCTCGCACACTTCTTTTCAGAATAAGTTTTTGGCTACATAGACTATCCTCTACCATTATCTATAGAGAGATAGTCTTTTTACATTTTCGGATGTTGAGTATTTTTCTTTAAAGAAGGATTTTCATTCAAACGAATTATGTTATACTGGGATAGTCTATTTTAGACAGTGGGTTGAAAAAGTCATTAAATATATTAGACTTCCAATTTATATCGGAGGTGTTTTTTTGTTTTCTCAGTCTTTTTTACAAATGAATACTATTTTTATTAGTATACTAATAGAATCATTGCCATTTGTTTTATTAGGTGTCATCATTTCTGGTGTCATTCAAATGTTTATTACAGAGGAAATGATTGCTAAGGTGATTCCAAAAAATCGATTCTTAGCTGTTTTATCAGCAACTGTAATCGGCGCTCTATTCCCTGCATGTGAATGTGGAATTGTTCCAATTACAAGGCGATTGATGGCAAAAGGTGTTCCTCTTCATGCTGCGATTGGTTTCATGCTTACAGGACCAATTATTAATCCAATTGTACTATTTTCAACCTATATCGCATTTGGGAATAGTTGGAGAATGGTACTTTATCGTGGCGGCTTATCCTTTGTAGTCGCATTAATCATAGGATTTATTTTATCCTATCAATTTAAGGATTCACAATTAAGACAAGAGGCACATATTCATACTCATGATCATGGACATGGAATTTTCGCAAAAATAAAAGGAACGATTCAGCACTCAATTGATGAATTCTTCTCTGTTGGGAAATTTTTAATATTAGGTGCGTTTATTGCAGCTGCTATGCAAACCTTTTTAAAAACATCTACCTTAACTGCAATCGGACATGGTGAGTATTCATCTTCTATCGTAATGATGGGATTAGCCTATATCCTTTCATTATGCTCCGAAGCTGATGCATTTATTGCTGCATCATTCCAAAGTACATTCTCTTTAAACTCACTCGTTGCCTTCCTTGTTTTCGGAGCGATGTTCGACATCAAAAATACCCTAATGATGCTAAGTGCGTTTAAAGCAAAATTTGTTTTTTACTTATTTATTTACGTAAGTATATTTGTATTTTTAGGTTCGATTGTTATAGGCTTTCTATAAAGTAAGGAGGGGCTACAGATGCTACGATTTTTGATTTTACTTGGCTTTTCATTTCTTTTTATGCATTTGCATGTGACAGGATCGATCTCGAAATATATAAATATGAAGTATTCATATATTTCCTATATCACCATCTTTGTTATGTTTTTCCTTACTTTTGTTCAGCTTTTCTTTTATATAAAAGGAGATAAACATAAAGAGGAAGATTGTGAATATGGGTGCGATCATCATCATGAAAGGAATAGCTGGAAAGAGTATATCTTTTATCCAGTTCTCATATTCCCGATTATCTCTGTCTTTTTTATTCCCATTGCTACACTTGATTCAAATATAGTGAAGGCAAAAGGGTTTAATTTTGACGTGTATAATGATAAAGACGCCTCAGCTATCCATCAGTTTTTACAGCCGGATTCTAGTATCTATTATGGGCAAGAAGGCTATGATGAATATATGGATAAGGCTAAGAAAAAGTTTGTAAATAACAATAATCGCGTGATTTTAAATGATAAAGATTATCTCATTGGAATGGAAACCATTTATAAGTTTCCTGGTTATTTCGATGATAAAACCATCCAAGTACAAGGCTTTACCTATAATGAAAAAGAGCTTGAATCAAATCAAATCTTCTTATTTCGATTTGGGATTATCCATTGTGTTGCCGACTCAGGAGTATTTGGGATGTTAGTACAGTTTCCTGATGATATTAAATTTAAAAATGATGAATGGATTCAGGTAGAAGGTAAACTAAGCAATGAATATTACCAGCCGTTTAAGAAAACAATTCCGATCTTAGAAGTAACCGGATGGAAAACTATTCCAAAACCAGAAGATCCTTATGTATATCGCACTTATTAAAAAAGGTTCTATCGGAGTTTCAAGTTATTAAACAGAGCCTTATTAAAACCCATGACTTTTAATCATGGGTTTTTTCGTATTGAATTAGTAATCAATTGATTCCTTCTTGGATAAAATAAAATGAACATGTTAAGGGAGGAATGGTTTTCTTTGAGTGATGAAATTAAGTTACGTCCTTTAGAAAGAGCCGATTTAGAATTTGTTCACGCTCTAAATATAAATGCAAACATTATGTCCTATTGGTTTGAAGAGCCATATGAAGCATTTGTTGAATTACAGGATTTATATGACAAGCATATACATGATCAGGGAGAACGGAGATTTATAATTAAAAACAATAAAGAAATGCTAGGTTTAGTTGAAATTGTTGAAATTGATTATATCCACCGAAGAGCTGAATTCCAGATCATTATTGACCCCAAGCATCAAGGACATGGGTATGCGACTATTGCATCTCAATTGGCAATGAAATATGCCTTTTCCGTTTTAAATATGCATAAGCTCTATTTAATTGTAGATAAAAACAATGCAAAAGCCATTCATATTTATAAAAAAGTTGGATTTAAATTAGAAGGAAAACTAAAGGATGAGTTTTTTGTAGATGGAGAATATCATGATGCTCTAAGAATGTGTATTTTTCAGGATGAATACTTAGGTAGAACCAGTATCTCTCATCAATGATACTGGTTCTTACAATTATATGACTATTACATAAAATGAAATAGATTACAATTTTTAAATTTTGTTAACATACAAATTAACGGATTGAAAAAAGTATGCATAAATCCCTTTTATATCAACGTTTCTAATCAATATCCAAATACCTTAAAATGTAACAAACCTTTATGGAATAAAATGTATTCATCTTTACCGACATAAATGTCCTATACTTTATTGAAGTAGTATATATATAAAGAAACGATTTAATTTGAAGGTAAGGTGAATCCATATGTTTTCAGGTACAGAAATAGGGATCGATTTGGGTACTGCAAATATATTAGTCTATAGTAAAAATAAAGGTGTAGTATTAAATGAACCATCCGTCGTTGCCATTAACACTGACACTAAACGGGTGCTTGCATTTGGTATGGATGCTAAAAACATGATAGGAAAAACCCCAGGTAAAATAGTTGCCATCCGTCCTTTGCGTGATGGTGTCATCGCAGACTACGATATTACAACTGAAATGTTAAAATTAATCATGAGAAAAATCAGTAAACAACTAGGATTCGCAGTCCGCAAACCAAATGTTATCGTATGCACCCCATCAGGTGCCACTTCTGTCGAAAGGCGTGCGATACAGGATGCGGTTAAAAATGCCGGTGCAAAAAATGTCCATTTAATCGAGGAACCAGTTGCAGCAGCAATGGGAGCAGATTTACCAGTGGACGAGCCAGTTGCAAATGTTGTAGTAGACATTGGTGGTGGTACCACAGAAGTGGCTATCATTTCTTACGGAGGAGTGGTTACTTGTAATACTCTTCGTATTGGTGGAGACAAAATGGACGAGGATATCATCCAATATATTCGTAAGAATTATAATCTCCTAATTGGTGAAAGGACGGCTGAACAGTTGAAAATGGAAATTGGGTATGCACCTGTAAGTCACGAAGGACTGACAATGGATGTCAGAGGACGTGACTTAGTGTCTGGACTACCAAAAACGATCACACTTCATTCCAAGGAAATTCAACATGCTATCAGTGATTCCTTATTAAGTGTACTTGAAAGTATACGAGCTACATTAGAAAACTGTCCTGCTGAATTAAGTGGTGATATTGTTGATCGTGGTGTTATTTTATCTGGTGGCGGTGCTTTACTAAATGGAATGCAGGAATGGCTAAGTAAGGAAATCATCGTACCTGTACACCTTGCACCAAGTCCATTGGAATCCGTTGCAATCGGAACAGGCCGATCATTGCAATTTATTAATAAGCTACAAACTGTAGCTAAATAATAAAATAGTTTCAACATAAAAATTCTCTGTCTATCATTTGCATGAGAAAAGGGCAATTTCGTAAGTAGTTTACGAAATTGCCCTATTTTTTTATTCTTCTTCTTTCTTACCAGCAGCAAGCTGATTATTAGATTCTTTCATTTCGTAAGTGAGTTGATCGATACTACTACGGATATTCCCTTTACCTGAGAGATTTTCAAGTAATTCCTTCACATCAATACCTGACGATGCTTTTAATGATTCTTGTAATGTAGACATCAAGTTAGTTGCATAGCCTGTCACCTTATTAGCGCCGCCTTCACTTCCACTACTTCCTGTATCAACAATTGTAATCTTATCAATATTTGCTAATGGGCTAGCCACTTGTTTTGCATATTCAGGAAGCATTTTCATAACCATATCGAGTACAGCAGCCTGACCAAACTGTTCAAAGGCTTCAGCAATTTTTCTCTTAGCTTCCGCTTCAGCCAGACCTTTAAGGCGAATAATGTCAGCTTCAGTTTCCCCTTGTGCCCGTTGAGCCTCTGCTTTCGCTAAACCATCTACACGTACTCTTTCAGCTTCTGCTTTTGCCATTGCTTCAATACGGTATTTATTTGCATCTGCTTCAGCAAATTCCTTAGCCTTATTCGCAACGGCAGCCTGTTCTACTGCATAACGATCAGCATCCGCTTTTTTCTTCACTTCAGAGTCATATTGACGCTCACGACGTAAAATTTCTTTTTCTTCTAATTCAATTTGCTTTTGACGTTCAATAATTTTAATTTGCATTTCTTGTTCTGTAACATCCTGCTTCGCACGAGCTGTTTCCAAATCATAGGCTTGGTCGGCTTTCGCTCTAGCAATATCTTGCTCACGGCGATATTCAGCAATTTTTAATTGGTTTACTTTTTCTGCCTCCGCGATCTCAGTGGCACGCTCTAATTCAGCCTTTTTTGCATCCTTAGCAGCTTCTGCACGTTTAATTCTTGTCTCTTTATCCGCTTCAGCTGTTGCAATATCTGCATCTCGTTTTACTTGGGCAATACGTGGTTTACCTAATGAATCTAAATAGCCGTTTTTATCACGTACTTCTTTAATAGTAAATGATACAATGATTAAACCCATTTTTGCTAAATCTTGTGAAGCCACACGTTGAACTTCTTGTGAGAATTTGTCACGATTTTTATAGATTTCTTCAACAGTCATCGACCCAAGAATAGACCGAAGATGTCCTTCTAATACTTCTTTCGCTTCATTTTCGCGATCTTCCTTTGTTTTCCCCAAGAATTGTTCAGCTGCTGTAGCTATTTCACCAATAGATCCACCGATTTTAATAATCGCCGTACCATCAGCCATGACCGGAACTCCTTGCTCCGTATACACTTCTGGTGTTGTTACCTCGAGTTTACTTGATAGCAAGCTCAGTGGCTGTGCTTGTTGGAATACAGGCAGTACGAATGTACCTCCACCACGAATGATCTTTATCTTATTACCAGATTCATCTGTATGAACATTACGACCACCTAAGTAACTTCCTGTTACAATTAATGCTTCATCAGGGCCTGCCGTACGATATTTCGAAATAAATACAGCGATTAAAGCTATAATAAGAAATGCTACAATCCCAATGATGACTAATAATCCTACATTTTCAAACATTGTTTCTCCCCCTTACATGTTTTCTTTATATTTAATATGGACACTTGATGTTGAATAAAATGGTGTCCAAATACTTAACCTTTTTATGGAGTTGTATTTGTTGTCGATCCTAACTCTTCATTATATAAACGATTATTTTCATAAGGGACAACATATAGAACGCCATCTTTCACTTCAATAATAAGTACCTGTTTTCCTTCTTCAATAGCAATATTGTCATAGCTTGCTGATGGTTTGGAAATCATCCCACTTTTACTATCAATTACTACTTCACCAAAACCGTTTTCCGGAATAGAAATGATTAGTTTTCCCACTCTTCCTTTTAAAGAATCCTCTGTATAACTAAGTGACTCTTCTGCTGAGGATAATGGAATAAGTACAAATACATTTAACAATATGACTAGAATAATCGAAATAATTGCAGAAATAGCCATGATGAGTAAGCTTGATAAAGGAGTGACTTTTTCAAAGATGTACCCTGAAGCAGAGAAAAAAGTAATAAATGAAAGCACTAAAACTGGATGTAGAAAACCAAGGGCTTCACCGATCCCATGTAATAGATCGCCAAACAGAATATAAAGGATCGTTAAACTACCTGCAACAATCAATAGTACTAAATAAATTGTTTCAATAGGTGTTCCGAAAATGGTCATTTTCACCAATTCCTTTACTATATATTTTTAAAGACTATGTACATCACACCTCTCAATTTTCCTTACTACCTTATTTACGAATAAAATGTGATTTAGTTTCAAAAAATGTGACAAAAGTTTTAAAAACTGAGTGAAGTTCTAAAAGAGTTGAAATGTAGGGGGATGCAGTAAGAGTTTTTTCTCTCTGCATCAGATAATCCAATTATACCATAATTCAGATTAGGACAAATATTCCATTTCCTTTTGAGTGGTAATTGCTTTTTTTCTTCGGATCATACCGACAAGTACATAAACAAACGGGGTGGCTATGATTGAAGCAATAAATTTAAATATATATTGTGTACATACCAATGTGAATAAGGCTTCTATTGGCATAGTTCCATAAAATGCAATAATGATGAAAATGAATGTATCCACTAATTGGCTAAGCATTGTGGACGCATTATTTCTAAGCCATAGTTTTTTTAACCCATGCCTTTGTTTTAGCTTATTAAATACATAAACATCAAGATTCTGACTGATCATATATGAAATTAAACTTGCTAAAATGACCCGGAAGCTTCCGCCTAATATCGTCTTGAATGCATCTTGGTGTTCAAAGAATGGTGCTGGAGGCAAATAAATAGCAATGGTGATAAAAAGGATAGCCAATAATTGAGTAACTAAGCCTGCTCTAACTGTTCTTTGGCCAGCTTCCTTCCCGTAAACCTCAACAATTGTATCGACAATCGGATACGTGCAAATATATATAATTGCTGCAGCAGGTAAAACGGCCCACTCACCGATACTAAATAATTTAACTGCCACTATATTTGCCAAAATTAACAAACCTACAAATATTCCATTTAGATATAACAACATAATCAATTAATCCTTTCTTAACGGTTATCCACCTTTTCAGGATACAAATCATGATTCATCATACGGTAATTGGCCATTTCTTCATACTTGGTACCTGGTTTACCGTAGTTACAATAAGGATCAATTGAAATTCCACCTCTTGGAGTAAATTTACCCCACACCTCAATATAGCGCGGATCTAATAATTTAATTAGGTCATTCATAATGATATTTACGCAATCCTCATGAAAATCCCCATGATTACGAAAACTAAATAAATAAAGTTTCAAAGACTTACTTTCTACGATTTTTTTATCAGGGATATAACTAATATACATCGTTGCAAAGTCGGGTTGACTAGTGATTGGCACTACTTTTATAAGTAGGTGGACTATATCATATTCTTATTTTACTGCGCTATAAAAAAAGAACCCTCGCGCTTCCATCACTAAGATGTACTCTACTTCCTTCCGCAAATAGTACTTTTATTCGCTTCGTATTTGCGTGGTTTCGATAGTCTCTGCACCTTCCTCTGGATAGAGGCTTGGCTCAGGATTAGAATTATAATCTTGAAGAAGATAAATTAGGCTTTTTTCTTGTTTTAGCCTTATTTGGATAGATTTATTGACGATGTATCTTTTTGAATAAATTGTTCAGTAAACCATTCTTTATCTCTCCAAGGATATAACGAATACATAATATCACTCCTCAAAACACAAACATACATTCCCTATTTATACTATATATTCTGTTAAATCTATGAAATTCCTTCCCTGAATTCACGAGGTTTAATCGACAGTGTCTCCACTGAAGTGTGCCCTACTTTATTGACACAAACTAGTAAACTCCGGACAGTTAAACTTTACAAAGTAATCTCGATTCATATGCATATTATCTACTGATTCTAATACTTGAGGCGTATATTCGAATGAGTATTTTGTTCCTTGATTCCCTAACAGAGTCAAATCTGCTAACCCTTCATTTTCTTTTCTTCCAGACATAAAAAAACCTCCTTAAATGATTTCGTACATTTAATAGAGGTTCACATCTCAACAGCCACTAAATAGATGAATAGACAAAATAAAAAGCCATGTCCTAATATGGACATGGCAGATTGTCATAAATCCATAGTTTTTTATAGAGGGTATCAGCTATGAACCTCTCCCGTATGCACGAGTATAAAATTGTACAGCTCTTAGCTTATATAAAATAATTGAAATCGTCAATAGAAAAAACTACTTAACATCCAATGCCTGCTCCAAGTCGGTAAGTAAATCTTCTATATCTTCGATTCCCACAGAAATTCTAATTAAACCATCTTCTATTCCAAGTTCGAGACGACGTTCACGTGGGATGGATGCATGAGTCATTAATGAAGGGATGGAAATAAGACTTTCTACCGCACCTAAACTTTCTGCAAGTGTAAAATATTTAACATTCTTTAAAACAGATAAAGCTTTCTCTTGATTTTCAACTGTGAACGAAATCATCCCTCCAAAGCCAGTTGCTTGTGAAACATGTACTTGGTGACCAGGATGATCCGTAAGTCCTGGGTAAAACACTTTTCCCACCTTAGGATGATCTTGAAGAAATTTAACGACTTCTACTGTGTTCTTTTCAATTTCCTCCATCCGAATGCCTAAAGTTTTTAGTCCACGAATAAGTAACCAGCTATCCTGTGGTCCAAGAATTCCTCCAGTTGAGTTTTGAATAAAATGCAATTGCTCACCTAATTGTTCATCATTTACAACGGCTACACCAGCTACTACATCACTATGCCCACCTAGATATTTTGTACCGCTATGCACAACGATATCTGCTCCTAAATCTAATGGGTTTTGCCAATAAGGAGTACTAAATGTATTATCAACAATAAATTTTAGTTTGTTTTCCTTTGCAAGATCACTTACTGCTTTTATATCAGTAATTTTTAGCAATGGATTAGTTGGCGTCTCCACAAAAATTGCCTTTGTATTCGTCTGAATAGCATTTTTGATCGCATTTAAATCAGATGTATCAACAAATGATACTTCAAGGTTGAAACGGTTTAGCACTTTTGACGTGACACGAAAGGTACCACCATACACATCATCCGTTACTATTATATGGTCTCCAGCGGAAAATAACTGCATCACTGCGGTTATTGCTGCCATGCCAGAACCAAAAGCAAACCCACGTGTACCATTTTCAATATCTGCAATTAGCTTTTCTAATGATTCACGCGTTGGATTTCCCGTTCTTGAATACTCATATGTGAAATTTCCGACACCATCTTGTTTATACGTACTCACCTGGTATATAGGGGTAGAAACTGCACCTGTATATGGATCAACACTTATGCCACCATGAATAAATTTTGTTTTTTTCTTCATTTTGCATCAACACCTTTCATTCATAAATCCCACTACTAATATATCTTTCACTGCTATCTGGAAAAATCGTTACAATATTCGTTCCAGGTTCTGCCTGTTTCGCTTCACGGAGACATGCTTCTAATGCCGCCCCCGATGAACTTCCGATGAGAAGACCTTCATTTCTACCTATTTCTGCTAAGCGAAAAAAAGCGTCCTTATCTGAAATAGTATGGATGAAATCAAAATAATCACGATCGATAAATGGAGGAAGGAATTCCATCCCTATTCCTTCTGTACGATGAGAGCCAGCCTCACCACCATTAAGAATAGAGCCTTCAGGTTCAACAATTACGGTTTTTATGTGAGGCAGCTTTTCTTTTAAAAAACGTGAGGTCCCCATAAATGTGCCCCCTGACCCTGCCCCTGCAACAAAAATGTCAATCTTCCCATCAAGTTCCTCGTATAGCTCTGGTCCTAAGCTCTCATAGTACGTATCTGGATTGGCGAAATTTTGAAACTGACCTGGATAAAAAGAATGAGGAATTTCCTCCAACAATTCCTTTGCCTTTTCAATTGCCCCTTGCATACCAAATGCAGTCGGTGTATTCACTACAGTAGCTCCGAGTGCCCTCATCAATGTTTGTTTTTCAAGACTAAACTTTTCAGGTGTCACAAAAATAGCATTAACCTTAAACTGAATTGCTGCCAATGCCAAGCCAACTCCCGTATTTCCGGCAGTTGGCTCAACAATCGTCCAACCCTCTTTTAATTTCCCTTCATCAAAAGCTCTTTTTAATAAAAATTGGCCTAAGCGATCCTTGATACTTCCACCAGGATTAAAATATTCAAGCTTAGCAAAAATTCGTACACCTTTTGGAAGTGAATATGATGTGATTTCTATCAATGGTGTATGGCCAATTAATTCACTCACATGTTTTACATATTTCATTAAATATCCCTCTCTAATGAAACTAGCAATCTAAAAATTGGATAGCGGTAATAACTAACAATCAATGAACAATCCTTTCTTAAGCAAATACCTTAGACCATTCATTTTTCTTTTCTAACATCGTTTTAGCGATCGCTTGCGCCCCTTCTAAACTATGACTTGCTGCCCAACCGCATTGGACTTCATTACATGCGGGCACCTCTGTAGCTGTTAAGACATCATTCAATGTTTTTTCAAGAATAGTAAGTACATCATCATAATCATTGTGATTAATTAGAGAAAGGTAAAAACCTGTTTGACAGCCCATCGGACTAATATCAACAATATTGTTGGAATAATTTCTACTGAATTCTGCCATCATATGCTCTAAGGAATGGAGTGCTGGCATCTCCATATGCTCTTTATTCGGTTGGCAAAAGCGAATATCATATTTATGAATGATATCTCCATTAAACCCTTCTTTCACCCCTGCTAAACGCACATAAGGAGCTTTTACTTTTGTATGATCTAAATTAAAACTTTCTACATTCATTTTCTTTTCTACTGTCATGTCTACTTTCTCCCTTCTCCTCTTAGATATATTTCTTTATATAATAATCTAACAATTTTGTCTCTTCGCATCAATTAACCATACAAATCGGTTTAATTTTTTGAATTCAACGGAAAAACCATTTTGATTGAAAATAGTTTGCAGAACTGGAATCGTAGTATAATACTCTGTCTCTATATCCGTAGCTAACCGGTTAAATCCTTTTCGTTTAGCCCATTCAATCATTTTCTTTTTTTCATCCTCCGTAGCAAAAACGGTGTCTGCAAAAAGAATTCTCCCATCCGCAGTTAAAAGCTGGCTATATTTTTTAATCGCTTTACCCTTTTCCTCATCTGTTAAATGATGAAAGGCATATGTGCTGACAAAAGTATGAATTGGCACTGATATATTTGGAAATTCAAGAAAGTCTCCATCCCAAATTGGAACCTCTGGTAACTTATCCTTTGCAATTTTTCTCATTTCACTTGATGGTTCCAATCCATATACATTTAATCCTCTATTCAATAATTTCTTAGTTAAATTCCCCGTACCTACCCCGAATTCTACAACGGTACCGGAAGCATTCTTTGCAACTTCTGAAAGAATCACGTCATAATGAGTAAAAACTTCTTCATATTCAGGATCATTTCCAGTTACTGTGTCATCATAAGTATGGGACCACTGATCAAATAGTTCATTAAACTCTCTGCCCACTTTAATCCCCTCATTTCCTATAAAAAAACTATGAATTAAATGTAGCATGAAATAAAGAAATGTGCAATCGAGCAAATGAAAATAGTCCATTCGCCTAATTTGTTTTTCAAGTGTTAAAAATTGAGTTAAAATTAAAAGTGGTTCATTAATTGAAAAGCTATTAATTTGAGGTGATAGAATGACATTATTAAATGATATTCTCAGCTACAATGAGGAATTTGTATCCCTAAAAAAATATGAGGATTTTACAACAACGAAATATCCCGATAAACGTTTAGTAATTCTAACATGTATGGACACTAGACTTGTTGAGCTGCTACATAAAGCAACCAATACCAAAAACGGTGATGTAAAAATAATAAAAAATGCAGGTGCGATTGTTTCTCACCCATTTGGCAGTATTATGAGAAGCTTATTAATCGCTGTTTATGAATTACATGCAGATGAAGTTTTAGTTATTGGTCATCATGATTGTGGAATGAGTGCGATTAACAGTGATTCTGTATTGGAAAAGTTAAAGCAAAGAGGGATAGAGGAACAAACACTAGAAACAATTAAATACTCCGGTATCGATTTACATGAATGGTTCCAAGGCTTTGATCGTGTTGAAGATAGTGTAAAGCATAGTGTAGATATGGTCAAACATCATCCGTTAATGTCAAAAGATATTCCAGTCCATGGTTTAGTTATCGACCCTGAGACAGGAAAATTGGATTTAGTTGTTAATGGATATGAAAATTAAGCTCTCCCTGCCAAATGCAGGGATTTTTCCGCTTAACTTATTTGTCTAATTACATAGAAATTCCATGTAAAATATATTCTAAATAGTGCTTAATATTTGATTTACGGCTATTAATAATTTGAAACATATGAATTAATTCTAGTAATTGATTACGGCTAAGTTTTGTCAGTAATAAATTAATTAATGTCTCACTACTAATTTGAATCTGTTCACCATCACTTAATCTAATATTCAATTCGTTTAATGGAAGAATATATTTATATAACAAATCCTTCATTTGATTTAAACTAATGCGAACACTTGAATATTCTATAGTTGATTCAAGTACAATTTCATTTCCCATCATAATCCTCCTAGAAAACTAGTATGGGGCAATTCTCGTCTCCACCATTTATCATGAAATCATTTGATTTCTTCTGATAAGGCGGTGTGAGCAGAGCCAAGCAGATCAAAATCTTTTGCTATTTAAGTATAAATCTTTATACTATTCAAGTTAGCGACGCTCCGTCCCCTTTTCATCATTCAAAAGTATTTAAAAGGAATCATAATCTTTTCCAAAAAACTTTTGCATGAAACCTTATTAACGAAAAGTGGTAAACAGCAAAAAAACTATTCCCATATAGAAATAGTCAATTTTAATAAGCTCATTATGACTATTCGGCAGCCCGGCGATCATCATTCAAAATGAACCTTAGACCCGTAGCTTTGCGTCCCTCACTTTCGCAAGGTTTGCCATTTCGTTAGAATTTTTGCTACCTAACATTTTATAATGAACATTAATCATTATCAACATTCTTTTGTTCAATTTCAATGAATGTTCACATATACCTTTATTAAATACCTTTTTTTGTAACTTTTCTCTTTTTTATTGTATTAATCATCCATTTTTGGAATAATAATCTATTCAAAAATATCTTCAACCAATATACTAGGATGCTTTCTTATAGTGTATTGCTTTTGTAATAGCCCGACTGTCAGATTTCCCCCCCTAATAAAGACTTCAGAGTTTGTGTAAGAATGAAGCGAGATATGTTTTCAACCTATTTTATTCGTTAAAACTTTATCTAAGTAGCAACAATGAATGTGAAAAAAACATATATTAACATCTATTTTAGTCAATCCTCTTAAATAGTTATGGAAAAATTTAAAAGGAGTGTTCTTCTATGAATAAAGACAGTCTCGCCCAAATCTTTCAATCATTAACCATTCATATGTATCTAAAATTAATAGTATTTGTCCTTATTTTATATGTGTTTGATTGGATCATTACCGAAGTATGTAGAACAAGTAGTAAAAAATTACGTACATTAGGTATTGAAATGTTAGGCTTGATTTTTATTATTTATATTATGCTGTACTAATTTTTATAAAATTTATAAAATTCTAACCAATAGTGGTATAATAGTCGTACATAATGGTTGATATTGATGAACTCGTTACCCATATTCCAACATTACCTTTTCGAAAGAGGATTTGAATATGAAAAGAAATGCTCAAATAATACTAGTTTCTATCTCCATTTTATTTTCTTTGGTTCAGGCGATTTTTTTCGGAGAGTATCATTTTCTAGATATTACTGAATGTTTAGTCGCGACTCTCATCGCTTGGATTGTTGGATGGCAATATGATAAATTAAGATTATTTGCTAAGGAAAGAAAAAAAAGCGAGCAAAATTATAAAAAATTAATAGAGTGGCTCCCCAAGCCTGTAATTATTCATCAAGATAGTATCATTCTATTTGTAAATAAAGCTGCAGAAAAAATGATCGCTGCTCATAACAAAAATGAACTTATCGGTAGATCTATTTATGATTTTCTAATATTTGATTCTAACAACAATATAAAAGAAATTAGAAAAGGACTACAGAAAAATGTAGCAACATCAAGTATTGTTGTGAGATTAAAAAGACTCGATGGTAAAATCATCTTTTTTGAAGTAACCTCCGAATTATCCCAATATGAAGGAAAAGAAATTATCCTTTCGATTGGAAAAGATGTCACAGATGATAAAAAACAAACAGATTCCCTACTACTGAAGTCTGAAAAACTAGCGCTCGTAGGTCAAATGGCGGCTGGAATAGCACATGAGATTCGGAATCCGCTTACTTCCATAAAAGGGTTTATTCAATTATTTCGTTCAAATACCTATCAAAAAGAGTATTATGATATCGTTTTATCAGAATTAGAACGGATTAATCATATCCTAGGTGAATTCCTTGTTTTAGCTAAACCATCAATCACTGTCTTTGAAGAAAATGAACTCGAACCATTAATTAAAGATGTCGTCACTTTAGTAAATACCCAATCAATAATGAATAGTGCGCAAATCATCGTTGAAATCAGTCCCGAACTTCCTACTATTTTATGTGAGAAAAACCAATTAAAACAAGTCCTTATCAATCTTTTAAAAAATGCAATTGAAGCGATGCCAAATGGAGGATTAATTAAAATAAATGCTCAAATGAAAAGTCCAAACCAAATCTCCATCTTTGTAAATGACCATGGAGTAGGAATCCCTAAAGAACGGATTCCTACACTTGGTGAACCTTTTTATACAACTAAGGAAAAGGGAACGGGTCTTGGTCTAATGACCTGCTTCAAAATTATTGAAAGTCATCATGGAGAATTAATAATTGAAAGTGAAGAAGGTATAGGGACGACAATCGAAATACTATTACCAATAAGTTTTCAACCCTTTTTCAGTACACTAAGTTCTTAAAAATCGAAAGCCTCTTGCGAGCATAATAGAGAAAATTAATAAGTGGATGATACTTAAGTCCGTTCTTTTATTGTGAAGAGGTCATTAAGCCTTAAGGCTAGGTTTTGAAGCAATTTTATTATTTAAAAGTAAGAGAGGAGCTAACCATTATCGGGGATTCCCTAAATAGACAGCTCCTTTCTAATTATTTCCTTCAACTCTCAACATCTTTTATTAATATATAATGATTATGCAAAGTTCCCTTCGATGTAGAAACGCCATTTCCTAGAAATATTCTCTCATTTTTAATCCCAGTGACCATTGCCATCGTATCCTTTTCCTTTTGTTTATATATTTGTCCAACCTTTATTTCCATACAATCCCTCCTATCTTCTATTAGTATCCATTAGAATAGAAGAAATTTATTCATGAAATTGAATTTGTTCGGCTAGCTGGATTAACGGCTCCACTTTAGAATCCGGTTGGTGTATATATCCATATTCCACACTATAAATATAATTTGCTGTCACTAAAAATAATTCTGGTGCTAATCCCTCCTTATTTTCCCATAGTACTGCTTTTTTTCCGGATATATTCAATTCCTTTGTATTCGCCTTTTTATATGCTAGCTTTTCCTTAATTACTTCATCAATGGAGGATATAGTGGGTTTTGGCTTAATCATGAGATAATTCCCATCATTACCATAGGAATAAAACACTTCTACATTGGTCAATGCAGTAGAATAAGAAATTGAACTTAAATCTGTGATATTAGGAATTACTTCTTTCAAATCAATTGGAATAGTTGCTTCTTTAGAAATTATCATCGATGTTTTCCCATTAAATGTTATAGGATCCCCAATCTGTATTTTTTTGAATGCTGTTCGATATTTTTTATTCTCATTAGCGACTTGTTGCATATGTAACTCCTCATTTGTTTTTGGATCTGCCATTTGTAACTCCTTATTTTTATCTACCAAGTCATAGCTAAAAATTGTTAGTATTAGAAGGGCCATAGCAGTTGAAGTATAAACAAACAACTTTTTCATTCTCGTTCGAACATTCAACCTTTTCATATCCTGCATTACTTTTTTATGCAAATGTCTACTTCTGTTCTCGTCCCAAATAATTTCTGAATCTAATCTTTCCAAGTATCCATCATAGATACTTTCTTCATACTGTTTTTTCATTCAGAAAAGCCTCCTTTAACATTTTTTCCTCTAATGCAGGAATGGCTCGGAAAAGTGTAGATTTCACCCTGCTCTCAGACCAATTCAAAATCTTAGATGTTTCCTCAATTGAAAACCCTTTAATTTTGCGCAAAATAATAACTTCCCTATATGAACTTTTGAGTTCCCCTAATGCTCGATAAATCTCTTTTGATGTTTCTTTTATTTGGACAATCTCTTCAGGCAGAGGACTCTTATCCTTATTGAAATGTAAGATTTCTTTAAAAATCATAAGAGGTTTCCTCTTTCTCAATTCATCTACTGTAACATTATGACCAATACTAAATAGCCAAGTTTTTGGGCTAGATTCCCCTTTAAATGCATGATAATTCATATATGCTTTCATAAAGGTTTCATGTGTTAAATCTTCTGCTAACTGATAATCCTTTACCATCAATAAAATGTATTTAAAAATTGCATCCCCATACTCCAAATACCATTCCTCGATATCATGTTTCCTCCCTTTCCTCAACTTTCCCCCTCCTATTCTGTTAGAAATTCTATATTTAGACGGAAATAATTATAAAAAGTTTTAAAATTAATAAAATTATTTTTTTGTACCACTATACCTTCATTATAGTAAAAAGGGACCCGTTTAAACGGGTCCCTACCAAATGGTTAGTAAAAAATATAGATGTATTATCCGACAATAGGTTTATTAATAAAATGCAAAAAACACAGTCTACTTTATCTGTTTTCCATTGGTGGTTCGCATTATGATGTTAGTAAATTCATTTGTTTTTGTCAGACGAATTATTTTAATTTCATTGAAGTGCATTTTTTAAGCACTTATATAATTTGTGTCAAAATTGTTTCTCATCTAATTATCATCTTTCTTTCATATTTTTTTAGGATTTTTAGTTTAATATTTTATTCACAAGGACAAGCAAGGCTTTCCTAATACTAGACTCCCCCTAATTTCAGTCTAGTGAACCTCCTTTTTATTTTATATATACCCGACCTAATTTTGGTCGGGATTTTCATTTCTTCGGACTCTCTTTTTAGAAGAGGCTGTTTTGGTATGGTTTGTTGCTTTTGTAAAAGCCAAACTGCGGGTTTTTACACCCAATAAAGAATTCAGCGACATTATGATATTTTCTCAGAAATAAAATACAGCACTCTTCAACCGATAGTGATTCATTAAAACTTTCCTTAATTAGTAACTATATTTGAGAAAGGAGTCTTTCAAAAACATTTTTCCAAGCTCTCAAGAATTTGATCAATCTCTTTACCCATTCCAGCCTCTACCGCCGCAATATATGCTCCTTCTACTAAAGGAATATCCGCAGCGATTTTTATATTCTCATATTGTGAAATTTCAATTGCTAGCTCTGCATTCATCAATGCACTTCCCAAATCATAAAGGAGAATGATACCTTTTGAACTATGTGCTCGTTCTATCGCTGACAGGATTTTCTCCACACTTGTTCCGATCATTTGATGATCTGTTCCACCTGCTAATTGTATCGACACATTGTCAACTACTTGGGAAATGATCTCTTTAATTCCCTCGATAACCTTTATACTATGAGAAATTAGAACAATTCCCACAGTTTCCATCATATTTCACACTCCCTCGCAACTTCAGCAAGTGATTGGAATAGATAAAAAGAGGAAGCTGAACCTGCATCGATATGGCCAATTGATCGTTCTTTTAAATAAGCAGCTCTTCCTTTTATGGCTAGCATTTCTCTTGTTTTCTCCATAGAATTTTTTGCAGTCCTTTCAACATCATTCCAATCAATACTTTGTTTTTCTTAGAACAGGTTAAGAATGGGAATCCAAACATCAAGCATTGTTTTATTACCAACTGCCGCTTTTCCTCGTTGTATCATTCCCTTTACCGCTTCATCAATGGCTAATATAAGAGCCATCCCGTCCACTTTATCTTTTCCTCTCAGGGAGATGGACATTTTCAAAAAAGCAGTGCCATATAAGGGGCCAGACGCTCCGCCAACCTTAGTCATTAGCGTCATGGCAACATCCTTCAAACAATCAGATACCGTTTCATAGCTTGTTACAGAAATTTTATTCACTACTTCTTGAAAGCCTCTAGACATATTAATACCGTGATCACCATCACCTATTGCCTGATCAAGTTCAGTCAAATACTCTTTGTTTGCTTGAACTTTTTCATTCATTTTTTCCATCCATTTTAAAGTAGCATTTACTGTTAAATTCATTTCCTTCCCATCCTTCATATAATCAATTATTTTCGAAATGCAGGGGTAAAGGATTCAGCATCTAATAATTGTTTCAATTCACTATCAAGCTTTAGTAATGTCACCGAACATCCAGCCATTTCTAATGAGGTCATAAACTCACCTACATAGGTTCTATATACGCTTATCCCTTGATTGGATAAGATGTCATGAACCTTTCCATTTACTATATAAAGTTCCATTTCCGGAGTAGATCCTAATCCATTGATCATTACAGCAACCTCATCACCTTTTTGTAAAACCATATCGTCTAAAATCTTTCCTGTAAGCTCTTCTGCAATTTCGTTTGCAGTAGCTATCCCTTTCTTCTCAATTCCAGGCTCTCCATGAATCCCCATCCCTATTTCCATTTCCGTTTCATCAAGAACAAAGCTAGGCTTTCCAGCTGCAGGGACTGTACATGGACTAATGGCCATTCCCATGGAACGAACATTTTGTACTACTTTATCTGCTATAGCTTTTACTTCATGTAATTCAGCACCCGTTTCCGCTTTAGCACCCACAATTTTATGGACAAAGACCGTCCCAGCTATCCCTCTTCGCCCCGTTGGAAACGAACTATCCTCAACAGCAACATCATCATTTACAATGACTTTTTCTACATGAATTCCATCTGCTATAGCAAGTTCTGCAGCCATTTCAAAATTCATTACATCACCCGTATAATTTTTGATCACCATTAAGACACCAGCCCCACTATCTACAGCTTTAATTGCTTCATAGACTTGATCAGGTGTTGGGGAAGTAAACACTTCACCAGCTACTGCTGCATCAAGCATCCCTTTCCCAACATATCCTGCATGTGCTGGTTCATGACCACTACCACCTCCACTAATAATTCCAACTTTATTCGGAACTGGAGAATCCTTTCTAACAATAACTGTCGTTCCTTCAATAACCTTCAATTCATTTGGAAACGCAGCAAGTACTCCTTTTAACATATCTTGGACTACTTGATTAGGATCATTGATAATTTTTTTCATGATAACCCCACTCCTAAATAATGATTAATATAAAAAGGCTGTTTTCGTATCGTTGTTGTTTTTGTAAAAGCCCAAACTACCAACTTTTTATACCTAATAAAGGATGCTTTTCTCCGTTAAATGTGAAAGATGTAGCGGTCTTCAGGCGATAGTTAATTAGTAATCTTTACTTAATAGCAACAAGGCGTGAAAAAAGGCCTATAAAAAAAGACCACAATCCATCCAAGACAATATCTTTTGATGCTTGCGGTCTCTATGTCCTTGCCATTCTATTAACCTATACGAGTAATAATTATTAAATTACGCTTTAAATGCCCGTGTAGCAGCTACTGCCCTTTGCCATCCCTCATACAGCTTCTTACTTATTTCTCGATCTAATTTATTAGTAAACGTAGTTTCTATTTTCCATTGCTTTGAAATTTCTTCTCTATCCTTCCAATAGCCAACAGCTAAGCCTGCTAGATAGGCAGCACCTAATGCAGTTGTCTCACTGACTATTGGGCGATCAACAGGTGTACCGAGAATATCACTCTGGAACTGCATGAGGAAATTATTTTTCACCGCACCACCATCGACACGTAGGGTTTTCAGCTCAATCCCTGAATCAGAGATCATTGCATCTAACACATCCTTCGTTTGGTATGCAAGGGATTCTAATGTCGCTCGAATAAAATGTTCCTTTGTTGTTCCTCGCGTTAAACCAAATACTGCACCACGCGCATCACTATCCCAATAAGGAGTTCCGAGCCCAACAAAAGCAGGTACCATATAAACTCCGTCTGTTGATTCCACTTTTGTTGCATACGCTTCACTGTCAGGAGCATGCTCAAACATTTTTAATCCATCTCTTAACCATTGAATCGCTGAGCCAGCGACAAAGATACTTCCTTCAAGGGCATACTCAACTTTCCCATCAACGCCCCATGCAAGAGTAGTTAGTAGCCCATGATCAGATTTTACTCCTTTTTCTCCCGTATTCATTAGCATGAAGCATCCGGTTCCATAAGTATTTTTTGCCATGCCTTTTTCAAAACATGCTTGCCCGAATAATGCTGCTTGCTGATCACCCGCAATTCCAGCTATCGGTATTTCATGACCAAAGAAATGATAAGAAACGGTATTTGCATATATTTCCGAAGATGGTCTCACCTCTGGCAGCATACTTTTTGGCACATTAAGAATGTCTAATAATTCATCGTCCCATTTTAAATCATAGATATTATACATTAGTGTTCGAGAGGCATTTGAATAGTCAGTAACATGCCTTTTCCCGCCCGATAGCTTGTAAACCAACCATGTGTCAATCGTTCCAAATAATAATTCGCCTTTTTCTGCCTTTTCTCTTGCTCCCTCAACATGATCAAGAATCCATTTAACCTTTGTCCCTGAAAAATAAGCATCAATGAGTAATCCTGTTTTCTCTCTAAACAAATCATTGTAACCCTTTTCACGGAGATCTTTACAAATGTCATCTGTTTGCCTGGATTGCCAAACAATAGCTTTATAAATTGGTTTACCAGTATTCTTATCCCATACAACCGCCGTTTCGCGTTGATTCGTAATCCCAATACCAGCCACTTGATCTGGTTCAATATCTGCTTTTCTTATGACTTCAGCCATACACGCCAAAATGGATGTCCAAATCTCGTTTGCATCATGTTCAACCCAGCCCGGTTTTGGAAAAAATTGTTCAAACTCCCTCTGAGCCGTTTCAATAATTTCTCCTTCATGATTAAATAGAATCGCACGTGAGCTTGTTGTTCCTTGGTCAAGAGCTAGTATATATCGATTCATGTATTTTCCCCCTCACAACTTGTTTTTTGAAAGATTTCTATTTTTTAATTCATTCATTAGTGCACCGATAAATATTATGACAATGACAACGCTAACAATCCAGAATGCAATTGTAAACTTTCCTATAAAGATAGCTTTATAAAATAATGCTCCATAAGTTCCTCCAAGGATGGGGCCAATGATTGGAATCCAGGCATATCCCCAGTCAGAGCTTCCTTTCCCAATAATCGGTAATATCGCATGGGCAAGCCTTGGTCCGAGATCACGTGCAGGATTAATTGCGTAACCTGTTGTTGCCCCTAATGATAAACCAATCGCTACGATTAATAAACCAACAATGGCAGGATTTAACCCTTCCGTAAATTCATTCGCACCAATAAATAATAACCCCATAATAAGGACAAATGTACCAATCATTTCACTTACCAAATTCGAAAGAGTACTTCGAATGGCAGGACCCGTTGAAAAAACTGCAAGCTGATCCCCTGGATCTTTTGTTTCTTTCCAATGTGGGAGATATTGAAAAAAGACAATTACACCACCGATGAAACCTCCAATTAATTGTGCCAGAATATATAGAGGCACTTTATCCCACGGAAACTCACCAATGGAAGCAAATCCAATTGTAACAGCAGGATTTAAATGTGCTCCAGAAATACTTCCTACTGCATAGACACCCATTGTCACTGCAAGACCCCAGCCAATCGCTATAACGATCCATCCTGCGCCTTCAGCTTTTGTCTTTTTAAGGACTACCCCGCCGACAACACCACCACCAAAGATAATAAGAATCATCGTTCCAATCAATTCGGCAAGAAATTCAGACATCATCCCATCTCCCTTTAAGTAAGAGTCAATTTCTACAAGTCAATGATTGGGACATCAAAAAAGACCCAAAATCAATATACTATTTATCCAAGGATAAACAGCTATTGAAAATGGGTCTCCGTATCTCCATCCACCTATTAACTTGTTAGTTACAGGTTAATGCGGAATATCAAGAAAGTCAACCCGGTTTATTAAAAATTTTTATAATTCCCATAATAATGGCATTGAGGTTGTGATTGCCCTAGCTCCCTTACTAAATGCGTATTCAATATCTTGTTTTGTCCTTATTAACCCTCCTGCAATAATTGGTATCCCCGTTTTTTCATATACCTCTTCTAAGATAAACGGCACAATACCAGGTAGGATTTCAATATAATCTGGCTTTAACGTATTTATCATTTTAATACTATTTTCTAGAGCATGACTGTCTAATGCAAACACTCTTTGAATAGAAGTTACATTATTTCTTTTAGCATAAGTAATCGCGCTCCCTCTAGTGGATATAATCCCATCTACCTTCATATCTCTAATCAGAAAATCTAATCCATATTCATCCGCTTTTAATCCTTGAATTAAGTCGACATGTACGAGTACCTGCTTATCCATTTGCTTTGCATGCTTTACTGCATGTAGAAGTAGTGAAAGGCGAGTTTCTAAAAAAACAATATGCTTCTTTTCACTCTTCAAGATTTTATCAAACCCCTTCATACCTCTTATCGCCGGGATAATGCCCTCTAATTGGATCAATTAATCACCTCACTTTTGTCTTATTCATTCATATGAAGAAAAATTTAAAAAAAGACGAGCGTAAGTCATTTTTCAAAGGGGGAAAATAGAAAATGCTCAGTGATCAATTTGTTTGAAAAAACTCTATTTTATGTATTTAAAATAAGGGGTTTTCCAGTTGCAAACGCAATATTTTCCTCTTGTGATTTTATTGATACAATATAGGAAGAAATTTATATATATTTTTATAAAAAATCCACACTAATTAATGGACAAGTATTTAGAAGTGGAGTAGCCTAGTAGTGATGCCTAAAGAAAAGGAGAATTGAAAATGTCAGATACTAACAATCAAACAAACGCTGAGCTTAATGTACAAAAACCTGTTCCTAGCCAGCAACAACTTGATGTGCTTGATCAGTTATTAAAGCCTGAAGTTCAGGAATCATTGACTGTATTAGTTGAACAATTGCCAAAACTAACAGAACTCGTTACTATCTTAACGAAGTCCTATGATTTTGCAAAATCAGTTTCTACAGATGAAGTACTAAAAAATGATACAGTTGGAGCAATTTCTGAGATTGTAGAACCAATCAAAACAAGTGTAAAAAGCATTGCTCAAACAGCTATCGAAGCAAAAGATCTTGCTGAAGAGAACAATGGTGAAGTAATCGGATTATTTGGTCTGCTTAGAATGTTAAAAGACCCACAAGCACAAAAACTATTCCGTTTCCTAAGTGCATTTCTTCAAGTGTCTGAACAACGTAGTAAACAACGATAATTTCTTTATAGGATGGAGGATAAACTATGTCAAAACATATCGTCATTTTAGGTGCTGGGTATGGTGGCCTTCTATCAGCATTAAATATTCGTAAATATTTAGATAAGTCAGAAGCTACTGTTACAGTTATTAATCAGTACCCAACACACCAAATCATCACTGAGCTTCATCGCTTAGCTGCAGGAAATATTTCTGAACAAGCGATTGCAATGCCATTAGAAAAACTATTCAAAGGAAAAGATATTGATCTTAAAATTTCAAAGGTCACTTCTTTCTCAGTAGACAAAAAAGAAATACATCTTGCAGATAGCACTGCACTTAAATATGATGTTCTTGTTGTCGGCCTAGGTAGTGTTACTTCTTATTTCGGAATTCCAGGATTAGAAGAAAACAGTATGGTATTAAAATCTACAAATGATGCGAACAAAATTTTCCGTCATATTGAAGGACGTATTCAAGAATACGCAAAAACAAAAAATGAAGCAGATGCTACAATCCTTATTGGTGGCGGTGGCTTAACTGGAGTAGAATTAGTCGGTGAAATCGTTGACACTATTCCAGGTGTAGCTAAAAAATATGGAATTGATCCAAAAGAACTTAAAATTATGCTTGTAGAAGCTGGTCCTAAAATTTTACCAGTTTTACCAGACCACTTAATCGAGCGAGCTACAACAAGCTTAGAAAAACGTGGCGTTAAATTCTTAACTGGTCTTCCTGTAACAAATGTTGAAGGCAATACGGTTGATTTAAAAGATGGTCAAAAGATTGTAACTAATACATTTGTTTGGACTGGTGGGGTACAAGGAAATCCACTAGTTGGTGAATCAGGTCTTGAAGTAAATCGTGGCCGTGCAACAGTCAATGAATATCTTCAATCTGTTTCTCATCCTGATGTATTTGTTGTAGGTGACAGTGCTGTATTAATGGCTCCTAATGGGCGTCCATATGCTCCAACTGCACAAAATGCATGGCAAATGGGTGAACTTGTTGGATACAATGTCTTTGCTTTAATCGCAGATAAGAAATTAGAAGAATTCTCTCCAGTAGATTCTGGAACACTTGCAAGTCTTGGTCGAAAAGATGCAGTTGCTATTATCGGTGGAAATCAAACACCATTAAAAGGTCTTCCAGCATCTTTAATGAAGGAAGCAAGTAATATTCGTTACTTATCTCATATCAAAGGGTTATTCAGCCTAGCTTATTAAACCTTTCATCATAAACTAAAAAGCAAAGGCAGCTAAAAGCCTACAATGCCTTTGCTTTTCTATTCTTTTTGAGTCTCTAACTTTTCAAAATAAGATAATTCATATATAATATTAGTGTCGTTAAATGAAAAATAATTTATTATGGCTCCGTAGCTCAGCGGATAGAGCGTTGGTTTCCTAAACCATGCGTCGGAGGTTCGAGTCCTCTCGGGGCCGTTAATAAAAACTCAAGAAAGACAAGGGTTTCAGTAATTTTGAAACCCTTGTCTTTTTATTTATTTTTATCATTTGGCACGAAATTGGCACGAATGATTTTTATAGCTATTATGTGATTAAAAATTTATATTGCATCTCCTACTGCTTTTAAAACATTTAAGAGCAATGGTAAGATCTGAATAAGTACATATCCCAATCCAGCATTTTGAATCCCACTCCATGCCCTTTCACTTTTTCCTAGCATAAAAAAGAAACAAGAACCTACTATAATTACTGAGCACACCGGAAAAGCAAGAGCAACCATTAATTCAACTAATGGATCCAATGCGTGAGCTAGTATTTCTAGTGACTTTTCTCCAATATATTGTGTAGCTCCTACTGGTACTGCATCGACTGTGGTTGCTAAAGATGGTTTTGAGAAAGCTAATGGTAAGACAGTAGATATACCAACCCTTTTTGCAATCCTACTTAAATCCTTCTTTCTTTTCTTCTTTTCAATTTTATATTCTGATGACATAAACTCGCGTATAGAAATTATTTGAGTTTTCATTTTAGATCCTCCCAAAGATAAATTTTAAACTTTAATCCTTGGCTTAAAGATTCAAGTTTCTTCTTCCTATACGGCGTTGTTGTTACCCAGATAAGAACAAACTGTGGATTATATGTTGATAACTTTTTATACTTTTTTATTTTTTGAATATTATTTGACATCGATTGTTTGTTGTCGACTTCAATGAAATGATGGAGTTTATCGGAGATATAGGCAGCGTCTGCTATGAGTGATACATTGTTAATTGATATTTCTACTTCATTTCGCCAAGATACAGGGCAACCAACTGTAATGTATAAATCATTTCTCATGAGATAATGTGTAACCATCGCTGTTTTTTTGCGTACTTTCTCTGCTTGCACTCTTTCACGGCCATTTGAATTCAAATAATAAACATTCTTTTTATCATCAGTAAAACTGGATACATAATTGGATAAGTCTTTTAAAACCCTTTGAGCATTACGAGTTTTACCTAAGTTAACCATCCTTTGTAATTGCTCTCTGGTAAGGTAATCACACTTCTTTAATAATAAAAGAATTTGATCTATTCTTTTCTCCTTTTCTATATTCATATGACTGCTCCTTTCTTGGCTTAAAAACAATATGAGGCTTTATCATGCTCTCAATTTGTTCATTTGTTATAAAAGGAGTTTGAACAATTTGAGTACCATCAGGAGTTTTATAAATCGCACGACCTGGTAAAGGAAGTTTTTCTGCTCCGGATTCGTCCAAAACTACTCTAGATGCAATAGCATCTCGCAATTTATAAGTAATTACCGTATCGCAATTTTGTTTGATTTGCTTATTCATTACATCTGCAGTGGGATATTGACTGCAATAAACTAATCGATAACCAAGTCCAGCTCCAATCCGAGCTATTTCCGAGAGCGCTTCTTCGCATTTACGCGCTTTTTCTTTTTCCTCTTTACCTGTGATGATGTTTGGCGAGATTTGTGCTGCTTCATCAACAATAATGATATGTCTAGTGCTAATGCCAGCTTCTTTAATGTCTTCTGATCCATTTTTATCAAACCACCCTTTCATTTTTTCCATTTCACTTTGGACCTTTTTTAAGACTTCAAGTGCACTGTCTAAATCGGTAGCAACATCCTCCACCTGTATTGCATTTTTAAATCTTGTAAAAGCGAGACCACCCTTTAGATCAATCAAAGACAATTTTACGGTTTCTGGTTGCTGATATATTAGTGATGTTATTAGCAGTTTTAAAAAGACTGTTTTTCCTTTTCTGGTTGCACCTGCTAATGTAATATGGCCACGTTCCATGTCATGCTTAATAAAGCCGTAACGAGTTATACCTAAAGGAATTTCCCAATCAATACACCTACCTAGAATCGATTCATCGAATTTCAGATTTATAGGCAAAGCTTTTTCCAAAACCTTGATGTGTAACATCCCATCATACTCTAGCTCTACATCCTTCTGTAAGTGCTTTGCATTTGAAATGATTTCTTTAATTTGCCTTAACCAATTCTTTCGAAAGTTTATTTTCAACAGTTCACTAATATCAATAATCTTTTTTTTATTGTTTAATCCATCTCGTATATGATCAATTTTTCTTTCAAAATCAGCAAATGAAAGCCCCAAGGGAATACGGTAAACATATTCCATCCCCCACTCATGTCGCTTTTTTCTATAAATCTGTATTGAATCCTCTTTTGTAGTTAAACCGCAGTGTTGACAAATCTTTTGTATTTTGTCCACATCATTTGAAAGACTAGATTTTTTTAAATACGAAATACTAGCGATAGAACCTAATATAATTGATGAAGAAATTTCAAACAACATTGTCACCCCTCCATTCTATTACTTTAGTAATAGTTAACTAATAAACGAAATTAAGTTTTCACCCCAAACCTTGTTATAACTAGCTTTCTATCATTCGTTTTACTTTTCGCCATGCGAAAAGCTAAGTGAATATGATTAACGAATAGTAAAACGAAACTGTTTACGTATTATTGATTTATAGATATTAGGTAGTGTTTGTCCTTTATGCATTGTCCACTTTAATAAAATAAAAAGGATTTTACATAGTTAAAGTGGAATAGCTTTATTGAGGTGAGAAAAATGGAGTTTAAATGTAAATTGAAGGTTATTTTTGCAGAGAGAAATATTACTTCAAAGGAACTAGCTGAAAAGATTGGAATAAGCCGCGCAGCTATAAGTGGTTTAATAAATAATAAAAGTTTACCTTCCTTTGAAACAGCTTATTTAATTAGTGAAGAGTTAGGGATGGATATCAGAGAGATTTGGACAAAAAAAGAATAACCACTATTGGTTATTCCTTCAATTCATTTGCACCTCTTATCCAAAAATAATTATCAAATATTCCAAGAGCTACAAGATTTGGAGAATTATCTGAATCATCTCCGGTTTTGTATAGGGTAAAAAGTAAATAGTTCTTTTTAGTTGTGGTTGATTTCACAATTGGACTGGAGATCATACCTAGTAACACTCCACCTTCATCTTTAATCTGTGTTGATACCCAATCCACATAATCCGATTTCGATGATGGGTTAGTTATAAGTGCCAATAAACATATTACAATAATAGATACAAAAACAATATTTTTTGTTTTCAACATATCACCTTTTTAGCTTTACTTTCTTTCATCTTGTACAATACTTTATGTTTTCATACCAATCCCAACTAAACCAATTTTGAATTTCGATTTATTTTATTTATATCCCTATAAAGGTGATCTTTTCCTTTTATTCACATTCATCAAAAATACCCGATATTACAATTAGGGAGGTGTTTCGATGAATGTAGATTTTTCTATATTGCGAGGCTCTGTAAATAACTTATTTATGAAATTAGTATTAATATTTATAATTCCAACTATTTTAGCCATAACAGTAAAATGGATATTGGTCAAAGTAAGGATTCCTTACATCATCACCAATACTATAACTGTAGCAGCACTCTTATTTTGCGTTTATAAAATGATAAGAATTGTATTATATTGATATTTTTTATGAGGTGAAAAATGAAAATTAGCAGAAGAAGTGAACCGGAAGAAATAAAACTAAAAGTTAAAGTTCGAAAAGATAAAGAACAAGAAGATCTAGAATTCTATGAAAGTATAGACCCAGAAGACATGAAACTCTATGAGAGATTCGTAGAACTGTTAAATATGCTTCCTGAACATAGAAAAAATGAATATATACAAAGGTTAATTGATGCAGCAGAAGATAATAAATCCGAATAGTTACTGCATTATTTTTAGTAAACTCAAATAAGCCCCTCTCGAATGAGAAGGGCAATTTTATTAGGAATTAAATCCACCAATTTCTTGGAATCTATCAACATAACGAGTGTTTGGAGCATATACATATGCTCCTCTTGCAAGAATTATTCTACCCCCAACAACCTGTTTTCACTACACTTTTTTTGCAATTTCTTTTCTATTAGGAGCAAGTGGAGGTTGTTCTAACCATTTATTATTTACCATTAGATTAAACCATTTTTTTGTAACCAGTAAATTTTTTATAATGGTATTTTCGTATGCCGTCACAAGATCTGTTCGCATGGCGGAGGCTAGACCTGCTCCATGATAATTTTGAGCTGCTTGGAACAAAAAACCCATATGATACAACATTAACTTATCTGAAAAAGGAGAATCCGTTGAAGTTGTAACCTCTGTTTCCCAAGATTTCGGAACAGGTAAATTATCATTTTGCATTATTTTTGAAAATGTTTTTATTTGTCCATCTGATGTTTTCTCAGTTTCCATTAAAAACTTTCTTACCTCTTTTGTTTGAGCAACCTGACTAAATGCAATAGAAAGAGTTTTAGCCATAATACTTTTTTTAAGGTTGAAAGAAATACTGAGGACTTCTGTTGCTGATAAACGTCTTCCTTTTCCAAAAAAACCATCTATAAAATCATTACCAGATACATATTCAGGGTTTTTGGCGGGATAAAACAATGGGTCTCTTTGAAAACTTCCCTTTTCAAGCAATAACTCAATGGTTTGATGATACATTTTTTTGGCATCGTTATTACATGAATCATAAAAATCTCTTAAGTCTTTTCTAACAGATACACCTAGTGATGTGGTGTGTCCTAGCAAACCGTGTAAGGTCATAATATGTAAATAATGTAGGCAAAATATATCCGTGAATAATCTCTGTTTCCCTTTAAAGAGGTCAGATTCTGTAAAGCCAATGGGAATGGGAAATCCTTCTTTCTTCATAAAACTTACGATTTGCTGCTTTTGCCTTTCAAACGTATTAATGGCACTTTCAAAAATTGTTTTAATTTCCTCATCTTCAATTATAGAAGCCATGTATTTATTGACTACATCGGTCATTGTACCGTTAACATACTCTCCCCACAAAGTTCCTATCTCAGAAGATGTAAGTTTTAATTCATTTTCATTCACACTATCACCTCATTATATTTTCTAGTGAATACTGTAAGAAATAAGTAATTTATCTTTATTTTTATTTCTATTGGAATCATAAATATATTTCACCATCTGTATTGTTTTTAATCCTAAAATTGTAATAATTACTGTATAAACTGTTGTCAAAATAATCGCAGGTATAACCTAATTATTTAATGTTCCCTGATCGTTTTGCTCATTTCAAAACAATTACTCTCCAGTAGCTAATTTGTATGTAATGTACCCACAATAGAGATTTACATGCATTCTCTTCTTTTTATTAAAGAAATCAAACATTTTTTGAGGAACACCTTTTTTTCAACAATATATATATGATAATTGGTTAATACATACTGAAGGTTACCTTATAGAAATGAAACAGATTGTTAAACTAACCCATACAATTCCGTGAGAAAGTACTATACAAGTACTTGGGGGTTTTATTTAAAATTAATAGCCCGTCTCAATTGAGAAGGAGCTAAAATTACTGGAAGAGGACTATAATGAGTGGACAATTAAATTAACCTTATCACTGGTTAGTAGCTGATTAATGCTTTTACTTATTAAGTATAATATTATTCGTATGTCTTTTTACTTGGATAGTCTTATAAAATGATAAAAACTCCCACTCAAATTGAGAAGGAGTCTTCATCATAATACACCTACCTGGGTGTAATCTTATTATGTAATTTGAAATAAATATTATTCATTTATAGAAAATTTTTTTATAAAGCTCCTCTCGATTTAGAAGGGCTTTTACCAACCCTTTTTTCATATTCGACTAAAGGGGTAGGTTAGTAAAAGGATAGCTTACATATTAATGTGATTTATTGGATATTTTAATAGGTAAAAAAGAACACTTTGGGAAAGGGATGATAAAAGCTATGACAATAAAAATTCAAAGAATAGTTAATGTTGCAATGGTCTTAATATCATGGTTGACAATCCCTCAATTAGGTTTACGTAACATAAAAAGATTTCTACCAGCATCCCTCCTTATTTTAATCGTAGAAATGCTTCATGCACGATATGGAAAAAAACAAAGGTGGTGGGTCTTCTTTAATAAACCTAAATCCACTCTCTTTGGGGAATTTCCATTCCAAATTGGTCCATTTTTAGCTGTCGCTATATGGTCTTTGAAATGGGCAAACGGAAATTTTAAATGGTTTATTTTAATCAATGGAATTATAAATGCTGTCTTTGCTTATCCAATCACATATTTTGCAAGAAAATTTAGGTATTATACATTGGTTCGATTTAATAAATTTCAATTTTTCCTTTATTTCTTTTCTAAGGCATTTTTATTGTATTGGTTCCAGTATATTTATGAAAAACTTACTTATCAAAATGTTTAAGAAGGTTAAATTTATTCACTATAATAAATAAAAAAACTCTGTTTTCCTATTCATAAGAAGTAGATTGTAAAAGGTTGTACTTAACAGGGGGGCTTTAGTTAAAGAAGAAAAGGCCCCTCAGGATTAAGAGGGGGTAATAATGGAGGATAATAGATAAGTGAATAACTACGGACAAGTAAGTTACCCTCATTCACTGGTTTATTGCTGATTAATGTTATTACTTAGTACATCTTTTTATTTTTAAGTTTTTTTGCTTGGGTTATTTTACAAATGGTATAATGCCCCCCCTCGATCCGAGAAGGAGATTTTAGAAATATTCTTAACACAATTTCAGGCGAGTAGTTATACTATCCATTAAAAGATTAATTACTCATTTTTGTCTAAATAAAAAAATCCCTCTCGACTGAGAAGGACCAAAATGAGTGGTGAAGCAGTAGTGGAAATAGATAGACAATAAATTAACCAATTTCATACGCGGTTTTGCTGGAGTATTTATCGGTCAATACATTTTATAATTTCTAAGTGTTATTGCTTGGGTTGTCTCATAAAATGATTAAAAGCCCCCACTCAAACTGTGAAGGAGCTTTACAATATGGTCAACACAATTTCAGGCGAGTAATTATATTTTGTACAGTTGACAAACAAATTATTCAATAATAACTTTCTACTTAATTTGATACCAAGCATTAATACTTTTTAGAAATTGTTCCATTTCTTTTGCTTTTGGTGTTCCTTCTGTAAATTGTCCAATTTCAAAGGAAAGTGATCCTCCATCATTACGAGTAGGCTTAAAATAATAACCTTTTTGAATAAGGAAATTATGAATCTTTAAAAGTGATTCCCCAGAATATCCACCAGTATAGAACGAAATTTTCTTTTCCACTTTCGATTCCTCCTTTACGTTTGATTTAGATACCTCTTTGATTTTTAATTTAAAATGAGCAACAAATGCTTTAAATACTGCTTCAGCATATATCTCTCGAAATTCTTCTGATTTCAATAGTTCTGATTCTTCCTTATTACTCATAAATGGTCCTTCTTGTAGGATTGCTGTCATATTTGTTTCTCGCAGTACATGAAGGTCTTTAGCTTTTACTCCTCGATCACGTAACCCTGTAGCTTTAACAACATATTCTTGTACTACTTTAGCAAAAGCTAATGAATCCTTTGGCCATGAGGTATAAACAAAAGTTTCAAGACCGTTTGCGCTATTCCACGTACTGTATGCAGCATTTCCATGTTGAGAATAGAAAACATCAGCACCCCATTTGTTTGCTTTGTCTGTTCTGGATTTCAAAGATACATCTGTTTTACCTGTTGGATCGTCAGTCCTTAATATCGAAACATTCTCACACGTATTTAACTTATTTATCAGTTTCGTTACTACTCCACTATTAAACTCCCATTCATGTAAGGAATTATCTGGAGTACGTTTACCTGGGGTATTTTTTCCGTGTCCAGCATCTATTGCTATTTTCATTTACAAAACTCCTTTCAAAATAAAGTGAGCAACAACTAATTGCTGTCGCTCATTACGATATTTTTTATATTCCTCCTTTAATTATTAATCCTAAAACCGCAGAAACCACTGCACCAATAACAATTCTTAAAATCCAAGTCGTATTGCTTTTTATACTTGCGATATCTTCTTTTATGTCTTTAATGTTTGATTCTGCTACTGCAAGCCTTGTTTTAACATCTGAAATATCACTTTCAAGTTTCGATACTCGTTCTTCCATAACGCACCACCTAAAAGATATTAATACGTTCGGTACATAGCTGGCTACAGTTTTCAAAAGAAATAATTATTTCCTAATCTATTGTTATGCTAACCTGTCCTTTTTCGGAAAGGCTATAGAGAAAAAAGTAATCTTTTAGTCATCACTCTTACTTAGATTTCGTTAATCCTTCTTTTCTCAATACTTCTTTTTGCTTTTTCCCTTTGGCTGTTACATAGTTATTTTTAAACCAAGCAATTCCTGTAGCAACAAAAGTAAATACTCCAGATATAACTGCAGTTTGATCTTGTTCAGTACCTGGAATTTCATACAACCCAAATCCAACTAAAAATTGATTAATTAACGCAACGGCTAAAACGATTGTTCGAATCACTGTTCCTTTATCCATTTTTATCATCCCTTCAGTTTAAAAATTAAATATAAAAAGACCAATTACTTCGGTGGCAATCGGTCTTTGATATCTGATAATTGATTAATCACAACGTCATATTTATCACTAAATTTGTTAAGTATTTCATTTTGATCTTCTATCGTCTGATAAAGTTTATCTTCTCTTGCTTTACCTTCTTTACGACTCGTATATAAAAGCCATACAAAAAGGACCGCAAATGGTCCCTGTGTTAAAAAATATTGAGTTAAACTTGCATCCATATGGCACCACCTACATAAATAATTAACCATGCTCGGTACATAGTTCACTGTAGTCATGAAATCATAAAAAATACACCTATTCGGTAGGTGCTACATAATCATCTTTTGTTATTTCCTTGTATTCTGCTGCAGAAATTTCCTTCAGTTGTACTGCTAAATTTAAGTCATCCATACTTGCCCAACCAAATTTATAAGCCATTTGCCAAAAGGTCATTATGAATTACCTCCCTTTAAATTCGCAACTTCCAATTTAGTTTTAACCAGTTCTTGACCAAGTGCAGCAACCATTTCTTTTGTTTGTGCATGATCTAGTTTTTCCTGGACTAATTCAAGCCCTATTGCATCAAGTGAAATGGGAATATTCTCTTGGTTCTCTTTTTCTTGCTTAATTATGCTTAATGGCTTTTCATTTAGGATTTTCAATCAAATGCACCCCCGAATCCGTTAAATTTAACCTGGTCATGTGCTGTTCCTTTGTGGAGAGTGAAACGAATATTTATTCCCCATTGTTCGGCTGTTTTTTCTGTATTCGTAAAATGAAAACCTCTTTTATTCATAGCCATTCCAGTTACGTCCTCCCAGGTAGGGACTTCATCAAAGGCGTTGTTACATGCTTCAATAACAATCGTTGACCCAATCGGTAAATACACATCCGGTGTAACTAGGATTCTTGTTGCAGCTATATCCGTAACAAAAGGATTTTTTAATTCTAATTGAATCGTATCTTCGGTTCTTGTAAATGTGTATGTTCTAGTTGATTTCGCCCCAAATGAGTCCTTTGCTTCAATTGTTAACTTATGTTCCTGTTCAAGTTGCAAAGGAATCCACATTTCAATAGGTATTTCTATTTTGTATTCTGTTCCTAACTCTGCATCAAATGTTCGGATGACTTGTCCATTAATTCTTTCTGTAATTGTTGCTGTTTGTTTCTCTGGATCATCTACCTGGTATGTGATTGATGGTATTTCAAGTAATTCCCCTAAATCTTCATCAGTTCCAGAAATAACAGGTGGTCTGTTGTGAATCACTCGGAATATTCTTTCCTCGACTGTAGATATACCACCTTGTCCATCATCCGCCCATACCTTTAATGTGTGATCTACATTTTCAGCAAGATCATTTGATATAGGTGTGGCACCATCGTAAACACGCTTATTGCTATACGTGATTTTTTTCGAAAACTCGATAGGTGTTGATCCGTCTGATAAACCAGATTGGATATTTCGAATCGTTCCATCGTTAATTTGCATTTTGATAATAATATTATCGTTTGCATCTGTATCCCTTGCGCTACCATCCACAAGAACCTCATTCTGTCCCTCTGTTTCAGACATAGTGAAGTTATTTGCTGTATTTAAAAGAATAGTAGGTATGACATTGTGCTGAATCTCGTAAACATCGGAATAAACATAATCAGACGACGTATTGACTGTATTTCTTGCATATACCCGGAATTGTATATTTGTCAATGTTTTATCTTTAGTTATTATTATTCCTCTTGTTAAAGCATTTATTTCAGATAGTTTCGTCCATCCGGTAGAGCTACCATCGCTATTATGTTTATATTCTAATGTATACCCTGCTAAATTAGGTGCTGACGACGGTCCCCATGTTACACTAACAGTTTCACCCGGCTTTAATACCGTCCCTTGTGTAGGTACGGTGAATGGTCCCGGCGGTGGAATAGAATCTTTTACGCGGCTACCTCGTACCCACCAATAGCCGGATTGTTGGCCGTCTGTTGGGTATGTTCCTTCTTCGGCTATGATGCCGGATTGAATTAGTGATCCGCGAACATCTCTAAAACTTTGAAGGAAACCCGATTTGGAATATTGGTATAAAGTTTCGGTGCCAAGCTCAAATTTTTGTATGCTATTACCGCCGTTATATACTGTATAACCAACAAATCCAGGTTGATAGTTAGCATATCTAGGAGTACCACTTTCCTTGTATGTCCCTGTATTTGGATCAAACGAATACGACGGATACCCCCAAGCATCATTAACTGTACCTTTATCATATTGTGCGTCCAAACTCCAAGGCGGCTCAGTTCTCACCTCTTGCCTTGAAATATTATACTTACTCCAATAATACAATTTCTTTGTGACGTCGAAAACGGCGCTTTCTCGATAGGCGCTTTCGGCTCCTTCTTTATCCCTTGCTTTTACTCTAAATTTTAGTGTTTTAGCCGTTGGGATTGTATATGTGTAACTTAAATTAACTGTCGATGTTATGTTTTTCCATGTCCCTCCATCGATCTGAACGTCTAGTATATAAGTAGAAAAATTATAATCGGGATCGTTGGACATTCCCCAAGTTAATGCCCTTTGATCTCCGATTTCTAACGTTGTACCCGATATAGGTTGCGTGAATGTTCCAGGTATTGTTGGCGCGGTGTTTGGATCTTGTGTAGTTAGTGCAATAACCATCCATTTTACGTTTTGATCTTGAAAGAAGGAAAGGCCGCCACTATTTGTTTGGTAAACACCGTTATGATTAAAACCAAAATTAATACCGTTATCCATCCATATTTCTATGATATAATCTTCGGCACTCAATAAATAAATATCAGGGATCGGTATGTCTAAATATTGGTTTATCATGTTCGATAATGCCACTTGACCCTCTCCAAGTGATGTTCCTGTGCTCCATGTTTTAACTCTCCATTTAAGGTTTGTACCAGGTGACGAATTATAAACATAGAAACGTATGTTTTTTAGGTATCTTTTGTATGAGGGCCTAAAACGGCATATACCTAGCCAGTTATCTCCATTAGCCTCTAAAGTCCCACTAGTTGCCGGATTGTCACCGGTTGTTAATTGACTAGAAATGTAAGTCGCCATTAAATAACCTCCCCTGCTTCAATGGTAAATGTTTGAATCACTTGATTCATTTTTATATCACCAACCTTTTATTAACACTGTCATAAACCCCACGACTAACAATCACATCATCCAGTGTGTAAAAATCCTCTGTAAATTGATTGTTTGTGAAGTTATTAGAGAAGGATTGTTCTAAGTTTGTTAGTTTCAATGACAATTTAGAAATATCATCGGTGTTCTTTTCTGCCCTTTGACCAATAGCATCCACTCGAATAACCAATTTATTAAATTCTTCCCTGGACACATAGCCAGTGTTGGAAATAACGGCAGTTATTTCTTTAGCATTGCCAACGACTACAATAATTTCAAATTCTGCATTAACACCAGTGTTTCCACCGTTAGCAGGTAAAAAATCGGCTTCCTTTGCAAATGTAATTGCAAAGAGAATTTCTCCTTCGTCTGGATCTTCAGCAAAAAGGCCTACTTCCTGAACATAAAACGGTTCTGTTAGTCCTTCATTTGTAATAGAAGTGTGAATCCTGCAATATCCCGAATTATCGACTTGAATACCACTAATACCTAAGTCCTTTTTTGGACTGATTAGTGATGTAAGATCATCTATGTTTTGGCCATTATTTTCACCATCACCAATAGATACCTTTGTAAATTTTAATTGGACACCACTTTCAGCCTTTGCTTGTAGCATGCGCCCTTTTTTTGTCAATGCCATACCTGTGTAATCTGCCATTAATGAATCACCTCCGGCTTAATGGTTGTTCTTGTTCTCGTGGATATAAAACCTGCTCTACTTATATCCAAATTTAGATTTGGCATTGTGAATTTAATGGGGTTGATGGTTGTTCTTTTTCTTTCGGAAATAAACCCTCCATAATTAATGTTAAGTTCAATTTTTCTTTTATGAGTTAAAGATAGTCCCATATTTAGCGGGACCACACGATCAAGCAAGTTTGAAAGTTCTTTATAGTAACGTTCCTGATAGTTTGATAATGTACCTGGTTTGAACTTCACTTCTATATCAAGATGGTATTGAATAATATCTAAATTAATTTGGTAATCATTTTCACCAAGTAAACTCTTTAATACCTTTTTTAAATAATGAATTGTATAAGGAGGTTTCCCCTGCATTCTACTTAGTAATCTTTGTTTACGATATTCCAATGTTTCCGTAGTTGGATCAGGTATAATACCAAACATTGCCTCTCGTCTTGCAATAGCTACCTCACTTGAAGTTAATATAAATTGATCATTTTCAAGTTGGTTAATATCACTTTCTAGCTGCTCAAATTTTTTTGATTCAACATTAGTCATTTCTTGAAATTCTTTAATATCCCAATAATATCGGGGCAAATACTCCATCATACTATTCATTAATCATCACACTCCCTTTTACAGGGATTTCTCTAGGTAAAATAATATTTCCGGGATTACCATTTAAAGTTGTATTTATAATATCCTGTACACCATCAATAGCTAAAATACGAGATTCTAGATGGCTAATTCTTAAGACTAGTGAGTCACCTTTTTTCCATTCTTTTCGAATTTCTTCAAGATACTTTTCAAAAACTGATATAACTAGGGGCTCTACTTGTCCTACTGTCAAATCATTAAGTAATAAAGTAGTACCAAAATCTACACTAACCGATTGAACTGCTTCTATAACAACCTTGTGGCCAATTGGAGCAGTACCATACCCTTCACCAGTTACTTCTATAGGATCAATAGCATTTTGAACTGAATCAATCAGCTCCTTATTTGGTACATTAAAAGTTGAATCGATAATAACTGCTTTTACGGTTCCTCCTCCATTAGGAGTACGATATAATTGGACTCCACCTACGCCTTGGATATCCATAATTTTTTTCCTATAGTCCGCTCTATTCCCACCAAATGGATGATCATTTAAACTTTCAACAAATTTGTTATATAAAGATTCATCGGATTCCTCATCTTCGCCAGGTATTAAAACATCAGATAGTATTGCTTTTCCTAAACCTTGAATCGACTCTATAGGTAGTAGATCGCCATAATCTTGGTTTCCGATTACTCCAGGCGTTTCAGCTTCAAGTCTATACTCCCCGTCACTTATTTGACTAATAGCTTGATAGATAATGTCATTTAATCGAAATCGACTGTTAATTGGTATATTCATTGGTCTTGATTGAGTATCAGTAAATATTCCCTTACGAATCGCTTTTGTAGCTAAATCCGGGTAAACCCCATGCTCAGCTACCCGTCTTCTTAGATATTCACCATCAGAAGTATCTGCAAAAATTAACCTTAAAAGAATATCTATATTAGAATACATTTCTGCAAATTTCATAGCTGTTTTAGCAAGTGCATCATAAATAATGGATCCTTCCCTCTTATCTACGTCATCTTGCACATCGTCCAGCATATCTTGAAGAATACTTTGAAAAGTATAATGTTCAAACAAACGGGATCGCCTCCCTTAATACATTCACGTCACCGTAGATAGTAAGGGCAGTCAAACTTACAAAGGCTTCATCCTTTTCAAAATCAAGCTTGAAGTTTTCGATGGACGTAATTCGTTCATCTTGCAGCAAAGCTTCTTTTATTCGCCTTGGAAGTTCACCCCGAACGAATAGGCGCTCATGACCAATCATGTCCTGAAAGCCGTAGTCATCTGAATAAATCAGATGGGCGAATCGTTTGGTCCGCAAAACCTTTAGAATTGCTTGTTCCATTGCTTCTTTCCGGTCAATGAAGCCTGTACATCTGCCGCGTTCCAAATCTAATTTATAAGTACGGGTAGGAAGCTGCGCCTCACTAACTACTTCTAAATCTTCCGTGACAGTGACTCCTCCTACTGGTAAGACCATACTTCCTCACCTCTCTTATATCTATCAATGACTAAAAAACGGTGACCGCCTTGTACACGTAGTAGTACCACCTTGTCACCTTTTTTTAACCCATTTTCAAATATCATTTTTGCGTATTTCAAATTGTATTTTGAATAGCCTTCAGATGAACTTGTATCTTTTGCCGTATCCCCTATGACTGAATCTGGCCAAGTCTTTGGGTTCTCATAGTCAACAGAGATAATTCTTTCATGTCGGGTTAAGTGTTCGGCAATATCCAGAAACTCTTCTGTCAGCTTCAGTTTTTCGTGAACACGAATTTCCAAAGGCTTTGCATTCTCAACTGTACCGTACAAAATATTAACAGGGTTGGTTGCCATAACGGCTTTCACTGCCGCCTTTTTCACATTGTCGTACATTTAAACCACCTTCACTTTCAAGTCCATGGTGTGTACACCTTCTTGCCATTTGTGGGTACATTCGTCAATCATGACATAATCTTTTATGCCAAGCTTTGCAATGTATAGGTAGAGCATACGACCCGCGCGCACTTTCCAATTACCTAGGCAAGATAACTCAAGCGTTTTTGTCTCTTTGTTATATGCCTTGATGGATCGCTCAACCAATTCCTTGATCTGGGCATCTGTCATGTTCTCGTCCACTTTGCGGAACTGCTGAAGAAGACCCCATTTCTTGATGTTTGCTGAATCTTGGGCTATAAAAGTTTCTCTTTTAGCTTTTTTCTTGTTGTCCCGAACGAACTTTATTTTGTTATACGTTTCCTTATCAATTGACTTGGAATACTCATAATCGTAAAGCAGGCTGTCATCACCAATGTAGAAATCGTCAGCAGGTATGACCAAATTTTCAATACTTCGCAAATCAAGTTTCCCGAAATTATCAAACAGGATAAAATTTCGGTTTGTTGCAATCAAAGTGGAATCAAGGAATTTTGCCACCACATCGAAAGCCTCTTTTTCATCCTCTACGATTCCAGGAACGACAAACTTTGTGTCTTCCAAAATGCCGGTGCTCAAATTTAGCATTCCTGCGATTCTCTTTATAGCAGTTGTAGCCGTGGAAGAAGGCATAACATAAGTGTCCTGGTTCTTTAAGTATCGTAGTTGGTCATACGCCTTGATTGACATATCTCCACTCTTTTTTATGCCGTCCTCAAAAGCGAAGCCATAGAAAATCTTGTTATTGCCTTCAGTAGCCCGGATAATTGCCCCACCTTCAACAGGGAACTCCAAAGGCTTATCATTATACATATCTGCTTCAAACGAACTTGCTTTCCCGATCCGTTCCGTTTTCCATTCAAAAGATTTAACTGGAATATCGAACACTTCACCTTTTCGGTTATCGATTAAGATTTCCATTCATCCCACCTCATTTCTTTGTCCAGGACGGAGGAATCTTTAATTTCAATCCTATGGCCAACTTGCGGTATTGGCTTGGTTGGATGTTATTGAGCTTCGCCAACTCAGAATAATTGTTCCCGTTACCTGTGTACTTCTGAGCGACTTTCCAAAGACTATCACCTTTCACTAAGGAGTAGGTTTGTGGAACTGTTCTTTTGTTTTGCGTTGCTGGAGCCTTCTTTTTAACAGCAGCCGGCTTCTTCTTGGATGAGGCTGTTGTCGTTTTTGGCTTTGCTACTTTAAGTTTCTTAGGACCAAACGGGACGAATTTTTTTAATGCAAGAGTAAAATTTACGTCCGAAGTTCCATAGGATTCATCATATTCAAAAGATTCAATGGTTACGAGCTCATTGATAATAAAAGAGCCGTCCACGTATATATAGCGAACTGGCTCTTTGTCATTCATCCATTTTTCAAGTTTTTCCGTGTAGAATGAGGGCTCCCTAAAATCAGTTTCAAGGAAATGATACTTTTGCGCTGGGAAAAAACTTTCAAGATCAAACTCTTTCAACTCAACGTCTTTTGGTACATTGACTGAACCAAGTTTTGCTATTTTAAAAGATTCCCCATCCCCTTTATTCTTCACGTTTACTGTTTCGGGATTGACAGGAAGACGAAACCCTTCCGTGTCATTCTTTACGCTTAGATAGATCCCCCTCATGTCACTACCCCTTCTACACTTCGAGCCATGTCATCTTCAAAGCTCTTATTAATTTTTGAGATCACTTTATCAATATCCGCTTCCTCCTTCATCGTCACGTCTTTGAAGGTAACGGACGGGCTAAGAGTTATATTCACTTGATTGATAGATCGACTATCCGCCATTTCAAGCAAAAGCTTCAAATCCTCATCGGCAATGTTGATCTTGTCCTCAATCTTGCCGATCTTATCCAACTTTCCACCTGTCGGGTTTTTGCTTTTCTTTCCTGCAGCACCTGGTGCAGTTGCACCACCTAGTGTAGGATCATATCCTCCTGCAGGAACTTCTCCTGGATTCATTAAACTAGAATTCTTTCCTGACATTAAACCAGTTACTTTATCAATTGCACCTGTCAGTTTTTCGCTGGCCTTTAAGGAAAGATTAGATCCAACTTGTTGACCTTTAACAAATGCATCACCAAGATTCTTGTACTCTAGCCTTCCAAAAGAAACTTGCTCCGGAGCTGTAGGCATGTTGACACTCTTCATGTAGTCTCCTGCCGTATTGAATGAGCCAAGGTTTACAGGTCCTGCCTTAGTAGGCGCTACAAGGTTAGCTTTTATACTGTTTAGCTTATCAACAGCTGCGGTGCTTGCTTTCAAATCGACGTTACCAATTTCGCCAATATCTACGCCTGGGATTTTGTTAATTAAACTAATTAATGAGTTTATGCCGCTGACTGCCTTGTTAACTAGGGTAGAAATACCACTAAGTGCATGATTCACCGCACCCACTATTCCAGACGCTACACTACTCATGACCGTGAGGATGCCTTCCTGCATTTTATAGAACCCCATTTGTACTAAGTACACTCCGTTATTCCAGATATTGATAAAGAATTCAGCTGTTCGAAGTGCAGCATTTCCTATGGCATCAAAGACCATACGGACAAGCAGGTTTAAACCTATCCATGCCAATTGAACCCCGAAAACTGCTTGATTCCAATGATTTACGAACCATTCTGCGACCATGATACCAAAATTCCCGATGCCCATGAGCGTATTGTAAAACACAGCACCAAGCCAGTAGACAGACCCAACAATCGCCCCAATAACCGTAGCCGTAGTGTCAGCCCAGGCAACCATTGCATAAATAACAAGTGCTATGACTGCCACGATTATGAGCAGTACAATCCCGATAGGATTAGCAAGATATGCAGCGTTAACAGCCCACTGCAATGCCGCCCATGCTGCTGTTGCCACACGAATTAAACCAATAATAGCGTATTTCGTGAGCAGGATTCCGGAGATTGTAAGAAGAACAGCCCCTATTGTCGTTAGAATAGGCGCTATCCAAGACCAGTTATCCGCGAATATTCCAGCTACCCATAAGGCTGCCTGACCCATCCAAGATAACAATGTCGCTATAAAGGTGATAGAAGCTCCTATCCCCTCAAAGACACCATCAAATCTATTACCGCCAAATGTCTCATTGAACATATTTACAAGTGGGACAAAAGCAGCTACTGCGGGACCGATATATTTAGGCACTTTTTTGAAAGCGTCAGTTACAATACCGATGGTTTTGGTTAGCGGCTCCATGAAGTCATCCATCATAGCAGCACCGGCATTTCTGCGGGCAGAATTAAGTGAATCAATTGCACCGCGCCATGTACCTTTCACACCTTCCATCAATCCGCCAAATTTTTTATTCATCCCTTCTACTAATGCGGTAATGGCCATACCTGCGTCAACAGCCCCATCGGAAACTTGATCCCTCATTTCGTTAGCAGACTTACCTGCGGCTTTCCCAAGTATTTCAAAGGCATTAATACCATACTGAGAAAGCCGATCTACTTCTACGGCTGTTATTTTCCCTTGAGCCTGGATCTGTCCGAATATGTTGGCCATGTTCTGCATCTCAGCATTTCCGCCTCCGATAGCTGCTACTGCGTCACCTATAGCTTTCATGATTGGAAAGGTGTTTTTTGCTTCTATACCGAATGCAATTAAGTTCCTACTAGATTCCAGTAGATCTGGATAAGAGAATGGGGTCTTTAGTGCAAAAGCATACATATCGTCCATGTATTGCTTAGCTTTTTTTGCATCTCCAAGGAAAGTGGTGAATGCTACCTCAGAACTTTGCTTGAATGCATGGAAATCAATCCCTCGTGAAAACATATCCGATAGCGTATTTTTTGCTGCATTAAATAATTTATAAGCCCCAACCGCTGCTAACAGCCCACCAGCATAATCTTTTAGTAAAGAAAGCCCGTCACCAAGAGAATGATTGAACTTCTCCTGTTGACGGGCTGCGCCCTCCGCTCCCCTTCCGGTGTTATCCATAGAACTCCGTAAACGCTCAAGGTCTGCTGAAGCATTGGATATGTTCCGCCTAGCATTCGCCAGGCTCTTTTGGTCCAGTTGCTGGGTAGCAGAGTCCATCTGCTCCATAACTCTTATTGTACTATCCATGGCTCGCATGATTTTCATTAGGGGGCCGGTCAACCTATCTTGAAGAGATAGTGTTGTTTGAGCGCCTGACATATATTCTCACCAGCCTTTCAAGCAAAATAAAAAGCACCCAAATTTAATGAGTGCTTAATACTAAAATAGTGATTTTATTAGTGTTTTATATAATTTTTCATTGATTTCAATTAAAGACTTTTTACCATCTTTAAACTCAATTGCTAATGTATGTGTCCCTTTATTTTTTGCCGATAGCCCTGCTAATAAGCCGACAGGCCCTAATAATGCCCCTCCTACTAAACCTCTTGACACACCACTCACGGCGCTTTTTCGATGTTCTTCCGTGATCAATTCATAAGAAGATACAGTATCTTTATTCAATGGAAATTTTTTAGTAAAACCAGTAAATAAAAAAACTTCTTCTTTTCCAAATAAAGATTGTTTACTAAGCAATATGTTTTTCCCTTCATACTCTCCTGCAATAACTTTATTTTGAGCCACTTTGTCCCCCTCCTTTTTATACCAATATAGCATAAAAAAGGGGGAGTTATTTCTTTTTCCTTTTCGCTCGCTTTGCTTCTTTCTGCTCTTCCTTGATACGAATGTCGATACTCGCTATAACAAAAGCTTTCTCTTTTCTGTCCATTTCAAAAAATTCTTGTGGACGTATTCTTAAACGCTGGAGGGCGTAATGTGCATAAACCGCTTCAGGATCCTTTTCATCAGGCCCTCCATCTATTAGTTTTTTGCTTCTTCAATGTCCTCGTTGATGTTGCCACCAATTCCGCTGATCTCAGTCACCTTTTCAAGAATCTGCGATGCTTCACCCAAATAAAACAGTTCGGAGAAAAGATTCTCCGCCCCACGAACCCCGTAAGATTCTTGAAGCTCAACATCGTTCAAGTCAGGATAGACAATTGAAGCAGTATTGATTCCACGGTTGTATTTCACTACATCAAACACTCTCTCTGGACGGCCTTTGATTCCAGGTTTATTTACGAAACACTTCTCATTAATCTTATCGGCTTCCCCAGCAGTCAATGGACGCAATTCAATAGGCTCTTCAAAACGTTCTAGTTTTAATTTAACTGTTTCCGTTTGTTTTACGTTACCCTTCATAAAAGAACTAAATTTACTCATTTACATTTCCTCCCTTTTTATCAATCAGTAATTACATTAAATTGATCCAAGAAATCAAAGTCATCAAACGTGAAGTCCGTTTCATCCTTCAAAAGATCGTCCGTGTCCCCATCAAGCATGGCAATCAAGGCTCCGTCAGGAACAACATTCTTAATGAGCGCTGTCTGTTTTCCTGCACGAGAAGTGATATCGGCATTGACAACTTGAACATCCATGATAGGTGACTTACCTGTTTTCACATACTCTAGTGCCATCTTTCGCATTTCTGGTCGATGATAATAGAACTCCATGGAGCCTGTACCTTCTGCACCCACGATCTTTCCGCCTTTCATACGCTTTCCAACCGACTTTACATCTGCTTTTGTATAATCAATACGGGCTTCGAATTTAATCAATTCAGCGTATTCGTGCACCTGCCCTTCAATGGTGACGTACACCATGCCTTCTTTTGCACTAATTGCATCGTTATTTTGCATAATACGTGGCATTCATTCCACCTCCGTTATTTACATTCAACAGTCATATACAACTTTTCCATAGCGTCGTTGAACTTCAGACCCATAGAAGCCAACACAGCATCTTTTTCAGCGCCTTGTTGTAGATGGATATCATCCGGATCATATGGTTCGATTGCTCCCCGACGAACAAGTGGATCCAAGATAACGGTCATGATCTGTCCTTTGAATAGGTTTCGACCGTTCTCATCGTTATCTACTTTCCCGATGAAGAAACGGGAGTAGATATGCTGTACGTTATTTGAAACAATATCCATTTGACGCACAATTTTGTTTTTACGGAAATCTTGGTTCTTGATCGGTGTAAAGGAACGGAATGTGTTGATATCTTGTTCGACCACCACTTTGTCCACGCCGTCAGCACCTTCGTTATAGGTATAAACAATGTGTCCGTCCTGCAATGCTTTGACAATCTCATCATGGCTCAGACGCTCACAATCAATAGCCCCAGGGTATTCTGCATAAGTAAGTGAATTGGTGGTTGCATTGGCATAAGCAGCACCGTACCAGTACACAGACTCCTTGGCTGCCAATTCTTCCCCACCATCAAGCATAACGCCGTTTAGTACGGAAACAACTCCTTCATGATCTGCAGCTTTATAATCATTGGTAACGAAAGTAACATTCTTACCTTCCTGCTCTCTCCATTGCTTTATTTTCAAAGAGAATAGTAATTTAATAGAATCGTCATCCGTTCCAATAGCGATAGTTTTGAATCGTTGAGAATCCAATCCTGCTGCCAAATCAGAGTAGGATTCATTTGTAGCCGCTACTGTCGTTCCATCTTTCAAGGTCAGAGTTGTTTCACTAGTAGGAAGCTCCCCGGAGAAAGCGACATAAGCATTCGGCTTCAATTCTACGCTTGAAATTACCTCCTGAGAATCCACGGGGTTACCGTCAAAGAAAGTTTTAACAGTAGCGCCACCTTCCAGTTCAGGAGCCACCATAACTACAATCTTATTTCCATCTGAACCCCCATGAATTGCAGTAACTGTAAAGGTTCCATTTGTCGCTTTTGCTTTCTCACCCTTACCATTTAAGTTGTAGACTATGACTTCACCCGTACCCTTGAAGGCTTCACGAATAGGAATAAGTTCATCTAGCGATTTTCCAAACTTCTCTTTGAACTTAGTATTCGGAGAAACTTTGATAAACTTGCCTGTTTCGCCCCAATCAGCTTTAATAGGGACTACTTCAGCACCACGAGAATCAAGTCCAGTGGCTACTAGAGCATTGGTTTCAAAGTTAACATAAGCACCAGGACGTACTTTGTTTTGAGTTTCCCAAAATCCTCCTGCCATTACGCTTTAACCTCCTTCTTCTTCCAATCTTCTACAAGCTTGGTTACTTCTTCTTTCGTGTAAGTAGTGCCGTCCTTTAATAAAACTTGTAGAAGTAATCGTTCATTTGTTTTTTTTGCGGCATTTAAAAATGCTGCTTTCCCGAACTTCTGTCCAGGCGTGGTTTTTGCTTTAGTCACTCGTAGCACCTCCATAATGCAATTTCTGCATTTTTGTTCCTACTTCTATTTCACGAACAATTTTTTTCACGCTAAACGTGATTACTAGAGTTCCATCATGCTTTTCCGCTTCCAATCGATTGACATGATATTGATTGGCAATGTAGCGAAAGTTCTCTTTAAACGTTTGGCTTACCTTATCGGTTTCTGTATAAACATTTCTTTCATCTTCAGGAAAGTAGGTGACGTTCACCAAGAACTGCCACTCTGACAGATTCCAAAGTTTTCTTTCCTGCGAATCGTTTACTATAAGCACCAAAAAAGCAGGAACTTTGAGTCCCTGCCGGATTGGTTCATCATATACTTTTATCCCACCAAAAACTTGTTTCAGTTGCTGAATAATGAGGTCTTTAAGTTCAGTTACCAAAGATTCGTCTCATCTCCTTTACTACTTCTTTTTCCCACATATTCGGAGCAATACGTTGCATTTCTTCTTCGGTCAACTTCAACATAAATCTCCCTTCAACCCAACCAACTGTTTTTCCCGCGATGACTATTCTATGTCCATTCTCCACGAAGGAGGCATATTCCAATTGATTATAAATGACAATAATATACGTATCGCCCTTTTTGATAACATCATATTTCCAATTGTTACGTAAATCCCCTGTATCCACAGGAGTCATCTTCTTAACTTTACGGATGGCCAATTGAGCTACACGTTTTGCTACTTTCATATGAATCTTATAAGAAGCCTTATTTAGCTCAATCAGATTTTCCTTGATACGTGACACTTCGCTAAATTCAAAACCCATTATGCGTAACCCTTCCAAACAAGGAAAACTTCCTGGTGAGAAACATACACGAAGGGTTTTTTGGCAGATTCATATTCTTCACCATTAACTATGATGATATCTCCAGCCTTAACATCAAAGAGACTTGAAAGAAACATCTTCACGTCATAGTTAATAGCATTTGCTTCCCCTTGAACTGTATTATCAAGCTTTGGAGTGGAAAGACGACAAGGTACATCTGTATGCTTTATGATCCATTCCATACCATCAGCACCGTTTGGCTTCACTATTTCTTCATAGCGCTTAATTTCCGCTTTCTTGTCATACATAAACTCAACCGCTGAGGTAGCTTTTGCCATTATACTTGAAATGTTCATAGCTACCACCTTAACCTTCGAAAACGATTTAACTGTTTAGCGTAATCAAAAAGAAGTGCTTCTGTGGCTTTTTCACGATATTCTAATTGGACAGTACCAAAGTTTACTTGTACGTCACCTTCTTTAATGGATGATACAGCATTATTCTCTTCCGATTCATTTCTTCGATTTTCGCTATTCATTAAGTCAATAACCATATTTGCATGGACATAACGTAATTCAGTAGGAATATCTCTCCTATTACAATAATTCATAATAGCTTGACCAACCTCATCGATGTAGATGTTTAACACACCATCATTTGGTTTTGGATCCGGAAGTTTCTCTTTAACAATATCAATGGTTTTCATCATTAATTTCCTCCAAGTAGCTTTGAATAGCTTCTTGGATGTCTTCTTTCTTTGTTATTCCAGTTAAATCAACATTATGTTCGGATGCATATTCCTTTAACTCAGGAACCGTCATTTCTTCAATTTCCTTTTGTTCAGTGGGTGTTTCAAGCAGCTCTTCAATATTACTAGTAATTACTTTTGAGTCCTTTAAAACATTTAATTGTTCCTCATGGATTATTACAGTATCACCCTTACGATATGGATTTTTTCCGAACTTAACATTACGATTAAATGTAACTTTGAATTGTGTCAATTCACATTACCTCCATCCATAAAAATAGAGAGGAACTAATCCTCTCTATTAATTAATCTTTGCTATGAAAATATTATCGATTGTTTCGAAGCTTGGTAGTACAATTTCAGAAACAATGGTTTCCACGTTAACAGGGTGAGGTTCTTTGATCGTGGTAATCGCCACACCAGTATTCACTATTTGAACATCTGCTGGAGAATTACCGGCCATTAAATCGGATTCCTCTGGTGTTGTACCATAATAGATATTTCCTAGTGAACCGCTAGGCAGAAGTGTAAAATAATCGTCCGGATAGAAGTTCTGGGTTGTTTTATCCTCAGCAATGTACTTTTTATCATAAACAGCTACAGACAATCCTAGTTTTGTACTCAAGTATTGTTTGAGCATTGCTTCCGTCATAATAATATTTTGGCCGCCAATTGGATTCATATCTAAACGGATGCTAGGATGATTCAATAGATAACCAAATGTTTTAGTCGTCATAATAGCATTTGTAGGTTTTGTTCCTGTGTTTTCTGCCACAGTTTTTTGCCAACGAATGATATCCTGAATTGGAGTAGAGTCTGGATTTGACCATTGGGCCCCGCCGACAAGTACTTCTTTATGATCATCTTTCATTTTGTAATCATAATCATAGTCTTGTCGATTTGCACGAATGGAAATCTTTCCTTTGGACAACAGCTGCATAATCATTCTTTCAGGCTGTACTTCTGCACCGTTTACTAGATTAGTAACATCATCATAAATTCTAGTAATTAATGGCATTAAATAAGCTTCATTCGAAGAAGCAATTAACTTGTTTAATTCCTGACGGTCTTTTTCACCAATACGCATAGCTTCACGGAAAAATGGCATTTCCGTTTCTACTTTGCTAAATCCAATACGATCACGTAATGTAGCTTTTGTATCGAACTCCGAAGGCATTAGAGCTACGGGTAAACCATTTGCTCCCTTAATCCAACTAAGATCAAGTCCAAGCTGCTTTTTAGCTGGAAACAATGTTTGTCCAAGTAGAGGTATTTTGTTGGATGTTGACTCTGTATAATATGATGCAATATTCCTTGCATTAACTAAATCAAAAATGGTTGGCATTATATTCATCCTCTCTTATTTCAAAAATGTTATTTGTTTTAATGCTGCTTTATCCTCTTTAGTTGGGGCTTTAGGTAATTTGTCCAGTGCCACAAATCCATGGATAAGCAATGCTCCTGATGCTGGACCATATGTGACATCTACATCACTAAAGAGAATACCTTCTGCATTTGAGCCGTTCTCATCGGTTGATGCTTTTACAGCTAGTGCATTATCATCTGTCAAAACTCCGCCACCCAAAATAGTACCTGCAGCAACAATCTTTTTCCCTTCAGCATTTGCTGCAATTCCTTCATCACTAACAGTTATAGCTAAGTTCACATAGTGGTCAGGAAACTTTAAAATCTCTGTTTTATTTCCATATTGAGTTTCAATAAATTTCATGTTCATCCTCCTCGTTAATTAAAATACGAATCACGTGCCTTATCTAAATCTTTGTTATTCGTTGCGAAATTAGCAAGATTCTTTCCGAAATCTTCATTTGTTTTTTGTTGATCATCATTCTTCTGTGTTGTTCCACCTACAGGGGTGAAACCACGAAAACCGCCGCTATTTCCCTCATCTTTTTGGACAAACAAAAAGGACTTCGATTCTTGCAGTGTTTTAATCTGCTCATCAAGTCCCTTTGTGATGTTTCCATCTTCTCCTAATTCAATTGTTGATTTATCAATAAGTCTTGCTACTAAATCAGCGTCATGCACTTTACCATTAAGAGCAAGTTTAAGCGCACTTGATAACTGTGTATCTTTGATTTTCTTCTCATATGATACCTTATCGTCGTCGTACTGTTTTTGCAGATTTGTAAGCTGCATTTGTAAATCTTCACTACCTTCTGCCTTTTTCTTTAAATCTTTCAGATCCTTATCTCTCTGAGTAAGTTGTCCTTTCAGATCGTCAAGACTCGATTGAAGATCATTTGCTTTTATTTTATGAGTTTCAACGGTTTTTCCATGTTCAGCCATGATTTTTTCAATAGCCTCTTTTTCAAGGCCTAAACCTTCTAAAAATTCTCTTTTCATGAATATATTCCTCCTTGGTACGATTTTTTACGTGGTTACGTCCACGACCAGCTTTGAATCTTTTACGTCTGCAAATGCTAAAAAGACGAATAGATAAATAAGGTATCATTGTTATTCGTATAGCGGCCTGACTTTAATAATTTCTATTGCTTGTTGTTCCGTAAATCCTTCAGAAACTAAGCTATCATACTTAGCTTTTAAAACTTTGGCAGTAACGGCAGTGCTTTGAATAAAGTAAGGTAAATTACGTTTCAGCTCATCAATAGCCATTTCCATTTCAATATTGGTTAATTTACCATTTGTTATTTGCTCCATCTTTTATCCTCCCTTATTTCACATATTTCTTAAACCATTCTTCATAAGTAATAGAGTCTATCAAACCACTTGCTGACTGTCTTTTCTCGTCTACTGTGTATTCTGATTCATCAAAATATGGAATTGTAGTAGAACGACAGCGCACATGAAATGGTGGTGCTGTTTTACCAGGTTTATAGTCCTTTTCTGCGTATATCTTACCATCTTGATGCCTGCAAATTTCGGAGGTTCTACTGTCCAAAGTGGCCAGTATTTCATAGCGTTCAATCTCTGCATCCGAATAGCTTTTTTGTGCTGCTACATTATGAAAAAAATTAGCTTCTGTTCTTACAAGTGCTTCGGCTCTTGAAAGGGTTACATCTGTGACATCCATTATTGCTTTAGTTGTCTTTTGAATTGACCGACCCGAAGCAAAACTTCTCTCAAGTTCTTTACGGATTGCTTGTCTTGCTGATTCTTGATGACCCCAAATCCGTTCTGAAAACTCTTTCCCACTCCAATTGTAGGAAAGAACCTCTTGCATCGTTTCATCGGACAAAGCTATAACCGTACCTGTCATAACTCCCTGCTCTGTAAGATCAAACATCGTTTTATAATACGAATTTTGATAGACATCAACCAATCCAGTATAGGTGTATTCTTGCAATCCGTTAACACCGCTATATAATTCAGCCATTCTCATTTCAATTTGAAGATTAAGAGCTTCCAATCGAGAAATACGGACCCGATAACTTACTGCATTCAAGATTCGATCATATCCAGGATTTCCGGATAACGACATTTCTCTAAATCTCTTTAAATCTATATTCCTAAAATCACTCAATTCTTTTGGAGTCAAATACTTCTTTGCATCTGCTATGGAAATTTGATTTTCATTTGCATACCTGGAATAAAAAGATTCAATCTGTCTCAAGATATCATGTTGGGCTTCTCTTAGGCTTTCTTCCATCTTTGTTAGGTACTTGCTAACAATAATCTGAGACTCTATTTCTCGTTGTACAGAACGACCTTCCCAATACTTTTTATTACTACTCATCGTTCTTCACATCTTCAAACGTATCTTTATAATCTTCTTGCCGATTGTATTGCTTTTCAAGACGTTGTATTTCATCTTGGACGTTTGTTACCCAAGGATGATTAGCAATAATCGTTTCATCAGAAATTTGTCCCGTACTCTTACTAGCATTTTCGATTACTTCAGATTCATTGATGATAATATCCCTATTAAAGATAAACTCAACCTCTTGGCTGGAATAGTCCTTAGCTGTACGAATCGCTATATCTTGGTCAATGAACCACTTTAGCTGCTCAAGTGCTGCCTGAAACTCTGTTTCTATGATATTTGCATCCATATCTAAATCGGCATATAAAAAACGTAGAGCAATACCCGATTGATCATTTCCTAAACGATCTGACTGAGTATCTACTCCACGTCCTAACTCGTATAAATCTTTACGTTGCATTTCCATATGCGTTTTAAATGCTTCTGTATCAATTTCTAAATTTAAAGTTTCCAGACCACCTTCTTCGGTTACCTTAACAGCTCGGTATACAGATAAATTACGTCTAAACTCCCCTAAATCAGTACCGTCATAATTCTTTACAACATAAATACCTCCATTAGGTAATTCTTCAAGGTTATTAGAGTTATCTGATTTCTGCTTATCGTAGTCATCTACAATGGACTTAACATAGTTGAGAATTGGTAACTCTTCATCGTTATACTTAAAGCAAACAAAAGGAACACGATTCCAATTTACTCCTTCCAATTCATCTCCGTTCTCTCTAATTAAATGTGGACTATATTCCCCAACTTCTACATCAGGAATTAATTTTCCCTTGTGGACTACATAACGATAAACTCCAGTTGAATCCCATACCTCAACTTTATGGACTGTTTCTTTCTTTTTACCTATCCACTGTTTAACTCGAAAAGAGCGAATGATATAATCAAGCTCAGTCCTTTCTGAATCCTTCCAAAAAGCTATAATTTCTTCAGAGGGAATACGTTTAAATTTAAAGTTTCCTTGCTCGTCATAATAAATATGAATCCAAGCTTTCCCTTTATTAATTGCTTCTTTCCCTACATTTTGGAACATTCGGTAGAATTTTTTATTAAAGTATTCAGTAAGTAATTCCATATATTCTTTATTTTCATTTTGTATAGTGAATGGCAAACTAAGCAAATATCCAATCTTCTGATCCACCAACTTTCGTATGAACCCATGAACGATTTTGTTATTTGCGATGTTGTTCACTTCCTGAAGCGCTCCACCTTCTCCTACAACCATTTTCTTTCTCTCTAAAATGTCATGCTTATTTTCATAATATCGTTGACCATCTAACATCATTTTTCTTAAAGATGAATCTTCCCACTCATTGACTTCATACATAATGATTTCAACGTCAGTTATGACATTTTTAGCACCTTCTTCAATGATTCTATTATATTTTTCTGTTAAGGTTTCGCTGAATGGATCCATTTTTTATATCCTCCTTTCCTTTTTAATCAAATGAAACGCCAGACTTTCGTAAGACTACAGTATTTACAAAATAACGATCACCGTCCATATGATGATCATTTTGTTTAATCGGTTTATCTTCACCACGATCTGCAGCTTTTTCATCCCAGATATAGGAGGAAAACTCTCGGAAAGTTTCTTTACAGCAGTCGTTAAAAAGAATTAATTTCTTTGTCAATGCGGTTCCAACGTTTCTTATACCATCTATTACATCATTCTGAGCTTTTATCACTCGATAACCATTCTTCTTTAATAAAGTGATAAAAGATGCAGCAGAGGGATCCACAATAATTCCTTGTAAACTACTAATATCTTCTAAGAACTTTTGCAAATCTACCAGGTACTCTTGATCTGTCTTCTGCTTACTCCTTTGACGGCCATCATAATGGTACTCTTTTGTTTTATACCAGATTCCATCATAAAGACCCCAAAGACCGAATGTCGTTGGGTTTTGTGTACCGTAGTCAATACTTACATAGTACTTTGTATATCTCCTTTTAATCGTTGGAACAACATGCTTGTCTTTATCGAACATGTCATAGATAATACCTTCAGCAAGCACCCATAATCCTAAAATGAAACGCTGATAGAAAATGCCTTTATACATTCTCTTATAACGTTCTTTAGTCTTCTCAGTAAGTGAAAGATTATCATCCATCGTAAAATGGATATGAAGCATATTCTTCTCTTTAAGTTGATCAAGGTATTCGATTTTAAACCAATGATAAGGACCAGCTGGGTTACAGTTGAACCAAAACTTTGCCCCATCAATCGAACAACGAGCAGTCGCTTGATTGACGAAGGATTGAGGCATTAACGCTACCTCATCAAAGAACATCCCACCCAATGTGATACCTTGTATTAAATCTTGTGAACCTTCATCTTTTCCACCAAATACATAAAAATAATTTGTTTTCCCTTTATAACTAATAGTTAAGAAATTGTCTGCTCGATGGTCTTTAACCTTGTACCCTCTAGCTTTGAGCATTCTCTTTAAAGGAGTAATGACATTGCGACGAAAGGAACCGATGGTTTTCCCTGCCATACCAAGATTTACTTCATGAAAAGTGTCCATTCCCCACATCACATAGGAAAGAGACATAACAACAGTTTTACCAGCACGAACAGAGCCATCACAAATAATCCCGTCTTTATCTTTGACAGGCGATCCATTTCTCCACCAAGTTAAGACTTGCTTTTGCTTCAAGGAAAACGGCTTAAATTTAAATGGTGCAGGTTTCTTTCGTTTTGATGCATTAGATAAAAACGAGAAGCTTTTAACTGTCTTCGTCGGTTGTGTTGTTAACATCTGTCCACACCTCCGAAGTTGTAGAATTTAGTGCATCCTCAAAACCATCATCCTCATACTCTTCATTGTCATCGCCACCAAATACTTTATGATGAGCAATTTTAAGTTTCTCTTCCTCAATCTGACGTTTGAATTTATCTGGAAATAGATCAAAATACAGAGCAAGCTTATCCAATGCTTTCATACGATCTTCAAGCTTAATAGAAACTCCATCTTTGCCCTGCTTCACTTCTGATATGATAGTTCCATCTACAATGCCTGATTCTTTGAAATCAACATAATTGACCTCTTTCATAACTGGATATCCATTTTCATCTTCAACTGGACCAAAGGCACCCATAACTTGGACTTCTCTTTGACCGAATGTTAGATAGTCCGTTATATCAGAAAATGCAATCTTAATATACTTATTCAGCACATCCATTGCTTCAATAAAGAGCTCATTGGTCATGTACTGCTTAATACGCTTAATTTCCTCTCGAACTCTAACATTACCTAACAATCGTGGACCTTGCACATGAGCTGTTGCTGGAGAATACCCAGCTTTGATTGCAGACTGTGTTGCATTAAAACTTCTTACATAATAAAGACAGAATAACCTTTGTTTTTCAGTCAGTTCACTATCTTCAAGAAAATTATCTAAGGTAATTTCTTCATCTGGGGCTCTTGCCTTTTTGGGAGCACTATTATTTGGAACGTTCCGTATTTTCTTTTGGAACGTTCCATTTAGTTTTTCATCCCATTTATCTTTGTTTTTCCATCCTCGAACAGTACCTTCTGCAACCCCTAATTCTTCTGCAATATCCTTTAATTTAGATTCACCATTAGATTTTTTATAAATCTCAAATGCTTCATCTCGTTTAGGATCTCTTTTTCTTGGCACTACATATCACCCACCTCCAGATGTATCAAAAAATTCCGGTCATAAGAAAAAGCCGTTTATTATTAAACGGCTTAACATAACTAATTTATTACCAATCACGATTTTCAAGGTAATTAAGGTACTTATTCAAAAATTCTTTTTGATCATTCAAATCTTCAACCGCAAACTCATAACGATTAAGCCCACCTAAAATTTCACCATTGTCACCTTTTTTATCAATATGACCAATGATAATGCTTCTATCTTCCAATTCTTTGATAGAAAATTCAATAATATTATCTTTTGTTTCTAGGGAATTAAAAATACCTAATATACTCATGCTCACACCTCCTCTCTTCCACTAACTTCGACAAAAGGAGACTTTTTTCCTACTTAATAAATGTAAAAAGCACCCAAAAGGATGCTTTTAATCAACATACTACTTAATTATTAATAATCGTCCAAATTTATTTCTTCTACAAGAGTAACCTCAGTTGCTACAACATGATCGGTATTTATATATATCGCATAATGTTTTCCAATCTCAAAATGATTTTCTTGCATCATAGCAGTTGCCTTTGCTGCATTTAAAGAACTAGCTTCAATTTGTTGTTCGAATTCCTTACCGCTCACTGTATGGTATTTAATTAAATATTTCGGCATATTCTCCCTCCTTTTATCTACTTACTTCGACAAAAGGAGACTTTTTTCCTACTTATAGCCAGATGAAAACTAAATAAAAAAATCCATAATTAGTATAAGCCTTCAAAAATGGAATAATGCCTCCCTTAACAGTCAATACTAACAATAGAAAGGAGGCGTTAAACCAATGCAGATTAAAATCTCTTTAAGCTTTTCCGAGTTGATTTTACTAATTTGGCTTTTCTATTTCTTATAATGCTGAACATTTTGAAATGCTCTAGCCCTTACTAGGGCATTTCATTTTGTAATGCCTTTCACTAATAACATGTCCACACTTGGCGAATAAAATACTCTTAAATTAATTAAATTTATATAAAGAGCTTAACAAACGCTATTATTTAGACCCTTCTCAATCCTTGTCATATCAAGTGTTTATGTTCATAAAATAATTAAATTTATAACCCCCACCGAAAGGTGGAGCTTTTCAAAACGATCTATTTACAGGCCAGGTTTAACTACCGCGCCGTCCTGCCTCCCATTCTAACAAGCAGATTTATGTTTTTGCAATTCTGTTTCTTTTGTGCCATTCGTGCCATTTGTTTCATCTGCTAATTTATCGACGATAGAATCACGAATTCTTTTAATATGGGAAAAGGATAATCCCATGTGCATACCAATCCATCGATAACTTTTCCCCTCAAGTAACCAATGAAGCACCTCGAGTTCACGATCATCTTTAATCAAATACAATCTGTCTTGAATAACAGAAATTTTTTTCTTATATTTATTTATCACTACATGCCTTTTTTCTCGTCTGATAAGTTCTCTATAAATGGGATCGCCAGTTATTCCTTGTGGTTTAGGTAATGTTGCTTCAACACCATATTGAGCAGTCAACCCTTCACCAGCTGATTGCAAGGACTTACGTAATTCTTTTATGGAGTTAATCATCCAGTGATAATCTTTGAGGATATTTTCAATTTCTTTTTTATTCATAAGCTCACCTTCCGAATAAGATATTTTTATTTTATAAAATAATTAAATTTACAATCATTATTAAACAGGATACTATTTTCTTCTTATAGCTCCGCCTTTTCCACGCTTATATGTCGCCATATTGACTCCCATAAGGTCTTTTATCTCAGACTCCGATAACCTCTCTGATTTACGCTTACTGTTCCTCTGACGACCTTCACTAATCATTTCTTTATGCTGTTTCTCCCATTGTTTTAGTTGAACTTTAAATGATTGATTCATTTCCTCATCCCCTTTTTACAAATAAAAAAGGACACCAAACGGCAGCATTAAATGCTGTCATTCAGTGTCCTCCAGTTGTCTGGTAGGCTAGTATTCTATTGTTTTAAATTAGATACAATTTTAATGCCACTTGGATGTGACATCATGTCTCTATCATTTGAAACAATTATTATAGAATCTTGTAAACACAAATTAATAAAATATTCATCATTAAAGTCATAGCTACTATTTTTTAATACTTCATCTATTTTAATATTAGAAAATTTATCATCAATTTTTTCAGCATGTTTGAATATTCTATGTTTAATAATCATTCTCAAATTTGAAACTAAATCAATAAAATCTTCGCTTGCTCGAAAATCACGCTTGTAGTTAAGTTCTGGATGAGTTTGTTTTGCAATATGGTACTCTAGTTTACAATACGTATTGAAGAACTCCGAAATTTGCATAGCAGTTGTATATATTTTTGCATTAGAATTTAAGATTTTTTCGAAGAAAACATTATATTTTTCAACAACAGATTGATTATAATTTCCAATACTACAATACAAATACATCCAAATATTAGTATCTAAAAAAAATTTGTCATCCTTAGAAGGTGAAAATTGTTCTATATGATATACTTCACTCATTTTCTAATACCTCATCAATCTCACTGATGTTTTTTATATCAACTTTTGCCCTTGTTATAACTTTTTTCAATAAATATTTATCTAAATCATCCAGATCAATGATTGAAAGATATTTATTTAATTCTTCTGATGAAAAATTATTATAAAGATTCCCAATTGCCTTGTTTAAAAAAGCTGTTGTTGTGTCTTCCACATCCGAAAAGCTAAGATAAAATGGCTTTTTTGTACTTAATTCATTTACGATGAATTTGTATAAAGTCTCCCCCTTTTCTGGAGAGACTGCAATTCTTGAATTGATAATATCTTTGACATAAATTTTATTCATGTAATATTCCTCCAATTATTAAAACAGAATATCATTTTGCCAAGTGAAAGTGTTTTCTAATTTAGAAATAATATTTACAACAGTTCCAGGAAAATAAAAATCAAGATTTCTTTGATGTATTAACCCCTCATTATTTTCCCAATACCCATTACCAGAAATAATTTGAAACACACCATTATTTTCTGTTAAAAATTCCTCAATAATATGTAAACCAATTCCACCAGCTTCAGTATGAACATTTGTATGCTCTTTAGTTGTATTTCCATATTTTGTAGCCCACTTAATTGCTGTTGAATCAGAGATTTGCTTGTCGCATAACTTTTCTCTAACATTTGTACCAATAGTTCTACCTAAGTCAGTGATTGTAAAAGCTACCTTTTTATTCATATGATAATATTGCCCACAGGTATAAACTTTATCACTTTTAGCATGAAGTTGAACATTAATAAAAATCTCATTTAAACTCAACTTAAAGCTTTTCATCACAGGATTTGATAAATCTAATCTTATCTTAGGTATTACATGATTACTAACATAATTTGAGAAATCATCACTATCTTGTACTGAAAAGACTTCATATTTAATTGTAGAATCATAGGTATCATCAATTCTACCCAATTGATATCTTTCATAAAACCCATTTTTCTTAAATATTTTTTGAATTGAATTTGTTATGTTACTTAGAATAACTCTACACCCATTATATAGCTTTAATTCAAGCCAAGCACCTAAAGTGGATGCGAGATTTGCCTCAAACCATCTGGTGCTTTTAAATTCTAATTCGATATCTACATTTATTAAACCTTCCGTATTTGTAAATAAACTTGATAAAAAAGTGAATCCCAAAAAGTCATTCTCGACTTTCTTTGGTATATTGATAATGAATCTATCCATTTCTTAGTACCAATTTAAGTTCAGAATTATCTTTCAATATCAAAACTCTTCCCCCTCGTCCCACTTTACACGCTTAATCTTGCCTTGATGTGTAACAATTTTCGTCTCACCATATTCAGGTAAAGGAGTCACTTTAGCTTTTCCATCACATACCACTATGGCAAAACTTCCCTTTAGTTCCATTATATCAACTTCTAGTCTCATAGTACTAGGATTAATTTCTATATCTTTTAGTCTCACCAGGACCCCTCCTAATGGTATAATTAAGTTGGCTGACGGGAGTGATCCTGTCTTTTTTTATTCTTTTTTATCTCTAAAACTCGTTTTATAGTAAAATATTCCTTAAGCGAGGTGTTATATTTGAACCTATTTGAAAATGTAGAACTAAATACTATGCAAATTATTATTCCGCTAGTTCTTCTAATTCTTTGTATGGTTTCAATTTCATTAATATATTGGTTAGTTTTTAGATGGCTACCAAAACTGATATTTAATTTTTTATTAGGTCCTATTGCTTTGCTTGGTGCTTACATTTGGGCATTTCCAATGAATATGGGTTTCTATGAATTTTTTAAGTAGGCATCTTAGATAGATGCCTTTAAAATTTCAAACAACTTGTCCAATTAAATTTGGCAAGTATGAATTTCCTTCAACAATATCCCTCATCAACTTCCATTTACCATCAAAATATGTCATAATATTACAAAATAATAGTTTTTTAGAAAGAGTTGATTACAGTGACTAATAACCTAGAAAAAAGGGAATTATCGAACCGTATCGACCATCTAAGAGAAAACCTAATTACTGTTGGTACCCAAAAAGGGCTTAACCATCCAGAAACTATTCAAAAAAGCCAAGAGTTAGATACCTTAATACTTAAGTATCAATTTTTGATGATTCGCAAAGATAAATAATTCCTTTTAATCGTTAACCTCTACTGCTTCCATATATTTTCCGCATTCAGGACACTTTATTTTCGGTATGACTTCAAATGCAATTTCCAATTGATCACATTCATTGCAAATATACTCGATCATAACTCAACCTACCTTGTGTTTTTAATATCTATTTAGAGGAAATAATTAAATTTTACTTAATAAGGAAATGTTATAATTTTCTTAAGGTGGTGATATTTTGAATAAACCAAATTTATCAACTATTTTTTTGATTATTTTCATTGTTTCTCTTGCATTTTTTGTTTTACTCTATCTCTGTAAAGTACATCTCAATGCTGAAATAGTTATAATTATAATTTTATTACTTATAATACTTGGATTACTTATAGGTATTTACACCTTGCTATTATCTAAGGATGAAAAATAATTGTTTGTACTTTCCATCCTCTTCTCCTCCTATCATCTAAGTTGATTTAGTAAAAAATAACCATTTTATCTGAATATACAGAAATATATTTTTATTACTAAATTTTTCTGTTAATATATTTTCAGATTCAAATAAAGTGAGGTGAAAAATATGAAAAAAATGCTTATAAGGCTTGGGTTGATAACCGCCTTAATTTTTACCGTTTCAACCTCTGTGTCAGCCGCAACAATTGAGCCTCAAGGATGCTCTTTAATGGGCCCACCAAGATGGTGTGAAGGTGCTCAATAATATTTATCTTTGGCTGACTTCCTCTTTTCCCTAACACTTCCCAGCAAAGTCAGCCTCCTCAAAATGGAAAACAAAACTATCATTTTGTTTCCTAAAACAACGTTTGCTGATAATACCCTGTTTCTGCTGCTACTGGATTTATCCATAAAACTTCAGTACGTTTAGAACCAGTTTCTGCATAAGCTTCAAATGTTTCCTTGTGCCAATCATTCAAAAAGTGATTATATAAATCATTATCATAACCACTTAACAGTACTGGTCCGGAATGTCTTTTTAAGCATCCAATTAAAATAGCATGATCCTCATCGCTAAATTCATGGGCATACATTCTCTTGCTCCTGGTTCTTAATACATAAGGTGGATCTGCATATATAAGTACTTCTGGTCTGTTATATCTATCTATTAGTTTACTAGCATCTTGATGTTCAATTTGAACATTTTTTAATCGATCAGCTACGCTCAATATTTTTTCAGGGAGCTTGTTCCATTCCTTTGCTTTATGATGATTGAGTGGATTGATGTTACTTCTCCATCCAGTTCGATCACTTGTTTTTGCCCCAATTGCTTGCCCACACCTAACTAAAAATACTCGAGCCCGTTCAATTTCATCCTCTGGATTTGCTTCAAAAGATTTATAGTATTCCTCTCTAGATAGTGGTGTCCAATATACCTTTTCAGCTAACTTTTCCGGATAATCCCTTATTACTTTAAAAAGATTTATTATGTTACTATCAATATCATTAATGGTTTCTAGCAATGATGTTTCTTTTCTAAAAAACACTGCTCCGGATCCAAAGAACGGCTCAAGGTATGTTTTATGCTCCGGCATGTGACTAATAATCCAATCAGCCATACTCCATTTGCTACCTGGATAATGCAAGATTCTTGGTATGGCCATTTTAATTCACCTCTTTATCAAACTTAATTGCTAACAAGTTTAAGCATATTTACTATTTTCTTTAATGTATAAATAGGCTTTTGATTGGTTAATTTAATATCATGAAAAAGTACATATTTCTCATAATTTTTTTTGTTGTTTGGTGGTTACTAATTGGTCTGTACGTTTACTATGACGGACTTTTGAAATATCTTAAATGAAACTTTATTGCTAATATGTTTCGCTTTATGTTGGATCAAATCTCTTTAACATAAACTTGTCCATTTGAAGCAGTAAAAAATATATCCTTTTTGCTAGATACTAGGTATGAAACACCCGGTATAACTAAAACATTCATTTCAGTAATTATTGTGTTAATTTCAAATGTAGCAATCACTTTTCTATCTGATTTTTGAAAAATTACCAAAACTTGCATTATTTCCTCCTATATGCGAAATAAAATGCTTAATTAAGTATTTGAAGTAACAACTGATTTCAGATTTACAAGTTTTATTACATCGTCCTCGTAAAATTCTTCAACTGCTGAATATTCAGCTGCAATTTTTGTTATTTTTTCAGCGTCAACATTTATTATTTGAATCCATTCATCTTCATTAATTTCCTTATCATCAACAGTGGTACACTCTCTTAGTTGAGTTCTAATCTCTTTTAACTTTTTTGCAGCAGCTTTAAGTTCATCAAAATCCTTAATCGATATTTGAACCGTACCTTCAACGTTCATGAATCATTCCTCCTTTGGAAACACAATTATGAATGAGTTTTTAACTATTAACTTTGTAAAGAGTAAAGAATTTTTAAAACTCAATGCTGTACATAAATTTATATACTTTGTAAAAACTAATCCTACATATTATGGAAGGGGTTGTAGTCTTGAATAAAAAACTAAATATATTAATCGCCATACTCATCAGCAGTACTATTCTTTCAAGTTTATTTAGTATTGTTATGCTCACATTAACAGTCAAACATGATAAAAAAGTTACCGGAGGTAGTTTAGGGTAATATCCCTTCTACTTGAGATAAAAGTAATAACTATTCCCTATATATTATTTTTGAGTTTGACAGAACTAATAAATAACATAGAAAGGAGATAAGATAATGATCACAGCTTTAATTAGAATTGGTTCTCTGTTAGCTTGGTCGACTGCTTTTTTTATTCCCAAAAAGTCACTCAAAAAATACTTACCAGTCACAATCTTTTCCACTCTTATAACTGTTACTGTATCTTTTATAGGACATCATTATAACTTCTGGGGATTGAGAGGAAGCTCCAGAAAAAGAATGTGGAACCTTCTAAGCATAATTGCATATTTTTCTATTGGCTGTTTATGGATTTTTCATTTAACTTTTGGCAAATTAAAGCTATACCTATTAATAAATTTATTAAATAATTTCGTTTATGCTTATCTAGTGATACCTCTTTTCGAAAAGCTCAATTTTATTACGTACGTCAAATTCAAAAAAATACATCATGTTATTGTGGCAATGATTTATTCTTTATTAATTTATGGTTACCAATTGATTTATAAAAATCCAGATTGACTATTCAATAAGAAAGCGTTCAATTAGAGCGTTTTTTTATTGAATGAAATAGTTAGATATTCAGTTTGTTTAATAAAACTTTGCCCTAATCCATCTATCGATCTAAATGAATTTCTAGTATTAAAAACCCGTTCTGTTTGTGTATTAAACAAAGGAAAAGAATTTCTCCCTTGTCGTTTCATTTGCCTTAAAGCATTTCCCACATCACCCACTCCTTTTCCAGTCGTACTCATTACCAGCAGGAATCAGTGTGTTAATTTTCTTAGTAAAGCTGTTCATCTTCTTGATCTGCTCTTTATTAATGCCAGGTTCAAAAACAGTAATTACCTGTAAAATTTCGTTATCCGTCCCTTTGTACTTATGCTCCACCACTCGCCTTGTCATGCCGGATATACATCCTTTTTCAGCTTTGTAAGAGCGAAACGTCTTAAACCGGTTACTTCATCCTCAAGCTCAATGTATTCACTTTGATATCGATCACAACGTTTTTGAAGGTTATCAATTTCACGCTCATAGGTTTGAACTCTATTTACTAGATTTGTATTTTCTTTATGAAGCTGCTCTTTATCTAGCATGGCCGTTTCATAAAGTTCGACTGATTTATCTAATTGGTTTTGAAGCTTGATGATAAGCTCGTCTTTCCTTAAATTTTCCTGCACCGAATCCTTAAGCAGTTCCTCTTTTTCAGTAACTAACTTATGTGCATCTACTAGTTCACGTTTAAGTAGCTCTAATTCCTTACTAATTTCCTTATTTTCGTTCGATAAATCACTTTTGGTAGTTTTACTCTCTGCGTCATTTGAAGTGCTTAAAGCAGCTTTATTTACTGTTCCATTTCTTCTAGCTAGAACTGTATTCATTCGTAGCTGTTCGATTTCTTCTGGAGAAAAGTTATCTTTTTTCCATTGGGTAAGTTCCCCTATATGTTTTAAATTGAAATCCTTTGCAATTTTTGTATCTGAAACACCTCGGCTTTTAAGGTCCAGATATCGTTCCTTGGTTAAGACCACGTCCTTCTCCCCTTTCAAAATATCTTCTAACTTTTCACCTGCTTTATACCTGGCTAATTGATCTTGCGTAAGAGTATATTCATCTAGGGTTGGCTTCCATCCATCACTTGATGAAACAGTTCTGACTGCCCCTGTGTACCTTCTTGGCACGCTAGTTTGAGCCATTTCTCTTCACCTTCCCCTTAAGTTTTTTTAGCTTGTCCAACTCTATAAATCCAAAATGATCATCGTAAGCAAGGACAGAAAGAGTATCAAGGTATTGTCGTTCAAATAGCTTCCGTTTTAGTAAAAACTCTTTTGTTTCATGTCCTTTTATATCTACTATTTCAATGGTCCCATCCAACTTATGAACCTCGAAATCCGCTACATATTCAATCTTGCGAAAATGCTTACCATTCTTAGTGAAAGCTTCTTGGAGTATGTATCTTGGCTGTAGCTTAAAATCTTTTATTTGTTTTGCTTGTTTTAGCCATTTCAGTTGGTTGTAATAGATTGCCTCGGCTTTACTATCAAAAGTAATGCCATCTACTATCGTTTTCTGATTACCGTATTTAGGTCTATTTGTCTTCATTTTGCGAAATTCCTTAGATGACATCCGTTGCATGTTAATAAAACTCCAAGTCCTCATTATTTTCTATACAAAGTTTCATACCTTTAACTAGTTCTAAAGCATTTATTTTGTCTGGATCGCTTTCATCCCAATCCATAGTTAATTCAATTAATCTTGGGTATACTTGCTTGCATTCATCGGGAGTTAATATACCGTCACAATCAGAATGATCAAGTAATGGTTTTATTTGATCAGTAACAGTCTCCCATGAAATTCCACGATAACCTTGTACAGGACCTGTAAAACCATCCATTTTCAAAAGATCTATTCCAATTTTTTCAGCCAACCTTCTTCTGAAGTTCATAAAACCACCATAGCCCCAATGTGCATCACAATGACTAAAATCTAATCCCATTAGTATTCACTCTCCTTTTTCAAGTCAAAAGAAATCTGATCCTTATTCTCTTTATCTTTCAATTTGGCAATCTTTGTTTCACATACAGGACCAATGCCTCTCTCGATAGACTTTTTGCTTTTTAGTGGACGATTACATATTGGACAGTTCATGAAATTACCTCCAAATCCTCTTCTCGTACTTTGTAAAAGCCTTTAAGATTACAAGCTACTAGAAAAACAGTGTCATAGGTGGTGTCATACCAGGAAAAACGATCTAAGAAATCCCCTTCATGGTTTTGCGCTTCCTCAAGTGTTGTTTCTATACCAACCCTTCTTTTTCCAACGACAATTCCTGTTTTATGCTGACCAAATTCCTTCTCAACCAACTTTCTAATTTTTAACTGACAAGTATTTTCTAACTCTTTTTCCTGCTTAGGTGTGAGGTAATTAAAAGAAGCACCATCATGACCTTTAATAAGACATTTTTTAAATCTTACTTGTTGACCTAGCTTCATATTCACACCTCATTTTGTATCCTATGCATAGTTAAAACATACTTAAGAGTCTGATAATCTAGTTGATAGATAGATTTATTTTGATGTTCTTTGATGCCGGCATTCTCCAGTTGATTGATAATGAAATTGCGCTTCATTACCGCTTGATATAGGATGCCCATCATATATCTCCTTTCAGGATCCGGATTTTTGATATTTTTGTTGTATGCGCTCCAAACGAGCACGTTTTTCTTCTGGCGACTCGACATCACCAACCGGTTTTATCTTACTTACTTTTTGTTGCTCCTCTTCAAACCATGAAGGGGTTTTTTCCTTTCTGATAGGTTTTCGATTAAAATTAGTATTAGATTTCGTTTTATTAAACTTCTCCTGTTCATAAGCTCTAATTCTATCCAGTGATCCTAAATTGTTATTTGCCCATTCTTTTAAGAGGAACTCAACAAAGCCAAAATAACGTTTATTTTTGTTATCTGCTATTGTGATTGCCTCATTAACGATTTCCGATTTCCCTTCAAATTCATCCACCCATTTCATTAAGGAGTGCGACTGAATTGGGGACAACCGACATAGAATTTTTTCGAACAAAGCAATGGGATTTTCCAATTCGGTAGTAGTAGTAGTATTTAAATTATTGTCATTATTACCCTTATTACCATTATTGTTTGTGGACACTTGTTGGACATTTGCTGGACATTTGTTGGACACTTGTTGGTCATTTAGTTGGACATCATGCTGATACAAATTCCAGTTATTTATTGTTACAACGCTATATTTCGTCTCTGATTTGATGGTCAAAAAATCATCGTTTTCTAACCCCTTTAACCAACGCCACAATGTTCTTTCGTTAACTTTTTCATTTTTTTTCATCCCATAATTGTAGGATTCAGCTAATGAAAATCTTCCTGTAATAAATTGACCTGGTTCTAATTTAATTATTTGTTTACCGACTAACTGTTCATGTTCCTTATGTGAAGCTTCCAGTAGGCAAAGCATCCAAAGTTTAAGGAGTTTAGGATCTTGCCATACCGGATTGTTCATTATCTTCCTGTGGATGCTCACCCACCCTTGCAAAGCGTTCACCCTTTCATCATTTGCCTGTAGTATATTCCTAAAATCGTTCATCAAATTTCGCATTTATGATATAAAAGGAAACTTTTTAAGGGATAATAACCATCTTCCCTGTTAGTTGCATGACTTCTTTCTTAAACAAATCAGCATCACTATTTGAATCACTCAAGTGCAGCATCCAGATCTCCTGAACCTTTTTTAAATCATTCGCCTTAAGAAACTCTTTGAAGTTTTCTAAGCTCATATGCGACTTTATAAGGCGTTTTTTCATTAGTTTTGGTGTTCGACCACTAGCAATGTTTTCGCTTAGCATTTCCATAGAGTAATTACACTCCACCATGATGTGAGTTAACCCCTGGAATCTGTATTTGATGTAATAGGTATCAGTGGCAAATAAAACCTTCTCGCCTTCTTGATTAGCTAATAGAAAGCCATATGGCTCTGATACATCGTGTTGAACATCAAACGGTAAAATGGCCCAGGTACCGATTTGAAACTGCTCTTTCGCTTTCACATGCTTTATTCTGTGATGTTGAACATTGATAGCTCCTGCCGTTCCCTCTGACATGTAGCAATCTATTCCAGCCTTAAGAACATCCTTAATTGCCTTACAGTGATCTCCGTGCTCATGAGTAACTAAACACCCTGCGATATTCGCAGTTTGGAAATTAAGTTGTCTTTGAACCTCTTTAAATCTGATCCCTGCCTCCAGTAGCAAGGGAGTGCTACCATCTGTTATGTAGTAGCAATTCCCTGCACTAGAACTTCCGAATGCTTTGATTTCAATCATTAGAAGTTAGGTCCTGTTCCTGTGTGTTCAAATTGCATTTGTTCTTGGTTGACATCGACCTGCTGAGAAGACTGATCTTCAATTTGATTTGGTTCTTCTGGATCCACTTCATATTCCACATCGATAATTTCACTATTTGCGTTTTGCTGGATTTCTTCCTGTACTTGCGCCTCTTCTGCAGCTTCACTTGAACGATTAATATGTTGCATCAGAAGACTACTATCATCAGAGGAATTTAAGAACTTCTTACAAGCACGATTGATGACTGTTTTCTTAGCCATTTCCTGTTTAAATTCATCATGAGTGCTTCCTTTACGTTCTTCTGCTTGATCTTTCCCCCACATTTGCGATTTTTTCCAAGCTTGCCTAATCTCGTCCATTGTCATTAATTCGTGATATACATTGTCTTTATCGATAACAATCGTGCAGTAAGCACCGATGATATTTTCCTTATTGATGTTCCCGAATTTTTGTTTATGGACTAGATTTGTGATTCTACCATTAACCATTTCATATACCACTTCGTCACCCTCATAGATAACAGCTGCATCTATGCTCTTCGCCCCGGTTACTCTTTTGGTAACACCCATAGTTCCAAAGTAAGAACGCATACAAACTAATTGGTTTCCATAAACAATGAAGTAACATTGCTTTTTAGATGGGTTTAATCCTTGGACTACCATATCTAGTAAAGCATTCGCCACGCTATCCCTAGTACAAATCTCTAAAGCAGGACGTTTATTTCTATCCTTAGTTTCCTGTAAAATTAACCATGCACTTTTCATAGCATTATCAGGAGAATAACCCGCAGGGAAGTGTAATTCCCCACGTTCTTGAAACTCTCGAACCTTCGATGCCACGACATCGACTGTATCTTTTTTGACCATTGCTAATTGATTTTGATTACTCATTTATCATCATCCTCTCCATTGATTTCAATTGCTGTAGTATGCACATCCTCGGTAGCCTCATTGATAAAACTTTTATTATTTGCACGTCTGAATAGATACAATGCCTCTTGTGCGTTTGAAGCAGCAATCTCTGCTCTTGAGACCATATTCCTAACTTCTTCAACTAAAAACTTTGGCATTAGATAGCCTCCTTCAACGAATCTTGATTTTCGACACGCAGTACCTTGTCCTTTTCAGATACAACCAAGCTAATCGTTTGTGATTTTGTTTCTATTAACTTTGTTACAGCTTCACGGTTATCGATAAAGATAGGGGCAAGTAATCCATAATGCTCAGATAAAGTGTTAATGATGTCCAAACCGACATTGATACGTGCTGCATTATTCAGTCCAGAGTCATATGGAACACCGTTAAAAGTAGTTACACATGTTTCCTTTAATCCACCATTGATTTGTTCCTCAAATAATTTGAATCGAGCATATTTGAACTTAGAATTGATTTTTTCCTCAAGTAAATTTACCTTGGTACGAATAAATTCTTCTGTAAGGAAATTCTCCTTTTCCAATTTTTCATATTCAGCAGCTAGCTTTCTTTCTTGCTGGGTAAGTTCCTCGATCCGTTTTTGGGATTGATCAACAATCGAGAACTTATTTAAATCCTGCTGATACTGATCACGTTCTGATTTAAGCTTTGCTATTTCCTCTTGAATCGATAAAATGGATTCTTGCGCAAAGCTACGTAAATCATTTATTTCGCTTTCAAGGTTCGATTTTTCTTGAAGCTTAGCAACGTATTGATCATTTTCTGTGATATCGATAATGTTGCTTTCCAATGCCTTAAGCTGTTTGTCTAGTTTGGAAAGAATTTCGTTCTTTTCAGAAATTTGATCAGTAATCTTTTCATATTCTTTGGATAAATTCTCATTATCCGTAAGGAATTTTTGCTTTTGTTCATTACCTCGTTTGCCTTTTTCGTTAATATCCTCTAGCTTTTTAGCCTTAGATAAATTAAATTGAGATAATGCTGTATCCCTTGCTGCTGAGACTTGCTCTTCAGGTAAAGATTGTCCACATGTTGGGCACTCACAAGCATCTGTATGAACAAACTCTTGACTATTTATCTCATGCCAATCTTGACGGAGTTGAACTAAACTCTCTTCAATCCGCTTGATATTGTCATCGTTATACCGCTTCTGATTTTTCAAGTTTTCAAGTTTGGAATTTAAAATAGAAACATTAGATTGTTCTTCTTGAATCCTAGCTTTTAATTTATAAACCTCATCCTTGGATCCTGATTCATGCTCTTGTTTGATTCGTAATAGTTCTATTTCAATTTCTTGAATAGCTTTCTGCTTTTGAGTGATTGCATTACCGTTTCGGATATTACTTATTTGATCCGTCTTTTCATCAATCTCTTTATTAATTTGGTTTATAGCGCCTTCTAGCATTTGCTTGTTTAATCCACTCAAATCCGGCAATCCAATATTTATTTCATCAATTCGAACCGGTATTTTTTCTAATTGCTTATTGATTTCTTTTTGTTTAGCAACAATCATTGCTATATGACCTTCGATGCTACGACCTTCAAGTATAGCTGGCAGTTCAGCAAGTGATTTTTGAGATGCAATTACTTCTTCATCTGTCACATCACCTGCGACTTGAAGCAATGTTTTACGACAATCCTGCCATTTAAGTTGTTCATTAAAATAAGTTGGGCTTGTGAGAAGCTTGAATATTTCTTCATCGATGATGGATGCAACCTTATCAACATACTCTTTCTTCTTACTTGGTACACCATCGATAAAATAGTCTGTAGTATGTCCAGTAAATTCTGATTGTGCAGAACCACGCTTCTTGGTCCATTTTTCTGTATAAACCTTTTTTAACGTCAAAGGTCTACCATCGATTGATAACTTCGCTTCAACCTCATGATCTAATCCATGAAGCTTATTTCCTTTGGAATCAAGCGTTTTGATTGCAAATTCTTTTTTGTTCCGGCTGTCTTTATCAAATAACACCCATACAAAAGCATCGAACAACGTAGTTTTTCCAGTGGCGTTATCACCGAAAGCTTTTACATTTTCACCATTTGCCTGCAGGGTAAAGCTTTTTACCCCTTTAAAATTCTTAAGATTCAATTCGAGAAGTTTTAATGTTTTCATAAATTTCCCTCCACTTGATGCCAACTATAAAATCGTTTATAATCGGCTTATAATATGATATTTAGAATTTTTGACACGTTAGCCGACGTGTCTTTTATTTTGCTTTGCTAAATCAAATTCAAGTGACAAATAAATTTCAGCCACATCTATATATGCTCTGGACCCATCTAGTGTTAGGTGATACTTTTTCAACCATTCGTATAGTGGTCTTGCTTCTGGAGACATTGGTTCATAGATTGGGCCGTTTTTTGTTTCAATCATCTTCCTCACCTCCCTCGGGATCTTTAGCCTCGTGACTAAATTCCATATCGGTTGTTCCGCAGAATGGACAAAATGTAGGTTCCTGTCCGTCCTTAACTGCAAAATCATGGTTTTGCCAACAGACATAAACGTCTAATACCAACTTAATCCTCCTTTTAATATGTAGTGATGGTTAGTATCCATCCTCATGACCAGGAACCGGCTTTCAACTAAGGGGGTGGGGTTGTCCAGTTCCTAGCCATGAGGACAGGCACTAAGTGCCCATCTTGCTTGATTTTGTATAGAGTGATATAATCCATTTATCCAAGATTCGTTGATTCTGATGCAGTAAGTTAAGTACCCGCTTAGCTTGCTGCTTTTTCATTTATTTTGAATAAAGTAGATTTAACGACTAATTCCTGTTGCATTAAAAGTTTCTTATTTTCCTTCATTTCCTTACAGATAGCTTTAACCTCACTAGCCTTCATTAATTTGCTTGTAGAAAACATAAATTTCATTTTTTACTTCCTCCTATCTAATAATGTTTAATTGGTTAGTGTTTATTGAATCCATCCACGAGCTTTCCAAACTGGCTGCCTTTTCTTCATTTGGTCCTTTAGTGGAATGCTATATTCAGTTGCTAGAATTGCTCTTAAATTAGTGAGTGCCATAATCGCATCTGATACTTCATCAATGGCTTGAGCAACCCTTTCTTTTTCTTCCCTACTCGTTTCAGATGGTGGTTTCACAAAGCTAACATCATGTAAAATTTGTATTGCTTCTTGCATCTCATTAACTGCAAACTCTTCAAATGCTAAACGATGATGTTCAATGGCTTTTCCTTTTAAAACAGGTGATGTATATCCTCCACTAAATTCATAGATAAGCTCCATTGCATAGGTAGGGTCGTTATAAACCTGTAATGACTGTTTAGCGATATCCTTTTGCATCTTTCTTCTATCATTTTTCATATGACTTACCAGCTGAGGTGAAACGTTCAGATCTAAAGCTAACTGAACTCCCTCAATTTCTTCCTCTTGCAGGAGTGTTTGAATGGCCCCTCCTGCATATGCTGAATCCTTTATCATTGTTCTCTCCCCTTTGTATTGATTGGTATATTTTTCTATACATGAAGTTCTAGTAATCTATGATTAGATAACTTTTTCGAAGTATTTGGAGTTACTTTCCAACCATCTAGTATTTAGATCAATCCATTCGATAAGACGATGCGTTGGTATAAGTACCCCTGCTTCACGAAAAACAGGGAAATCAGGTCTATTTAAAAGTTCAGATGCTTTGGTTTGACTTATTCTTAAAAATTCCATCAATTCCTTACGGGTCAACATTGGAGGAAGTTGATTTTTACGAACAACATCACCCATAGCTTTTTCGATTTCTTGTCTTAAAACTTCACGGAACTTTTCGTCAGCGAAATCTAGGTTTACTTGAATCATTGTTTTTCACCGTCCTTTATGGATTTGTGCTTTCAAGAATCTTAAGAACTTCTTTAATGTCAGATAATATTTCTTGATTGTCCCGATAATCATCATTTTGGATATTCACTGCTATTCCATAGAGTTTGTATTTTAGCTCGGCCCAGATGAATTTTTCTGTTAGATCATTCATGGTGAAGGCCCCCTTTGAAATTAAGAAACTCGTTTAGGAATCCAGTTTTCTACATATCGAATAGCTGATTGAAGTTCCTTACGTTTTACATCTTTATAGGAAGCAACACCGAAGCGATCTTTGATTTCACGATAAATTTCCTTGAATAGCTTTGGTCTTTCTTTAGGATCATCACAGAGTTCATAAATTTTTGAAGCAATGCCTTTTTGTAATCGTCGTTGCTCGCCATGATCTAAGGTGATTTGTTCTTCCACTTTGTTATCTATTTGAGTAACTAATTTACGGATTTCATGCTGTTCTTCCTTTATCGCTTGAGTATCTTCAACGAGGTCAGCAGTCGTTCTCAAAACAGTGACCAACGCTTGATCTTTAGAAAGTGGAACAACTTTGTTAGTTGAGTATTGACCAGTTTTTCTTATAGAAGGAAGAACTTCTTGCTTAACCCACTTTTTAAAGATTTTTGCTTCTGATTTTCTGCTTGAAAAAATTAATTCATAAAGGCCAGATTCATTGATAAGGTTCATTTCCTTATTGCCAAACTGGGTAGGTATTACCGACATAGCTTTTTCATCTTCATCCAATCGATTTACAGCATCACGACTATTAGAAATTTCTAAAATGACACAGACATCTTTTGCGACAAACCATGGTTCATCGTTTTTGAAAATCATTCGAAGATCTCGACCTTTAAAATTGAAAATGTGTTGTAGCTCTTTCATTTAGCAAACCTCCTTGGTTTCATCTGAATTAAACTTTACGTTGAAATTATGTTCAAAAAAAATCGAAGCTGGTACTCCTAATGTTTCAGATATTATCTCAAGTTCTTTTATAGTGATAGGTCTTTTACCAGTTTCTTTCATACTATATGACTGTACTGTAAGGTTTAACTGGTTTGCGATTTCTAATTGACCAATATTTTTAGCTTTTCGAATAACTTTAATTTTCTCGTTTAATTCCATCTACTCACCACCCTTTTTCAACGTAATGTTTAATTTCTATATTTTTATTATATCAACGTTTTGTTTAATGTCAATCGATTTTTGTATAAAAATTAACTTTTTGTTTAAATGATTTAACGCTATGTTTAATTGTTGTAGAATTAATATAAATATTTATAGAAATTGGTGAATTCCATGAGTTTAGGAAGTAGATTAAAAAAAGAAAGAGAAAAACGAAATTGGTCTCAAATTACTGTTGCTAAAAAGATTGGTATCACAAATGCTGTTTTATCAAACTATGAAAGAGATGTAAGAGATCCAGATACTGAGACTTTAAGAAAATTCGCCGAACTATATGAAGTTTCTAGTGACTATTTACTAGGAAGAAAAGAAGACCCTACATATACTAATAAAGATGAAGAGTTTGAAGCTTTCATTAATGATCCTGATCTTCAACGCTGGTACAAAGAACTACCTAGTTCGAAAGAAGAGGATCTCCGTAAATTACGCAAAATGTGGGAGATTATTAAAAGCGAAGAAAACGATTAATTAAAGGTACTAATATTACTTCCATGACAATACAAATTTTTAAGTCCTTACTGGACTTTTCTTTATAACTAAATGCCGAACATACATTCTTAAAAGGAGTCATCATAGTGCTGTATACATATACTCAACTTGAAGATTACATAAAAAAATTGTATGCCTACTTAGATATTAATGAGCCAAATAATATTGATATAAACGATATAGCTTGTAAATTAGATATAAGATTAAAGTTCTGGGATGAAAAAAGTGAAGCTAATTTTATTTGCGGAAAGTTTTATATTTGGTTAAATAAATTTCTTTCTAAACAAGAATCATGGGAAGAATTCGGACATGAATTATGTCATGTATTGACCCATGAAGGACACCAATCATATATGAAAAAACAATTTTTACAATATCAAGAAATTAAAGCAGAAAACTTTTCACTGCATTTCTGCGTTCCTACCTTCATGCTATTAAAATATGAAATTGCAAATTACTACAATTTAAAAGAAGGTATTTCGTTTATAACAGAGTTATTTAATGTAACTGAGGATTTTGCTAGAAAGCGATTAATTCACTTTCAAAATCAAATCCAACAAGCAAAATCAGATGAGCAACATAGAAAATATATGGAATCTTTATACCGTAAAGCTCCGCCATATTCCGATGAGACCAATTCAATTTTACATAAATTAAATATCTTGTTAGAGAAGAAAAAGAAAGGGGTTTCACTGTAATGCCACAACAAAGAGTTTATCATGAATATGTTAATGAAAAATTAATACCCTACTGGTACGTGTTAACTTTTAAATCATTTGAAATCAATTGGGACAAGCCTATACATTACTTTGATGTTATTAAACCATTTGAGTATTTTGAACGTGATCAGTTCGATGAATCAATTATTACTTTTTCGTTATACAAAACAGATTTTTTATTAAATGCAGACTTCCCCAATAAACTCGGAATAAATCTTAAATCAATAAAAAAGAGATTAACTGTTGAGGGTATCGACCCTCAAATTGTTCACCAATTTATAGTTCCTATTCCAGATGTAGATGAAGTACTGAATTTAATTCCAAATAAAAGGAAAATAAACTTTAATGTCGAAATATTATAATTAATGTAGAATTCTAATTATATCTACTGGATCTCACTTTTCGTCATAAAATTATGCAATCTTGGCGGAAGGTGATATTGATAAATCAGTATCAAACTAGAAAGGTGGAAATTAGATTGACTGTTTTTAATATTTACAAATTAAATGATAATGACCAATTAGATTTATTTTTTTCTAAACACGACGGGAGTATTGATTTACAAAAAGTAATGGAGAAGATGGAAGAGTTTACATCACCTAACGAAAATGGAGTTATTAATGGCGAGGGATTTTTAAAGATAAGAATGGAAAAAATATTAGACCATTCCTTAATTGAATCATTTGCTACGGGTAGAGGTTCATTAGGTTATTACAACCAAGCTTACTTTTCAGATAGCGATGAAAATGTCACTTCTCAAAGAAGAGAATATTCATTTTTTAGTAAGGCTCGTATTTTTTTAACAGAAGATAATTTATTGATAATTTTTTGTGATGATACCGCGGAAGAAAAAATAAAAAGTAATGTGAAAAATTTAGTAGAATCACTTGGTTTTGATGTTTCAAATTTGCGATTATCTGATAAACTAATGAGGAAAGTAAGAAGTAAATATAAGTGGAATGAAGTAAGACTAGAAAAGGTAGATAATGAGAAGGATAGTACAAAAAAAGTTTATTATGAAATCGATACTGCAGACAGCGATAACGAATCATTAATCGACCAAATCTACAAAGATCAAGGAAAGATGGTACAAATCTCTTTTGAGATGCCAAGTTTCGAAGAGACGGATGGTCCAAATTTAAAAACAGTGAAGCTATATAAGAATGACAACAGAATTGTATTAAATTCAAGTGAGTTTTCAGGCTTTGACAATCAAAAAAACTTTGTAATATTCTTGTCATACAAATTAATTGAATTAGAAAATGAAGAAGATTAAAAACGAAAGGGGTGAAATAAATGAATTTTGCCTTATTCAAATTTGATAATAAAAATTTCCACTTTCAAAACAGTGAAAAGAAGAAAACATGGAAATTGTTTTCTAAAAAGGATGACGATGTATCGTTGTTTAACTCGACAAAAATTTCACCTAAAACATATCATATAGTTTTTCATATTTCTGACGAGTACATTGGTGGTACCAAAAAAGGTGGTGAAGAATTAAAATTACCATTTTCACAATATGTTAATTCTTTCTTAACCAACAATATATTATTTGTGGAAAATATCCAAACAAATTATGTAGAATTAATTAAAAAATTTATTATTGATGAATATGGAGAAACACCACGACAAATTATTTTTGAAAATAATAATTTTGTAGAAATTATTCAAAGAACAAATGGATTTGTAAAAAAACTGGAGTATATAGATGAAAATGATAATGACATTGAAATGGAAAGTCTCGAAATAAGCGAGTTAGATAAATTAGAGAATAACTGGACAATTGACTATGTGAATTTTTTATCAAACAGTACATTTTTATCATTAAAAAAACAGGGGAAGTTATCTATTAATTCTAATGATGAAGAAAAACTCCTTAATATAATTGAGGTAATATCTAGTGCAATTTATTAATTGGGTAATTCAAATTCTATTATTTTTCTGCGGAGGTCTTTTAGGAAACTATTTAGGTCTAAACACTTGGTATATTGCACTTACAATAGTGATAATTGCTGCAGAAGGAATAACAATATCTTTATTACTTAACTTAAATGGTGAATTGAAAAAGGAATTAGAATCACATAAGGACACTATTTCAAAGGAATTATTAAATAGAAAATCACAGGGACAAAATACTGCTGATATTACAATTTTTCCAAAAAGTGAATTAGTATTTGACACAGGGAGATCTTGTGAATTATCAGTTATTATCAATACACCCACAGTTATGGGCGAAGATTTCGATTTACAACTACTATCTGACAAAGAAGTAAAAATATTAGTTGCAGGTAATAATACAATAACACCAAAATTTCATTCTGGTAGGTTTATGTATCTAATAAGTGGTAACTTCTCAACAAAAAAAAGTAGTAAATATCAAAAGTATGAATTAAACATTTTGTCTATTACTAATAACCAATCTACAAATATTGAAATTTTAGCCCAGAATCAGGAACTTTCCGGAATGAAATCTTTTATCATTCAATCACATTAAAATAAATGTCTATTAATTACACTTCACCTATTAAAGGATGAAGTTTTCTTTTAGAAATAAAACAGAACATACGTTTCTTTTCTTAACATTTGTATTTATCCCCCTCTTTAACAATACAGAAATATCAGCAATGCTCATATTAGGGAAACAAGGAGTGAAAATATAAATGAGAGAACCCAAAATATACGAAATGACTGGTGGTTACGGTTTTAGACTGGATATTGGTATTGACCCCGTGTCAGGAAAAAGAAAACAAAAGCGTTTTGGTCCTTATCGAACTAAAACAGAAACACGAAGAATGCTTGCCCAAAAGATACTCGAAATCGAATCTGGAACCTTTGTTAATCCCCAAAATATTAAAATTAAAGGACTTTTTACTTCAATGGTTAGAACATAAGCACAAGCATGTAGCTGCTGGCACTTTTGCTCATTACAAACCTTATGTAATGAATCACCTCATCCCTAACTTGGGTAATATGAAAATTGATCAATTAAAGCCTTCCCATATTCAGGAAATGTATGATTCTTATATTGAAGAAGAAATCCTTTCAAATCAGTCAATAGTTCATATGCATAGAATATTAAATAATGCATTTAATAAGGCTATTGAATGGGAATTAGCAATCAAGAATCCTTGCTCTGTAATTAAACCTCCTAAACCAGAGAGAATTCAAATGAAGGTTTGGGATGAAATGGATGTATCTTTCTTTCTAGACTTTACCAAAGAAAAACGATTTTTCGTTGCCTATTTATTAGCCCTAACCACCGGAATGAGAAAAGGGGAAATTTTAGGATTAAGATGGCAGGATTTTGATTTCATTAATTCTTACCTTTCAGTAAGACAAGCAGTTACTAAGAAAAAAGGTGGAGGCTATGAATTAGGTCCACTAAAAACGGAACATGCTTATCGAAATATTTCATTAGACGAACATGTCATTGAACTGTTAAAAAATTATAAGCACGAACAGATGAAATATAAAATGAAAAATCGCATTACCTATAATGATCAAGATCTATTAATAACCAATTCAACAGGATCTTTTATATTGCCAAGGAATCTAGATCGAGAATGGTTAAAAGACTTGGATGAATCAATGCTGAAAAAGATACGATTTCATGATATGCGCCACACACATGCAACTCTACTACTAAAACAAGGTGTTCATCCTAAAGTTGTTCAAGAAAGACTTGGGCATTATTCCGTAACTGTCACATTGGATATGTATTCACACGTTTTACCAAACATCCAGCAAGCAGCTGCAAAACAATTTGGAGAAAATATATTTGGTAAAAATAATATAAAAAAGTCGGCACAAAATTGGCACGAATGAAATGGAAATCCATAAAAAAATACGAAAGTTTGTTTGCATATTATTTAACTAATTTCAGATAAACCAACACATATAAAAGCATGTAAAACGATGTAAAACTACCTAAACGGTTTCCTAAACCATGCGTCGGAGGTTCGAGTCCTCTCGGGGCCGTTAATAAAAACTCAAAAAAGACAAGGATTTCAGTAATTTTGAAATCCTTGTCTTTTTTCGTATCTGAACTAATGAAAAGAATTGTAACATCTAATGAAGTACAATCGTTTGCAGAATAAGAACAAAAATAATATGCAAACTAACTCTCAAGGTATGTAAATAGAGATTAGGATAACTCGATTTTCAAAAGCATTTTTTACTTTTGGGTTAGTTTTATTTTGATTTTTGAAAAGTCTTGAAATCATTTTAATAAATTACACTAATCGCCTATTTAAAATAGATTAATAATAATTTTCTTGTCATTTCCCTATTATTTTTCTAACTTTGAGAAATACCCTACCTATTAAATACAGAATTATTTGCAGTTAACTTACTTTTGAATTTTTTGAAAGGAAGATTTTATGATATATATTTATAACGACTACGGTGGAACCCATACCACTTCATTGGCTGCAGCTATTCATTTGCAAATTCTTAAACCACCATTCACATCTCTATCAAAAGAGGAAATTTTAGCAGTTCCTTATTTTAACAAACTAAGCAAAAAAGATTTCGGTACGTTTATATTTCATGGAAAAGATGCGGAAGGAAACTCCGTTTATACATTAGGTAGAAAATCGCAAAATCTTGTCATTCCTTCACTTTTAAATTTCGGAATTCTTCTATTGAAACATTTCAAAGTGGAGGAACGGATTATTTTTTCTAATACGTCACCTACTGTCCCTTTTTCTATGTCCTTAGGAGGATTTCTCGCGAAAGGATTAAAATTAAATCGTATCGGGGTTCCATTATTAGTAATGGGAGCCCAAAAATGTGTGAATCATATTCATGAATTAGTGGAAAATACCAAACGAACCGCACTTACTCCAACTCATGAGAAAATTATCGTCTTAGAAAATAAACAATATAAAATTTAGAGTAATAAAAGTAAAGATATCGATTTATACATACTTGCTAGATAAAGGGAAAGGAAAAAATAGGTGTGTATTATTAGTCATATCAAGTTCTTTTGTTTTCTTCCCACCAATAGAATCATGTTCATTTAATGGGGGATCTTGTTAATTTTTAAAGCATCTAGATACCCTTTTTTAACCGCTGATTATCCTGTGCATATCTTTTGTTCCCACTCACCTATACCACCTGTTTCGTATCCTCTAATTTTAATCATTAACAGCTAATCTACCATTCGATTTAACTTCACAATATTCCATCAAATTTGAAACTTACTATTCATTCGTTCGTAAATATAGATAAAGGGGAAATTCATTATGCATAAAAAAAAGTATATTACCTTAATCATACCCGCACTATTTCTGTCCATACTAGGCATACTTTATCTTCCAGAAAGATATAAAAATTACTCTTTCCTAATATTAGTGTTAGCCTGGACAATTTATTACATATGGATATATTTTGAAAAAAGAAAAATCCGAAGTAAAACCGAATAATCCGTTCAAAATGGATTAAATTTTCCAACAATGGTGGTGATAATATTTATGGAAATACAATTTATCTCAGGTTTATTTCCTATCATTTTTTGGATATTCTTAGTATTTTTATGTATCTACATTGTAAGATCCATTCGCCGCTCATCAGACATAAAAGTTAAGCAATTAGAAAGAATTGAGAAAAAAGTTGACCAACTATTAAATGAACAAAAAAGGATAAAATAATATACAACAACAATGGTTGCAGGATTTTCTCCCCTTATGTCGAATTTCATAGTAGAAAAAAGTCGGAGGGTTATTATGGATTTACTGACAGGAGAACATGTTAAATTAACTGCACTTCATGAAAGCGATTTAGAGACGATCCTGACATGGTTTGATGATACAGAATTTTCCCATTTATTTGATGCAATGCCTGCCACTCCCCGCTCAAAATCACAATTAACAAAATGGTTTGAAGAGTTTTCTGATTCAAACACCCAATACCTATTTGCGATAAGAAATTTACATACTAGTGCACTGGTTGGATACATTGAACTCGACGGAATTCTGTGGAATAATCGAGTATGCTGGATTGCTATTGCAATTGGCGGAAAAGATCTTCGTGGGAAGGGATATGGTTATGAAAGCATGAAGCTTGCATTAGATTTCGCCTTTTACGAGCTAAATCTAGACCGCGTGCAGCTCACTGTATTTGATTACAATGTACCTGCTCTTTCCTTATATAAGAAGCTAGGATTCCAACAGGAAGGAATCTATCGAGAGTTTCTACAGCGCCACGGAAAGACGTATGATATGCTATTATTCGGTCTCTTAAAAAGGGAATGGAAGACTAGAACTGAAATTAATGAAAATTTAGCGAAAAAATCATGAAATTTCATCCAATGACCTGCATACCTTTTATTAAAAGGGGATGAGGATCATGTTGGATTATGTGATTACATTTGGTGTTCTTATCACAATAATAGGTTTCTCAGGATGGACATTTATTTATGGCATTATACAAGCATTAGATCTTGAAGATGCCAATAGAGTCGATCCATTACCAAAGGAACCTGACAATAAGGTTGTCTAATAAGCTTTTTAGACAACCTATTTTTTCGGTTTGTATTTTCTTGAGATTTAATACGCTTATGGTAAAATTTTATCATGACTATCGCAAAAAACAGGAGTTTCATACTATGGTGAATTCACGGTACAATCACGCTCTTAGCTATCTTTCAAAATTTAATGGTCGAACAATGAATCGAAAAAATGGGTTTCACCACCAGATTATGAGAGATTTACTCGAACTATTTTCCATTCATCTATCTGAATTTCAGTTTATTCAAATCACTGGCTCCTGCGGGAAAGGTAGCACTGCACATTTTATTTCAGCTATCCTTACACAGCATTCCTATCCGCATGGACTTTTTACTGGACCTCATCTCACCCATTATGAAGAACGATTTTCACATAATGGAAAAAGGATTGACCGTGAGGATTTTATTACCTTAGTAGAAGTAGTTGAAAATAAGCTTAGCAATTATGAGTTTGAGCAATATGTTGCTCATATGCATATTATGATAGTGATCGCACTTCTTTATTTTAAGCAACAAGGACTTCAACTAATTGTATTTGAAAATGGAGTAGGAGGAAAAACAGATCCATCCAATGTGATTGATCCACTTATTGCCGTCTTTACGGAGATTACGATGGATCATTCCCATCTATTAGGAGCAACAATTGAGGATATTATTATCGATAAATCCTGTATTATTAAAGAATCCACCCAATATGCTATTTGTGGAATGAATAATGTTCAAGCAAGGAACTATTTATTAAAGCTTGAAGCACTTGATGGAACAAAATTCCATTTTATCAATCGTGATTATGGATTTATAATGAAGCAATCTGATAAAAATGGAAGTATATTCTATTATAAAGGAAATTATTTTTTAATAGAAAAACAACAATTACAAATGCTTGGTACCCATCAGATTCAAAATGCTAGTAATGCACTAGCGGTTAGTGAAGCATTAATAGAGATGGGCTATTCATTTGATAAAGAAAAAATTATGCACGCCCTAAGACATGTCCAATCTTCATGTAGAATGGAGCTCCTAGAAATAGAAGGACAACAATTCTTGTTTGATGGTGCCCATAATTCACTAGAATTAAAAACCTTAAAAGAAAACATCGATTCATTAAACATGCCGATTTCGATTGTTATTATGTCTATCTCCTCCAATAAAGAGATTAGTACAATGCTTCGTTCCATTGAGATTCCTAATGCAATCTATGTGTTTACGCCACATCCATTTTTGGAGAGAAATAGCAGCAGCGAAGATATTCATCACACGCTTCGCTCAATTGGAAAAACAAATTATATTTTTCTTGACAACATAGCTGATGTGTTTGATTATGTATTTCACCAAACACAACGCACAGGAATCGTATTAGTTACTGGTTCTCTATATCTAGTTGGGTATGTAAAAGATTATTTTATCGAACATACCACTTGATTCCTTCCATTCATTTTTGCTTTATATAGCTGTTCATCAGCTGTCTTTACTGCATACTCTAGTTTTGAATTGGCTGGAAATGAAGCCACTCCAATTGAAATAGTAACTTGACCTATAAGCTCCCCAGTTTTTCTATAGAACTGGGAGGTTTCAACATCTTTTCTAACCTCTTCAAATGTTTGGAGAGCTTCTTCAAACGTATCTGTCTGTTTAAAAAAAATAAACTCTTCCCCACCGTAGCGGGCTACTATAGTCCTTTGCTGTCTATGTTTCAATAAAATCTTCGCAAAATTTCTTAAAACTAAATCTCCAGTTTGATGACCATATGTGTCATTGATCTTTTTAAAATGATCAATATCAATCATAGCAATATATCCACCCTCACTGTTTAAATGCTTAAGTGCTTTTATTTCCTCATAAAATCTTTTCATATTAAACAATTTTGTTAATGAATCATGTTCTGCATTAAACTTAAATTGGTTAAGTAAATGAAGATGATGGTAAGATAGTTTAGTGAAAGCAAATAATATTAATACACTTAATTGAAATGTCACATAACGCATCATATAAAAGTTTATATCTAAATCGACAAAAAATAAAAATGGAAGATCACAAACTGCCCAAATGATAGTAGAAAAAAATAGCACCTTCATTACTCCAAATTTTCCCCAATGAAAAAAACGACGGATAATCAAACTCAATATTGCTGGTATGATAATTGAAAAAATAATACCAGGAAATGCCCCCGCTCCACCTAATATAAATCTCCATACACTTGCTATAATGACAACTGGAATCGCAAAAATCACTCCATGCATAACAGATATAAAGGAGATGGGAATGGCCCTTAAATCAAATCGAAATTTCTCTTCTATCAATATAGGAAAATAAAATAAACTAATAACTGTAAATGAGACAATAATAACATGTAATACTGCATTCCTTATCCCTTGCTTTTTATTTGCAAAATACAAAGGCTGGAGACATAGATGCATAAATAATATAATTGCTATATTTGATAACATTGTTTTCAGCACTTCTGTAAACCTTCTTCCAAATTAAACAATAACACTAATATAGCAATTATCATTGATAAAAGATAGCACTTAAATCGAACATGAACGATGCCCTAACTCGGAGGAAATTTTTTTAGAAATAATCCTTGTCTTGTCTTTAATATTCTCTAAATTCCTACCCTCAAAGCGATAATAAGGGCCACTTACCGCAAGAGAAGCGATTACTTCACCGTAATAATTATATATAGGAAATGATATTCCGATTGTTCCCTCATCCTGTTCTCCATAACTAACAGAGAAACCATTTCTTTGGATTTCTTCTATTTCCTTCATTAACCGATCTTTACTCAAGAGATCTTTTTTAAAATCTTGTAAAGTCGTCTTCTCTATTATTGCTTTTCTCTTTTCATCTGATAAATAGGCTAATAGTAATTTGGGGCCGGAACCAAGATAAAGAGGCGACCTCTTTCCAATTCTTGTATATAGCCGTAATGCATGGGTACTTTCCACTTTTTCAATATAAACAGCCTCATCCTGATGGACAATGACTAAGTGGACAACCTCATTTATATCATTGGCCAATTCTTTCATAAAGGGGAGCGAAATCTTCCTTAATTCCAATTGATCCGATACCAATTGTCCTAACTCCATTAGCTTTAATCCAAGTCTGTAACGCTTATCATAGTCAGAATCCCTTGTTTTCGTTAGAAAGCCACAATATTCTAATGATGACAATAAACGATAGACCGTTGGCTTTGGTAATTGAACAAGCTCAGTTATTTCCTTTAAGCTCAATTCAGGTCTTTCCTCTGAGAAAAAGTCCAAAAGGCTTAATGCCTTAATAATACTTTGATTCACTTTGTTCTACTCCTTTTCAAGCTATAAAATACTCCCCCTATTTATTAGAGGGAGAGAAACAGGATTATACATTAACATTAGAACGAGATTGCGAACTTTTATCCACTATATTAACATCGCGCTTTGCCATTTCTTCAATATAAGCCCTTCCAGGAACAATTTTTTCTGGTGGGTATACACCTTTTTGAGAAATAAGTCCACTACCAATCATTTGGGCTACAACAGATATCGTATTTGCAGTAGCCCGAGCCATGGCGGTTACTTGATTCACACGATCTTTATAGGTGATCAATTCATATTCTAGCTTTTTCTTTGCACCATTTTTATTTCCTTCAACAATCACTCTAAGAAGTACAGCATCATCTTTCTCACCTAGCTCAACTATCGGATCTAATGCTTTTAATAAGACATCCCGGGGCTTGATTTTTTGACCGTTTACTTCTACTTCATAATCACTTCTTGTTAGATTTAGATCAACTAGTAATTTAAACTTTTCTGCATGCCCCTGATACCGTATCGTTTTATATTCAAGTGTCTCTACATCTGGATAGGACAGGGATAATGTCGATGTTCCACCTGCTGTATGAAATGCTTCTAGTGGACCAAATCTTTCAAAATGGATTGTTTCAATCTCAGATAAAGAAGGAACCTCCTGTTTGATTCCGTTTCTTATAACTAAAGATGGATCAGTATAGTGATCGAATACCCCCTCCATAGAAAATACATGATTATACTCAAGTGGTGGTTCAGGTACGACAGGAATACCACCTACATAAATTTTAATCGATTTAACCTCATCCAGCTGACTAGCACCATAACCAGTAAGAATATTAATCATTCCAGGTGCTACACCTAAATCAGGAATCAACGTCACATTTGCATTTTTTGCATCCTCATGCATTGCCAAAACATGATCTGTCGCGTGCCCAATATGCCCTCCTAAATCTACACAGTTTACCCCCACATCAATCGCTGCTCTAGCCACTTTTTCATTGAAAGTATAAAAAAGAGCATTAATAACGACATCATAATCACGGATAAAATTTGCCAATTGATCTTGGTTAGTTGCATCTAAGTAGGCAGATGATAGTTTCGTAGATTGCAGCTGCTGGCATACAGCCTCAGCTCTTTTCACATCCACATCCGCTAATGTAACTTTCTCCACACCTGCACTATTCACCAAATCTCTAGTTGCTTCCTTTCCCATAAGTCCAGCACCTAAAACAGCGATTTTCATGAAAATTCCTCCCTTGATTGTTTCAAATTTGTTGATTAAAACGATTCAATTACTCTACATCTATTTGGGCACGTTGAAGCTTCCCACTATAATCCACATATATACTCTTCCATTCTGTAAATACATCTAGTGCTTGCACTCCTGAATCACGATGGCCATTTCCTGTACCTTTCGTTCCTCCAAATGGTAAATGTATCTCAGCACCAGTCGTTCCTGCATTAACATATACAATTCCAGTGTCTAAATCTCTTTGTGCAGCGAACACTCGATTCACATCTCTAGTAAAAATAGAACTTGATAATCCATATGTAACGCCATTGTTCACTTCAATTGCTTCTTCAAAGCTTTTGACTGGAATGATTGACACTACCGGTCCGAAAATTTCTTCCTGTGCAATTCTCATATCTGGTGTCACATCTGTAAATAAGGTGGGCTCATAATAATAGCCATTTCCAAGTCTATCATCCTTGACTATTGAACCACCTGCTAAAAGCTTTGCCCCTTCATTCTTTCCAATTCCAACATATTCATGGATCTTCTGAAGTGCACTTCCATTAATCACTGGACCTATCTTCACACTATCATCTAAACCATTTCCAAGTGTTAGTTTTTCCATTGCTACTAACAGCTGCTCTTCAAGTTTCTCCTTTACATCCTCATGAACAATAACCCGACTACATGCTGTACATCTTTGACCACTTGTTCCAAATGCGCTCCATAAAATTCCTTCTACAGCTAAAGTTAAATCTGCATCATCCATTACAATAACGGCATTTTTCCCACCCATTTCTAGGGATACTCGCTTTAACATTCTTCCACATGTTTCTGCAATCGTACGCCCTACCTCATTGGATCCTGTAAAAGAAATGACATCAATATCTGGATGCTCAACCATCGCATTCCCCACTTGGGAACCTGAGCCACAAACAAGATTTATCACTCCTTTTGGCAGCCCTGCTTCCTCAAATATCTTTACTAGTTCTCTAGCCATTAGCGGTGTTTCCGTTGCGGGCTTCCAAATGACTGCATTTCCTCCGACAATTGCAGGAAATGACTTCCATGTTGCAATAGCAATTGGGAAATTCCAAGGAGTAATAATACCAACAATCCCAACAGGAACGCGAATGCTCATCGCGACTTTATCTTTTAATTCGGATGGAGTTGTATTTCCGAATAACCTTCTTCCTTCCCCCGCCATATAAAAGGCCATATCAATTCCTTCTTGAACTTCTCCTCGTGCTTCTTCAATGACCTTTCCCATTTCTTGCGTCAAAATTCGGGATAACTCTTCCTTTCTGTCCTTCATAATGAGACCTACACGATATAAAATCTCAGCTCTTTGCGGAGCTGGTACTAAGGCCCACTTTTTTTGCGCCTTTTTTGCTGCTTCTACTGCAAGATCAACCTCTTTTTTTGATGAGAGTAAAATTTCCCCAATAGATTTTCCTGTTGCCGGATTAACAATTGATGTATATTTTTCTTCAGTTGGAACTGTCCACTCCCCATTGATATAATTAACTACTCTTTCTCCGCTAATGACTGTATTTAACATATTCCTATCTCCTTTTTGCTTATAAATTTTCACGTATATCTTTTATCGTTTTTGTCGTAGAGATTTGCGCCCTGTCCATCTCAATTTCGATGACAGTAGGCTTAGATGAATGCATCGCTTCTCGTAAAGCCTTTTTAAATTCCTCTTTTGTCCTAGCTTTTACACCATTTGCATTCAAAGACTGGGCTAATCCACTAAAATCTATATCCCCTAGATCAGTTCCGCTAACTTTAGTAGGATAGTGAATTTCTTGATGCATACGAATGGTTCCATACATTCGATTGTTAAATACGAGACTAATGACCGGTATATTGTAACGTGAGGCCGTTTCTAATTCCTGGACAGTCATCATCATCCCGCCATCCCCAGATAAAGAGACGACTGTACGATCTGGGTGTGCTAGCTTAACACCAATGGCTGCTGGCAAACCGTACCCCATTGCTCCTGATGTTGGACCAATATAGGTTCCCTTCCTATGAAACTGATAATACGAATGTAGCCATCCTGCAAAATTACCTGCATCATTCGTAATAATAGCGTTCTCCGGAAGATTTTCCTGTAATAATTGTATGACATCAAAATTAGTTAGTTTTTCACTTTTGCCATTATTCATTATTAAAGTTGTTTCAATATAAACCTGGTGGCATCGATCCACCCATTTTTGCCATGTTGGTTGCACCTGGATGCCTTGGAAAGCGAATAATGCATTTTTTGCATCTGCTACGATCCCTACTTCTGGGGGATAAACATTCCCAAGCATATCTGCACTGATGTCAATATGAATTAATGTTTGTTCTGAGGAGAGTAATGTGTAATCTTGAGTTGTGACTTCGGATAGACGTGTACCTATAGCAAGAATTACATCTGCTTCATTTACAGTTTGAAGTATTCCTTTAGCAGTTCCTAAACCTAAATGGCCGACATATAGAGGATGATTATTAGGAAAAACATCATGTCTCCTAAAAGCGGCTGCAACTGGTAAATAATATTTTTCCGCGAAGTCGATGAGCTCCTGCTCACCTTTCGAATGAATAATGCCACCCCCCGCAATAATAAGTGGTTTCCTTGCATTATTTAATATATGTTCAATTTGAGCTAACTCAGTCTTAGCTGGAACAGGTTTTGGCACATTCACCTTTGACCCAAAAGCCATTTCGCAATTTTCCTTTAATATATCTTCAGGTAAAGAAACGACAACTGGTCCTGGTCTTCCCGTTTGGGCTATTCGAAATGCTCGCTGTACCAATTCAGGGATTCTTTCAGCATCATTAATTTCGACAGTCCACTTGGCAATATGACCAAAAAACTGATCCAAGTCTACCTCTTGAAATCCTTCACGACCACGAAATTTACTGTGAACCTGGCCTAAGAATACAACCATAGGAGTCGAATCTTGATATGCTGTATGAACACCAATTGCTAAATTTGCCCCACCTACCCCACGGGTTGCCATCACCACTCCGGGTTTTCTCGTTGCTTTTGCAAAACCCTCCGCCATAAATGACGCTCCACCTTCATGTCTCGTAGAAATTAAATCTATAGTTGGTTCGTCATATATTGCATCTAATACTGGCAAATAGCTTTCTCCTGGTACACAAAACACCTTTGTTATTTCTTCGATTTTCATACATTCGATGATTGCTTGTGCAGCTCCCATTACTTTCTTTTTAATGGTTAGGGGCATGTTTTGTCACCTCAAGGTTCAAGGATTTTATTCTTTTGACTGCTTCATCAAGACGCTCAGTTGGAACGGATAAGGAGATACGAAAATAACCTTCACCAGATGGCCCAAATGAATTTCCCGGTGTAATAATGACACCCGTTTCCTCCAATACCATTTCAGCAAATTGACTGGAAGAAAAACCACTCGGTACTGGTGCCCAAATAAAGAATGATCCTCTTGGCTTTTCTACATGGATTCCAATACTTTTTAAGGCTTCAAGCATTTTTTCCAACCGTTCATTATAAATCGCATTATTTTGTTCGACCGCATGATAATCACTTGTTAATGCTTCAGCTGCTGCTTTCTGAATCGGTAAAAATTGACTGGTGTCTATATTACTCTTTACATTCGATAGCGCACGGATAATCTCCGAATTCCCCACCGCGTACCCAATACGCCAACCAGTCATATTAAAACTTTTGGACAGAGAGCCGAATTCTATTGCTATTTCTTTTGCACCTTCAACTTGTAATATACTTGGGGCTTTAAATTGATCAAACGTGACTAAACCATAAGCAGAATCATGGATGACACCGATTTGGTGTTTTTTTGCGAAGGCAACTGCTTCTTCAAACACATCTAATTCAACAGTTGCGGCGGTAGGATTTCCTGGGTAGTTCAAAAACATAAGCTTTGCCTTTTCACAAACAGATGGAGGCAATTGTGAAAAGATAGGGCGGTAATGGTCTTGCGCATCAAGTGGTAAATCTATACACTGCCCGCCGGCAAGATAAGTGGCTGTTCGATAAACAGGATAGCCAGGATCAGGAATAAGTGCTGCATCTCCCGGATCGATCATTGCTGGTATAACATGAGCAATTCCTTCCTTCGAACCAACGAGAGTAAGAATTTCGGTAGTAGGATCTAGATCCACCTCATATTGCTGTTTATAGAAGGAAGCTACTGCCTCTCTGAATTCTTGGCAACCTGCGTATCCAGAGTATTTAAAATTACTTGGATCTTGTAACTCCTTTATTAATCGGTCTACAATAAAATTTGGTGTTGGCAGATCAGGTGCACCGATTCCTAAATCAATAACGTCCACCCCTTCTTCCTGCAATCGTTTCTTTTTTTCATCAATAACCGAGAACAAATAAGGTGGCAACCCTTGAACCCTTTTGGAGACAAACGAAGACATTTCATTCCCCTCTTTCCATATACAATTCACTACATTTCATTATATGAAATACAGTTTCATATATTACAAGGTTCATTATATGATAGCGTTTACATTTTATCAATATTTATTTTGAATTTTCTAAATAGTAGTCCTTTTATACTAGTATCCTCATATTGCTCCTCAAAAAGGAAAAACTGACTCGTACTCTTGAGTCAGTTTTCAATGGAATTTTTATGTTTTAGATGACATTCCATCTCCATTTACTGTAAAATCCTCACCCTTTTTCATAAAAAACGCAAATAGAATTAGGAGAACCATCACGGTAGCAAGACCTGCAATGGTGCTACTTGTTATCCCAATAACTAGATAACCAAAGCCAGCTATTCCTGCAGAAGTTAATGCATAAGGTAACTGAGTCATAACGTGATCCATATGATTACTCCCTGCACCTGTAGATGAAAGAATTGTTGTATCTGAAATCGGTGAACAGTGGTCACCAAATACGGCACCAGCTAAGACAGCAGCCATTGTAGGTAGTATGATGGATACATCTGTAACAGCAGAGATTTCACCCGCAATCGGCAATAGAATTCCGAATGACCCCCAGGAGGTTCCAGTCGCAAAAGCGATTAATCCAGCAATGATGAACATGATAAAAGGTAAAAAGGTTACATTCATATTCATGCTTTTTACTAAACCGGCTAAGTATTTTCCCGTTTCTAATTGGCCAATTAAATCGACGATAATCCATGCAAAAATTAGTATTAAAATCGCTGGAACCATAGATTTTACTCCTTCTTTTAACCCTATAAAGAAGAGCTTAGACTCGACAGTCTTTTTCTTAAAGCTGTGATTAAAAAAGTATCCAAGAGTAATAACTAACCCAACTATTCCTCCAAAAAAAAGGGATTTAGCAACATCTGCATTTTCAAAGATCGTCATTAAATTGTTACTTCCATTTGATGCTGAAGATCCTGTCCAAAGCATCATAATAACAGTGGAGATGATCAATGTAATTAATGGCCAAATTAGACTACCAACTGTTCCTTTATCGCTAATTGGAATTACTTCCTTCATTTCTCCAGGAGCAGTTTTATTTGGATCAAATACTTGCCCTGTATTCATTGCACGATCTTCATGTTTTTTCATTGGACCAAATTCTATTCCCCGAAGGGCAATAATAAAAACAAGCGCTAAAGCTGACCATACATAGAGATTCATCGGAATCATTTTTAAAAATGCAGTTAAAGGAGCAATATCTGAAATGCTGTGTGCGGTTAAAACAGAGCCAATAATCCCAATAATATAGGCACCCCAACTTGAAATAGGAGCAATGACACAAACTGGTGCAGAGGTAGAGTCAATAATATAGGCGAGCTTTGCTCTCGAAACGCGATGTAAATCGGTAATTGGTCTAGATACTTGCCCAACTGCAAGGGCATTAAAGTAATCATCAATAAAAATAACTACGCCAAAAATCGCAGCCATCATTTGAGCACCAGCTCTTGTTTTTACACGTTTCATTGCCCATTCACCAAAAGCGCGTGCACCACCAATTATTGTAATAAAAGCAGTTATAACACCAAGGATAATAACAAATAATTCTATAAAAATATTCCATGTATTTAATTGACCATCTACCCAAAAAATAGCTTTTAGCGCTTCCCATAATGTTGATAATGTATTTAAAATATTGCCTTCTGCTAACAACAGTGCCGCTGTTACAATTCCAATTCCTAATGACAATAATACCTTTCGAGTTAAAATAACCATTAAAATAGCAATTAGCGGTGGTAACAATGAATAAATTGAATTCTCCATTCTTTTCCTCCCCCGTTTTTTAATTAATCGATGAAACCTCCTTTTTAATATTTTTAGATTATTTAGTCTAATCAGAATTCATTATATTTATTTCTTTATCCTTCTGTCAAATCACGAAAAACTAAAAGGAGCTATCTCACACAGATAGCTCCCAGTTCTTATGATTTTTTTTCAACTAACTTAAACTTTTGCCAAGGTTCGATTTTATTCAAAAGAAACAACTCTTCTTCAGCAATATTTCCTATAATATTTGACTTCCCTTCATTCTCCATTTCTTTTAAAGCAATATGTAATTCCCCTTTATATCTTTCGTATAGGTCATTATCAATTGTTACATGACCACGTTTAATTAATTCTGTATGATGTGCAGGAAATGCTTCCTTTTTAAACTCTATTCTACTCTCTGTTGAGCGAATCACATAGGCAGAAACATCTCCACGATTAATATGTGTTCGTTCCAGTGCTATTTTTCTTTCTACCTGTGATATGCCTGATTGAAATTGTATGCTCAGCTCTAGGAGATAACGATTTAAACGACCGAGCTGACTTAATTCTTCCTCCGATGCAAAAGCATTCCCAATAATTAAATCATCAATGACACCAGTATTAAACAAATCCTTCGCTTGTACGATAATCGGCAAATAACGATGTTCCTCTAATGTTGGGAGTCCTTCTTGGACTGGCCATGGCCCATAATTTGCATGTGAAGAGGATATCATAGCTGCTGTTCGAATTCCATGCTCTTTATATTGCTTTGAGCATTTTAGAAAATGCTCGCGTGATAAGCCCGTGTATTTTCTAGGATAAAAATTATGACAACCAATCAATGCATGCTTATTCGGTGAGTACGAAAGGATTTGCTCTAAGTATTTTGTTCCTTGACTCACATTCAATTCAATCTTTAAACCATACTCGTTCATCGACATGATGCTTTCCTCTAAACCAGAAAAACCTAAATCAAGACGTAAACCTGAAAGACCAAGTTCCTTAAAGTATCCTAAATCCTTATAAGAAAGCTGCAAATCTTGAAAAACACTTGGACTAACATCAGCAATCACTTCATAACCAAGTTTTTGTGCCCTACTTAATAAGTTTTTCATTTGTTTAACATCTTTTTCTTCGCTAACTGACATTAAACAGGTAAAGAGTCTTGAAAAACCATGGGAACTAGCTCGTTCTAAATAATCAAATTGTTCCTTTTCCGTTCCATATTGTGGGTAAATGGATATTCCTAATTGTCTCATTATCAATTCCCCTTTCGTATTTAATACTTTCTACTTTCTAATCATTTATAGAAAAGAAGAGAGGGTATCACTCTACCCTCACTTCCACGTTCGACACTATTTATTGATTCATAGACTCATATAGCTCAACAAACTCTTTTGCAAGATCCTTAAATGTAATGGCGTTCATTAAATGATCCTGAGCATGGACAAGAAGTAAAGTTACCTCGGCACGATTCCCTCTTGCTTCATTTTGAATTAATGATGTTTGCACATGGTGTGCCTCTAATAATTCCTTCTCTGCTTTTGTAATAAGCTCATAGGCCGTACTAATATTCTTTGCTTTTGCTGCTTGAATTGCCTCGACAGCATCACTTTTTGCATTCCCACTATGCGTAATGATCGTCATTACAATTTGTTCTACATTCATTATATGATCTCCTTTGCTGTCTATTTCGCTTGTTGGATGGGCTCTGCTTGGTTTTTTTGCTTTTCACTTTTCAAGAATGCTCGTTCAGCCATTTTCACAAATGGGATATAAATAATTATAGATACCAATAGATTAAATGCTGCCAAAACTCCACCTTTCCAGGAAGCTGAGGTTATGATTCCTCCAATGATTGGTGGTGTCGTCCAAGGAAGAAATACAACAGTTTTCGGAACAAGTCCTGTGGCAATTGATACATAACTAATAATCGTTAATAGAATAGGTGTTAAAATAAACGGAATAAATAAAATCGGATTTAATACAATTGGTAATCCAAATACAACTGGTTCATTGATGTTAAAAAGCCCAGGGGCTACAGATAACTTAGATAAGTTATAATATTGCTTTTGTTTACGCCCTACCAAGATTATAGCTAATAGCAAACCAATTGTAGTACCTGATCCACCTAAAAGAACAAAGCCGTCAAAGAATGATTTCGTAACAATATTTGTTATTTCTGTTCCTGCTTTAAATGCAGCAATATTATCATTAATTGCTGGCAAATAAACCGCTTGCATCAATGGCTCTATAATATTGGATCCGTGTAAGCCAAAGAACCATAAAACATGAATAATAACTGCAACTAATATTGCCGACCATAATGTATTTGCCATTTTTGAAATAGGTGCTTGAAGAGCATCATATAATGCTTGGTGTATATCAGGCATTCCTAGCTTTACAGTTATCACTTTCAAAAGTCCAAAAATCGTTAATGTGATCATTGCAGGAAATAATGCGGCAAATGATTTCGATACTGCTGGAGGTACTCCATCTGGCATTTTAATAACTAATTTAGGATTCCCTAAAAGTCTAGTAAAAATCTCTGTTGAAACTAATGCGACAAAAATAGCGACAAAAAGTCCTAATGCCCCTGCCCATGATAGTGGTAATCCACCATCCTTTGTTGTCGCCATAATTGATAGCAAGGCAGCTACAGATACAACCCCCGAGGAAAGTCCATCCTTATCATATGACTTAGCTAAATTATAAGCGATTGTAAACGCGACTAGTATTGAAACAATTGCAAAAGTACCTTGCCATAAAACTCCACCAAACATGGTCCAGTTTTCCCCAAAAATAGACTTCATGAAGTTCTGATAGGCTTTAATTGGCAAGTTATTAAATAATGTTGCAAACGATCCTAAAATCATTAATGGCATAATGGCAACGAATCCATCACGTATAGCAACTAAGTGTCTTTGTGCACCAATCCGTCCTGCAACAGGAACAAAATATTTCTCTAAGAACTGAATAAGATTATTCATCCATTTCTCCCCCTTATCCCCTACCTATAATAATTGTAGGGCTTTAGTAAGCACTGCATCCCCGTTCATTGTTCCATAGTCAATGCTATCAATCACTTGAACTGGTATTCCCTTCCCATCTAGCTGCTTTTCAAGTTTCCCCTTTAAAAATCGTACTTGTGGTCCCAGAAGTAAAACATCAATCTCTTCAAAATGATTCTTCGCTTCTGCCTCTGCCACTGCAAATATTTGTATTTCTTCCCCTTTTTCTACTGCTGCTTTTTCCATTTTTGTTACAAGTAGACTGGTAGACATTCCAGCTGAGCAAACTAACATAATTTTTTTCATGTTGTTTTTTCCCCCTTAATCTAATAGCGCTTTCATTTTATGAAGGCTCTTTTCTCAAAAATAGTTGCTAATAAGTAAAGTTTTAATGAATTTCTATCGGTTGAGGAACGCTACACCTTCATTTCACAGAGAAAGGAGCGGCAAACTCCATCGGACCGCTAAATCCTTTATTAGGTGTAATATCCGGCAGTTTTTTTTACAAAAGCAACAAATTATACGAGAACAGCCTTTTTGAATAATAAATCTATAGAACCTGAATGAGTGGTTTCACCTCCTATATTTAATTAATATGCAAAAACTGTGCCAACTTAAATTTGACGAAACTCCTTATTCTATCGCCAAAAAGAAAAACACAAATATGTAATGATGATTACACACTTGTGTTTTTAATTACACACATTATGATTTCCTATTTTCAATAAACATCTGACATAAATAAGCTGTTTCTGATTCCGATAATATAAAATCAAACTCTTTTTCAAGATCCCTTAACGTTTCTTTTACAACGCTCATTTCTCTAGCATATTTTTTTCTAAAACCAGAAAAATCATCAAATTGACGAACAACTTGCTTTAATTTCATGTTTTCAATTAAAAAAATAAGATGGATAATGATTCCTTTATCTACCCCATCTTCAAGGGTTATCATTAATTTACGTTCTATTTCGTTTACTAATTTCCTAAGTCGCTGAATTAACTGCTGAACATGTGGGATAGTGGAAATATGCCCTTCGAGAGACTGGGCCATTTTCTGGTATGGTTCTTCATCCTCAATTAATTTTTCTATTTCTTTAAATTTATTTTTATGAAACACATCGATGGCAGAAAAAAAGGGAATATCATCATACTGAAAATGGACAGTACCTACGATTGCTAAAATATCATATTGTTCGGAGATCTGTCCGACTTTTTCCGTGAATGCATGGCGATTGAGAAACTGAATAGATAGAATTTCGATGTTTTTTCCTTTTACTAGATCAACTAATCTAGTTTTCAATTTCAATGCAACACCTTCGCCCGTAAAACAAGCAGTAATAATCGCCTTTTTTAAAGGTTTTTCTCGGGATTTAGATGTACTAAATTTATAATCGAATAATTGCTGACAGCTTTGGTAAATATCCTCCAGGCTTCTTCCCAACGAAGCTTTACGCACAGCCTCCATCACAATTGGTGTACTTGTCATTGATATTGTTTTTGTTTTCACACCTGTTTCTTCAAAAATCATGTTTCCAAAAGAAGATAATGATCCCATATCAACTAGAAATAATACTCCCTTTGTTGGATTCAACTCGATGACAGTATTTTTTACTCGTTCATACATTTCCCGAACTTCCATTGATAGCGGCATATCTAAGGCTTTCCCTTGCTGAACACCTAATAAATCCTGTACAGTTTGTAACATACTTGAGGCAGTAGATTTCCCATGCATCATCACAATAATTCCTACATTCTGCCCTTGTTGATGCATATTTTCCTCAATATCGGCAGCAAGGAACATTGTAATAAAGCCAATTTCATCTAGTGGAATTTCAACATTTAATTCATTTTCAATCATTTGAGCAATCTCAATAGAAACTTTAAATTCCTTCGAGTATTTCTTTCTTATTTCATTTAAATTAGGATGAAATACAGTCTGGAATTGTTTAATCCGTTCAATTGACCCCTGTAAATGTAAAGCAAAAGCAAACTTCATTTTATTGCTGAAACTCCTAACTAATTCACCCTCGGCAAAGCTGTAGATTTTTTCAGTTATCCCCCAAATTTGTTCATCAACGACTTCATTAACTCCAACCTCAGGAAGCTTATCTAAATAACGATTGAAGTATTGGTCAATATCGACAAGTAACTCCTTTTTAATATCCGCATCGCTTCGTCCATCTTGATGTAATTGATGCAATTTACTCTCAATTACATCATAAAAATTGTCATCCTCATCTCTCATTTCACTATCTGACTCTTGATCATGAAATTTAAATATTTCCTGATCACTTCCGATTAATCGATCCATTTTTTCACGGAAATCCTTAGTATCAAGCAAGCCTTTTTGAACATGGATAGGTAAGTCCATCTGTGTAATATTTAAATATTGAATTTGATTGGACTTATAATTGAGAAATGCTTTTGCACAGGATAATTTCAAATCACGCTGCAGCTGACCGATATTCGCAGATGCATGGTAAATTAATAAGGCACTCAAAGCTCTTCGATCCACATAAATGGTTTCATTTAATCTTTTGGACTCAAGGATTAGAAAATGTTCAATCAATTGAAACCTTTCCTCTAAATTTCGATCATCTAAAGATGGCAACGTAATGGACATAGGAATTCTTCTAGTAAAAGTCTCCAGTAAAAAAGATTCAGGATTCTCGGTTGTGGCTCCAATAATTTGTACCGAAGCTTTACGTAAATGATCACTTTCTCCTAATCTTCTAAACTCCCCTTTATCGATAAAGGTAAATAACATTTCTTGTCCTTCATGTGGCAGTCGGTGTATCTCATCGAGAAACAATATACCACCATCACATTTTTCAAGTAACCCGGGTCGGTCTGAATCAGCTCCAGTATATGCACCTTTTTTCACTCCAAAAATATGTCCATATAAAAGCTGAGGATTCTGTGAATAATCTGCACAATTAAACGTAATAAAAGGCGCATGATTCTCTAAAATATTTGACTCAACTGCATACTCATACATGCATTCGGCAAATAATGATTTACCCGTTCCTGTTTTTCCAAGAATTAAAGTGTGTAATCCTCTTGGTGGATATAATATAGCCGCTTGAGCTTGCTGAACAGCTATTTTTAAACTTCCATTTGCACCAATTAATTGTCGAAAAGGATAGTTTTGTCGCTTTCCTTTGTTAACAACACGATAAAGAATAGGTTTTCCACTTTGCTTTTCTATACTTTTTTCCTTATAAAGTTCATTTAAATACCTACTAACATTGGCCCGATCGAGATTGAGTTCATCGGCAATTTGTTGAGCTGAGAAGCTCTCATTAGAATTTTTAAGAAAGGCTAAAATTTCATCTTTTCTGCTCAATCTGTTCACCTCCTGTCTCTGTAATTGTTTGGCTCCATTATTCTAATCAGATAATTATATTAATTTTAACGTTTATTTGAATGCGTTTCCATATATATTATAAAAGTCCTAGATTGCTTTTAAAAGTTTATTAAAAGGATTGTTTTACAGGTTTTCTAAAAAATAATGATACGCCAATTTTTTTACATATTGTTACATAATGCATGAGCATAACAAGTAAAGCTCCTGTATTCATCCCAAGTATAATACCAATCATATTAAATTCCTGTTGAGATCCAAGAATAATCATCATTATAAACATCACAACCGTAGACCAAACAAAATGAAGAAGCGTATCTTTAATTAAACCAATTCCTATTAAAAAAGCTTGCATAGGAATAGCGAAAAAGTGAAATAAAAAATATGGCCAGAGAAGTTTTAGGTACATAGGGGCAATATCTGAATCAAAAAACATATGGGTAAGTGGCTCTGCAAAAATGTGAAAAATAATGACAGCTGGTATTCCATAAACAAATGTCATCAATATAACCTGCTGCAACAGGCTTCTTAGCTTAGCAAAATCCCTTTTAGCATATGCCTCAGATACAGTTGGAATTAATACAGTAGAAAGAGAATGAGCAATGAACGCTGGAAAAAAACCGATACTAAAAGCCACCCCTGTTAATAATCCGAAATGCTCAATCGCCATTGTTCCTGAAAATCCAGCTTTCATTAAAGCTGCTTTTATCAGAAAAGGTTGGATTGCATGGGAAATAGAGTGAGTGATTCTCATTCCAGTAGTCGGTAGTGAAACCGACATGAGACTTTTCCGCACAGATTTACCCGTAAGTCTTACAGCGCTTTTATGTTTTATTAACTTAAATTGTAAAAAGAAGGTATGGATTAAATAAACAAAAACAATCAGTTCACTTCCGATTAATGTACAAAGAGCAATCAAAATAGCCTTGTCTAATTCGAATTGAAATAAATTATATACAATCACAAGTAAAGTTAATTGAACAATTCTTCTCAAAAAATTTGCTATTGCAATCTTTCCCATATGTTGTACTCCCATAAAGTAGCCCCTAGCTACTGAGGAAAAGGATACTAGTGGAATCAACACAATTACTAGTCCACGTATATATGGATGATAGTGATTAAATACGGGAAGTATTGGCAAAATGGCAAGTGCTAAAATAACTAGGACGATTGTAAATAACACCGTAAATCGGATCGCATGCTGGAGCATACTTAAATGATACTTGTCTTCTTTTTCAGCAATAAACTTTGAAATGGAAACAGGTAATTCCATACTTGCTAATACAACAATAAAAAAGATAACCGGTAATATAGACATATATAAACCCATGCCTACTTCTCCTAGTTCATTTGCCAAAACCATATTTATAAAAAACTCAACACATTCACCAATAAATGCTACAACTACCAACAAAAATGTCCCTTTAAAAAAAGAAGTCATACTGTCTCTCCTATCTAGTAAAAACTCATCCTAATTCATGATATGAGACAAGTACTGAGAATATTTAATCCTTTTTTAAAATCTCTTTATAAGGCTTCCCCCCACCTTTAATATACAAAGAATCTCAATAAATAATTTCTCATAAACCGGAGTCAAAAATTTTATTAACTTCTCTATTATGTAAACCTATATAATATTCCAGTTGACATATTTCCTCCCTTTCATTATTCTTTTTTATAGTAGATAAAAAGGGGATGAACTAATGAAATTTCGTGCCATTGATATTTGTTATATTGGTTTATTTACAGCATTTATGATGATTGGAGCGAATATCACTTCTATTATTCCATTTATGGTAATAGGCGGGGTTCCTATTACATTACAAACCTTTTTCGCCATTCTCGCAGGAGCAATCCTTGGAAGCAGATTAGGAGCAATATCAATGATTGTCTATACTATTGTAGGGCTTGCTGGTGCACCTGTTTTTGCAAGATTCAGTGGTGGAATAGGAGATATAGTCAGTCCAACTTTCGGATTTATTGTTTCATTTATTTTTACAAGTTACATAGTTGGCAAGATTATTGAGAAGAAACCAACATTTCTTATGTTCATAACAGCATCACTTATTGGATTAGTCGTCAACTATATTATTGGTACAAATTGGATGTACTTTGCTTATCAATTATGGGCAGCAGCTCCAGACGGCTTTACTTACAAAATTGCATGGTTATGGATGGCTGCACCACTTCCAAAAGATATTATCCTTTCTATCTGTGCAGGTTTATTTGCAATGCGCCTACATCGAACAATAAAAATCCGACAATTTTCTGTACCAGCAAAATAACACAAAAAGGAGCTAGCATTTCAAAATGCAGCTCCTTTTTTTCTTTATAGGTTAAAGAAGATTCTTGAACTTATTTGACTATAACGTCAATATTATTGGTTTTTCTTTCGTGACGATAATAGTATGCTCAACCTGAGCAACCAAGCTTCCATCAGGAGTTTTGTATGTCCACCCATCATCCATCTCAACTACTTCCTCAGCACCAGTAGAGATAAAGGGTTCAAAAGCTATTACCATTCCATCCTTTAATAAATCATTATCCCAAGGCTCGTAATAGTTCATAATATAATCCGGCTTTTCATGAAGTGCTCGTCCAACCCCATGACCTGTTAAATTTAGGATGACATTAAAACCACTTCTTTTTGCCTCATTCATTACTGCCTTACCAATTTGATTTTGCTTTGAACCAGCCTTAATTTTTGCAAGTCCTTTTTGAAATGCCCGTTGAGCACAATTACATAGTTCTTCTAATTCGGGACTTGATTCTCCTACCACAAAAGAAATACCTGTATCTGCGTAGTAGCCATTCCAAGATCCTGAAACATCAATGTTAACCAAATCTCCATCCATTATCATACGATCACTTGGGATACCATGTGCCACTTCATCATTTACACTGATGCATGTATAACCAGGAAAGTCATATTCACCTTTTGGTCCAGAAATTGCACCATGACTTTCAAATAATTGACCTGCTCTTTCATCTAATTCCTTAGTTGTTACACCAGGCTTCGTTAATGATTTTAATTCATCACGTATTTCCGCTACAATTTTACCGATTTTTTTTAAAGCTTCTAAATCCTTCTCATTTTTTACAATCATTTGATCTTTCCTTTCAAAAAAAGTACATAGTCCCTTTTCATTATATAAAAAAAGATTTCATAATCCAAAGTTCCACTCTACCGACAACGAATAGCCTTATTTTTTTCCAATAAAAGGGAGAAACCTCATGCTATAGGTTTACCTTTGTAACATTTCTGTAATATTTGTTTAAAACAACTGTAAAAAATATTTCGACAATTATCTGTTATATTATCAATAGTAGACAAAAAACGACTGAGGTGGCCAAATTAATGAAACGTATCGGATCCATTGTTATAACAATCGCCCTAGCAATTTTACTAATTTTACCATTCCAATCTGCAAACGCTGCAGAATTTTCTCCAGATGATCTTATTAAAGAAGCGAAAAAACATATTGGAACACCATACAAATGGGGTGGCGTTACGCCAAGTGGATTTGACTGCTCAGGTTTCGTCTATTATTCTTTCAATAAAATGGGTATTACTTTACCCCATTCTTCCGCAGCCATATATAATAAGGGGGAAAAAGTTAGTAAATCAGAACTCAAACCTGGTGATCTAGTATTTTTCAACACAAGCGGCTCAGGAATTTCTCATGTATCAATTTATATAGGCGATAATCAGATCATTCACTCCGTGGATAAAGGTGTGAAAATAGACAAATTAAACAGCTCTTATTGGAAAACAAGATATGTTGGAGCGAAGAGATTATAGTTGATAAAGCAGCGATATACGCTGCTTTTTTTTAATACAGCTTCATTGAATAATAGTTGAATTTCTTATTTATATAGACGCAATAGTTAAGAAAAAGTTTCATTTTTAAACAAAAAAATTTCTAAAGTGTGATATTACATTCGTTCTACACTAGCCTTACTTTTATTATATGAAGCTCTTTCTTCAAAAGTTCATATTATCTGCAAAAAAATTATAGATACTTTTCAACTTATTTCACCAAATTTGCATAAATTATTAGTGTCATACAAAAAAATGAATTAACAAAGGTATTAAAAGCCGTCAATAAGATGTCTAATTAATCTAAACGCTATTCGAAAAGGCCAGATAATTATTTCTGGTATCCACGATAATAGATCTAAAACAATATCCCAAAATGTATAGTGTTCATTTTTAATTTTTTTCTGTTGTTTTCTGCTTTTTCTCAATTTTTCATCACTCTTTTTATGATTAATCTAACTAGACTTGGAACAAGCATCATACAGAGTTTTCAAATGTTATCGTCAAGAACTCAACCGAATTTCTTTAATATATTCCCACTACTTTTCTTCGTAATCGTTCCTTTCCTCTTTTAAGGTGAGTCTTTACCGTTGATAATGGCATAGACGTTCGTTGTGATATATCTTTCATACTACAATCATAAAAATAATATAGTAGTAATGACTGTTGGTATCGGCTCGGAAGTTCATTAATTTTCTTTATTAAATTTTCATGTAAAACTTTCTCTAGTACCATTTTTTCTGTTTCATCCTGTACTTCATTTTGTTCAATTACATCCATTTTTTCTTCTAAGTATCGGTACTTTACTTTCTGTCTTTTCCATTCATCCTTACATTTATTTAAAGCTATTTTAAATAACCAATTTTTAAACGATGAACGGTGTTCAAAGGAATCATATCCAATATATGCAGCTATGAGCGTTTCTTGATATATATCCTCTGCCAATTCCCAATGTTTCATTAGCGAATATATATAATTTAAAAGTGCTTTACCATGTGTGATAACAAAGTTTTCTATATCTATATTTTTCTGTTGTTCACGATCTATTATTCTATCCATACCCTAAGATTCTCTCCTTAGTATTTGTAATCTTTTTTCTCATTATAAAGATCCATCTTTAAAATAAAAGAAACTGTTTCTTAAGTTTTCCTTAAATATATCTTTAAAATTTTTTAATAAAAATGAAACGAAAAAGAAATTACCTTTCATTGTTAATTGTGTTAATCTTATCTAAAAGAATCAATATTTATAAAAATAGGATAAATATACTTTTCTATTCAGATTGAGTAAGGAGCTTTCTCATACCACTCTCTACATGTTGAATGCTGGAAATAGGCTTGCTCCATACGATGACTTCAATGACAAATCATACTACGAAAATGAATTAAATAACTCAGTCTTAGGTCTTAAAGATAATTACTGCGATAGTTCGTATTCTATCTGGAATAAATGAGATAAGATACCAATAAAGGGGAAAAATCATGAAGTTCTTACAATTTAAAAGAGTCTTTAAAGCAAGATGTTCCCTTCCTATATTTCAATTCTACATAGGAGGAAAATTGTGTGGAGCAACGTAAAATTTATTTATTACTAACCGATACTGGTACAATGTTTACAAGAATGATAAAGCTTTTTACTCAAGAACCACTTAACCACGCTTCATTAGCCTTTGATGATAATCTGGTTGAGGTATATAGCTTTGGCAGAAAAAATATGAGAAACCCTTTTATTGGAGGGTTTGTAAAAGAAAATATTCGTACGGGTCTCTTTAAACATGCTAAATGTGCTATTTATAGTTGTACTGTTTCTGAAAAGCAATACCAAGAAATGAGAAGAAAAATCATAAATTTTGAAAATAATAAGCAAAACTATAAATATAATCTTATTGGGCTTATTGGAGTCCTGTTTAATATAGAAATTGAGAGAAAAAATGCCTATTTCTGCTCTCAATTTGTTGCATCAGTGTTAAAAGATTCGGGTGTCGTTCTCATTAATAAGCCTTTAGCCTTCGTTACTCCAAGTGATTTAAAAGCAACCTCGCCCTTTCAACTAGTTTATGAAGGAAAATTAAATTTCTATTTTTCCACAACTGAGATGAACCAAAATTCAAACAATCAGCCACTTTTATTAAAAACAATGTAATGATTATCTATCTAAAGAAAGCATAAAACCATTAGAATGTTCTCTATTGTTTTTATGCTCTTTTTATTTTTTATTGGGCTCTTTCCTAAAATATTATTGCTACTTTAGAATTCTTTTTAAAAGCCTATTTTTCTAACAAAGGCATAAACACCTTTAACCATCTGCAACGAAATCAAATAGTTCTTCCTTTAACTCTTATTAACACTCTATCGATACGACAATATTTTCTAGGTCGATCCCTAAAAAAATAACTTTCAATCCTACTCCTTTATTAGTTATAATTTTTATATGTGAAATAAGAAACTGATTGAAAAAGGTGTATATAGATGAGTATTTTAACAGTAAAAGATTTGAGTCACGGTTTTGGTGATCGTGCTATTTTTAATAATGTGTCATTTCGTTTGTTAAAAGGAGAACATATTGGGTTAGTTGGAGCCAACGGTGAAGGTAAATCTACGTTTATGAATATCATTACAAGAAAGCTACAGCCCGATGAAGGAAAGGTTGAGTGGGCAAAAAAAGTCCGTGTCGGTTACTTGGACCAGCATGCGGTCCTGAAAAAAGGAATGACCATGAAGGATGCTTTAAAAGGTGCATTTCAATATTTATTCGACCTTGAAACAGAAATGAATGGACTCTATGAAAAGATGGGTGAAGCCACACCGGAAGAATTAGAGAAGATGCTAGAAGAAGTGGGAACCATTCAAGACATTTTAACTAACAATGATTTTTATATCATTGATGCCAAAATTGAAGAAATTGCAAGAGGACTTGGACTTGACGACATCGGACTTGATCGAGATGTTCAGGATTTGAGTGGTGGACAACGGACAAAAGTGCTTCTCGCAAAACTACTTCTTGAAAAACCAGATATCTTGCTTCTTGATGAGCCAACTAACTATCTAGATGAGCAGCATATTGAATGGCTGAAGCGCTATTTACAAAACTATGAAAATGCTTTTATTTTAATTTCACATGATATTCCATTCTTAAATAGTGTTATTAATTTAATTTACCATATGGAAAATCAAGAATTAAACCGATATGTTGGTGACTATGATGATTTCATGAAGGTATATGAAATGAAGAAACAACAATTAGAATCTGCCTATAAAAAGCAGCAACAAGAAATTTCTGAACTAAAAGATTTTGTAGCAAGAAATAAGGCGAGAGTTTCAACCAGAAATATGGCAATGTCACGTCAGAAAAAGCTAGATAAAATGGAAGTTATTGAATTGGCTGCAGAAAAACCAAAGCCAGAGTTCCGCTTTAAAGAGGGACGTACATCCGGAAAAATGATATTTGAAGCAAAGGACTTAGTTATTGGTTATGATGAACCACTTTCAAGACCATTGAACCTTCAAATGGAACGTGGCCAAAAGATTGCTCTAGTTGGTGCTAATGGTATTGGAAAAACAACATTGTTGAAAAGTATACTAGGAGAAATTAAACCTCTATCTGGTTCAGTTGAGCGTGGGGATTATCAATTAACAGGATATTTTGAACAAGAAGTTAAACAGGCAAATTATAATACTTGTATTGAAGAAGTGTGGAATGAATTCCCTTCCTTTACACAATATGAAGTTCGAGCTGCATTAGCAAAATGTGGATTAACGACGAAGCATATTGAAAGCAAAGTTGAGGTACTTAGTGGTGGAGAAAAGGCAAAGGTTCGTCTATGTAAATTAATTAACAAAGAAACAAATATCCTAGTACTTGATGAGCCGACAAACCATTTAGATGTCGATGCGAAGGACGAATTAAAACGTGCCCTCCAAGACTACAAAGGCAGTGTCCTTCTTATTTGCCATGAACCCGAATTCTACCAAGATGTCGTAACAGATGTATGGAACTGCGAAAACTGGACTACTAAGGTGTTTTGATCTGTAAACACCAAAAAAAGGTGTTTTGATCTGTAAACACCAAAAAAAGGTGTTTTGATCTGTAAACACCAAAAAAAGGTGTTTTGATCTGTAAACACCAAAAAAAGGTGTTTTGATCTGTAAACACCAAAAAAGGTGTTTTGATCTGTAAACACCAAAAAAAGGTGTTTTGATCTGTAAACACCAAAAAAGGTGTTTTGATCTGTAAACACTATACAAAAACTAATGACTAATTATAAAACACAGGAGGGAATAAATAATGGATTTTCCATTATTCATTCCCTCCTTATTTTAATTGTTATTTTAGGTAAAATGAAATGTGTAGCAATCCTCAGTCGATATTTATTAGTGATAACTTTACTTAAATAGCAACAATGTTTGAGAAAAGATCCTTATTTTAAAACAAAATCTCCCGATGTCGTTTTTACCTTTAATTGAATTGAACCGTCACCAATTTTACCTTTTATTTCATGTTCGTTTTTTTCAGTATAAGTTGCTCCAGAAACTTGAATTTTTCCACTACCTGATCCGCCATTAAAATCAATGGCAAAAGGATATGTCTGTTGCTTTGTTCTAACTTCAACTGTACCACTTGTTGATTCTAAATTCATATGACCAACTTGTTTATTAGGTCCAATCTCTATATCTCCAGAAGTGGCATTTCCAATAATAGTTCCACTAATATCATCAACAACGATGCTTCCAGATGTTGCTTTGATTTCTGATTCCTTTGCTAAAAGCTGATCAACATTGATATCCCCAGAAGTTGATTTTAGCTTTACTTTTTTTGCCTCATTGTTATTTACATTAATTTCACCACTTGCAACTTGAACAGATAATTGATTGGCAACTTTCACATCGTCATTTGTAATATCCCCGCTCGTCGCCTTCAAGAATAGATCTTCTGCCTGATTATTTGCTGCTTCAATTGTACCACTAGTTGATTCAATAACCAGTTTATTATTCACCTTACCATTTTTGACATTTACATCACCAGATGTTGCTTTAAAAGTTGCATTTTCAGCAGAAAAATCCTTTACATTTAATTCTCCTGATGAAGATTTTAAGTCTAATGATTGATACATCTTCTCAGGAATTTTTACATATAATTTTATACTGCTATAAAAAGTAACACCAACTCGAATTTTTTCCTTAACCTTAATATTAATACGGTCCCCATCATTGTCTACTTTTAATTTATACTGTCCTTTTTTTCTTATCGTTTCCTTTCCTAATAAATCAACTTGAACATCATCACTATTTGACGGTTCTAATAGGACATCCACAGATCCAGAATCAATTTGAATTTCTTTTATGTTTTTACCACTAATTGACTTCTTTTCACTCCACTCTTTCGGATGAAACAAAGAATCCTTATTTGCATATAAACTTGCTGTCGTGCCAATAATACCGATTATCAGTAAAATGATTGCCCCTAAAATCATTTTTTTCATTATGCCTTTCCCCCTTTAATTATCTTTACATTAAATTTTATATAGCGGAGAATAACGGAATAAAATAACTTTCCTATATTGATCATTGCAATACTTAAAAGTAACCCAATCGCACATAACACAATCGATACAAAAAATTGCAGTAAAAATAAATCAAATCCTGTAAATATTCCCCATGAAACGACTATTAAAGGAGCAACCGTCATCACAATTGCAGTCACACACAATCCAATATACACCCCAATAAGTCCTAGAACCGGCCCCAATAAAAAAACAATATTAAAAAAACTTAAACTAATCGTTGCAATCATCGCACGTGTAATATTTGGTACAGATCGATCCTTTTCTGCTGCACTTATCCGATACTCTGCTATTAAATCCTTGGCAATCATTTGTGGATCCCCTAGCTCCGAAACAACTTCTTCCTCCGTTTTTCCATTTTCAATCCCGATTGTAAAATGCTCTTCAAAATCATAAAGCATATCTTTTCGATCACGTTCAGGAACTTTCGATAGATAGCTTTCTAGACTTTTTATAAATTCATTTCTCCCCATTCGCCATACCCTCCGTTATAAATTGATTGACTGCCTCAGAAAATTGCCTCCATTGACTTATTAAATCAAACATATATTCAAGGCCTTTTGTTGTAATTGAATAGTACTTTCTTGGTGGTCCTTCAGTGGATTCTAATAAATAAGTGGTTAAAAGATCATCCTTTGTTAACCTTCTAAGTAAAGGATACAGGGTCCCTTCTGCAACTTCTATTTTACTGGATATATTTTGAGCTAACTCATAGCCATATTGATCCTTTTTAGAAATTAATATTAGAACGCATAGTTCTAAAACACCCTTTTTAAACTGGACATTCAAAAAATCCACCTCCTATAAATTAATATCAGCTACTGTACATTGTTCACTAGTAATAACTATATAATAATCGATACTACTGATTAATGCAAGGTACTGAATAATAAAAAAGCATCTACTGACAAAAAATGTGTAGATGCCTATTTCAAATGTATCATTAACCTCTCTGATCAACGATGTGTCCAGCATACAAATATTTTTGATTGACAGGCACTTCAAGTTCTCGACAAAACTGTTTTAACGTTCGTTCTTCTCGTAATGTAACAATCGAAATAACCGTTCCTGATTCCTGACCTAATCTTCCTGTTCTACCTGAACGATGAGTATATTGAGAAGTATTGTCCGGTAAATCAAAATGGATTACATATGGAAGATTGGCAATATCTAACCCTCTTGCCGCTACTTCAGTAGTAAAAAGTAGAGAATACTCACCAGACTGTAATTGACTAATTGCTTTCGCTCTAGCTTCTTTTTTCAATTCACTATGTAATTCTCCAACCAAGTGACCTTTATATTTCATTTTTTCTGCTATAACATTTAGCTTTCCAATATCGTTAAAAAATACAAGAGCTTGCATAGATTCTACTCTATTTAGTTTTGCTAATATCTCCATTTTATCTCTTTCTTCACATACAAAATAAATATGTTCAACTTTCTCTTTATTTTCGGAAGTCTTAATATTTATTATTTCTGGTTCTTTCATCAGCATCTGCGCCGTATGGATTGTTTGCTCCTGAAGTGTTGCCGAGAAAAGTAGAAGTTGCCTTTCACTTAATGTCGCTTTAATAATCCCAGTAATTGTTTGCATATTTTCTGAAGTAAGGAGTTGATCGCCTTCATCAAAAACGATCGTCTTTACTTCATGCATTTTTATTTTTTTTTGTTTTATTAATTCAAAAATTCGCCCAGGTGTTCCTACAATGATATGCGGCTTCTTTTTTAGCTTCTCTAATTGGCGTTTTACATTTGCACCACCAATAAATGATGCTGCCAATATCCCACTTCCAGAGGCCCAATTTTGAATTTCTTGAAGGATTTGCATCACTAGTTCCCTAGATGGGGCAAGAATAATTGTTTGTATATTTTTATTATCGGTATTTAGCTTTTCTAATAATGGAAGAACATAGGCTAATGTTTTCCCTGTTCCAGTCGGTGAACTAGCAATAACATCCTTGCCTTCCATTATTATCTCAGCAGTTTCCTTTTGGATGGCTGTAGGCTGATCAAATCCTGCAGTCTTCCATGTAACTTGAAAGTTTGGTTTTAAAGTTGATAAAAATGGCCAATTACTTGTCATATTGTTCTCCTTTAGTTCTATTTTCATTTTTTCTTAAGGCTATTTTCTTAAATATTGTTGCTATTCAACTAAAGTTTTAACGAATAACTATCGGCTGCTGAAGACTGCTACACCTTTCTTTTCACTGAAAAGAGCTGTAATCTCCATGAAAATCGTTGCATCCTTTTTTGGTGTAATAACCGGCAGTTGGACATTTACAAAAGCAACAAACTATAAAAACAGCCTTTCTTATAAATCAACACAAAGTTCACTTTATCATACACTACTAGAAGTTTATATGACAAATAAGGAAAGCAATCTTGCATTTTTAATCAACATATTGAGGTTATCTATTAAAGACGTCTGTCCCCTTATGGTAGATTTGCTGTTTTAATATGAGTAAATTTCCAATAAATAGCTTGGCCATTAGCAGTTATAAGTTCAATTATGTTATTTGAGACATTTTTTAATAATCCAATTTTCTCTGGATTATCTCCTAAATCCAGGACTATTAATTGCCCTTCATATTTTTTTAATTGTTCATCAAAAGATCTTGCTAAAGGAATACTTGCAGGAACAATTGGCAAATCTTTACTGCCTAAAGTATATGGTGTTAGTTGATTTGAATACGGGGTGAACCATTTTATATGCTGCATCGATATAAAAATAATTTTGTACACTGGGGAATAAAAAACAATGTAGTCATTTAAAACACTAGTAATATATCCGTGAATCGATTTGTTCCCCGTAACAAATAATTCTATGAACTGTCCTTTTGCATGATTTAATATTTTTCTATAGGAAATCGGTTCCGGTTCATTTATCATGAGTAAGGATTCTGGTGGTTCGCTTACTATTTCTTTTACTACTTTTTCCTTTAAGTGCTGAATGTGTAGTAGTGGAATATATAAAAATTTATTGCCAGTATAGATCACAATTATATCCAGTCCCTTATCAAGTAATAGACCTGATATGAGATTTTTTCCTGAAATTTCAACCTCAACCTCTTGATTAATTAATTGGTTAATTCCTGACAACTCTACATCCTCCTTTCAATAGATTGGTGCACTAGTCAAAAACCAATGCACCCTGGTTTGCCAACTCGTGAAATAAATATTTTAAAATATCTTTAAAGCCTTAGCCATTCCCTTTAAAACTACCTGTTGTATAAATAATCCTGCAACGGAAGGAATATTTAATGTTTCAACCAAATCTTTAATTTGTAATTGTTGATTTTCTTCCCCAGAACTATCCACTTCCGCCTCTTTATTTGTATTGGTTTTATTGCTATTTTTCCCTTCTTCCATTTGACTATTATTACTATTACTATTACTATTTTTGGCATTATCATCCTCTTTATTGTTTAATTTCTTTAAGAGTCCTTTTGGACCAAAACTAATACTCCTTACATGAAGAGGATGAATTCGGTATATTTCTTTATTATTTATAAGGGTAAAATATCCATCAGTATTTTCAACTAAGATACCTTCAAGAGCTTCTGGTCCATGACGATTAATCGAAACCCATCCATGTGTCATTTGCCTAAATAGTTGATTAAATTCTGGAGCTCCAATATATTCTTGACGAGCTAAATTAGTTACTTCCTCTCCAAGTTGTGAATTGTTATTTTGAGGAGTCATAATGCTCTTTATATGATGAATGTTGTAATATACAATTCCATCATCATTAGTACTGACCACAGCATAATCACTCTTGACATCCAATAATAAACCTTTTTTTGACTCCGGTCCTCCCTGGTTAATTTGAACTAGTTTTGATTTTAAATTATTCATAATACCTGCAAAATTCTTGCTCTGATAATATATAATTTTTTCCTTTTGCATTAAATTAGATTGCATTGAATTAAAGATTGGATCCTCACTAATGCTTTTAATATGTTCAGCCTGATAATAAATAACCCCATTCTCTGTACCTAGTGCAATATAATCAGATTGTACATCAATCAGCCTTCCTGTCTTAGACTCTGGCCCACCTCTATATATGGTTACATTCTTTCCTTTTAATGAATAAGGAAGAGAGATAGGGGCAGAATTTTCCTTATTAAGATTACTTTTTTCCATTTTTATCCTCCTTATTTTCCCCCCTTGCATAAACGTCAGTAGATTTTCAACCTAGTAAAAATCAGGTAGAATAACTGTCCGTACTGCCCGATTAGTTTACCTAGTAATCAGCTGGAGTCTTTGTTCCTCGCTGATTATAGATCACTTTATCTATTAGGGTAATTTATATTGTATATATACGTGTCTTATATTTTTCTGAAACCCGTTAAACAACCATTTCTGTAAATTTCAACTATAACCTAATAGTCTATTATTTAAATTTAGGACTGGGAATGGTTCACCTATTCTCTTTTCGTTTATTTTCTTTTACAATAAGAAAAGCATAGGTGTCTTAATTAACTGAGACAGCAATAGTGGCAGAGGGATAGAACAGTGGAGAAACAACTAAGCGTTGTATTCATTTTTTCACTTTCTTAATCGTCGTAGAAAGGAGATTTTACATATGTCGATTGAATTAGTTGAGGTTAAGCTCGAAGAAAAGAGTATTTTGGAAAATATGCTCCATTTTTATTTAGATGATTTGTCTAAATATACGAATCAGCTTAAAACAAATGATCAAGGAATATTTGAATACGACAGTTTAACTTACTTTTTCACTAAATCAAATCTTGTTCCTTATTTTATTAAATTTGATGAAATGGTGGTCGGTTTCCTCCTATTTGTTAAGACAGAAAAAAGCGAGACTATCGATTATATTGTTAATGATATATTTATTTTCACCCAATATCGAGAAAGAGGTTTTGCTGGACAAGCCGTAAAGAAACTAATTTCTGCTTATCCAGGAACCTATTACGTTGTTCAATTGGAAAAGAATCAAAATGCCATCCAATTTTGGAAATCTCTCTTCAAAGAAATGCAGCTGGAGTACTCGGAAAATATGGTCATTGAGAGTGGTGAGAAGTGTCTGGCACAGACATTTAAAGTCCCACAATAGAATCCTATTTTTTGATCCGTGGAAAAAGGATTGTTACCTCAGTACCTACATTTGGGGTACTCTGATAGGTAACCTTCCCCTTCATTTCCTCAATAAATTTTAATGATACAGTTGTTCCAATCCCCGTCCCCTTGTCCTTTGTTGTATAGTATAAGGTTCCAATTTTAGATAATTGTTCTTTTGACATCCCTTTACCAGTATCTAAAATCTTAATATAGATATAATCATTGTCTTCATCTATTTTTACAGCAACACTTCCTTTATTCGGAGTTGCTTCAATTGCATTTTTAATAAGATTGATGAACGCTTGAATAAGATGGTTTCTATCTGCTAGAATTATCGGGTTCTTTTCCCCATAAAATTCCAGCTTCACTCCATTTTTAAGGGCTAGAGATTCAATTAAGGTGACAACATGAAATAGGGTATCCCCCAACTGAATTTCTTCTACCTTTTTATACTGAGGTTTAGCAAAATTTAAATAATCATTTATAATTAGCTCTGCCCTAGCTAATTCACTTAAAATGAGAGTAAGGTATTGAAGGTTATCGTTTTTTTCTTGTTTTTGCATTAATTGGAGAAATCCCTTTACTACTGTTAATGGATTGCGAATTTCATGGGCAATGGATGCTGCCATTTCCCCCATAGTATTTAGTTTTTCCGCTCGTATGATCTCTTGTTGCAACAGCTTCTTTTCTAGTATTTTTTCATGTAATAAAGTAGAAATTAATATCCCAAAGGTTTGTATTACACCATAAACAAGAACAATAAAAAATAATTTTATTCCATTCAGTTGTTGTCCATAATGAAAATAAAGGTAAGTGTATGTTATGACTAATTGACCTAATGCAATTAGGATTCCAGATACTGTAGCTAGGAAAATCTTTTTTCTTCTTGAACTGTGGTTAAATTTCTTTCTAATATACATAGGAAATAGTACGGCTACGATAAGGCATATATAGGCTATCCATACACCCTCACCACCGATAATCATTCGTTCAATTAAAATGGTGAGAAATACAATAAAGCCAGAAATGGGACCATAATAAAAAATGGAGATCACTAAAGGGATATAACGTAAATCCCAATACAAACTAAATGCAGAGATTGAAAATGACATCGTTAAAATTGCACATAAACTATTTACTATACCTAAAATATATGGAGATTGACCTGCCTTCCTATTCTCAAGAAAAACACTATAAATATGTACAGGCAATAAAATAAAAAGCACATGTAAAATCAATTTTTCCATATAAGTATTACTCCCCGATTCTGTCATATTAACGTTAGTAATACGACAATTTTCGCAATTTTCCTTCATTTAAAGTGACATAATTTCACTTTTACAGCCAAATATTTTTAGGAGAGTTTTAGGTAGAATACTAAAGGCGTGCTGCCAGAAAGAAGGTTTCCAACAGCACGTTTCCTCATAATTTGATGATTACATCTTCATTCACTTGATCTAGTAAGAAGCAAGTTAAATCCTTTCCATATAAAGACAAATGATGCAGTGGCCTAGTCATCGATACATATAATAATTTTATATCAATTTCAGAATCCAGAAATGAATCATCTAAAGAGCAGATGAGAACTGCATCAAACTCTAAACCTTTTGATAAATTTGAGCTGACAATGACGATTTCATCTTTATGGATTTCTTGATTTTCTTTTAAAACTTGAATCGAAAGGGACGAGTGCTTTTTAAATAGCTTAGCTAATTCCTGACATTCTTTATTCGTTTTTCCTATTATTGCTACAGTTTTCATACCTCTTTTATACAATTGATTAATCTCTTGTTCCATTAATTGAATGGCATCGATTTTTGTTGAAATTGTGTGGAATGAAGGCTTTTGTCCATGTCTCACTACAGGTTCTACAATTGGTAGTTCTAACTTCAGTAACTTTAGAATTTGATTAGCGGCTTCCATAATTTCAACAGTTGTCCGATAGCTTTTTTGAAGGGTTTTATAGCTCGCTCTTGGAAAAATTTCATTTTGAACGATGCTCCAATCTTTAATACCTCGATACGAATGAATACCTTGCGCCAGATCCCCAACAATTGTAAACATATCAGTTTCTAATACAGTTTTTAACGCAAATAATTGAAAATAACTATAATCTTGCGCTTCGTCTATAACGATGTTCTTCACACGTAACTGCTGATCAATTCCAAATATTTTTCCCTGTAAATATAACAAGGATGCCAAATCTTCTATTTCAAACATGCCTTTAGACATTAATTTCATTTGATAATGAATGAAAAACTCAATTTTATCCTCATCAAGTAAACCATCAGCATATTTTTTGAATATTTCCTTATTGGTAAGAAGCTGCTTAAAATAATAAAACAAATCATGCTTTGGTAGCTTTTTTATATATCGATTGACAGCGACCCTAGCTTCTTTCTTAATGTCATTCAACGTTTCCTCCTTTTTATCTAAAGCCTTTGATATGTATGCCTTTCTCTTTTCAGAGTTCACTTTACTATATAGTGCTTTTTCTAATTTACCATCGTAAAATTTAATAACTTTATCAATCATCCTTTTCTTTTCAGTGCGGACATGGTTTTGTAATACACGCTTAATTTTGTCAATTCTTTGATAGAAAGGTAGGTACCGATATTCGTATTCTATTAATTGTCTTAAATTCATCGCATGATATAGACGAAATTTTGATACATAAAAATCTTCTGTCGGAAGTAGTGTTTTAAGTATGTCTTCTAGATATCGATCAATAATGTCTCTAAATAATAAAGAGCCTTTAAATTCCGACATCCATTTTACTAATTCGGGATTATCTATTTCTTGGTTAATAAAACGAAGTAGCTTATCGTCTGGAGGAACTAGTTTGATTTTTTTTCCAATACAGGAACGTACATAATCAACAAAGGTTGTTTGTAAAATATTTTCAACACCCAGTTCAGGAAGGACTTCTGAGATGTAGTCGATAAATAAGCGGTTCGGAGCTAAGATCATCAATTGATCAGCTGTAAACTTTTCTGCAAAGGTATAAATGAAATAAGAAATACGGTGAAGAGCAATCGTTGTTTTTCCACTTCCTGCCGCTCCCTGGACAATTATCGGTCTATTTAAATCTGCACGAATAATATTATTTTGTTCTTCTTGTATGGTTGATACAATTTCTGTTAAACGATTGCTTGCACTTTCTGATAGAGACATTTGCAATAATTCATCTGTTGTCGTTAAATCGATATCTCGAATTTCCTGTAATTCGCCATTTTCGATAATAAATTGTCGTTTTAATGATAAAAAACCATGGTACGTATCACCTTCAGACTCATACGATACCTCTCCTAATCGGCCATCATAATATAAGTTGGCAATAGGTGATCTCCAGTCCACAATAATCGGCTGCTGCGTTTCTTTATCGAATAATGAGACTTTTCCCAGATATAAATGTTCTTCCTGATTCACATTCTCCTGTAAAAAATTGATTCTTGCAAAATAAGGCTTGTTCCTAAACTTTTTTAGCCTTTTTAACTCGTCTCCTGTACGTTGCAAGAGATTCGAATTCGTCAACATGGTCATATAGCTAAAACTACTATCCTTTATATCCATGCCTTCTAATGATTGTTTTAGGTTTTCCCTAAATGTTTCTTCATTAGATTCTGACGCTTGGATGACAACATTCATATACTTTTTTGTAAAATCGAGCCTTTCCGTTTCATTTTCATAATCAGGATGTGCCTTAGACATTCCCTTCCCTCCCTTTTTTGTTCATTTATCACATTATAGACAGGAAAAAGCCATGAATTCTCAAGTAATTCATGACTTCTCTATCTTTTTGAAAGTTCAAAGACGTATTTGTGATTATATAATATTCTTTGGCAATTGTCTAATATTTCATTTATTTTCCCTTCAGCAATATTTTTTATTTTTTTATGTATACTTTGAGTATTTGTGCCAAAAATATATTGTGTATTTACTTATTTATGGATATTTCACTTTACGTATGAAAACTATTGATGTTTGAACGAGATTAGTAAATATCCGAATTTTGGAGGTATATAAATGGTAACTGGTAAAGTTAAGTGGTTCAATGCAGAAAAAGGATTCGGTTTTATCGAGGTAGAGGGACAGGACGATGTATTCGTTCACTTCTCAGCAATTCAAGGGGAAGGGTTCAAAACCCTCGAAGAAGGACAAACTGTAACCTTTGAAATCGAAGAAGGCGCACGCGGACCACAAGCAACAAATGTTCAAAAAGCATAAAAAGGTTGTCTATTAAGGAGTCTGACACCACTTAACATACGGTATTTAGAGCGAATTTCATTTTTTTCGTAATAAATATCGTATGATGGGGTCAGACCCCTTTTATTTTCCTACTGAACTGATATATATATTAATTGATGAATTTAATTGATCTTTAATATAATCTTTCCCTTATTTTCGTTTCTCTCCATTTTTTCATGGGCTTCATTTACTTCATGAAGCTGGAATACACAATCGATGATAGGTGAAATACGTTTAGTTGTTAGAAGGGGCATAGCAAATTCAACGAATTTTTTCGTTAAGCTCTCTTTTTGAGCAGGTGTTTGTGAACGTAATGTACTGCCAAATACTTTTATCCGTTTGATCATTAATGACATTAAATCTATTTCTAGCCGACTTCCACCTAATGTTCCAATTAAAATTAATCGACCTTCAATTTTTAAGGACTCAATATTTTTTTCAAAATAGGATGCACCAATAAAGTCTAATATTAAATCCACACCTTTTCCTTCTGTTATTTCACTTACTTTTTCTGCAAAGTTGTCCTTTTTATAATTAATTGTATAATGAGCCCCCAGTTCTTTACAAAGGCTAAGCTTCTCCTCACTTCCTGCTGTAACAATAATGGTAGCACCAGCTTCGCGTGCTAACTGAATTGCTGCAGTTCCAACACCACTAGCTCCTGCATGAATTAATACTGTTTGATTTTTTTCTAGTTGACCAAGCTCAAAAAGATTTAAATAGGCAGTTAAAAACACTTCTGGAATTGCTGCAGCCTCTTCAAATGAAAAATCATCTGGAATCTTGATTGCCATATCAGCAGGGATGGTAACCTTCTCAGCATATCCCCCACCAGGTAATAATGCACATACACGATCCCCTTTATTCCAACCTCTTACTGATGAACCTACCTCTTCTACAATACCAGACATTTCAAGGCCCATTATTGGTGTTACCCCTGGTGGAACAGGATATTTTCCATACTTTTGTAAAACATCTGCACGATTAATAGCCGTTGCTTTTATATCGATTAATAATTCATTTGTACCGACTTTAGGGTCTTCCCATTCTCCAACAGACATACGATTCGTTAGTTCATCTACAATAATTGCCTTCATACGTATTCTCCTTTTATTCAATATAAACTCTATTAACAGACTATATTAGTATTTACAAATGGCTGAAAAAAATAAATTAGTCCAATACAAACGGAGCTGCCCATTTGTAAGACAGCCCCATTGTAATACTATTTTATAAAATATCCAACTATATTGATTGCTGGAAAAGGCCTTCTAGATTTCATACATATAAAATGGATAATTATTTTCTTCTTTTAAATCTAAAGACAAAGATCATTCCACCAATTAGTAGCAAAAAGAAGATTAAATATATAGCTATGGTTTCCTTCGAAAAAGTTGCAGTGTCTAATGAATGATTCCTATTGTTCCTATCCCCTCTTTCAATTGGACCAATATTTCCATTCCCCATATTTGGTGGTTGTATGTTTCCATTTTCCATATTCGGTGGTTGCATGTTTCCATTTACTTTACCATTTCCCATATTTGGTTGGGCACCATTTTTCACAGATTGTTCTTCATTATCCTTTTGCTGATTCTCTTCAATCTTATTTGAATTTTGGGCGCTATTTTCAATTTTTGTTGAACCCTCATCTAGCGATGAATTTGTCTCTACAACTAGTTCTCCTGAAATCTGAGCAAGTATTGATTCAGCCCGTTTTGCTGCGAATGCAACTAAACTATTCTCCCCGGATATTCCTTCTTCAAATTGTTCAACAGTATAGAACTTTGTAGGGTCTTTTTCAATATATGGTTTCAATAATGCTGATAGTTTACTCGTCATTTCATTCATATTTTTCTCTGAGAAAAAACCATTAGCTATTTCCTTTAAATAGTTATTAAACGTTTTTCGATTTTGATCATTGGAGAGTAAGGCATTTAATAATGGACGATCCTCTAATGTCACTCCTGAGACTGGAGATGAAATACTGAAATTAATATTCTCTTCACTCATTAAATTAGAACCCATACCTCCCATATTACCGGGCCCTTGATTCTTATTATTTGCAGGATCCCCTTCATTGGCATTTTGAGCAGTATCTATATTTTTTTCATTGTTACCCCTTTGCCCTGTAGGTCTATTACCAACTGGATAGCCAGCAAAAGCCATGTTCAAGTCCCATGGCAAAATTGAGAATTTACCATCTTCCTCATATAAGTAATAATTATGCTTCATTGTTCCTTGATAACTGTCTAAATTTACAAGAGCTGTACTTGCTGCGAAATACCTAAGCATTTCATCAATATTTATCGAACCCTCAATGTTTTTATTGGTGTTTATTTCCTTTAGCATTTTCATCATTGCAGATTGATCAGAGCTCTCGGTATTTGTCTTTAAATCCAATCCTGAATAATCATCAATGTCATCACTAATCCAATTTAAATCACTTCCAACTCCATCCGGCTTATATAAATCACCTGTACCATTTGCAAAATGATTTTGTAAAAACGGCTCTTCAATAGCTTCAACCCCTAAATATAAACCGTATTCTTCTCCGTTGATAGTGACATACATATAGGAATATTGTGGTGTAGGGACTCCCATTTCTTCCATAAGAGCATAGGACATATACTCTCTTATTTGCGTGGAATCTGAATACCCATTATTTAAATTTAACTTCCGAAGACCATATAGACTCTGATCTTCATATTTATCAAAATCAATTTTGAAACTATATCGATTAGAATCTTCTATATTCGCTACAGATCGTAATGTCATATTACCTTTTGTACGAATACCGACATTATTCATCTTTTTACCATTAATAACTACGGATGCTTTCACCATTTCTTCTTCAAGTGGATTGTCCAAAATGTCTTGTAAATCCTGATCATTCATAACTATATCTACAGTTGTTACTTTACTCTTATCAAAAACCTTTGTCATAAATTCGTTATTCATCGCAGTTTTTTCGATTTTACTATTCGGAAGTACGAACATAATAATAATAAAAAGCAGAAGTAAAAATAAAACCGATCCGAGGATATATTTATTTTTCAAATCGCATTGCTCCTTTCACTATTTTATTTTTATTTCTATAGCGAAAAGTTCTTTATGCAGTAAAATTCCCATCATAACTTAACATGACAGTTGAATTCACACTGTCTAATCGCTTAATACTATTAATAAATTGAGCATCTTTTTCTTTCTTTAATCTTACTTCATAGGTAATTTCTATTAGATCTTGCCCCATTACTGATTTCGATTTTACAGTATATTTTTTCGCCTGCTTTGAGACTATTTCTTCAATATTCTTTTCAATGCCTTCATTGGTATACTTCACAATTAATAGGTAAGGATTTTCAACGGTTAATCGGTTCACATAGAATATCAGTACCAATCCAATTGCTAGTGCACCTATAATAGCTAGTGGAATTAGTCCTGCTCCGCAAAGAATTCCAGACGCAACAGCCCAAAAAAAGGTATACAAGATCCATTGGATCTTTAATTGGTGTTCGAAAACGGACAATCGATAAAGCACCAACCATACCAAGTGATAAAATAATATTCGTAGAAATCCCCATAATAATAAGAGCCGTTGCCATCGTCATAATAATTAGTGAAATATTAAAACTATGGGAGTATAACACCCCTGAGAATGTCTTTTTATAAACCATATAAATAAATAAACCTACTGCAAAAGCGACAATAATTCCAATAAGAGAATCGATAATAGAGAAGCTACTTGTATTCTCCAAAAAGCTAGATTTGAATATATCATTAAAAGTTGTTTTTGTTGTTGTATTCATTTATGTTGTCCTCCTTAAACATAATTTCTACTTAGTTGGTATTTGGAAGACGATGTCCTCATCGTATCGCCAACCTGTAATAATTGTTTGATAATGTCAGGTAAAAACTCATCATATTTCACCTCAAGAATAACAATATTTGGATCCAAAGCAGGAACCATCGGTAATTCAGGGTTTAAAAAATCAATATTTCTTAAGCTTGTCCTTACTTCACTATCAAACGTAACTCTTACATTGCCATATTCATAGGTAAACACTTCTCTTTCGTAATCTACAACAGTCGTTGGTTTTATTTGATATAAGGTCATCTGGACATATAATTCTCGAATGAGCTTCCTTGAATTATTTTCCATCCACTTGATATCACCTAACCGGACTCGCTCATATTCCATTGCCGTCATTTGGCATTTTTCCTTATAAGTTATGTCATTTTGCTTACTTTTCTTTTCGAGCTGAATAAAATCAGTTTTATAATTGTAAAGCCTAGCACGATACTTATCACGATGCTTCAAACCTTCTTTTTTTTGATTGAGTGCTTTGTTTTCGAGGTTATCAAAATACACACTACGGATTAAATATTTCCCATCCTTCATTACATGTGGATCTGGCTGCATAACAAATTGAAGATTTCTTCTTAATAAATGACAGTCCGCTTTTGTAACAGCATATTTTAATTCACTTCTGCCCTTTGCATGTTTAATCAACTTTTTCCCTCCTCCATTTATCTTCAGTGATTTTAGAATATAGATGAAATCTTAAAAAATACTTAACTATTAATGGATCCTTCTATACATGTAACTCTGAAAATAGCATCTGAAAAAAAGATGTAATAGAATTAGTACACCTCTGAAACATAACTGTTATATTTCCATGTTATTGTTTTAACATGACAAACAGAGTAAAGGGGTCGACTTCTTTGAAAAAGTTTATTATATCTATCAGTACAGCACTATGCTTAAGTGTCGGAATATCAAGTGCGGGATTTGCAAGCACAAATACATATACAGTAAAAAGCGGAGATTCATTGTGGAAAATTGCTCAACAAAATAAAGTAACGGTTAGCCAATTAAAGCAATGGAATCATCTCAAATCAGATAAAATTCTTCCCAATCAAAAATTAGTAATTGCTCCTAGTAATACGAAGGAGATAGCTACGACTGCTGCTTCTACTAGTAGTAAAGTAGTTAAGGAATTCACTGTTACAGCTACTGCATATACAGGAAGCTGTAAGGGTTGCAGTGGAATTACAGCAACTGGCATAAATTTAAAAAAGAATCCTAATATGAAAGTAATTTCTGTTGATCCTAAAGTGATTCCACTTGGAACAAAAGTTTATGTTGAAGGATATGGAAATGCAATTGCTGGCGATACTGGTGGAGCTATGAAAGGTAAAAAAATTGATGTCTTCTTTTCTTCAAAACAAAAAGCCATTCAATGGGGACGAAAAAGCGTAAAAGTTAAAATCCTAAAATAATTTATAAAACATCAAGTGTTAAAAAGCGCTTGATGTTTTTTTTGTAAGCTTTCTAAGCTTCTTGCTTAACTGTAAACGACGAAACGAAAACTGTTATCTACTACTATAAAAGAATAATCAAGTTCTTACTTTCTAAATGCCCATTTTTTTTATGTATAATTAAAGTATTCGAACAATAGAAAAGAGGGAGAAACGTGTCAAAGAGAAAATTGGTGATTACACAGAATATCCATCAAGAGCTACAAGCAAAGATAAAGGCTCTTATTCCAGAGTGGGAAATTATTTCAGGGAAAGACCCAGAGACTTGGAAGGAACATTTAAATCATGCAGAAGTTATTGTTGGTTGGAAAAAGGAAATAAAAGAAAATTGCCTAGAACAGAATTCTTCGCTTCGTTGGCTACAAAGCTGGAGTGCAGGCGTAGATAGCCTTCCATTGCATCATATGAAAGAAAGAGACATTCTATTAACGACTGCAAGCGGCGTTCATGCTTATCCAATTTCTGAAACAATCTTTTCCCTCATGTTAGCACTAACGAGGAAAATCCATACATATATTAAAAACCAACAAATTAAAAAATGGCATCATGAAAATTTAAGTTTAGAAATACATGGGAAAACAATAGGTATTGTAGGAGTTGGAGCAATAGGGAAGGAAACAGCGAAGATTGCTAAAGCATTTAATATGAAAGTGATTGGGATTCGTCAGTCAGACAAATCAGAAGAGGATTTTGATAAAGTATATAATATGATGCATATTAATTCTGTTCTTCCACTTTGTGATTATATCGTGGTGACAGCTCCTCTAACGAGTGAAACTTATCATATGTTTAGTAAGGATCAGTTTCAATTAATGAAAAACACCGCCATTTTTATTAATATTGGGCGAGGAGAAATTGTAAACGAAGATGATCTCATTCACGCACTTGAAACAAAACAAATTGCTGGAGCAGGATTAGATGTTTTCGAAAAAGAGCCTTTATTAGAAAATAGTCCACTTTGGAATTTCGAAAATGTCATTATTACACCACATACTGCAGGTTCAACCGAGCATTATGAATCCAGAGTGATTGAGGATATATTTATCCCCAACTTAAAACATTATTTACAAAAGGGTGTTCCAAGTACAAATTTAGTTAATTATGAGAAAGGATATTAAACAGTCATTTCACTAAGAATAAAAAAAGGATCTGTACAATGGCATTCTGCCCTTATGTACAGATCCTTTTTTCAGGTAACACCAGTTTTTTTGTATTCTACAATATGTTCTAAGTGACGTTTCTCATGCAACCTATACCGACTATATACAAACATTCATATTACCTATACATTTACTTCATTAAAATACTATTTTTCCTTTTGTCAAAGGACAAAAGGAATATTCTCCTCCATTACACAATGTTTAAGCCTTTCCTTATATTTTTGTATTTCCATTTTGTTAAGAGCTTCATCAACCGAAAAGTATTCAACTCCTTTATGTTCATCGGAATGGATCAATTCTCCACTGACCGTCGCCCCTTCTAATATAATTATACATGTCATTTTTTCCACATCTTGCTCAATACCCAAAAATTTTGAAATAATTATATGAATGCCCGTTTCCTCTTCCACTTCCCTAATGGCAGCTTCTTTTATTGTCTCCCCTCGATTTACATATCCTCCAGGGAACTCCCATCCCCGATACGGATGGTCCACAAGAAGTATCTTTCCATCATTATTTTTCACCATTACCACTACGGCTAAATTATGATATAAAATATTCCTCTCCTCCTTGGAGCCCTTTTATATATAAGTCAAGCAAATCAATAAATTGTTCCATATCTTTATAAGTAATATTACCGATATTAGCGATACGAAAGGTTCCTAATTTATCAAGTTTACCTGGATAAATAGTAAAACCTTTGGACGCAAAATAATCGTGCATTTGATAAAAATCATAGTTTGGATAATTTGGTTCAATTATAGAGGTAATAATTTTAGAATGGTGATTTTTATGAACGAGATGTGTTAAGCCTAATTTTTCAATTCCATTTATTAAGGTCTCCCACGATTTTGAATATCTGTCATATCTACGGGAAATACCTTCATATTTTGTTTCTATAATCGCTTGCTTTAAAGCATAGATCGTCTGTACTGGTGGAGTGAAACGCATTTGTTGTGTCCTTTGAAAATATTCAAATTGATCATAAAGATGAAGATAAAGATTGCGCGGTTTGATTTTTTTACAATTGTGTAATCGTTGATATTCAGCAATGATAAACGATACGCCTGCCATCCCTTGCAGATTTTTATTTGAGCTTGCAGCTAAATAACCAATATTCATTTCCTTCATATCGATAGGAATTGCAGCAAATGAACTCATGGCATCAACAATCAAATTTATTTCATACTTCTTACATAAATCTCCAATTTCCTTAATTGGATTCAACATACCCGTTGTTGTTTCGCAATGGACAACTGCTAAATGAGCTATTTTCTCATCAGAGTGGCTAATCAGTTGTTCAAGATTTATTAAATTTATTTTATCAGTAGCGGGTGACTTATATTCTATATAATCAAGTTCATAGACATTGGCAATTTTACACATCCGTTCACCATATGCCCCATTATTAATAATAATTATTTTTTCATTTCCTACTATGGAACTGATAATAGCTTCTACCGCAGCGGTCCCTGATCCACCGAATAAAACAGATGTATAATATTTAGGATCAGCAACTAATTTTGTTAACTCATTAGAAATCCACTCTAAAATTTGCCCAAATTCTTCTTCTCTTGGACAAATGTCAGAGACAACTTGTGCATATTTTACTGTATCGGTTGTCGTTGCAGGTCCTGGATTTAAAAGTATTGTTCGCTCAATCATCCTTGGAACATGTTCCCTTGCTTTAATCATAGGATAAATAACGTCAACTGCCCATTTCAAATGGTGTTCATCATCCACCTCACACCATACTAAATCGTGACATATCTCAACATATATTTCTTTTTGCCTTGCTATTTCAACAAGAGCAGCTTCATAATCCATTAACTGTTGTTTCTGCAACATCCCTTTAACTTTTATACATAATTGTTGAAACGTTGAGTAGGTGAGTTTCGTTATACCAACAAGTTCAGCAGCTATATTTTCTAACTCCTCTTTATTCTTTGTCATATTCACAAGCGAATTGGTGCTACTAATTTCAACAAACACCTCATCACCATTATTTGTGAATTTACTAGCTAAAATGACATCTTGCATTTTATGTGTTAACAATATATTTAATGCCGATTTTTCATACAATAAATCTGACTCTAACAATAAAAAGTCTTCATGAATATAATTTTTTAATAAATAAAGTGTATACATACTTCCAGTAGTCTCATATTTTTCATTATAAACACATTCAATTTGCGGGTATTGTTTTTTCAACTCTTCATACATTTCACTTTTATAACCTGTTCCAATGAATATCTTAGTCACACCAGCATTCAATAATTTTTCAATAGAATATTGAACCATTGGTTTTTCATCAAAAGTCAAAAATCCTTTAGGCCTATCTCCTGATTTATCTCGGATTCTTTTCCCCATACCCGCAGCTAATATAACAGCTGTTTTAATCATCTAGAAACACCTGCAATCTTTCTTTAATTTCAACTGGACTTTGCCTTGGACGTCCAATCCCATTTTTAGAGCCTTTAGCAATTTTCATATATAAAAATGTGAGCTCCTGATGCCTTTTCCAGAATTGAATATAGTTTCTTAATTCCAGTAAATTATGAGCATAAATGGATTGCTTATAACCACATGCAGCAGCCATCTCTATAAAATTCGTATGTTGTGAAACAGTCATTTGTCCACCAGTTGAATCATATGAATGGTTATCTAATAAAATATGAAGCAAATTGGCTGGAGAATAATAACCGTTGGTAGCTAGGTTTCCAAGTCTCATTAGCAGAGCTCCATCTCCATCAATAGCGATAAATTTTTTGTCCTTTTTTGCGATTGACATTCCTAATCCAATAGAACTTACACATCCCATTGATCCCACCATATAAAAATTGTTTTGGGAATCTTCTATTTCGTAAAGCTCTCTGCCTGTTTTTCCGGTTGTTGCCAAATGGATAGTGTGCTGATCCTTTAAGGATTGAATCACTTGCAATGCCTCAAATCTGGTAGGTAGTTGATCATTTTTCTTTTTATTAATTTTCAAAGAATTATTTGACAACTGTAATGATTCTTTTAAATGTTCAACTGGATGAAATGTCCCCTTTCTTACTATAAAAAAGTAAGATTCATCTTTTTCTATCCACTCATTTGCTCGCTCCAATTGTAGACTTGCCTCAGCGATATCATGTGATAAATATTCCCATCTAATTTTCATCAATGAAAGCAAATCTGGTGTGATTTCTCCCATTAATTCGTGCTGCGGTTCATCTTTAAGACCTGATTCACCACGAAGACTTACAAAACCAAGTATGGGGATTTTGAATGGATGGACAAGGGAAATTAAAGGTGATGTTGCATTGGTTAAACCTGAATTCTGCATGAGTACTACAGACTTTTTTCCACCGATGACTGCGCCTGACGCAATAGCTATAGCCTCTCCCTCATTTGTTGCCATGACATATTTACAATCATTCATTGCAAAATTTATCAGGTCTTTTAAATATGAACAAGGAACTCCACAATAGAATTGAAAATCATGCCGCTTTAACTCTTTCCCAAACGTTAATACATCAATCATTTTGTGTACCTCGTGGCGGACTACTCTGATGGGATTTTAAATATATTTGTTCTGCTTTAGCTAATTCCTCTTCATCTTGAAGCCTAAACACATGCTCTAACGGGGTGATATATGGTTCGACATTGATTAGACTTTCATCGGAATATATCTGTCTTGACGTTTCCTCCATTGCTCTAATCGATGCCCGTAAATTATGATTTGCCCAAATCACTAAACTAATTCCCATTTCTCGAAACCGTTCAGTAGGGACCGAATAATATTTAGTAGGAACAATGACTACAGGAAGTCTGTTTCCCCATTCTTTCATAAAACTTTCAATTTCAAGGCTATCAGTTCGCTTACTATGAATTAGAATCGCATCTGTCCCTGCCTGTCGGTAAGCTTCTGCACGTTTCAAAGCCTCGTTGAGACCCCAACCTGCAATGAACGCCTCTACTCTGGACACAACGACAAATTGACTATCCTTCATAGCTTTTATTTTCCCACAAAATTCATCAATGTCTGCAAGTGGCTGCGTCTCTCCTCTTATAAACGAATTTGTCTTTGGGAATATTTTGTCTTCTATACATACCCCGGCGATTTGACGTTGTTCTAACTTTTTCACTAGTCTTCTAGCATTATTGAAGTTCCCGTAGCCAGTGTCCCCATCAAGCAAGATAGGTATAGATGTAGCATCACTCATAAACTCTAAAACATCTAATACCTGTGTCCAAGAAGCCTCATTATTATCTCTAACACCTAATGATGCAGAAATAGATAAACCACTTGCCCAGATCCCTTTAAATCCCACCTTTTCAACAATCTTAGCGGACAAGGCATTATGTGATTCCATAATTTTCTCTAGCTTATTACTCGAGATAATGTTTCGTAACTGCGTTGTTTTCTTCATACTAATCCCTCCTCGTCTGTTTGTAGAATTTCCGGGATAAGTTTTCTTTTTAGCTTTTCAAAACTAGGCTGCTTCATAACCCTATGAGTGACCTTTAATAGAATGATTGATTCTTCATTTACTTGATCAGCTATATATTCAAAAACTTCATTTCCTGTATAGCACAAAGAAACCTTATTCGGATCCATACCTGCCTTTAGGGCACCTTCCTTAATTAATCTTGCCTCTTCTCCAACGACTATTAGCAAATCTACCCCAGCTTTATATGCCGTTTCTCCCATTTCCTCATATATCTTATTCGCATATGGACCGTCACCTAATTGAGGCATATAGCCTAGTAAGGCAATTTTTTTCTTTCCTTTACCGATATTCCTAAGAACTTGTAATGCGGATGTCATTGATAAAGGTGCAGAATTCCATGTATCATCTATTACTGTACAACCGCTCATACCCTGTTTAAATTCTAAATGTTCTTCAAGATGTTCAAAAGAAGCCAATCGCATGATTGCTGTATCAATATCAATCCCCACATTAACGACAGCGACAATAGCAGCAAGTGCATTATATACATTATGTTCTCCATAGCCAGGAACAAAAACTGAATAATTTTTTCCCTCATTTTCTAATAAAAAGTTCATTCCTCCACTTACATAACGGATATTTTTTGCTCGATAGTTTGCTATATTATTCTTTCCAAAAAAAATGACCTTTTTATAGGGGGTAATATCTATGACTTTTTTAATATTTTGATCATCTGCATTCAGTATGAGAATTCCTTTCTCAGGATCCATTCCTTCAGTAATCTCTGCTTTTGCTTTCATATATTCCTCAGGTGTTTCACAGTCCGCGAGATGATGAACATCAATATTGAGTAAAATCCTTATTTGCGGTTGAAAATATTGACAAGCGACTCGCAAATATCCCGGATAGGCAACTGGCATTTCAAATACAGCTACATCTGTTTCATCATCTATTCTTGTTAAATATCGTAAATTGACCGACATTGAATTCATACTCATCCAAGTAGAAACAACATGTAAATCAGGATCAAGAATTTGTCGTATCATTTCCTTAGTAGTTGATTTACCACATGTGCCAGTTACACCAATAACGGGAAGCTTAAAAAGGTTCCTATAGTAATTTACAAATCTCCAATACTTTTCCTTTAATTGATCTGTCTTGATTACATATATTTCATCACCGAGATCCGTACAAAGCTCAGGTCTCTCGGTTATAATGACAACTGAATGATTTTGACTCCAATATCTTCCTCTAATCCGATCTTCGTCCAAGTGAAACAATAATGTGTAATTATTAATTTCTTTCTTTGAATAATTAATTACGTGTTTCACAATAAAATCTTTATTACTCTCGATCTCTGGAATATTAGCAATTTTTAATATATCAAGTAGCTTGAGTCCTTTCATAATGTTCCTCCTCCCTAATCACGATCATAACCAGCTAATGAAGCAGCATAATTGATTAAACGGAGACCAGCAATATTACGTAATTTATAAGCTTTGATCTGTGAAAACAAATTATCTGGTTTTGCATTAATTTCAAGAAGCTTCACTGAGTCATATTGATCAATGCACAAATCAACTGCTAATTCTCCGAAACTACCAACCTCTTTTTCCAGAGTTGTTACAACCCTTTTAGACACTTCCGCTAATTGTTGGGTAATTTTACTTTTTTCAAGAGGATTTGGGTAAATCTTCGAAAGAATTTTACTTAATCGTACATTTCTTTCTGTTTCTTCGGTAAGTACCTCTTCGGTTGTCATTCGAGAAACCATACCTGTTCTTAACCATTTTTGTTGTCCATTTTTTTGCATATACACGCGGATCTCTAAATTTTTTCCATCGACTTGTTTTCTTCTTATCCCTTCTTGAATTAGATAGGATGACTTTTTCATTAGCTGCATGGCCATTTCGTTTAACTCTTCTGTACTAGATAGTTGTTGGGTTATATTTTGACTAAAATCAAACCAAAAGATTCCTGTTGGACGGCGGATTACTCGGATAACCCCCATACTCATTGAGCCACCGATTGGTTTTAGATATATTTCACCATACTGATTTAACATGTCTGTAATTTCCGATTGCTTCTCTAACAAGCAAGTATCTGGTAAATATTCATCATGTTCCTTCATTAGTAGCTGATGAGTATCCCATTTATTCCCTGTCACTGTAAATAATTTTTGAGAATTAACAAAAGGGATATGATAACTGGATTGAAGCTTCATTCTAATATCATTAATATCAATATTAGTTTCATTTCCTATAAAATAACGATCATAAATAACAGATGGAAAAGGGAAAATTCCTTCTCCTGTTAAAGCTGTGCCCCTTATTAACTGTCGATCCCATATAATATCTTGTGGTTCGAAAACATATACGAGCATTTTCCTTTCATAAGCAATTCGCATTAAATGGTGAAAATACGTTGTCTGCCTATCAAAAGGACGAGCGGCAAGAATTCCTATAATTGGACCAAGAATAATCGCTCCATTATCCATTGATATTCTAGGATGCCAGTCATTGGGGACAATTAGTCTTTCCCTTAGTTTTTTTGACAGATAGACTCTATTTGAATCCCGAAAGGAGAATGGATATGGTTGAATCGTAGCTGCTGATATCTTTTTTCCAGCAGATACAAATGCCTTGTCTCCAACCTGTAGATTAAATTTCATTCGTGTCCCTTTTGGTATTTGTATATTGCAGCCTGGGTCGTATATTTCCTTAGGAATCCCGATTCCCCAATTTCTACGAATATCGATAGACTCCTCAAATATGTTTCCCTCTTCTATAACACTAAATAAAGCATCTAGTTCATTTTGATATTGGGTAAAGCTTGTAGTCCTCATTAATCTTTCTTTGAGGTCACCCCATATTTTCCTCAGCAAAAACCGATTCCCATTATAATACGCCTGCTGTATAACTGGATGATATAAATAATCACAAATTAACTCATGATGATGTTCAGCAACCAATTTAGCTAAAAATAATACTGACTTTGTTAATTTTGGATCAGTTATCCAAGAACTTAAAGATAAGTATTCAAATCCATATGATTTGACTCGATATCTTCCAAGACCTCCATGCTTTGTTTTCCGTCTAAGCTTTGCCTTTTCGGGACATTCAACAATTGCTATTGGAATGGCTAAATATTGGTCAAGTGCTCGTAATAAAGATAAAGAAATAGGCATACCAAAATGAATATGCCCTCCACATTGATAACCGGTAAAAGGCATACTTCCAGCTCGGATCTCAATATTCTCATATGGAATTTTCCTCGCTGCCTCCTCAATTAACTTTTCTATATTGGTAAATAACTCCCTAGGTGATTGGGAAAAATTTGGTCGTATTTCGCCCAGAACATATTGTCCACTATCTTTTTCCATTTGCCGTTCATCACAACCAATAGCACCTTCTAAAGGATAAAAATGTGATGCTGGAATTAAATCTCCATCACAACTAAGCATGAATTCAATATCTGCTCCTATAGTGAAAGAATCATTCTCCTGTATTCGTTCAAAATATTGATCTTCTGACGGATGAATATCCAAAACAATCATTTTTTGATTTGCTAATTTACCAATTTTCACTGTTCCACATGTCATCCCTACTACATAAAGAGCTCTGACTGCAATTTCCAAACATTCAAATGGGATATCATCTATTTCCACATTTCCCCAAATCCAACCATAAGCGGAGGTTCTTATCGGTATTTCATTAAAAATCATCCTATTGCCAATAGCTTCACTTACCTTCATTATCTTTTGTCCTTTTATTTCCAAACAATATTCTTTTTCGATTGAATATAGTTTTGTAAAATAATCAAACTTCTCCATTTCACCTTCAATATAAGAATTAATAATGAAAATATCTTTTCCATTATGTTGACCGTATTTTCGTCCAATCAATGGGTATTCATCATATTTTGGATCCACTAGTTCGACCGATGGAACATGATTTATATTTAAAGTCTGTAAAATAGATTCTTTATCATTGGCTAAAAAGAACTGTTCCCCAAAAGAAATCATAGTAAACCTCCAATAATGAATTACTTTTATTTATGGTATGAAAGTTTCAGCATAGTACCAGTGTGTTTAACCAGATAATATAGACATATTTTTCAATCTCTGTTCACAAGTAAAAATATATTCACCATTACTATTACTTTTGCATTTGTATAAGATAAGCCTTTAGCAAAACTTTAATGATCAGAATTGTCAATATATTATCAAGATGTTTAAGAACCAAAAAATCCCTTTCCACCTTTAACATATAGATCATTCCATAATATACTTTATATGCTAATCGACATTGTATCGGTGAGTATTTTTTAAATGGATATTTTTTACACAATTTTTTGCTTTTCAGGTAAAGTTTCAGCCAAAAATATAGGTTAAAAACCGTTATGGCTGCAAAGCAACATATTAATGAGCCTTCATCAAAAAGGAGGATCCCATTACGTGAAGATCAATTATATTCATAATAAGTATCTAAAATATAATAAGGGAAAAGCTGTTATTTCCGCCCATATTGAAGCCTTACATGCGGCACCGCCTGTTGCAGATTTATATACTGATAAATTAGTTGAAAATATAGTAGAAAAAATCGGATGTGCAGGCATAATTAGTACAGTATCAAGAAAATATGCTGATTTAAATCGTAGTCCTTCTGTTGAAAATATTGAAGCCATCATTGAATATCGGGAAACCATTAAAGATATTCTCGAATATTTAACTATATTGGATATTAGCAGTGGTCAAATAGTAAAGCCCTACCTTCATCTATCTATCCACGGGATGAAGGATGCTCATTATGGTCCTTTTGCTATAGAGATTGGCACACTCAACGGAAAATCCTGTTCAAAAGAAATGAAGCTTTGGTTCGAGCGTTCCATCACGAATGGATTAAAGGAGTATTTACCTGAAGTAAATGTAATCTTCGATAGGAAATTTATTGGAGACCGATCAATCGCCTATCATCGTTTAGGTGACGGACAAGAATATGAGGGATACAAAGATCTTTTTCAAACCTTTCAAATGGAGATTTCATTCACACTAAGAAAAAAATATAGTGAAGAATTGGTTCATTTAATTTCAAAAATAATTACTGATTTCCAAGAGGAATTTATCATAAACTAAATTAGCTTTCATTAATACGTATCATTAAAAAATCTGATGATTCTATTAGAATCATCAGATTTATATATATATTTAAGCTTAATTAGCACTCAGTGCAGTTTATTTTTTTCAATGCATTCCATTACCTAGCAATTTGAAATTGGATAGTTACTTTTGTTCCCTTTCCCTTCTCACTACTAAATTTAATGGAACCGTTATAATTCTCTATAATGTTATAACAAATCATTAGTCCCAATCCAGTCCCATTGCTTTTTAAAGAATAAAAAGGAGTTCCTATTTTTTCCATTTCTTCATTATCCATTCCAATCCCATTATCCTCGATGAGTAAATGTAGTTTAGATTCATGAAGTTCAGTAGAAATTTTAATGATTCCATCTTTCTTATCCGTTGCTTCTATTGCGTTTTTAATGAAATTTACAAGTAATTGCTTCATTTCTACTTTACTGCAATGAACATTTATGTTGTCATGAATAGATAATGAAAAAATAATATTATTCGCTGAAGCGTAAGACGACAACAACTCAACTACACTATGTACTGTATCATTTACATTGGAAACAGGGGTTTTCTCAGTATTTGGCTTTGCAAGTGATAGAAAATCCGAAATTACTTTTTCGGCTAAGTCTAGCTCATCCAACATTAATTGAAAATGCTGTTTTGATTTCATTGGTATTAATTGATCTTCTTCATATAACTGTAAAAATCCTTTAACCACAGTGATTGGGTTGCGAATTTCATGGGCAACAGCTGCTGCTAATTGTCCTGTATTTTTTAATCTTTCTGTTCTTTGAATTTGCTCATAATAAAGCTTTAATTTTTCAGTTCTACTGTTAGTGATAAAAAAGACAAAAAAGAAAATAAATTGACATGCAGTAAAGTTGATAATGTTCCCCCAATAATCTTCTAAAAAGTAAGGAAATCTTTCCCCTTGATCAATAAAATATATATAAGCAAATATTCCATACCCGCCGATAAGATTTACAGTTCCAATCGAGTAATAAATTTTTTTATGAAAAAAGACAATAGCAATGCATGGCAATACTGTAATAAATACAAAATTTAACGTTGTTTCAGGATAAAGCAAAAATAAACTATAAAAATATCCAGCGATTAAATAAATTAATATTCCCTTAAACATAAATGTCTCTTTTTTTGGATAGATAAAAAAGACAATTGAAATCGTCACTGTAAATAAAAGCTGGATCATTTTCTTGATGCTAAAGATCGGTGCTGGTGAAATGATTATACCTGAAGCCATCATACAAATAATAAATAATACAATGATCTTATACCATTTAAGATTAGATAGTTGATTTAACTCTTTCATATATTTTGCCCCAATTCGATCCCCTCATTTAAAAAAACATACATACTAGTATTATTTTACCATATTTCTAGGACTGAGGTTTTTTCTCGAAAAGGTCACAACTTTAAATAAGAACTTTCGCAAAGAATTCCTGATATAATGCTTGAACTGCTTTTACTTCGTCCATTTCCTTTACACCAAACATCATACTAACTTCCGATGATCCTTGATTAATCATTTCAATATTAATATTGTTTTCTGCTAAAGCTTTAGATGCTCTTGCTGCTGTTCCTACAAACCTTCGCATGCCTTCACCCACAATCATAATTAATGCAAGGCCATGCTCCATCTTAACTTCATCAGCATCCAAATCATATTTTATATAATTGATTATCTCCTTTTCCATTTCCTTATTTAATTGGCTTTCTCGTAAAATAATTGAAATATCATCGATTCCAGAAGGAGAATGCTCGTAGGAAAGGTTAAATTTTTCTAAAATATGAAGAAGCCTTCTTCCAAATCCAACTTCCCTATTCATTAAATATTTACTTACATATATACTACAAAATCCATTATCACTTGCAATTCCTACAACAGGTCCATTTTTTTGTACCCTTTCGAAAACAATTTTTGTACCTGGTGCAGATGGATTATTCGTATTTTTAATATGTACGGGGATTCCTGCCCGATATGCAGGAATTAACGCTTCATCATGAAGAACACAAAATCCAGCATAGGATAGTTCCCGCATTTCTCGATAAGTAATCTCCCGAATTTCTTTTGGGTGTTCTATAATCATTGGGTTGACTGAATACACAGCATCAACATCAGTAAAGTTCTCATAAATAGTTGATTTAACCCCATTTGCTAATACAGATCCTGTTATATCGGAACCACTTCTTGAAAAAGTTAGTGCCTCTCCATTTTTGTTAAACCCAAAAAATCCTGGAAAAATTATAATACCTGGATGATTTCTTAAGTTAGCTAGATTATTATAGCTCTCAGGTAAAACCTGTGCATTCCCTGGTTCATTGCTAACCAAAAGCCCTGCATCCCTGGGATTCATATATGAAGCTTCAACACCACATTGTTGGAAATAGGCAGCCACAAGCTTCGCATTAACATCTTCTCCACTAGCCTTTACAGCTTCCAAATATATGATAGGATTACTAAAATCCTGATTTAACACGCGAACAAACTCTTCCTTAATTTGGTCGATTAATTCTCTTGAGAGATTCAAGTCATTTGCAATGATTGTATATCTCTCAACTATTTTTTTGAAAGCATGATCTAATGTTCTATTTTTTAAATAGTACTTTCCACAAGAGATTAACAAATCCGTAATTTTTTCATCCTCTGGATACCTTTTTCCCGGGGCAGAAACAACAACTATTTTTCTCATTGGATCTGACATGACAATATCAAAAACCTTCTTTACTTGTTCACCTGTCGCTAAAGATGATCCTCCAAACTTAACAACCTTCATATCCACATCTCCCGTTGTAGTAAATTTTCTGATAAATTTTAGTTTTTATTATCCCTCTTTCTAGAGAAATTAGCAAGAGTTTTTCTACTCAGGGAATACAAATGTCTCTATACAATGAACTCCTATATAGTGATCACAACTATTAAAATGAGGAAACTGCTCTTATTTCATATATCTATTGTCTAAATAGCTATTTTCATTATTTTGTAAAAGCCTTACTGATGGCTTTTACTCCTAATAAATAGTTCTGTGGCCTTTTACAGTTCGTAGCTCTTTTCTCAATGACTTGAGAAAAGAGCTTAATAAATATAACAACTTGCAAATATGCTTGTGTAAAAGCCTTACTGCCGGCTTTTACTCCTATTTTAGGGATCGCGGTCTTATGAAGCTCGTAGCTCTTTTCTCAATGACTTAAGAAAAGAGCTTAAAAAAAAGCTAGGATTTATACATCCTAGCTACAGTAAAAATTGATTATCTTACTAAACTTATTTCTTTGTTCACATCTACAATCCATTCATATTGTCTTAATTTCACTTTAAATAAAGTTAATGGGTCTTGGAAAAGTTCAGGGTTAGACTTCATTTTATTTAATCTATTTTCATTTTCTTTTCGAGAAATTAATGTTTGCTGGACTGTTTTTTCAAGCTCTGACAGAGGTTCTTGGAAAAACATACTAACATCTCTTTCTATTGCTGTTTCAAATAATTCAAATTGTACGAGGAACTTCTCAGTTACTAAATCCACTATCGCTTGATAGTCCTCGTTTTCTATAAACTTTTTATATCGGCTACTTAGCATAGATTTATTTTGTGTAAGGGAGCCTAATAATTTACCCGCACTTTTCAACAAAACTTGGCTAGGCGTATGTCTTAATAGAATATTAACCTTTTCCATTCGTATCCCATTCTTCATTCTCTCTGCATCACGTCGCCAATCATCAATGATTTTGCTATCTGTGTGTAACTGTAATTGGTCTTTTCCATATAAGGTATTAAAGCCATTTCGCATCTCTTCTAGAAAAATTCTACTTTGATAAAATTCTTCTTCTGCATTTGCAATCCAGCTTCGGATGGATGTATAGAAATATGGCATTACCTTACTGTATAAGTGACCTTGAATTCGAGAGTTCATTTCTTCATTTAACTCTAAATGAAGCTTTCGGAAATCACTGCTTTCATTAATAAGACTTGAACAGCCTTTAAGTATTTTAGGAATGGATTCAGATAATTCTTGTTTAATTTCATTTTTAATAAATTGATAGGAACCAGTAATGCTTTTAATTTTTTCACTTTCTAAATCTTGGAGTTGATGAATAGCGCCACCTAATTTTGCTATCATATCTTCGTCCCATTTTATAGAATCATTTAAAGCATTCTCCATTTCCACACGTTTTCCTAAAATAGTTGACATCAATAATCGAATAGAACCTAGAATTTTTAATGTTCGTGCTTCTTCCACATAAATCTCTTTAGTAATATTTTGTATAAATTGATCCAATTCATACTGCTGATTACTATTTTTATTGATAAACACCTTTGCATATGGATACCTAGAATGGAGTTCCTCCTTTAGGAGTGTTATCTTTTGCTCATTATAAAGATTCTCTGACTGGCTAATCACAAAATGAATGGGTACATTTTCGCTTTGATTTTGCAGCTCCGTTATTTCATCCCAATTATATTCATCTGGATTTAGTACCGCTACTATAGTATCAGCTAATAAAAACTCCTTAACAGACCTTTCTTCTTTCACACTTGGTGCTTCTATAATCGTAATTTGATTTTTATTAAGAATATCAGCCGGGCGTTTACACTCAATTAACATTCGCTTTGAAATTGCATCATGAAATTCAGATATACTGTCGATAGGGTTCATGCCATTTTCTGTTATTTCCGCAATCTCCAAATCATCATGATCTTTATACATGATGACTGAAGCAGAAGGTGTACCTAGGATTTGACCTCCTAGTATTGAATTAACCCAATCCGTTTTTCCACTTTCTGTAGAACCGGTGACAAGAAGGTGATGGACTCCCAAATCTAATAGCTCACGGACCATCCATTTTAAAGAATAATCCACCTGCATATCTTGCAATTCTGCCCAATGTAAAATGGACTGGAATAGTTTTAAACTTTCCTCTAATACATCGATGTCCCCTGTTGATTGAATAATTAAAGTTTCGGCGTTACGTATAACATCTTGATTAAAGGTTGATGGAAATATTTCTTCCCACGCTAATACTGATGCCGAAGCCACTAATTGTTTTGAAGAATCCGCTATTTTCAGCCAATTTTCTAAATGATACGGAATAATTGTACTCAGTTCTTTAACAAGGAGCTCCCCATTTAATAAACCAGAATACGTGTCAAAGTACAGTTGGGATAGTTCGCTCCATACATTTGAACTACTATCTTCCATATTGATAAGAAGCAAATTGATCTCTTTGATCCAATCTATATAGACATCCTTTGCTTCTGTCTGATAACTTCTCCATAAAGAGGAAACTAATTTCTCAAATAGATATTGATTTTCTATATATAGGACTGTTAACACTTTACTGAAATAACTTGGTGGAAATTGTTTTGTTTTGCCTTCATCACTATATCTCTTTAATATCTCAAACCAATCCATTGATACTGTGCTACTTGCAGAATTTACTGCTAATTCTACTGCATTGTTCCAATCCTCGTTTTCTTCAAAAAACTCTCGTGCAATCGTTGCAACATCTAAATGATCTGGATTATAAGCAACTGCTTCCTTAATTGTTTCAACAGCTTTATCCATTTTTCCTTGAACATTATATACGTTAAAAAGTTTGAGAGATAACTCTGTAGTGAGGACTTGGGAGTCTGAAGTAATTGAATGGTATAAATCTTCAGCAGCAGAAAATAGCCCAAGTTCAAAGTAGGCATCTGCCATATTTTTTTTCGCCCATGGCTCTAATTCATTATTAATATTTTCCCATTTAAAAATTGCTGATTCAAAATCTTTATTGTGAAAGTAAACCTCACCTTGTGCATAACGAATAAAGGACAGATCAGAAAATTCCTTCTGGTTCTCTATAACATAAGCCTCTCCTAATACTCGTACAGGAGGATCGATTACTCCCTCCTTCATGAATGTATATTTATAATATTGTTTTTCAATTAATACCTCTTCTAAGGTCATTTTATAAATCCCCCGATATGACATATTTACATAATCATTTAATGCGAATAGTCCTTAAAATATACTACCCTTTTACTAAACTATGAAAACCTTTTGAATATGTATACTTACTGTATTCTAGTATTCTAACAAATGAATATTTACAATGAATTTCATTTTACTTTCATTTTCGATACAGAAACAGTGGCTTAAGTAACAGTTTTAACATTTTTGAAATGTAAGCTTTTATTCTAAAATTTACGAATTATACTTTTGTTACAAAAAAGCGAATGGTAAGAATAATAAGAGTAGAGTATGTTTTAGGAATGTAGTTATTGAGTGGAAATAATTGATTTTTGCATAGAATTTTTAGGGAATCATACCATTTTATTTTAAATATCCATTGTATCGGATTAGTACCATAAGTAATTCAAAAAGGGTAAAGGGTGGAGGAGACCCCACTCTTTATTCCTTTTGGTAATTCAATTCCCACGTAATCCCAAATTTATCTGTTACCTTCCCATAAGTGGCGTTCCAAAATGTAGTCTGAAGCTCCATGCCTACTTTTCCATCTTTTGAAAGGGCACCGTAAATTTTATTGATTTCGTTTTCACTTTCAAGATCTAAACCAATCTCAATGTTGTTTCCTTTGATCGGTGTATGGCCAAATACATCATTAAAGTAAATAACAAATCCATTAGGGAAATGTAATTCTCCATGTATATATTTACCTTCATGACCCTTAAACATTTCAACTCCATCAGCAAGTTTAGTATTCTTAATTTGACCATCCAGTACTTCAGCATAAAATTCAATTGCTTCTTTGCAATTCTCAATGGTTATATGTGGATAAATTTTTTTCATTGATTAATCCTCATCCTTTACATCGGGATCTTCAGGAATGGGATCATTGTACCATTCTTCGACCCTTTTCTTATATTTTTCCATTTGCTCTATATGGGTTTTAAATTGGTCTTTATATAATAGATATTGTTCACCATCATGAACAAAACGAATCTTGCCCTGCATAATTAATTTTTCAATAGAGGTCTCTGGCAGTGATAAATATTCAGATGTTTCCTTTATCGTTAAATACATGGTTTATCCCTCGATTCTATACACCTTCAATATTTTTAAACTGATTAAAAAACATGCGATAGTAAATCCCTTGTTTATCGATTAACTCATCATGACTTCCTTTTTCAACAATTTTCCCATGATCAACTACCATAATCGTATCAGCTTCACGAATTGTATTCAAACGATGGGCAATGATGAAGCTTGTTCTTCCGTCCATCACTTTTAATAATGCATCTTGAATATGTAGCTCTGTTCGAGTATCTATGCTACTTGTTGCCTCATCCAAAATAAGTAATGCTGGTTTAGCTAGAATAACACGGGCAATCGCAAGTAGCTGCCGTTGTCCTTGGCTCAAGTTACCACCATTTTCGGAAAGCATAGTATCATAACCTTTTGGCAATCTACGAATAAACACATCTGCATTTGCCATTTTTGCTGCTTCTTGAACCTCAGCATCCGTCGCATTTGGTTTTCCATATTTGATATTATCCTTAATGGTTCCTGAAAACAAATAGGTGTCTTGTAGGACAATACCAAAGCATTTCCGTAAGCTATCCCTTGTATACTCACGAATATCCTTACCATCTAAATAAATATTTCCACTTGTCACATCATAGAAGCGAGTTAATAAATTTACAATTGTGGTTTTTCCAGCACCCGTTGGACCGACAAGTGCAGAGCTCGAGCCTATTTCAGATTCAAAACTAACATTTTTAAGTATAGGAGCATCTGATCGGTAACCAAAAGTTACATTATTAAATACAACATGCCCCTTCGGTTGTGTTAATGTTATTGCTCCTTCCTTATCTGGTAGCTCCTCGTTTTCATCAAGTACTTCAAAGACCCGTTCTGCACCTGCAACACCTGATTGAAGCACATTAAATATATTTGCTAAGTCATTTAATGGTCTACCAAATTGCCTAGAATAAGTGAGGAAACTTGCAATAACACCAATCGTAATTAAACTTTTCACAGCAAGCAATCCACCAATGATAGCAACTACCGCAAATCCAAAATTATTTATTACATTCATGATGGGCATTAGAAAACCAGACCAGATTTGTGCTTTCAACCCCACCTGTTTTAGTTTTGTATTGATATCTTCAAATTCTTCAATCGCTTTATCCTCATGATTAAAAGCCTTGACGACTTGAATTCCAGATATCGTTTCTTCAATATGTCCATTCAATTTACCAAGCTGAATTTGTTGGTTTTTAAATAATACTCGCGTTTTTTTAGCAATGGTTCGAGTTAATAAAAAGACTAATGGAACTGTTACTAGACTAGCTAATGTTAAGACGGGACTCAAGATAAGCATCATGATTAATGATCCAATTAATACAATTCCGCCAGACATTAATTGGGTGGTAGACTGTGAAATGGTATTGCTGACATTGTCAATATCATTTGAGAGTCTACTCATTAGCTCTCCGTGAGTACGTGTATCAAAAAAAGATACAGGAAGCTTTTGTAGCTTTTTAAATAAGTTACTTCGTAGACGTTTGACAATTCGTTGCGATACGCCTGCCATTAACCAACCTTGTAAGAATGTAAGTATACCGTCAGCAACATAAGCGATCAATAGGACGAGAATTGTCATTTTTAGCAATCCGAAATCTACTTTTCCACCAATGGTCATTGCATCAATTGATTTACCAATCAAATACGGTGCGGATAAGGTAATGAGTGAATCAACGACAATAAATATCAAAATCGTGGATAGAATTTTTCTCTCGTTTCCGAAATAACGCCAAAGTCTCTTTAATGTACCTGTAAAATTTTTCGGTTTAACGATTGGACCTCCTCTACCCCCATGCCCTCGTGGTCCACCGCCTGGTCTCTGAAAGTTGTTTGGTGGACTAGCCTTTTGCTCCGACACTCTACCTCACCTCTTTTCCAATTTGAGATCGATAAATTTCCTGATACACCTTACAGTGTTTTATTAATTCATCGTGATTTCCAATACCTACAATCTCCCCATCATCAAGAACAAGAATTTTATCTGCATCCATAATAGAAGTAATTCTCTGCGCAATTAAAAGACAGGTCAAATTAGTAGAGTATTTTTTCAGTGACTCTTTTAATTTAGACTCTGTTACCATATCAAGAGCACTTGTACTATCATCAAGAATAAGGATTTCGGGCTGTTTAACTAGCGCACGGGCAATCGATAATCGCTGCTTTTGACCACCTGAAAAATTCACTCCACCTTGACCTAATCGGGTCTCATACCCTTCTGGTGTTTCTAGAATAAACTCATGGGCCTGTGCCATTTTTGCAGCCTTTTCAATCTCTTCAAATGACGCATCTTCTTTTCCCCATCGAATGTTTTCAATGACTGTTCCAGTGAATAATGTCGTTTTTTGAGGTACAATAGCAATCTTTTCTCTCAATTTGCTCGGTTGGATTTCTTTAATGTCTCTCCCATCCACTTTAATCCTTCCTGAATGAACATCATAGAATCGTGGAATTAAACTAACTAAGCTTGATTTCCCAGAGCCTGTTGAGCCAATAATTCCCACAGTTTCTCCTGGTAAACAAGTGAATGTTACATTCTTTAGTATCGGATCGCCAGTTGTACCATTATAAGAAAAAGTTACCTGTTCAAAGTCAATTTGCCCTTTTGTTACAGCTTTTGTCTCATTTTCCTTCCAAGTCATTTCATTGTTTTCTGCAAAGACTTCTCCAATTCTGCTTGCAGATGCTTTAGCTCGAACAAACATATTAAACACCATAGAAATCATCATTAAAGAAAAAAGAATTTGTGTCATGTAGTTAGTGAATGCAATAACTGTCCCTGCCTGTAATTGTCCATGATCTACACGAATGCCGCCAATCCATAACACCGCAACAATCCCCAAATTCACCACTAACATAATGATCGGGCTAAAAATTGACATGATTCTGATTGCCGAGATCGATCGATCTTGAAATTTTGCATTTGCATCATTAAACTTATTTACTTCAAAATCAAAACGATTAAAAGCTTTAACTACACGAACTCCAGATAAATATTCTCTCATAAGTCCGTTCACCTTATCTAATGCTTCTTGCACTTTGATAAAAAAAGGAAAACTAATCTTCATATTCACAATAATCGTTAATGCAACCAACGGAACAACTACAGCTAAAACTACGGCTAAATGCACATTTAGTTTGGTTGCCATGATCAGTCCACCAATACATAACAGCGGTGCTTTAACAAATATCCTCATCAACCCATTTACAAACACCTGGACCTGTGTCACATCATTTGTCAGTCTCGTTACTAGCGAGGCACGGTCAAACTTGTCTATGCTTCTAAAAGAAAGAAATTGTATCTTTCGAAACAAATCTGAACGAAGCTCCGAACCAAAATTTTGCGACACAATACTTGATAATATATTCCGTGTAGAAGCGGCAATTGCACCTCCAGCTGTTATTAATAGCATCAGTCCCCCGTATTTAAACACATAATCTAAATCTCTATTAGCCACACCGACATCGATGATCTTTGACATGATTGTTGGCTGCAGCAAATCACAAATCGCCTCAAAGGTTAAAAACAACACGGCGACACTAAATGGTAACCAATATTTTTTTATATATTTATTTAAAAACTTCATCCCTGTCATCCTTGTCTGATTTTACTACTTTTAAGATACCTCTTTACGTATTAATAGTCACTTATTTTTATTCGTATTCCTAAATAAATGATTAGTATAATATCTTTTATGTATAATGAATCTTGAAAATAGAAAAAAAGCTGATTCACCCTAATGATTCAGCCTTTTTCAATATTCCTGTATTGCGATAGATGAGAGATTTGATTATAATCCTTCACTTTCCACTTTTCCTGAAAGTATTCAATATTACTAATACACGCGTTAACTAAATTTGTTTTTCCATAACCTAGTTCACCATCTGAAAATAAAGATAAAATAGTATTGATTACTGCCCCATGGGCAACAAGAAGTACTTTTCCGTCTTTATACTTTTCATGAATTTTATTAATCCCTATTTTCACACGTTTTTCTACAGATAGAAGCTCTTCTTGATTCGGATATTGCTTATCAGGGTACGCAGTCATTCTTTCCTCTAAGGTCATTCCTTCCGCTTTTCCAAAATGACGTTCAATGAATTCATCCATTTCTTCAAGTGGAATATGTAAATATGTATTGATGATTTCTGCTGTTTGCTTTGCTCTTTTTAAAGGGCTAGAAATGATAACATCCCAATTGGTTCCTTTCAAAAATTCTCCACATTCTTTTGCCTGCAATATTCCCTTAGCATTCAATGGTATATCTGTTCTTCCCTGAATCTTTCCCATCACGTTCCAGTCTGTTTCTCCATGTCGAACTAAACAAATTGAAGTAATTGTCATTCACCCTTTTCATCGTCCTTCATTCTCTTCTTCAATCTTTTCTTTTATTCTTCTTGCAATTGTCTCATAGTATGATCTTTCATGCGGGACAAATTCATGTTTTTTGGCGATTCGATTGATATGAACTCTGTCATGTTTCTGATTGAAAACAAAACCTTGTATCCTAACTTCCTCTTGCATGCCTGTACAAAATTCATAAAAGGAGGAGAATTCAATTCTTACAATCCCTGAAACTTCTTCCTTTTGCAAGGTAAAATCATCAAACGTATGATTACTTTTATATAAAAATACATTTGCCAACTCATTATCAATAAGATTTTTATGCTTTACACTATAATCAATCATTCCTAAAGAAATCAATTCGTTAAATTTAACATTAATACCTAGCTCTTCTTGAATTTCTCTAACACCATCTACAACTGCTTCATCTGCCATAATATGACCAGCAGCTGTAATATCAATCAAGTTCGGATAGTCCTTTTTATTGCTACTTCTAATTTGAAGCAGGACAAACCACTTATCTTTACATTTACTAATAAACCAGCATTGGAATGTTTCATGCCAATAACCCTTTTTATGTACCTCTTCACGTGATGCGATACCTATGGGCTCTTTCTCTTCATTAAATATTTTAAGATACTCCATTATATTTTCTCCAATTCAACTGTTTAAAAAATGTAATTATAATCAACATTCTATTTCGTCCCCAAATAATTTACTTCCAGTTCATTTTGAATAACCTCATTATCTATTCGTTTGACTTCATATGCTTTTGCCTCGGGTCTCGAGCTAACTATCTTGTTCATTTTTTGGTCAAGGTAATGGATTGCCACTCCATCATCCATTGCTACACCCGAAATTATTTTTCCTGAGTCGATCATTTTTTTATATGCTGGTTTTCTCTCAATCTCTCCATCATAATGGGGACAACAACTACCTTTTAAGATCCCTAGGCATTGAATTGGTTCAAGGCTAGTACCAAATGAATCAGTCAATCCTTCCTCAAACCAGCATATAGAGCCAGCACTAATACCTGCTAATATGGTACCTTGCTCCCAAGCTTTTCTCAATATGTGATCTAGTCCCCACTCTTTCCATAAAGCTAATAAATTTTTAGTATTTCCTCCTCCAACATAAATAATATCTTTCTCTAAAATGAACGACTCTAAATCTCTTGTTGGAGGGTTAAAAAGTGATAAATGAGAGGGATGACATAATTGTTTATCAAAAAATCGATAGAATCGCTGAATGTAATTATCAGAATCTCCACTCGCAGTAGGAAGAAAACAAATTTTTGGTACTGATTGGTTTGATTGTTGTAAGATATAACGATCCAACAATGGATTTTCCGGTTCCATGGAAAATCCACCACCACCTAGGGCAATAATCTGTCTCATCTCGATCGCTTCTTTCCTATTAGTTTTAAATAAATATTTTTGAATCGGTCATTATTTCCTTCAAGGAAGTAGATATAATCATTAAAATGCCCAATTACCATTACGAAAAATGGCTATTTTTGTACCATCATTTAAAATACCATCAATATTCATCTTGGCAGATCCAATCATAAAGTCCTCGTGAACAATGCTATCGTTTAGACCTTCAGCTTTTCTTTCTTCTTCTGAAAGGAGTTGTCCTCCCTCTAAACAAGTTGGATATGCGGAACCAATCGCTAAATGGTTCGATGCATTCTCATCAAATAAAGTATTAAAAAATAGTAATTGTGAAGTAGAGATTGGCGAATTATGAGGAACTAATGCTACTTCGCCCAAATAAGAAGCACCTTCATCTGTTTTTATTAATTTCTCTAATAATTCCTGACCTACCTTTGCTGTTACATCCACAATTTTCCCCGATTCAAAGGTAAGAGTAAAATCTTCAATAACATTTCCTTGATAAGCTAATGGCTTTGTACTTGATACATATCCATTTACACCCGTTCGAAGAGGAACCGTATACACTTCTTCAGTAGGCATGTTAGCGATAAATGTCACACCATTTGAGTTCACACTGCTCCCTGTCAACCAAAGATGCCTATCTGGAAGTTCTATCCATAAATCAGTACCCTCTGCTTGGTAATGTAACTTTTTAATCCGTTTTTCATTTAAAGAATGAGCCTTTTCCGATAATTCATCTATATGTTTTCTCCAAGCATCTACTGGATGCTCAAGATCAATGCGAACTGCTTGAAAAATTTTCTCCCAAAGCGCTGGAATCCGTTCCCTCTCAGGTAACTGGGGAAACACTTTATCTGCCCATTTTTTCGATGGCATAGCAATGATGGACCAGCTAATTTTATCCGTATCAATGGCTTCATAAAAATGGTCCAGCGCATCCCCTTGTGCCTTCTGCCAATTTGTAATTTTATCGATTGAAATCCCTTTTAATAAATCTGGATCATCCGCTTCAATTTGTAAAAATGCCCCACCATTTTCAACTAACTCCTCATGTGCAGCTACTAGCCATTTAGGGTATTGCTTAAACACTTCATTCGAAGCTAATTCATAATGAGTACGCTTTATTTCTTCATCATACCAATTAACATGAACATTTCTCGCACCAGTAAGATACGCTTGCTTCACAATCTTTCTTACTAAAATTTCAGTACCTGTTGGTGCTGAAATCCATAACAGCTGACCCTCTTGTATATTAAGTGCTACTTTAACCGTAAGCTCGGCATATTTTTCTAATTGTTGATCAAATATCATATTATCTCCTCCAAGACCTTGTTCTCAACGGTAATTTTATATTTGTACCTTCCTTAATCCTATCTTCCAGAGAAACAAACTAGTAATAAAAGATATTACGATATTAATATAAATTCCAATTGGAACCTGCAAGCTAACAAAGTGAATTCCTGCGAGAAGAGCGATTGGAATAAATAGGACAAATATTTTCCATCCCTCACTTTGCCCAATAGTTTCAAAGCTTTCAGAAAACGGAATCGATTTTTCCAAAAAAAGAAAGCTAATCATCGTATACAAAAAGGAATTTATTAAAATAATGATTAAATCAGGTACAATCTTTATGCCAAAAATGATGATAAAAATGAAAGCTAGAACTAAATAAATTGGTAAATATAATTTTACTAAAAATGCTTTTAACGTACCTTTAAATAATAGCGAATAATCCTTAATTGGCAATGTTTTAAAAATCCAAGCTCCTTTGTATTTCCCAGAATATCTAAGCATCATCACAACTGTTGGAATAATTAACATGCTAAAATAAATAGTTAAATAGGATTTGCTTCCAGCTTGATTAAATCCCCTATGATTCATGGTTGTAAATATAAAAATAAATGGGATTATGAAGGAAAAGCCTAATGAAGGATAAACTTTTAATTTAAAATCGCGTTCATGCTTCATCATTAAAGTTGTAAATCGGTAGAATGCCCTTTCCTCTTTACTTCGACAAATACAGCTTAATAACCACTCTTTCCAGCCTCTACGCTTAATTAGTTTAGATTTACTTTGGTTTGAAAGCTTTTGCAGATTCTTTTCAAAGGCTGGAACGAGACGAAGATAAATCCAAAAGGCAATCAAAGGAACCAATATAGCTAGAAAAGAGAACACTATATAGAACATTGAACTTTGGCCATTTATTATCCATTCATATGGAGCTGCATACCACATAGGAAAGATAAATATATGCCACCAATGTGGATGTAATACGAAGTCAAAATCAAAGATTTCAAATGAGCGAATAAGAACCTGGTAACCAACCATTAATGCCAAAGACAAACCAATTTGTACGTAGTTAATGATATCTTTCAGCTTTTCTCCATCAAAAAATTTCAAAACAAAAATATACAATAATGCAGTGAACACAACAATTAATAAATTCGTTAAAATTAATCCAATGATTGAAATAATGAAAAATACAATACCATGCCTAAATAGTCCTACAATCATTGGAATAGCCGTAATTGATGTAGTTAGAAGAACTAAATAGATACAGATATGGACAAACTTTGCGATGCTTATTGTTTTACGGTTAATTGGTTTTGTATGTAGTATATTTTTATCACGAACATCCAATAATACAGACGAAAAATCAGATATCATTGATGTCATAACCATAAACATAACTATCCCAAAAACAATACTCATCTGAAACATATAATTTTTTCCAAATACAATAAATGGAATCGTAAATAAACCGATAAACGCATAAATCCATAAGGATTTAATAAATCCATTCGTTTCTTGTTTTTTGTTGTCCTTTTTCTTCTTTGATGATTGGCTAAATATAGTAGGAACTCTTCTTTGATCCATCATTAGCTTGACTTTTAAAATTTTTCTCAAGATGGAGTAATCAACACCCATTTTTTCGAATAAACCTTGGCAACGATCAAGAATTTTTAAGGTTCGAAAATCTTCCATAGTCACACCTCTTGAACAATGGATACAAATCTTTCACCAATTTCTTTATGCTCATTAAACCCGGTCAATTGATTGAAGATTTCCTCCAATGTACCTTCCTTGTTTTGATTTTTTAATTCAGCAAAGGTTCCATCAGCGACAATTTTTCCACCATTCAACAGAATAATTCGGCTACTAATCTTCTCTACTACATCCATGATATGTGATGAATAAAACACGGTCTTCCCTTGTTCTGCTAATTGAGATAATATTTCCTTAAATATCATTACACTATTCGCATCTAAGCCATTAATTGGCTCATCCAAAAATAAAATTTCTGGATTATGCAACATGCTTGAGATGATTAGTAATTTTTGCTTCATCCCTTTAGAATAAGAAGAAATTCTTGAATGATAAACGTCCCCAATTCCGAACAATTCCATTAATCTCTTAGCCTTGTATTCTACCAAATCAAAATCCATTCCATATAATTCACCAATAAAGGTTAAATACTCAAATCCCGTTAAAGTATCATATACTTCAGCAATTTCAGGAACATAGCCGATTTTTTTCTTATATTCAATATTTCCATCTGATATATCTTTTCCAAATAGCTTAACCTCACCAGTATATCCTTCTTCAATACCAAGAATGATCTTTACAGTTGTACTTTTCCCCGCACCATTTGGTCCTATATAACCGATAATTTCCCCTCTTGATACTGTAAGGTCAATCCCCTGTAAAACTTCATTAGCTCCATAGCTCTTTCTTAAATTATTTATTGACAAAATGCCTTCCATTTTCAGAATCCCCCCTTAATTTTTTCCATTTTAGTTAATAGTAACATAATTACTTTCAAACCATGACAAACGATTTTCTACGTAATCTTCTATAAAGGGGAAGGAATTGCTCAAAAAAAGACTCGTCTTAATGACGAGTCTTGCTGTTCATGAAATTTTAATTTAGATACATTTTTGCAGATACACCTGCATGATCCGAAGACCATAACCCCGTATTTGTTCTACCTTCTACGATCTCTGCCTCTATTGGTGTCCAACCATTTTTATATAGAATAAAATCAATACGGCTATCTAGACTTGATTCAGCATTCAATAAATCAGGTCCCTGACAGCATGTAACACCGGTATCTATTCCACTATTTATCCATATATCTTGCATACCAAATTCGCTGAACTGTTTATATGTTATCGAGTCATTGGTCATCGCATTAGAATTTAAATCTCCCATCACTATTAGAGGCAAATCTGTTTGAGCCGGTCCAACAATTATTTCCCTTGCTTGCTGGATCTGAATATCTATTTGCGTATCCAGATGAGTATTAATCAATCTAAATTGTTTTCTATCAAGTCTAATATCAATCGAGCACCATCCTCGTAGAATTTCCATCTGTTGATTTTGAATTTGTATATTAAGATTCGTTTGAAAATTAGCCTTCATTCTTTTATTCACTTGCAATCTATTTTGATTTCGTATTAATATCGCATCCCTATCCATCAAACGAATTAAATTACCATTACTGTCTGGAAGCTCTACTGTTGTATTATTATTTTGAACAACAAGGGCATAGTCTAAGCCTTTCTTTTTTAGCTCAATTATTAACATCTGTACAAAATCATAGGTGATCGTTCGAAAATTCGGGATTTCTAACTGCCACTTTACAGCTTCCTGAAGACCTATTAAATCTGGCTTCTTTTGTGCAATTTCACGAGCAATCGCTTTTACACGAAGTGGATAATTGGTTGCAAGAAATTGCTGATACACATCTGATACTAAATTCGGAATTTGGTTTCTAACAGCGGTAAACAGTGGTGGCAATTCCGCCCCCATATACAAATTCCATGTGAGAAAAGAAAGACGAAATTTATCCCTTATTTTCATTTATACACCCCCATTCTTAAGCCCACTGTATAGTATATGAAAATGCACTGCAGATAGACTGGGATACTAAAAATGAAGTATATTTTTCTTTGTTTTGTTCCTCCATTCTCATCTAAACATCCTGAAGGAAGCGATATTTGGAATACCGAGCATTAAATTATATGATTATATAACTCTCGTTTTATTTAATGATATGCCTTTTCTTCTAATCTATATGATAGTAAAACAAGCAATTTTATTGAGAAGAACATTTAATAAAGTAAACCTAACAGAAATGAGGTGAGAAAGTGGGTTTAAATGATATGATACCGAAACCACCAGATGTTGTTACGATCGTTTCAGAAAGAAATCCATTAAATCCAAAATCACCACGTACAATTGTTGAAGTAACCATTATTGGAGAAGCAGGTAAATGTGAACGTTTTTTACGTTCTAGTGAACCTTATCAAACAGCAGCTAAAGGTTTAATCAGAAGTGGATTTGATAAAATATGTGAGCAAAACTCCGATATTTATGGGGTCACTATTTTTTCTAGAGATCTTTAATGTTATATAGTTGGACTTTACTTTAAAGAAAAATTGGCCAGGCTTTATTTAGGGTGTTTATTGGGGAGCACCCTCCCTTAGACACCCCTTTTCGCGTGTATTCACAGACTATCAGGTTGATATTGAAATATTTTAAGATTGATGATTCCATTCGAATTAAATTCAACCCCTTCACTTTGAAGGGAGAACTTTTGAACATGATAATACTCATCATCTTTAAAACCGATCATTCCCTTGGAATTGACCACTCGATGCCATGGCAGTTGATATTTCTTACTCATAGAATGCAAAATTCTTACAACCTGCCTTGCAGCTCTTGGACTACCTGCAATTGTAGCAATTTGTCCATAAGTCATTACCTTTCCTTCCGGTATATTTCGAATAATTGTTACGACTCTCTCAGTAAATGGGGTCATTCAACTTACCCTCTTATTTTAATTTTAATAGCACATTCTCCCAAAACAGCCATTAGTTATAATTGACGAATTTTCTATATATATTATATTATTATATCTTGAGTGTTTACTCAAACGTGGTTCGAAACCATCCCACGATAAAAAACTAAGGAGAGAACTGAATATGAAAGTCAAAACTCTTGTCGGAAATGGGATTGTAGCTGCATTATACATTGCCGTATCGTTTATCATTCAACCCTTTGGGTTTACGAATATACAATTCCGAGTATCCGAAATATTTAATCATTTGGTCGTGTTTAACAAAAAGTATATGATTGGCATTGTCTTAGGTGTTTTTCTTACCAATTTATTTTTTTCCCCTATGAGGGCTTATGACCTTGTTTTTGGGGTTGGACAATCTATCATTGCCTTACTTATCACGATCATCATTTCAAAATTTATTAAAAATATATGGGGACGCATGATAGTAAATACGATCGTCTTTACAATTACTATGTTCCTCATCGCTATTGAACTTCATCTGGCTTTTGACTTGCCATTCACGATTACATGGGTAACGACTGCAATTGGAGAGTTTGTTGTAATGGCAATTGGTGCTCCAATTATGTATTACTTAAATAAACGCGTGAATTTTGAACAACAACTATAAAATAGAGAAAAAGCTATCGCATACATGTGATAGCTTTTTCTCATATCTTTTATTTAAATAAAAAATTTACTTTAATGAATAATACGTGTCAGACACTGGTGCTTCGGTTTCTTTTTTCTTCGTAAATAGTAAGGCGTAAATGAGGATTAATAATACAAGACAAATAATTGAAAATCCATAGATAAAATGGAAGCCTTTATTAGCAGCAAGAATACCAAGACCAGTAGAACCAATGGCCATTCCTAAGTCCATTGCTGAAAAATACATTGCATTAGCCGTTCCTTGTTTTTCTTTCGTTACTAGGCTGACAGCTATTGCTTGGAGTGTAGGTGTGACAGTTCCATATGCAATTCCATAGAAAAAGCCTGCGGTAAGTAGTGTTACTGAACCATTAGTTATCGATAATAAAAATAACCCAATGACCCCACAAATAATCGCTGGATATATAATTACTTTATGTCCATAAGTATCATAAAGCTTTCCAGAAATAGGACGTGCAACAAGCATAATAATGGCTACAATAAGAAAAAATAAAGAAACAGTACCACCTAAATGAGCCTCTTTTCCAAGCTCTCGAAGAAAACTAACTACCCCTCCTAAAGTGATGGAGAAAAAAACACATAGTAGACTTGGTATAAATGCCTTTTTATCGAAAATAGATTCTTTAAAAGAAAGTTTCTTTTCGATTGTCTTACTTGAAACAGGTGCCTCTTGTGTTTTAATCATAAAGCTACATAAAAAAGTGATAACAGCTAATACCACTGCAATGATTAATAAAGTATTAAAAGGCATATATGCAAGTAAAGCTAAGGCAATCATTGGTGCCATACTTGTTCCGATACTCGTAGCAAGTCCGTAATAGCCAATCCCTTCACCTAGCCTTTTCTTAGGTATAATATTCGTTGCCAATGTAGCTAATATTGTTGTCATTATGCCAAAACCAATACCGTGAAAAATTCTCAAAAGAAGCAAATACGGAACAGATTCCTGTCCGTAACTAAGAGACAATGTTACTGCAACAAATAATAATGTAAATACGCTCATCTTCTTCACATTTACACGATGAATCAAGTAACCTACGAACGGGCGGGTCACAATAGCAGCAAGCATAAAAATAGTAGTCATGAGTCCGCCTTGAGTTGGGTTATTTTTCACATCTGTTATAAAGGCTGGAAAGCCAGCGGTTAATAATTGTAAACAAAGAAAAAATAAAAAAGCCATTAAGACAATGGCCATAAACTGTGGTGTCCACAACTTAGGTGATTCGTTCATTTAATAATCCTTCTTTCTAGTTATTGATATCATTTAGAAGTGAATCAGTATTACTCTCAATTGAATGTAATACATTTAAATATGTCTCCAACGATTCCTTATTAATTCCATCGATAACCTTACTAAAAATGCCCTCAATATATGGATATAATTCTTCAGCTAACCCAGTCCCTTTCTCTGTAATAGTAATGAGAAAGGATCGTCTATCTTTAGGATTAGCTACTCTTTTGACAAAATCATTTTTTTCAAGCAAATCAAGAATTTTAGTCAGTGTAGCCTGATCTTTATCGGCTTTCTCTGATAATTCCTTTTGAGATATATGATCCGACTCTTTTAGTGTTCTAAGTACACTCCATTGTTCAGATGTAATTTGATATGGCTTTAAATAATGATTTAATAGTCGACTAATCTTTCTACTTGTTCGAACTGAAGCAAATCCGATTAATTTATCCTTTGACATCTCCATAGAGAGGCTCTCCTTTCAAGCACAATTATTATTATACATATAATTATTATTCGTGTAAATATAGTTTGTATACAAATTATTTATTAACCATATAAAAATTAGTAAAGGAGCTACCTCATAAAATATTAAAAGAGATAGCTCCAATTTTTTATGCACTTAAAATAACAAATTTCCTTTTTTGGATATATAGAAGCCTTAATGACAGTCCTACTCCAGCAGCCAACAAGCCTGATGTTAGACCAATCCAATATCCTGGAGCACCAAGATTGGTAAAATGGGCTAAAAGATAACCTACAGGCAAGCAAATCATCCAATAAGCAATCAATGTCATGATAAATGCTAAATTTACATCTTTATAGCCTCTTAATGCAGCCTGTGCTGTCACTTGAATCGCATCCGATAGCTGGAAAAATAGCGCATATATTAAAAAGTGACCAGTTAATTGAATAACCGCTGCTTCATTTGAATAGAATCCTGCCACTTGATAACGGAATAACACAACCAAAAGTCCAGTAAATAAAGCGATAATAATCGCTAGACAAATGCCCAGCCAGCTATATATTCGAGCGTCCCGGTACCTTTTAGCCCCTACCTCATATCCTACGAGCACCGTTAAAGCAAGGGATATGCTAACAGGTACCATATAAAGAAATGAAACAATATTCAATGCCGATTGATAGGCGGCAATGGTTGTAATGCTAAACTTACTAATTAAAATAGTTACTACTGCAAACATACTTGTTTCAAAGAAGGTCGAAAGCCCCATCGGTACCCCAATTTTCAAGATTTCTTTACAATTCCCCCATGAAAAATCTTTTAAGTTTGAAAAGATTTGATAAGTTGAAAAAGGATCTTGCTTTTTAATAATAAAGGCTGTTACTCCTGCAATCATCCAATAGGTAATGGACGTGGCATAGCCTGCGCCTGCACCACCCAGTTCAGGAAATCCCATATTCCCATATATCAAAACATAGTTTAAAAAGAAATTAATAGGTAATGAAGAGATCATAATGACCATAACAATACGAGTTTTCCCTAACGCATAAATAAACGATCTGAGTACATTAAAAATAAAAAGAGGAATAATTCCAAAGCTTAAACCTACGAGATAAGCATGTGCTGTATGTTGAACCCTTGTTTCTAAATTCATTGAGTCTAATAACGGATTTAACAGAAAAAATCCAAGAATGATAACAACTATAGCAATCATTAGTGATAGATAGATCCCATTAACTACAATCGAAGAGACTTCTTTGCTTTTTCTTTCACCAAAACGTTGGGCTACAATAGGTGATACAGCGAGCAATATCCCACTTAAGCCTGTAAAAACAGGATTCCAAATGGAAGAACCGATCGCCACTCCAGCTAAATCGGAGGAGTTATACTTACCAGATAAAATAGTATTAAAAAAAACCATTGAAAACATACCTAATTGTGTAATTAATATAGGTATTAAGAGAATGAAAATTTGTTTTGTTTTTTCTTTTATCGTAAACGTTTGATTCATTGAAAAGTTCTCCTGTAATTTAAAATGATTATACTGCCTCCAACAACCCCATCTCTAGACATGTTTTAAGTGACAGTTTTTTAACACCGGCTTCAAAACGTATTTCAAATTGTTCACGGTCCAGTAAAATGATTTCACCCTGCCCGAAAACAGGGTGCTTTATTTCCATCCCAACATAGAGTTGCTCTTCTTCTTTTATTGCTGTTGAAGATGTGTCCATCTTACCATTTAAGCCGTGCTTCATCTTCTTCTCCTTTTTTGGGCTCATAATAGAACGAACACCTCCCACGAAGCGTGACTCATTTACAAGTTTTCCATTCTTTATTTCATAAGAGAGCAATTCTAGATGAAGCTTTGCACGAGTCATCCCAACATAAAATAGACGAACAGCCTCTTCAATTAATTCCTCTTTTCCTTGCTCTTTTGACCTCGTTTCCTCTTTTGAAGGGATGATTCCTTCAACCAAATCGATCATATATACTCTCGTAAACTCTAATCCTTTTGAACTATGTAATGTTGAGAAGGTTACCACATTTTTATGTTTTCCAAACTTAGACTCTTTCATTTTCTTCTCTAAATATTGCAAACGACCAGCAAATTCCTCCATCGTATCTAATGTGGTCGCAATCTCCTCGAGAGTATTTAAAATATCCAATAGATGATCTAGGTTGAATCCATATCTTTCACTTAATTTTTCAAGAGCTTTCTCATATCCTAGTGATTCGCGAATTAGACGAATCACCTGTAGTGGTGCCATGCCATTCATCTCTTGGAACAAGCTTTTGCATTTTTGTAGTTGTTTAATCTGATAGTCCTTCAGATTGATATACTGCAAAAGATTATCAAAACAGGATTGTTTATTATTTATTTTTTTAAGATCTTTCATTTGTTGCTTTGTAATATAGCCATTAAATTTTGTATGAATCTTCTCCAAAATGTCTGTACGTGAATCATTATAAGAGATTCTCATAAAATTTAATATATCCTGTACTACCCAATGAGAAAAAAAGTGAGAATTTGAGTCTTTAATATAAAAAGGGATACCTGCCCGGTCAAAATCATTCATTAAACTGATAGATGAAGAGTGATTCCGATATAAAATTGCGACTTCTCGATAATTATCAAGCTGAGAAATTTCCCTTATTAAATATTTAGATTGATTTTGATAATCTGCCAATCTTTTTAATTGTATGGGTTGATAGGAAGGATTATCAGTAAACATCTGTTTGTTATATCGGTGTTTATTTTGCTGAATGAATTGGTTAGCAACATCTACGATATCTTTTGATGAACGATAATTTTGCTCCATCATAAGGATGACTGCCTCAGGATATACCTGCTTAAAATCAAGCAAATATTTTGGATCTGCTGCGCGCCAAGTATAAATCGATTGATCATCATCTGCAACAACACAAAGATTGCGATGATTGCAAACCAGCTTTTCAATGATTGCATGCTGAACCAGTGAAGTGTCCTGGCTTTCATCCGTTAAAACATAATCATACCGTTGCTGATAGGTTCGAAGAAATTCAGAATCCTCTTCAAACACTTGATTTGCAATCGTAAGCATATCATCATAATCGACTAATCGAACCGTCCCTCTCGTTCGTTTGAATAACTCATATTCTTGAACTATTTTTTCAGCCATTGGTATTTGACATTTAACGGTAGACCAAAGTTCCTCCGGAATTAGTTTATTTTTCAGCAAACTAGTATAGGACATCAATTCCTCTAACTGGTCATCTGTTATATTTTCACCAACCAAATTGTTATAAATTTCCTTTAAGATGATTTTCTTATTTAATGTGAGTTGGTTTCTTTCCAGTGGTTGAATGCCTTCAATAAGTTGAAAGCTTGTATTAGTTTTCCTAAAGTACTCTCGTATCACTTCAAATGCAAGACTATGGATAGTTGAAAAATCTACTTGCGGTATCATGGGGAAAAATGAATTGAATCGTTCCTTCATATCCATTGCTGAAGCTTTACTAAAGGTTACAGCCTTAATTCTTTTTGGATTAACACCTTTTTCTTTTATTAAATAACCAATTTTTATAATGATCGTTGTTGTCTTTCCTGAACCCGGCGACGCTAACAAAAGAAGGGGACCATCAGTATGTAAAATAGCCTTCTGTTGTTGCTGATTTAAAATAACTCTCTTTTTTATCTGACTGAAATTAAAAAACTCCGCTTCCTTATTCATGCGAGAACCCTTTCTAGTACTTATAAGCTTAAATATATATAAACCAAGGGGGATTCTTCGATTCACACCCTCACCTAAATCTTTCTATTCACTTATCATAACAGTTTTATTTATATTTTTCTTTGACTTAATTATTTTACGATGGATTCCTTTTCTTCTTTTTTAAAACATAGGTAGTAATGGATTGAATCAGAAATACTAATATAAAAAAAAAGAATACGACAAACTCACTTGTATCCATTACTCTAAAAGGATTGAATGCGTTGAATATTGCATTTTTTAATTCAAACCCCATAATCATATCAATTCCAATTGAAAGAGCAATTAAAAAACTGATTAATCCTATACTTATTCCAAATAATTTCAATTTATCTCCTCCTAAAACATTGAGATAATTTTCACTTTAGCATATCCAAAATTTCTTAAAAAATCACATTTACGCATAATCCAACCAAAGCTTGAGAAGAATTTGGTATATGTACAAAAAGTTAGTGAAAACGAGGAATTAATATGTCATTTCTTAAGAAAATACTTAAAAAGAAGAAAAGTGTCAAAACCGGTGGAGACCGTTCAGGGCAGGCAGCATTCATACCCGAAGAATACTTTGGGAATAATCTTGATGAAAATGTAAAGAAAATAATAGAAACGCTAGGAAATAGTTCAGATATTATCATCCGTAAGATGGAAATTGGTCTAACTAGCAGGATTGCAATTATCTATACTGATGGATTGGCAGATGACAAATTAATTGATAATAACATCATAGGAGAGCTTCTAACTAAGGAAGGCATGGATGAAACGATTTCTGAACAGCACTCATTGCACATAATAAAAGAAAAATTGATATCTATAAGTGGAGTTAAATCGATTTATGATTGGGATCAACTTTTTCACTCCCTTTTATCAGGGGAAACAATCATTCTTATGGATAATGCCAATGAGGCTCTTTCAATTAGTACAGTAGGTGGAGAAAAAAGAGCATTAACAGAACCTAGTACAGAATTAACCATTCGTGGTTCTAGAATTGGTTTCATTGAAAGGATACGGACCAATACATCCCTAATTCGGAGCAGAATAAAAAACCCCAACTTATGGCTGGAAACGATGCAAATTGGGAAAGTAACTCAAACAGATGTTGCAATCATGTATATCAACGGAATTGCTAATGATAAGGTTATCAAGGAAGTGAGAAAACGGTTAAAGCGTATAGATATTGATAGCATATTAGACACTGGATATATTGAACAATTAATTGAAGATGAGACCTTCACAACATTTCCAACACTCTATATTACAGAAAGGCCTGATGTAGTTACTGCTAATCTTTTAGAAGGAAAGGTTGCAATTTTCGTGGATGGAACTCCATTTGTTCTAACTGCACCTGCATTATTTGTGGAATTTTTCCAAGCTGCAGATGATTATTATTTTCGCTTCGATATTGCAACAGGGATTCGGTTATTAAGAGTGTTAGCTTTTATCATTTCAATTATTGCTCCATCTATCTATATCGCAGCTACTACCTTTCACCAAGAAATGATACCTACCTTGCTCCTAATAACGATTGCAGCACAAAGAGAGGCTGTACCGTTTCCATCATTTGTTGAGGCTGTCATCATGGAAGTAATTTTTGAAATTTTACGTGAAGCAGGAATTAGACTTCCTAAAGCCATTGGTCAAACGGTTTCCATAGTTGGGGCACTTGTCATTGGTCAAGCGGCTGTTCAAGCAGGGATTGTCTCACCTGCAATGGTAATTATCGTTTCAATAACAGCCATTGCAAATTTTTCAACCCCATCCTTTTCAATGGCTATATCCGCTCGTCTAATTCGCTTTTTGTTCATGATCATTGCTGCTACTTTTGGATTTTATGGATTAATTATGGCCATATTAGTGATGTTCATTCACCTATGTGATTTACGATCTTTCGGTGTTCCATATATGTTCCCATTGGCGCCATTCACCCCATCTAATGCAGGTGATACAGTGATCCGACTGCCAATCTGGACATTAAAACAAAGACCAAGATTAATTAGCCAAAAAAATATAATACGTTCAGGTAAAAATCAGGAACCACATCCTCCAAAACAGACAGCAAGTCAGCCTAAAAAGGAGAATCAAGAATGAAGAAGAAATGGTGGCACTTATTATTAATATTAGGATGTCTCACTTTTCTTGCAGGATGCTGGGATAAACGTGAATTAACTGATCTAGCCATTGTTAATGCAGTTGGAGTAGATAAATTAGAAAATGGAAAGTTTCGTAACACCTTTCAAATTATTAATCCCGGAAATGTTGCTGGAAATCAGCAAGGCGGTGCACAAACAAGTGGGATACCAATCACGGTTTATACTGTTTCAGGAAGAAATATGCTAGATGCAGCAAGATTGGGCTCAAAAAATGTCTCTCGCCAAATATATTATGCCCATGCAAACCTCGTTGTCATTGGTGAAGATCTAGCTAGAGAAGGATTAATGCAACTATTTGATGTGATGGAAAGAGACCCTCAATTTCGTACAACCTCCTCCATCGTCATTGCTGAAAATTCAACAGCAGAAGATCTGCTAAAAATGCTTACACCAATTGATAAGCTTCCTGCCAATAAAATAACTAAAACACTCAAATTCACTGAAAAAGCTCTCGGGGAAAATATGGATGTTAGTGTAGATGATGTAATAAGAGATATGGTCAGTCCCGGAAAGGAACCGATAATTAGCGGATTTAAAATTGTTGGAAATTCAGAAGAAGGAAAAGGACAAGCTAATCTCCAAACAACTGAGGCAGCAGCACGTTTACAAGCAGGAGGAATGGCAATTTTTAAAGAAGGCAAACTAACAAGATGGTTGCATGGAAAAAATGCACGTGGTGTACTTTGGGTACAAAACAAAGTTCAACAAACTCCAGTAAATATTTATTGGAAAAATAACAAAAAACCTCTTGCCTTTTTTGTGATTCGCGGCAAATCAATAATTAAGGCAAAACTAGAAAAAAATAAGCCGGTAATAAAGGTTCATATTGAAGCTGAAGGCGATATAAGAGAAGCAGATATACAAATTGATCTCACTAATCCTAATATAATATTTCAGCTGGAAAAATTAGCAGAAAAGGAAATAAAAAAGGAAATTATGGCTACCATAAAAATGATTCAGAAGGAAAAGACTGATGTTTTTGGTTTTGGAGATGTTATCCACCGTACTTCTCCTAAAGTTTGGAAACAGCTAAAAAATGATTGGAATGACGTAGGTTTTCCTGAACTAAAAGTAGACGTAGACGTTGATGCATTTATCCGTCGTACAGGGTTAAGAAATAATCCTTATATTACTGAAGTAAATAACTAGAATTACAGAGGGTGGTTCGGTGGAAAATGTAAAAATCAATGCTTACCAATTATTTGTTATTATGGTCCTATTTGAACATGGTAGTGCCCTAGTTATCTCTTTAGGATCAGGAGCAAAACAGGATGCCTGGATCACCATTCTTACTGGAATGATCTTAGGAATATTTTTATTTTTATTATATAACCGCCTTTACCTTTATTATCCAAATATTCCCTTTACCTCTTATGTTCAAAAAATAGTTGGATCTTTTTTAGGTAAGATTCTTGCATTTGTCTATATCCTTTATTTTTTTTATCTGTCTGCGAGGGTTTTAAGAGATTTCGGGGAACTGTTAATTACATTTGCCTACCCTAATACACCAGAATTTATTATAAACGCAATCATGATTTTAACTGTCATTTATGCCATTCATAAAGGAATTGAGGTCTTAACGAGAACAGGTGAAATATTCTTCTTTTTTCTATATCTATTAGCTATTTCCGGATTTGTTCTTGTCGTTGCCTCTGGATTAATCGATTTAAATAGACTGAAACCTATATTAGATGAAGGAGCTATGAAAATATTCCAGGTTACATTTACACAAACATTGTATGTACCTTATGGAGAGATGATTGCCTTTACAATGATTCTTAACTATCTTAATAATCCCGTAAAAGCAAAGTGGATTGGCATATCTGCTATGGCATTAAGTGGTGTTAATTTAGCAATTTCAATGGGAGTAAACATATCCGTCCTTGGGGTGGATCTTGTTTCACGTGCTCCCTTCCCTTTACTCACAACCATCCAACGTATTCAAGTAGCCGATTTTTTAGAACGACTGGATGTTTTCTTTTTACTCGCTGTCATTATTGGGGGGTTTTTCAAAATAAGTATTTTTTTCTATGCAGGTGTAATTGGAACAGCTGATCTATTCAAAATTAGCAAGCATAAAAAACTAGTTTACCCACTTGGATTAGTGATTCTTTTTTTATCTATGACCATTGCCAGTAATTTTTCTGAACATATAAAGGAAGGCTTAGTTATCGTACCTCTCTATTTACATCTACCAATGCAAGTAATCATTCCTAGCCTGCTATTGGTCATCGCAATCTTTAAAAATCGAAAAAGTAAAAAGAAAAAAACAGAGGCTGCGATTTAAAATTACAAAACATATTATTTCTCTATATTAATCTTTGTAATCCCCATATCATACGGACCTGTAAGATTTAAGCGCACGTATGAGAGGGGACTGAACCCTCTTTTAAGGGATGTTCGGCGTATCTTTTGTATCTATCCGGTTCATTTTTTCCAATTCCAGTCGCATTTTCTCTGTTTCAAGTAAGAAATTTTGATGCTTCAATTTCTCCAATTCCAATTGATCTTGAATCAGCTTGCCCTTAATTTTCGTATTACTACGAATATGGCTTGTTATAATAGCAATGATTGGAATAGAAAACACCATAATGACTCCAATTACATCCGTCAAAACCATCGCCCCATTCAAACTTATTTTTATAATAATATACTACAAAAATGGAAAATATTGAAGATTCGTAGGATCTTACTCCTCTATTTTCTCTTCATAATATTCAGAAACCATCTCTTTAGGCACCATACTGCCACCTGTTGCCCATACAAGATGAAGTGCATTTGATACTTTATCATTTAATTGATGGCAGTCTAAATATTTCTTTCCTTCTATCGTTCTAAATAATTGAATTGGCCCATAAAATCCTGCTAGGGCAGAAGGCTCAAGAAAAAGATTTTCAGTATCAACTAACTTCCTTAAAAAGGAGAAAAGTCTTTGATCATCGATGGTATAGCAACCACTAAGAAGGTGACCAATTGCCTGCCCAACAAAACTTGATGGTCTACCGACTGCTAGTCCGTCAGCTGCTGTTCGATTATCTAGACCAAAGTCAAACACAGAGACCCTATCATGAAGACCTGTCATTTGACCAATGAGAAAACATGGTGAATGAGTCGGTTCCGCAAAAAAACAATGAACATTTTCTCCAAACTCGGTTTTTAAACCATATGTAATTCCTCCAGGGCCCCCCCCCACACCACATGGTAAATAAACAAATAATGGGTGATCTTCATCTACAATAATATTTCTTTTTTTGAATTGTTCCTTTAAACGGGATGCTGCTGTTGCATAGCCTAAAAAAAGATCTTTCGAGTTTTCATCATCAATAAAATAACATGTCGGATCGGTTTCAGCTTGCCTTCTTCCCGCTTCAACTGCATGACTATAATCAGTTTGATATTCAATTACGGTCACACCTTTACGACGTAACAGATTCTTTTTCCATGTCATTGCATCTGAAGACATATGAACAGTCACTTGAAAGCCCAATGATGCACCCATAATCCCAATACTTAAACCAAGATTCCCAGTGGAGCCCACAGCAATCTTGTATTTTGAAAAAAGCTCCTTGAACCTAGCCGATGAAAAAATGGTATATGATTCCGTATTGGTAAGTAATCCATTCTCAAGAGCAAGATCCTCAGCATGTTTTAATACCTCATAAATACCCCCTCTTGCTTTAATTGATCCAGAAATAGGTAGATGGCTATCACATTTTAAAAGTAACTCACCACTAATATCGATTTTATAGACATGTTTTAGCTGATTCTTCATTTTATTAATTTTTTTTAATGGAGACTCAATAATTCCCTTTGTATGTAAAGTTTCAGGAAACATCGTTTCAATAAAAGGAGCAAACCTCTCCAATCGTTCTAAAGCATCAGTAATATCTTTGCTTGATAAATATTCCATTTCTTTCTTTGTACCATAATCAATATTTCTCCAAAATACCTCTTCCAGACGAGAAATTTTCTCGAGTAAGGGATAATCATCCTTCCATTGCTGAACATCTTTCCCTGCTATTAAATTACTAGACACAGTTAGCCCTCCTTCTTTATCAAATTTCCTATTTATATTTCAAACATTCGTTTTATTGTTTAGTTATTCCTTTATTTTTTAAGGCTCTTTTCTCAATCATTGTTGGCATTTCGCTAAAGAGTTTAACTGAAATTAATTGGTTGAATTCCGTTAAATTTCTTTTTCCACTAAAAAAAGAGCCGCTTCCTTTAGAACTTGCGGGACCCATTATTAGATGTAAAAGCCTGCAGTAGCGCATATATAACAGCCACAAACTAAATAAAAATAGCCTTTTAAAAGTCCGATTTGTTTTTTAGTGCTGGATAAAAGTAAAAATGGGAAACTATTATAGTTTCCCATTTTCCTTTTCTACTTATAAGAAATAGAGACCGTTTGAGCAGAAAGCCCGAGGCTCTTTGATTCTATCGTTATCATTATTTCCTTTTCTGCTGTTTTATGAAGGCTTGTTAGATTAAGAACTCCGTTTCCCTGTGCCTTTTTACTAATTCCTAGATCCTCCGTGCTTTTACATAGCTGTGCATAAAGCTCCGCTTCTGTAAGCTTTCGTTCAAACTCTTTTTCTGCAATGTTTTTAATCAATGCCGCTGCTCCACTGACATGTGGCGTTGCCATTGAGGTACCACTTAGCTTCGCAAATTTTCCACCTGGATAAGTCGAGAAAATCTCAACTCCTGGTGCAACTAAATCTATTTCATCATTCGTATTTGAAAAATCAGCCAAATTCTTCTCTAAATCAACTGCACCAACTTGTACAACCTCAGGATAGGCACCTGGATAATCTAATTCATCTGTATTATCACGATCGTCACCACTATTTCCGGCAGCACATACCACTAAAATATTTTGTTGAACAGCTTTTTTAATTAACTGGTGTTCTTCTTCTTCTTCAGGTCCACCGAGTGACATTGAAATGACAGAGACCTTTTCACCATCTGGTCCTTTCCAATTGATTGCATAATCAATCGCCTGATTAATCCACTGAACGTCTCCTGTACCGTCACCCTTTAATGCTTTTAGTGCTAATACACTTGCACGTGGCGCAACTCCTACAACACCAAACTGATTCATAGTAGCTAATATGGTTCCACTAACATGTGTCCCATGACCATTATCATCTTGATAATCACCGGAACCAGTAAAATCCTTCCCATCAATAATTCGATCCTTTAAATCTGGGTGATTGCGGTCGATACCTGTATCTATGACTGCGATAACTACGCCTTCACCATAGTCCGCATCTTCCCACAATTCTTCTGCATGAATTAATTTAATGCCCTCTGGAATGTTCTCCTCAACTGAATCTACAACTTCTATCACCTTATAAGGAATTAACTTTCTTTCCATGATACTTCCCCTTCCATTGATAGATTTACTAACATTCCTTACCCTTATTATATATGAAAACCATCTAAAATAACAGAATTTTCTAAAAGTAAGAAAATTGTACGAGATATTCTTTTAATAGGTAAACTTTTATCCTACTAGTTTCTATATTAGTCCCAAGTTAGAAATCTATTAATTCAGTATATAGGTTCCGAATGATTCATTTTATAAACTAACCCCTCTATTCATACGTGATGCGAAAAGGGGTGTTTTCAACATCTTTTCAAGAATGGCTATCTACACGTTCTACCTTCTATATACGTAAATCTATATTCTGTAGTGTTATCTCTCAAAGAATATGTGTTTAAGATTAAAATGAAACAAAAATAAGAACATCCTAATTGAATGTTCCACTGAAAAACTTCTAGCAATTCATCTTTTGCTTCCAAATCTTCCTCCTTTTTCTATCCAAGTATAATATTGATTAAATATATTTATCTTTCGTCTAAAGTAAAAAGGGATAATAATCATTATTGAATATAATACAACCATTATGATTAGGAAAGTTAATAAAGATACAAAGATGTTGTCCTTTAAACTACTACTTATAAATAAACTAAAAAACTTTATTAAAAATGAAATTAGAGCAAATCTTTTATAAGCTATCATAATGTTATCTCACCTCCCTTTCGTTTAATTTTACAATATAAGGAAGGTTGCCTAAACCAACATTTTCACATTCAAAAGACTAACTCCCTCTTTTTGAAGTTAGCCTTTTGCTTTAAATCTTTATAGTTTACATGTTGGTTATCAAAGTTTAAAATTGTCTGCCCTAAACTTAAATCTCCTTCATGCCCCACAGATATACAAACAGTCAACTTTACCAGTAGGAGTGCAAGTGACATACAAGCCGGGTCCCATTTAAGCACATCTCATATACTCCAACTTGAATCCTGTATATTTACAGTGCTTCATTTACTTCTGTTCTTCTTTCAAATTTCTAATTTCCTTCTCTAAATGTTCTATTTTTTCCACTAATGGAGCTAATGCCTCTTGAAGAAGTACGCGTAAACGATCAGTCTTTTCACTATCCATATTATTCATCCTCTCTTTTTAATTGACTTTTTCATTTATAGTATAAGAAATATGATTTAAATTATTGGTGATGAAAATCACAATATCTATTAAAAATTGACAAAATCGCAGTTAACTATATAAATAGATTCTTCGCAAAAAATAAGTTAAAAACCTAATTTCTCCGCTATTGCCCCTTTCATAAACAAATTACCTACATAAACTATTTTAAAAATTGCTTAATAAGCAGAGGTAAGGAGGAGTTTTTAATGGATAAATTTGAAACGAAAGGACAGGAAGTTGATCCTTCAAAACCAGAAACCATTCCTAAATTTATCGATGAATTACCCATTCCACGGGTATTAAAACCAAAAATGAAGGCAAACGATAAACCTCATTATTATGAAATTGAAATGAAGGAGGCCAAGCATCAATTCCATAAACTTTTTCCACCTACAACCATATGGGGTTATAACGGAACTTATCCGGGTCCAACAATTAAGGTTCAGCGTAATCAAACCATAAAAGTAAAATGGATGAACCATCTACCAGAAAAACACTTTTTACCCATCGATCGATCACTCCATGGGGCAGCGGATTCACCAGATGTAAGAACTGTTGTTCATGTTCATGGAGCAAATGTCGCTTCAGAAAGTGATGGGCATCCGGAGGCATGGTTTACTACAAATTTTTCACAACGGGGTAGCACCTTTAAACAGAAAATCTATCAATATACAAATAATCAAAGATCTGCAACATTATGGTATCATGACCATGCAATTGGAATTACCAGACTAAACGTTTATGCAGGATTAGCGGGTTTTTTCTTAATCCATGATCCTAGGGAAGATAATTTACAGTTGCCGAAAGGAAAATATGATATTCCGCTAATGATCCAAGATAAATCTTTCCAAGCAGATGGAGCTTTATTTTACCCTGAAAATACGAATCCTCCTGTATCAATTAACCCTTCAGTAGTACCAGCATTTAATGGCAATACCATTGTAGTAAACGGTAAAATTTGGCCATATCTACGAGTAGAACCACGAAAATACCGTTTTAGACTATTAAACGCCTCCAATACCAATGCCTATACATTAAGGTTCGACAATGATCACCCGTTTTATCAAATTAGTACTGATGGAGGACTTCTGTCCAAACCTGTTGAACTTAACTCACTTCCATTGGAGCCTGCTGAACGCTCAGATATTATCATTGACTTTACCAATTTAAAAGGTGAAACATTCATACTACGAAACACCAATGATGACGGGGATTTAAGTATAATTATGCAATTTAAAGTAAATCTCCCCCTTTCAGAGAAAGATACAAGTGATATTCCAAATTTTCTATGTTCAGATCATTCATTTGATATTAGTTCAGTTCAAAGAAATAGATTATTAACTTTAAGTGCTTCAACTGATCATTTTAACAGGCCAATGCTTCTACTAGATCATCGTATGTGGGATGATCCTGTTACGGAGAAACCCGTTCTTAACAGTGTTGAAATTTGGAAGTTCATTAATTTAACACCTTTTCCACATCCGATTCATGTCCATTTGGTTCAATTTAAATTAATAAATCGGAGACCTTTTGACATCGACCGTTTTAATCAGGATGGATTCATTCAATATACCGGTCCTGCTAGAGAGCCTGAACTTTATGAAAGAGGTTGGAAGGATACTATAAAGGTAGAACCTGGTACGGTTACAAGTATTATTATGAGATTTGAAAATCATATCGGTGATTATGTTTGGCATTGTCATATATTGGAACATGAAGATCATGATATGATGAGGCCAATTAAAGTAATCAAGGAATAGAATAGTTCATCCTCCATCGAAGAGAATAGATTGACTCCTTGATAGAGGATTTTTTTTTTGACATTTTGTCGAAAAATAGTTATTTATTCAATAAATTATCAACTGTGACTTATTGATTAAAATGGATGTATTTGTTATATTTTAATGAATTCCGAATATTTTAAACTATCGAACAAGGAGGGTAGATGTTTTAAATTAGTCTATTTTTTATTTAATAGGGAAGGAGTATAATCATGAAAAATAAAGTTCTTTCAATTCTAATCTGGACCGTTATTTCAATTATCGGTGCAGTTGCTTTCGCCTTACTTGGATTAGCTAATGGAGAAACTATTTCCGCTGCTTGGCTGATTATTGCCGCTGTTTGTACATATGCTGTTGCATATCGCTTTTATAGTAAATTTATTGCTTATAAAATTTTTAAATTAAATGATAAAAGGGCAACTCCTGCAGAAGTAAATGATGATGGAAAGGATTATGTTCCTACAAATAAATGGGTGCTATTCGGACACCACTTTGCTGCCATCGCTGGTGCAGGTCCACTCGTAGGTCCAATTTTAGCTGCACAAATGGGATATTTACCAGGTGCACTTTGGATCATTATCGGTGTAGTTCTAGCTGGAGCTGTACAAGATGCAGTGATTCTAATGGGTTCTATGAGAAGGAATGGGAAATCACTCGGACAAATGGCCAAGGAAGAGGTCGGTCCTTTTGGTGGAATCATCGCCTCAATCGGAATTCTTGCGATTATGGTCATATTATTAGCAGTACTTGCACTGGTTGTAGTGAAAGCGCTCGCTGGTTCTCCTTGGGGTGTATTTACTATTGCTGCCACTATTCCTATTGCTATACTCATGGGAGTATACATGAGGTATATTCGACCAGGTAAGGTGCTCGAGGGATCAATTCTTGGATTTGTTTTATTACTATTAGCCCTATGGGGTGGTCAATACGTTGCTGAAAATCCTACATTAGCCGAAATGTTTACTTTTACAGGTGGACAATTAGCTATCATGATTGGAATTTATGGCTTCGTAGCTTCCATTCTACCTGTTTGGTTATTGCTCGCACCACGTGATTATTTAAGTTCCTTTTTAAAAATTGGTGTCATTTTTTTATTAGCAGCTGGAATTTTAATTGTCTTGCCAGAATTACACATGCCAAAAATTAGTCGCTTCATTGATGGGTCAGGTCCTGTATTTGCAGGTAACCTTTTTCCTTTCTTATTCATCACAATAGCCTGTGGTTCCGTTTCTGGTTTCCATGCGTTAGTTTCGTCGGGAACAACTCCAAAAATGATCGAAAAAGAATCTCATTCCCGATTTATTGGCTATGGAGGTATGCTGATGGAGTCAGGTGTCGCGATTATGGCTCTTATCGCTGCTTGTTCTCTACATCCTGGCTTATACTTTGCGATGAATTCACCTGCAGCGGTGATAGGTACAGAAGCATCACAAGCCGCCTCTGTCATTTCCACTTGGGGCTTCCAAGTTTCAGCGAGTGAAATAACGAATGCAGCAAAGGAAATTGGTGAAAGTACTATCATGTCTAGAACAGGCGGTGCACCAACATTAGCAGTAGGAATGGCTGAAATTTTCACTAGCTTTTTAGCCGGTGCTAAAGCCTTTTGGTATCACTTCGCCATATTGTTCGAAGCCTTATTCATCCTTACAACCATTGATGCTGGAACGCGAATAGGCAGGTTCATGCTGCAAGACCTAGTAGGTAATTTCTATAAACCATTTGCAAAAACGAATAATTTAGTAGCAAATATTATCGCTTCTGCCATTATTACCATTGGATGGGCTTATATCACCTACCAAGGGGCTATTGATCCTTTCGGGGGAATTAACTCCTTATGGGCATTATTCGGAATATCCAATCAAATGTTAGCGGCTATTGCTCTTGCAATTGCAACGACTATTATTATAAAAATGGGCAAAGCCCGCTATGCTTGGGTCACCATTATTCCATATGTGTTTCTAACAATCACAACCTTGGTAGCAGCATGTATGAAGCTATTTTCCAAAGTTCCATCCATCGGGTTTTTCAGTCACGCTAAAATCTATCAGGATGGAATTGATGCAGGTAAAGTCATCGCTCCGGCTACCGATATGGAGGTCATGAAGCAAATTGTGTTTAATGATCGACTAGATGCTATATTAACAATTATCTTTATAGCAATCGTTCTTCTAATGGTTATCGCTTCGTTTAAAGTTTGGTACGATATATTAATTAAGAAGAAAAAGGCTAAATTACATGAAAGTCCTTTTGTCCCATCTAAATATCCAAACATTCCAATTGGAAGGTGAAGATAATGAAAAAATTAAATCCCTTTTTCAGCAAGATTGGCTGCAATATCAAAACAATATTTGGATTACCTAATTACCAAATTTACGTAGAACATCGGAAGAGAAAGCATCCAGAAGAGCCGATCATGTCTGAAAAGGAATATTATATGTTTGCATTAAAGGAAAGATATGAGAGTGGAAAGGTAAACCGCTGTTGTTAAATACGGTGCTGTCTATTAAGAGGATTCCTTTTAGTAGACAGCACCCTTTTTATTCCCAGCCCTGAATATCCAATTGTTGCTCGCGATTAAATAGACCAGGGTAGATTAGAAAGCCAAGGATAATAGAAGTTAATGTAGCTGCGGTCATAATCAAAAATACAATAAGAAGTTGAAGACGAACGGCTTGAATAGGATCTGCCCCTGCAATAATTTGACCTGTCATCATCCCAGGAAGCTGAACAAGACCAATGGTTTTCTGGCTATCAATCGTTGGAATTAAGCTAGACCTTATCGATTGCTTTAGAATTGGATAAATCGATTGCTTTTGACTCCCACCAAGTGATAGTACCAAAAGCACTTCATCTTTCCTCATATCCAGCTCTCCTTTTAAACGATTCAAAAAGAGGCTAGCGATTACCATCGAATTACCAATAATCATTCCGCTGATAGAAATAATATATTGCGGAGTAGCAGGTACAATATGTAGCAGTAATAAAAAGCCCTGTGTAATTGCTTCAACGATTAAGATTGTTAAGTAGACTTTCCAAAAAATATGTGGTAATCCCCGCCCCCGTTTTGCTGCATTACTACTTGCTACTAAAATCATTAATCCAATCATCACGATCATAACGAGGGGATTTTTAAAGCCAAATACCATTTTAAGTATATAGCCAATGATCATTAACTGAATGGTTGCACGGACACTCGTTATTAGTAAGTCACGCCCAAGTCCTAGTTTAAATGCTGCGGATAGAAACAGTGCAATAATAACAAAACCAAAACTAAGTAAAATAGTGAGCAGGTTCATCTCATATTCCTCTTTAACTCTAAAAATTGTTGGGTTTGTCGTTCCCTTGGTGCTTCGAAAAGTTCATTCGTTGGTCCTGCTTCAATCAGTTTACCATCTAATACTAGCCATGTATGGTCCCCTACACGTTTCGCTTGATCAAGATCATGTGTAACCCATAGGATGGTTGTACCATGTTCATGATTTAATTTTTTAATTAGCTCTTCCACTTCATGGGAAGAAATAGAATCTAAAGCGGAGGTGACTTCGTCAAGTAATAAAATAGAGGGATCATTTACTAATGTCCTAGCTAGCGATAGCCGTTGCCGCTGTCCACCAGATAGCTCCTTCGCAGGACGATCAAGTAAATCCTCTGATAACCCAACGTACTCCATATATTTTTTCGGTTGCTCCAATGTTCGACCATGTAATTTTGCAGGGAGTATTAAATTATCTAAGGCACTTCCTTTAATGAGTGGAGCCGATTGAAAGGCAATCCCCACATAACATCTAAGCTTTTGTACATCCCATTCGCGAATCTCTTTCCCACGAATAAAAATTTCCCCTTCGGTTGGAGTACTTAATAAGTTGCATAATGACAATATAGTACTTTTTCCAGAACCAGATGGACCAATAATCGTCGTAATCGTACCCTTTTGTATCTTTCCATTGATTCCTTTTAATACCTGTATGGTCTCATTTTTATTTTTAAACTCCTTACTTACATGTATGAACTCTAATTCTTCCATTTATCCTCCTTAGTGCCAGGCATCATTTATGCATATTAGAATAAAATAGCCTGACACATATGAAGAGCTTACATTTTTATTCTGTCGTTTTCTTTTATTTATTTTCAATGTATTGTTCTCTCTTTGGTTACCGTGAATCGGCGGGTTTTCCCCTATTCATGGATTCATTCGCTCTCTTTAGATACCGCAAAACGGCTTTTCTTTCTCTAGCGGGCACCTTTCTTCCTCTTTCGTTACCGCAAAACCGATTTTTCCTCTCGGGCGGGCACCTTTCTCCCTCTTTCGTTACCGCGAAACGTTTTTTTCCTCTCTGGCGGGCACCTTTCTTCCTCTTTCGTTACCGCGAAACCGATTTTTCCTCTCTGGCGGGCACCTTTCTTCCTCTTTCGTTACCGCGAAACCGATTTTTCCTCTCTAGTGGGCACCTTTCTCCCTCTTTCGTTACCGCTAAACCGGTTTTTCCTCTCTTGCGAGCACCTTTTTCCCTCTTTCGTTACCGCGAAACCGCTTTTCTCGCTCGGGCGGGCACCTTTCTCTCTCTTTGGTTACCGCGAAACTGCTTTTTCCTCTCTAGCGGGCACCTTTTTCCCTCTTTCGTTACCGCGAAACCGCTTTTTCCTCTCGGGCGGGCACCTTTCTCTCTCTTTGGTTACCACAAAACCTTTTTTTCCTCTCTAACGGGCACCTTTCTCCCTCTTTCGTTACCGCAAAACCGCTTTTTCCTCTCGGGCGGGCACCTTTCTCTCTCTTTGGTTACCGCGAAACCACTTTTTCCTCTCGGGCGGGCACCTTTTTCCCTCTTTGGTTATCACGAAACCGCTTTTTCCTCTCGGGCGGGCACCTTTTTCCCTCTTTCGTTACCGCGAAACCGTTTTTTCCTCTCGGGCGGGCATCTTTCTCTCTCTTTGGTTACCGCAAAACCGCTTTTTCCTCTCTAGCGGGCACCTTTCTCTCTCTTTGGTTACCGCGAAACGGTTTTTTCCTCTCTAGCGGGCACCTTTTTCCCTCTTTCGTTACCGCGAAACCGCTTTTCTCGCTCGGGCGGGCACCTTTCTCTCTCTTTGGTTACCCAACACTCAACTTTAATGAGGCAATATCTAATTCTCTAAAAAAACCATCATGCCTATCACTTAAAGTGCCTTATAGAAATTTTACACAAACTGGATCAGGTACTTTTATATCTGATTGTAGCAGCGTTAATTTTCCAGTCGCTGAATCTCTTTTAAATAGAACAAGATTACTGGAATTTTGATTGGATGCAATGAGATAGTTTTCTGTTGGATCCAATACAAAATCTCTTGGCCAATTACCTTCTGTTAAAGTATGTTCGATAAATGTTAATTCACCTGTCTCTTGGTTCACACCGTATACGGCAATGCTATCATGTCCACGATTGGCAGCGTAGACAAAATGGCCATCTGAAGAAATATGAATCGCACTACCTTGACTATTTTCAGTAAAATCACTTGGAAGCGTTGAGATATATTGAATTATTTGGAAACTTCCATCCATATTATTATATTGTAAGGCAACGACCTCTGAACTCATTTCTGTCATTAGATATGCATAATCCCCATTTGGGTGAAAGGTTAAATGTCTAGGTCCACAGCCAGGTTTTAATGATAGTTTATTGGCTAATTTTAATTGGCCATTAACGACTTCATAAGTAATGAGCTGATCAATTCCTAAATCAACGACCGCAACATATTTTTCATCTGGAGTAAATCCAGCATAATGAACATGTGGCTTTTCTTGTCTTTCTTTATCCGGTCCTGATCCTTCATGCTGGATGATAGATGATACTGGTTCAAGGCTTCCATTACTAGTCGTTAAATAGGCTTCAACTGTTCCCCTATGATAGTTCGCTGTTACAACCGTCTTATTTTTGCTATCCACACTTATGTGACAAGGCGATGCACCTGGTGATAGTTCTCTATTTAATTCCTCTAACTCCCCATTATTCTTAATAGAGAAAGAAGCAGCACCACCTTGTTCTCCCTCTTTTACAACCGAATAAAGATATTGCTTATCCTGACTAACTGTTACATATGTTGGGTTATCTAATGATGCTGCTAGCTTTACCCCTTGAATTCTAGCTTCCTCAGTATCCAATGAAAAAGTATAGATTCCTTCGCTTTCTCCTTTTGTATATGTTCCTATAAATCCAGTGAAATTTGCCATTGCATAATCTCTCCTTTTAAATGTTTATTAGGCTAAAATGGTTATCCTAAATATACCATATTGCATTTCGAAAGAAGAAAAGGAACGCTTTTTATCACAGATAAAAGAATGTTTGGATACCTACAATGAAATCATTCCGGCTTTTCCACTTTGTCTAATATGTGATATAACCAAATTTCGAAACATAAAAAAGAAACATATATAGAAAAGAGACTCCACCCAAAGGGTTCCTCATTCATTTAAATAACCATTCTTCATTATTTTCCAACCAAACCAAATGCTCCATAAATAGGGCGGTGCCGAAGTCAAAGGAATAAGAATATACCCCATATTAAAGGATAAGAACGTTAATAAAATTCCAATCACACCTATTAATCCGGAAAAAAAGGCTCCTTTTGTAAATAAGCTTGGCAAATCAGTATGGGTTTGTTTAAGACTCCATCCATATAAACAAATTCCTAGCCAACTACACATAACAGCAAAATATCCAGCTAACAATCCAAGAGAGAAAATGGCCTGCCATAACTCGAGAAGAACCCTATTCCTACCTTTAATAAACTCTTCTCCTAAAATTGGTAAAGCTGTTAGCTCAGCAGCTAGGATAAATATCCACAGGCTTAAGGAAACAAAAAATAAACAAGAGCCTAATTTAGCCGACTTGCTTCGATTTGCAAAAAAATGTTCACTTCCTGCCAAACCGATTAACCATAAGGAAGTGGCAATAAGCATTAAAATATGGTCCCACATCCAGAAATCGGCATCGCTAAATCCCTGAAATGCAGTCTTCCCATCATAAGGATTAACTAATGGTGGATGGAGTAGCGTAGCAATTAGCATAAGTATTGCACCTATAATAATGGATGTCCCAGTTAAATAATTACTAAAATTTCTACTAGACATGACTATCCTCCCAGAAACAACCTTCTTCTTCTCAGCATTCCCCAATCTCTAAGTAACCATAGCCTATCCTTTTATTTTAAAGTTCTTAAAAAAAATTGGACTACGCCAAAATGATTGATTGTCAAAAAAACGGGGTATATAGAAATACAAACTAATAACTAAATATGCCTACTACCTGCTTTTACATTCAATAAAGGTCCCGCGGTTCTTTATAAGCTCCATAAATTGCAGGGCTTTTACGAACTTCAACCTATTTTTATTAGTTACAACTTTACCTAAGTAACAGCAATGTTTGAGAAAGAAAAATGATTAAAAAGGCTAGGTGTATATTATGCTATATTCAAAAATATTAATACCTTATAATAATACGGATCTATCAAACAAAGCTTTAGAAACGGTTAAAAATTTCGCAAAAGTGAATCCGAATGCCGAAATAGATCTTTTGTTTGCCAACCAAGTTCCTATTCCCACGTATCCAGGGGGCATAATGATTCAAGAATCCCAAGATAAGTTCAATGAGTTTGCTGATGAAACTCTAGAAAATGCAGTTAACTATTTAGCTGACCTTAAAAACCCCATCCATAAATATATTGTTGATAGTCAACCAATTACAGCAATCCTAAATCATGTAGAGACAAATAAGAACGATCTAATTATTATGGGAAACAGAGGATTAAGAGGAATTAAAGAGTTTTTAGAGAGTGTAAGTCATGTCGTCGTTCAAAAATCTCCTGTACCAGTTTTACTCGTAAAATAATACCTTATTTCATTCTAAGCGGGGCTATCCCAACATTTTCAGATAGCCCCAACTATGTTATTTCAATCTAATTATTGCTTAGTAATCAAGCTTAAATTCCCACAAATCAGGGTATAATGACCCTCTCCATGCTCGATAAACTTGCCGATGTGAGCCTTGTTCGAAACCAGTAATCTTTAATTCAAAGACTACGTTTGCATTTGAATCATTTGTTACCTCGACTACTCTACTTTCAGCAGAATCATTTTCGCCTAAAATATATCCAGATGTAATAAGTCGGTTCCCCGTACTATTTTGATAAACTGCATTTCCGACAATACTAGAAAAGAAGTCTTTCCCTCTGCTTTCTCCATAGGACCATACTTCTTTTACTGTTCTAGTTTTTTCATTAATCCGATATTGAACTGCGCGACTATATTTCTGACTTTCTGTTTTGTTGCCACGAGAAATTACATTATTATTATCAAATAATAGGATATCCAGTGTATCAGAATTGTTGTCCTGATCTGGCAAAATCATTGGTGCATGTTGGCCGGCATTATATTTAAAATCCTTTCCATTTTCAGTTAATAAAAATTTCTTATAGGAATTCGGCCAATCTTCATGATCTGCTAGGATCCATTTTATCTTGCTTGTTGAATAATCTATTTTCATTACGGTATCCTGATGCCTACCAGATATAATAAGAGAGTCATCAGATTCATCATAAACAATGGCATTTAAGTGGAACCAATCTACCTCACCATCTTCCCCGCTAGGTCCATCATATTCCATATAAAAATTTTCTGGTAAAATATCCTTTAAGTCAATTGTATGGACAACTTCTCCTGTCTGACGATCGATTTCCACAATAATATCTTCAATATACTTCTCATCAGAATTCACTGTAGCTAGTAGATTTCCATTTGGCATCTCAATTAGATCATGGTGGATCACATCTGAGTTAGTATAAGTTTGGGGTTGGATGGTATAGGCATTGCTCAATTTTCCAAGCATGTCCATTTCTAAAATTTCATTATATTGCTTATCCTTTTTTGTAACGTACAAAACATTTCCGTTTTTCAATCGCTTGAATGTGGCATGTATTGGCAGTGAGCTAAACCATCTTACGTCCCCATTATTATCTACTGCGTATCCATATCCAAAACTGGACTCAATAAAAGTTAGACCATCCTCCATTTTTTCTTTATTCGCTTTAACGACTTCATTTTGTAAAAAATCTTCTGGCAAAGACTCTGTTTCAATCCTCAATTCTTTCGTTTTTACAGTCCCATCTTCCGCTTCACTTTTAATCTTTACAGTATTATTATAATCCGCATATAAACCAATAATCGGTATTTCATGTTCTGTTTTAAAATCAGAAATAGTTTTAGTAATAGTTGATTCGGTATCCTTGCCCTCCACCGTTATTGTAATTTTGGTTTTTTCTTTTGTTTTAAACATAACTAAGGTTGTTAATGGTGCTACATTATAGGGGTCCTTGATAATATACGGATGTGTAAGGCTATAATTTCCTTTTTTATATGTTTTCATCATATCGCTACTTGTTTTTTCTTGGGTAGCCAAACGTTCAACATCATATGCAGAAGAGACTGTTGTCTTAGGTATTACTGAGCTGCTTTCACTTTTCATATTTTTTAAAACAATCACCATTCCTCCAATAATCAATAATAAAGGTAGTATTATAATAAATTTTTTCAATTGATGTCCCTCCACTTTACATTTCTACAATAACTTTCAATAGAACAAGTGAAATGGTATCAATAAAAAATTAATTTTAAATTAAAACTGTAGTTTGTCGCCTTTGTACTAGGTTCAGCGTTATTATATGTTGCTCTTCAACTCATTTTTATTGGTTAAAACACTCCATAAATATAAAACGCAAAAAGGAGTAATCCTTATTGGACTACTCCCATTTTATTTAGTTAAACCAATTTATTAATGTGCAGTATATCCACCATCCACAAGTAATGTTGTTCCATTAACAAAGCTTGCATCATCACTTGCTAAGAATAAAACCGCCTTTGCAATTTCTTCAGGTTTACCAAGTCTACCTTGTGGATGTAGAGATGCTAGATAATCCTTTGTTTTAGGGTCAACCTTATTTAATAATGGTGTATCAATATAGCCAGGACAAACTGCATTTACACGAATTCCATCCTTTGCATATGCTGTACATAAATTTTGTGTTAATAGTTTTACCCCGCCTTTTGCAGAAGAGTAAGCAGTCGGATTTGGTAACGCAACAAAGCTATGGATTGACCCAGCATTAACAATGACCCCACCAGTGCCTTGTTTTTGAAATTGTTCGATTGCATATTTATCAGAAAGGAAGACACCTGATAGGTTAATATCAATAGTTCGTTTCCATTTTTCATATGTTAGCTCATGTGCAGGTGCATCATCTGCAACTCCCGCATTCGCATACATAATATCTAGCTTGCCATATTTATTCACTGTTTCAGAAATCATATGTTTAATTTCTTCTTCTTTAGTTACATCTGTCTTAACAAATAATGTATCGAAGCCATTGGCATTTAACTTATCAGATAATGCTTGTCCTCGATCAGAAAAATCCGCAATGACAACTTGTGCACCTTCCTCAGCAAAAAGGCGAACCGTTGCTTCACCAATTCCACTTGCTCCACCAGTTACAATAGCTACTTTATTCTCTAATTTCATCTTATTCGCTCCATTTCAATAAAATCTTGAACTATACTTCGCTTCTTCTCCTCTTTTAAAGGATACCTATTTATTATTTTGCAGTTGCCCCACCATCTATAACGAATTCAGCACCTGTTGAAAAAGCAGATTCGTCAGAAGCAAGGAATAACACAGTATTGGCTACATCTTTAACAGATCCTAGATGTCCGAGAGGGAATAAGTTTTTGCCTAATTCATCTTTTGAACTTCCTGTAACCTCAGAAGCATAATCTGCCATTCCTGTATCAATGTATCCAGGATGGATCGAGTTAACTCTTACACCAACATGAGCATATTCCATCGCAGCATCCTTAGTCATAATACGAACAGCACCTTTACTTGCACCGTATAGAACATGTCCAGGAGAGCCCATTAAACCAGCTATTGATGAGGCATTAATGACTGAACCTTTCTTTTGTTCAGCCATTAATGGCATAATATGTTTCATTCCTAAAAATACACCTGTTACATTGATTGACATTAAGCGATTCCATTCGTCTAATTCAATTTCTGCTAATGGCTTAATCTTATAAATACCTGCATTATTAAAAAGAATATCTACTTTCCCAAACTGATCAATTGTTTCTTTTGCTACCTTTTTCCAATCATCTTCGTTACTCACATCATGATGAATAAATAACGCTTCGTTACCGTTAGCCTGTAAATCCTTTACAGTCTGATTTCCAGAATCTTGATTAATATCGGTAACGACAACTTTTGCCCCTTCCTTTGCAAATAAAAGAGCTGTTTCCCTGCCAATACCTGTGCCACCACCGGTAATAATAGCTACTTTATTTTCAAGTCTCATGAATTTCACTCTTCTTTCGTCTAATATTATTTCCTAAGTAGGAAAAAACAGAAGTAAATAATTTTACTAATAAATATAGAACATATAGATTCAATCACTGGCTATACTTCTATCCTACTCCTTTCATTTTTAAATACTATCCTATATAATGCTGTATAATTGTAAAATGAATATCCACCATTTATAGGGGTACTTTTTGTTTTAAGGAGATTGAATTCTTATGACACAAGCGTTAGGTCATTACGAAGAAATTACGTTTGAACAATTTATCATATTTATTAAATCCCATCATCAACAACTCGAGGAAAATATCAATTCTTACTTGAACTTAGAAACAGCCATCTCAGAATCTGATAGAAAAGTCATCAAAAATCTACTCGATACATTTTTGCAATTTTTAACATCACCAAACCTACAGAATGGCAATGACGTATATAAGAGTTATTTAGACAATTGGCTCCAATCCCAATTATCAACCTTGACAATGAAACGCTTTAACTTGTTTCGTTTACTCTTTGAAAAATCATTTATTACACTTATGCTTCAAATAAAACATAACCGAACAAGTTCCTTTTTAATGTTTTTATTATCTATCTTTACCTATCTTGATTTCAGCTATGAAAAATGGATTGAGGTGCCCAAAAAGAATGGGAAACAACATAATAAAAATAAGGAATTGACGAAGTTCGAGTTAATTGATCAACTAAATAAACTACTTATTTTATCTTCAGGTGTTCATGATTTAGCATTTATCTTAAAAAAATGTGAAGAGTATTTTCACTATAAACGATGCGTATTCTATGCTTATATTCCGTGGTCTAATCAATTCTATGGGGTAATAGGTTCTGAACTTCCGAAGGTACAAAGTATGAAGGGCCATCTCAATCCTAAGCAAGCAATGCTATTTAATACGAAACAGCCCATTTTTTTAAAGAATCCTGAAAATTTCATTAAAGAAGAGCATATCCATTTATTTAATCTATCTTCTGTTATATTTATCCCAATTGCACATGATAATCAATTATATGGATGGTTAACATTTGATCAATTAGGCGAGGAATTTGATTGTTCTAAAGAGGAACTGGATATTTTAGAAGAAGTAGGCATACGCCTTGGTCTATTTTTTGCAAGGAAGAGTGAACAGATAGAAAAAACAACAGGTCTTCATCTAACAGAACGAGAGACGATGATTCTTGATTTACTAGCTGAAGGGTATGATAATAAAAAAATGGCGGAGTTACTATATTTAAGTGAACATACAGTAAGGGATTATGTGAGTAGTTTAATGACAAAGCTTAAAGCCAAAAATCGTACACAGGTTGTGGCATCAGCCTTCCGATTGGGATTATTAAAGTAATGTTTCGAAAATAAAGGCTCTTTTCTTAAACATTGTTGCTAATTAACTAAAGTTTTAACGAATAACTATTTAAAGACTGCTAACACTCACTAAGAAAAGTGTTGCAAACTCTATAAGAACCGCTTTTGTAAAAGCCGGCAGGTGAGCTTTAACAAAACAACCTACTACACAAAAACAGCCAAAATAAAAAAGAGGATGATATGATGTCTGCATCCCCAAAGTTAGATTCCACTTGGAGTGCAAGACATACATGGTCACCCTCTTTTTTCGTATACAATTTAATTGGCCTTCTTTAATTGCTTACTCCTTAATTGTCCACAAGCAGCGTCAATATCCGTTCCATGCTCTTGACGAACAACACAATTAATTCCATTCTTTTTCAATGTATCATAAAATGTCATAATTGATTCTTGTGTACTTCTTTTATATTGAATATGTTCACTAACCGGGTTATATGGAATGAGATTCACATATGCAAGATGGCGTTTATTTTGAAGAAGCTTAGCAAGCTGTAATGCTTCCTCTTTATGGTCATTCACATCATTTAATAGAATATATTCAAATGTAATTCTACGATTTGTTTTTTCTAAATAATAATCAATAGCAGGCATTAATTTCTCTAACGGATAAGCACGATTGATTTTCATAATTTGTGTACGTAGCTCATTATTAGGTGCATGTAAAGAAATAGCAAGATTAACTTGTAAATCTAAGTCTGCAAATTCGTAAATTTTAGGAGCAAGTCCACTAGTTGAAACAGTAATATGTCTTGCACCAATTGCTAGACCTTTAGGTGAATTAATATTTTTTAAGAATGTAACTAAGTTCGTAAAGTTATCAAATGGCTCTCCGATTCCCATCACTACTACGTGACTTACTCTTTCATCTTTACCAATTTCATCTAAATGCAATTGAACATTCATGATTTGTTCAACGATTTCACCACTCGTTAAATCGCGATTTTTTCGTAAAATTCCACTTGCACAGAAAGAACAGCCGATATTACAACCTACCTGGGTTGTTACACAAACCGATAAACCATATTTTTGTCTCATTAGCACGGTTTCAATTAAATTTCCATCTGGTAGTTTAAATAGAAATTTAACGGTACCATCCTTTGATTCCTGTTTAATTTCAAGTTGTAGTGTATGCATGTTAAAATGTTCTTCTAATAATTGGATACAATCTTTATTTATATTACTCATTTCAGAAAAACTTTTTACACGTTTTTTATATAGCCATTCCCACACCTGCTGTGCACGAAATTTCTTTTGTCCATGTTCCAAAAACCAGTCTGTTAATTGATCTATTGTTAATCCATAGATGGATTCTTTAGTCATTCGTTACCCTCTTTTCAAAGATACTTTTTCACATAACTTCTATTTTACATGAATCTGTGATGATTTTCTATCACTATCTCTTAATACATAATTGTTCCAGAAAGTCGGCTCTTCCTTCTCCTTAACGCATCATTTTTATATATTTTCATGAAAAATAAAATAGTCACTATAATTCGATTCTTTTGCACGGTATAATGCTTCATCTGCGAACTTAATTAAATTCTTTTTTTTCATCGTATGATCTGGATACAGAGCAATGCCAATTCCTGCACCTAAAAGAATTTGATGATGTTTAAAAATTAATGGTTTTTCAAATGAATCTATAATTCGTTTAGCAATATCCTCTACAATATCAACAGAATCTATCTCTGGGAGAATTACTCCTATTTCATCCCCTCCAAATCTCGCAACCGTATCCGTTTCGCGGACACATGCTTTGAGTCTCCTTGCCATTTCTATTAGTACTGCATCTCCAGCATCATGACCAAATGTATCGTTAACAAGTTTGAATTTCCGTCCATCAATCATCATAAGAGCCACTTTCTTATTTGAACGATTTGCATTACGAATTGCCATCTCTAGTCGATCATCAAAGGTACGTCGGTTCGGCAAATCAGTTAAATAATCGTAAAAGGCCATTTTTGCTAATTCATCACGATGCTTCTTTTTTTCAGTAACATCTCGAGCAACAGTTACTAACTGTATAACTTCTCCTTGTTCGATTATTGGGGTAGTCGTAATTTCCAACCATATATAATGCCCCTTCTTATGTCGTAATCGAATCTCTATAGATGTTGGTTTGGCGCCTTTTAGAAAGCCTTCAAATCTTTTCTTTATGATTGGAATATCATCAGGGTGAATATATTTCGTAAATAATTGACCAACGTACTCCAAACTGGAATAACCAAGAATTTTCTCATTCGATGGAGATACGTACTCTATCACTCCTTGTGGATTAATCATCTTAATGACATCAAATGCATTTTCAGTAATTAATCGAAATTTCTCCTCACTTGTTTGAAGTTCCTTTTGTGCTTTTTTAATTTCCGTAATATCTTTAGCAATTCCATGTACTCCTACTACGTGATTATCTACAATTATTGGAATATTGGTTATTAATACTTCTTTTGAGTGTCCATGCTTTGGTTTTAATCTAATTTCATAGCTAACTGACTTTTTCTGTTCAATCGTTTGTTTAAAATGGAATAATGTTCTTTCCAGATCGTTCGAATCAACTAAAGGGATAAATGACGTTCCAATTAACTCATCAAATGAATAACCAGTTACCTTTTCAACTCCCAGGTTCCCACTTGTAAAATTCCCGTTAAGATCAAAAGAGAAAATAGCCTCAGGATGATTCTCAAATAAGGATTTGTACCTTTGCTTACTTTCTTTTAACCGTGTTTCTAATCGACTTTTCTCCGTAATATCTTGTGCAATTCCATAGACACCAACTACGATTCCATCAACAATAATTGGTACGTTTTTAACATTTAAATGAACCTTTTCCCCACTCTTTGTATAGATCCAAGTTTCATACTCTTCATTTCTACCACTCACAGCCTTTCTAAAATGGAGAGTGGTTTCTTCTAAATATTCTTCAACAATAAAGTTGGTAATTGATTTCCCAACAAGTTCATTTGTACGGAACCCTGTAATTTCCGTAATTACTTTATTAATACTAATAAAATTTCCTTGTAAATCCGACTCGTAAATTGCATCACTATTATGCTCGACCAAGGAAGATAATCGTTTTTGACTCTTCTCTAGCTTTCTTTTTGTTTCTATGTTTTCTTGCTCTTTTCTTCTTTTTCTTTCAGTAATATCTCTGACAATTCCTATAATATATCTTACTTGTCCATTTTGGATTAATGGATTAAAAGATGTTTCTCCTATCATTTCTCCCTCAGATGTTACAATCTTCTGGATTAATTCTATTGATTTTCTTGTTAAAATCACCTTATTGTAATAAGAAATCATCCTAGAAGCGTGCTCTTTCGGAACAATCTCTTCCACCCTTTTACCTACAATATTTTTTCCCGATTGAAGAACCTTAGATGTTGAATGGTTAGCATATACATAGCGAAAAGAAGTTCCATCTGACTCTATAATAAAAATTAAATCGGTGATCGAATCAAATATAGTAAAGAAAGTTTGTACATTAGATCCTACATCTTCTAAGAAACGTTCCATAAGCCGTTCCTCTCTTTCCTCATATCACAACAATTATGAACTTTTCATATGTTTTTACCTATAATATAAGTTTTCATAGATCATACGCAACTTCGATATCATTAGTAATATTAACCAAATAGCGCAGTTTGTCATACATTTTCCCCATTATTACAGATAATTATAAAGGGGTTTTTAGGAACTAGAGATTTTTATCCCTTCCTTGTTATCTTTAATAAATTACATGTATGAATAGGGTCTATTATTATGGGGACAATAGGTGTTGGAGTGATGATATGTTTTTCATAACAAATGTACTCGGCATACTCCGTTGTCGGCTTTCTCATCTATCTATGTTCACCAGTAAAGCAACAAATCAATTGGCGATCGATCATTAGCTTGTTAATCGTTGAATTGCTCATTACATGGTTTATGTTAGGAACCACTGTAGGATCATGGGTAATAGATCAAATCGCCTCCTTCTTCTCATGGTTAGTTTCTTGTGCAAATGAGGGAATTTCTTTCGCTTTTCCTTCTGTAATGAAAAACGAGACAGTCGATTTCTTCTTCAGTGCACTAATGCCAATTATCTTCATTGTTACCTTTTTTGATATTCTTACGTATTTAGGGATTATGAAATGGATCATAGATAAGGTTGGATGGGTGATATCAAAGGTTTCTGGTCTACCGAAGCTTGAAAGCTTTTTCTCCATTCAAATGATGTTTTTAGGAAATACAGAAGCATTAGCCGTTATTCGAGAACAGTTAATGGTTCTTAAAGGAAAGAGATTATTAACATTTGGAATCATGAGTATGAGTAGTATTAGTGGATCAATTATAGGTGCTTATTTATCAATGGTTCCTGCAGAATATGTATTTGCTGCAATTCCTTTAAATTGTTTAAACGCACTTTTACTTGCAAGTATGTTAAATCCTGTTGTTGTGAGTAAAGAGGAAAATATTGTGTATGTCCCACCAAAGAAAGATCGAAAAGACTTTTTCTCAACCATTTCAAATAGTATGCTTGTTGGAATGCGGATGGTCATTGTTATTGTGGCAATGGTCATTGGCTACGTAGCGCTCACCTCTTGCTTAAATGGAATTCTAGGTTTCTTTATCCATGGTCTAACAATTCAAAGGATTTTTGGATTTATTTTCAGCCCTTTTGCATTTCTACTTGGATTAGGAAGTCAAGACGCGATGTATGTTGCGTCTTTAATGGGCATCAAAATCTCTACAAATGAATTTGTAGCAATGATGGATCTAAAAAACCATCTCAAAAATATGGCGCCTCATACGATAGCAGTTTCGGTTACTTTCTTAACGTCTTTTGCTAATTTTAGTACAGTAGGTATGATTTATGGAACCTACAACTCTATTTTCGGTGAAGAGAGCTCCGAAATTATTGGCAAAAATGTATGGAAGCTATTAGTAAGCGGGATTGGAGTATCCTTACTTAGTGCAATGATTGTTGGTCTATTTGTTTGGTAATACCCCCATCCCAATTGTTCTTGATTTGTCTATTTAATGGTTTCGTTCGTTTGTTACATTTGAAAAAGACCACTACCGTCGTTTTTTTCATGTAACAGGGTTCATGTTTGCAGTTCGTTTATCAGTGAATTAAAAAGAATTCTCGTTCTTAAACTCTTTTTATACGTTAATACATTTACCTAAATAACAACAATGCTAAGCATTAGAAATGGGTTGTCTATAGGAGGACAAATTTATCCTCTTACTAGAAAACCCTGTTCTTTTCTCAAATATAATAAATATATTCCTTCGGTAGGACTCGTTTTAAGAACTGTTGTGTCCTTTCTTCCTTAGGTTGTGTAAAAATTTCCTTCGGTGTCCCTTCCTCTACTACCGTACCTTCATCCATAAATACAACACGATTAGCTACATCCTGTGCAAATGACATTTCATGTGTAACTACCAACATTGTCGTTCCTTCATTGGCAATCTTCTTCATGATGTTTAAAACCTCACCAACCAGCTCAGGATCAAGAGCTGAAGTAGGTTCATCAAATAAGATAATCTCTGGATTCAACGCGATCGCTCTTGCAATACCTACTCTTTGTTGTTGCCCACCTGACAATTCATTTGGATAAGCATTATATTTATCCGATAATCCAACCTTATCCAAAGATTTCTTTGCAATTTCAATTGCTTTTTCTTTTATCATTTTCCTTCCAATAATTAAACCTTCTGTTACATTCTCTAATGCTGTTTTATTATTAAAAAGATTATAATTTTGAAAAACAAACGCAACCTTTTGCCTGACCTCATGAATTTGTTTTTTAGTAGCTGCTTTAAGATTTACATTCATATTCCCAAAAACAGCCTGACCTTGATCGGCCCTTTCAAGAAAATTAATGCATCTTAACAATGTCGTTTTACCAGATCCGCTAGGACCAAGAATAACAACAACATCTCCTTTACTTATGCTCAAATTTACCCCTTTTAATACTTCACTTTTCCCAAATGTTTTATGCACATTTTTAATTTCAAGCATACTGTTGCCCCCCTTTTGCTGTAGTTGTTTTATAGGAGCTAAGTTTTCTTTCAAATAGCTTGAACCCATATTCCGTTAAGCTACAAATAATCAAATACACGAGAAAAATATCAATATAGGCCTCAACATAGTTATATCCTACATTTGCGGCTACCTTTGCCTTTAATGTAATTTCAGGTAAGGACATAGCATAGCCTAAGGAAGTTGCTTTAATCAGATTTACCGTAGCGGTGCAAATATTTGGCAATGCCACCACTAATGCTTGTGGAATAATAATTCTTCGATAGGCTTGAACATTCGTTAATCCGACAGATTGGGCAGCTTCTAATTGTCCTTTACTTACTGTTATTAATGAGGAACGAAAAATTTCAATTAAGATGGCAATCGTATTTAGAGAAAATACAATAAATGCATACCATATCGGATTCACCTCATAAACATTTTTATCTATATGGAGCTTAGAGAATAATGATGATATTACTAAAGGTACGCTGTTATAGATAATAAATATCTGAACGATTACAGGTGTTCCACGAACAAATGAAACATATATTCTCGAAAATTGACTTAAAATTGGGATGCGATTAATTCTTGTTAATGCCAATAAAAAACCAAATGGTGAGGCGACTATTAATGCGACAATCGTTATAATTAAGGCAGTGGGTACGCCTGATAAAGCAACAAAAAACGTATCGACTAAAAACTCAAGATTAAAGCTACCCTGCACTCGCGTTCCTCCTTATGTTGATTTCAATGATTGTTTTCCTTTACTAAATCCCTTTTCAAATTTTAAAAATACTTGTTCGATCACAATAGAAATAATCCAATAGATGATCGATAATGCCAAATAGATCTCTAAAGCATGTGCATTATAATTACTTGCAATAATGAGATTGGCTTTCCCCATTACATCTATTAGGCCGATCGTATATGCTAAAGAGCCTTCTTTAATTAACTCCAATAGACTGTTTCCAAAGTTTGGAATAGCTACTACAAATGCCTGTGGAAAGACAATTCTTCTATATGCCTGAAAAGGACTTAATCCCACACTAACAGCAGCCTCGAATTGCCCTTTATCCACAGATTCATACGCACTCCTTATTACTTCAGACATAAATGCGCCAAACTGAAGAGAAAAAGTAATTACTACAAAAACAATTTTGTCTACATTACTAGTCTGAACTGAAAATTTTTCTAATAGTGCTGGAACCCCATAATAGACTAGAAATAACAAAACAATCGATGGCGTACATCTTAAGGCAGTGGTGTAGCCATTAGCAATTTTTCTAGCAATTTTACCTTTTCCTATTTTCCCCATCGCCAAAATAAACCCTAGAATGGTTCCAAACATTACCGATAAGCCAGTAACAATAAATGTTACTTTTAGAAAAGGAAGCAGCATTGGGATGGATTTGAATATATAAGATGCATCAAAGTATTTTTCCATTATCCCCCTCCATTTTCCCTACTTTTTCGCTTGATCTAATACTTCAAATAAATCTCTTCCGTAAAATTTCTTACTTAACTCATTCGTTTCTTTTTTTTCTTGCAGTTGTTTGATCGCTTGGTCATATGCATCCGCAAATTCCTGCTCTTTTTTATTAAATAGTGGCCAGGTTTTTATTACGGCGAATTCATTATAGACAACATCATTAACTAAATGATGATAAGGACCATTTTTCTCCTCTACCTGTTTTTTAAAAGGACCCTCAATCATTACTCCACCATCTACACGTCCTTCATTCACCCATTGAACAACATCAACCGAAAAGGTTTCTCCTGCCTTGAGCTTAATTTTATTATCTGGGTGTGACTGATTATATTCATCAATAACTGTATACTGAGCATTATTTGCGGCAATCGGTGCGAGGGTGTATCCCGCAGAAGCAAAGTCTTCTAAACTTTTAATCTCCTTATTTTCTTTCTTTAATACAAGTCCTGTACTACTCAGTCCAAGAAATTCTTTAGGATAAATAAATTTCTTTGTCCTTTCTTCGGTCCAGAATGCATTTTTTACTCCAACCTGAAATTTCCCTTGTTCTACCCCTAATAGTAAATCATCACTCGTTGTACCTACATACTCAAATTCATATTCAGGTAAGAGTTTATCGACTAATTTCATTACCTCTACATCATACCCAGTTGGATTCCCATTCTCATCTATGTATGAAATAGGCTTGGAGGATTGATCAAAAGCTACTTTCACTTTACGAATCTTCGTTCCATTTTCATCGGTTGATGAATGATTTGCTGATGTTGTACAGCCTGCCAATAACATAACGAATGCCAAACAACTAATAATGCTAACTACCTTCCTTTTGTTCTCCATGAAAAAATCCCCTCTCTTTACATTTTTCTGTACCTTTGCCAACAAAAAGGATACCATCTTCAACTACCCACTTTTTCATCACCCCTAAAAATCGAAAAACCTTTCTTCTACCGAAAAGAAGAAAGGCTCAAAATACTTGAACAATCTCCTCTTATCTTTCAGAACCTATTTGCTCTGCTGGAATTAGCACCGTTTAATCAAGGAGATTAAGGTTGCCGGGTATCATAGGGCCAGTCCCTCCACCGCTCTAGATAAGAAAAAACTAAATTATATATTCCTATAAGAAAACTTGGAATTACTTAAAATTTAATATATCCAGTATTCTGACTATTGTCAAGTATAAAAAAAAGGAGTATAAACTCCTTTCATCCCTAATCATCGATTTTAATGGATCCCCTTACTCATAAATGATTCAAACTGCTCAGTCTTTAAAGGCTTACTATATAAATACCCTTGTACTTCATCACATTGAAACGATTGTAGAATCTGAAATTGTTCAACTGTTTCAATTCCTTCTGCAACAACCTTCATCCTTAGCCCATGTGCTAATTCAATAATTGCCTTTGTTAGGGCAGCATCTTGAGAGTCCAAATGAATATTTTGTATTAACGAACGATCAATCTTAACATATTCAAATTGAAATTGTTTCAAATAGGTAATAGAAGCATATCCTGTACCAAAATCATCTAAAGAGAATGTAATCCCTCTTTCTTTAAAATCTTTTATCGAATCATAGACTATCTTTTCATTTTGCATAATAATTCTTTCAGTGATTTCAAATTCAAGCAAGTTTGGACTAACCCCAGTATCTTGCAAAATTTGCATTACACCTATACTCCAGTTTCTTTTCAAGAAACTTTTCGGTGAAATATTAATTGAAACAGGGACGACCGGTATGGATTGAACTTGCCAATGTCTTATTTGTTCACATACATATCGAATAACCCAGTCTCCAATGTCTACAATTAAGCCTGATTCTTCAGCAAAAGGAATAAATTCTCCTGGAAGGACAAGTCCTCGTTCTGGATGCTCCCAACGTATTAATGCCTCAGCACTAACCATTTTATTTGTTTTAACATCAATTCTAGGTTGAAAATCAACCCTAAACTCATTGTTAGTTAATGCTCTTCTTACATCCTTATCAAAGAATGTAGATTTATTTGGACACTTCATTATTGATTGGGAATATATAACATAATTATCCTTCCCAAGATCCTTTGCTCGATAAAGAGCACTATCTGTATTTTTTAGTAAAGTCCATGCATCCTTACCATCTAAAGGATATTGACAAATCCCTACACTTGCAGAAACATACAGCTCATAATCATTTATAGTAAACGGTTCTTTTATTCCTTTAATAATTTGTTCCCCTACTTGATTTAAATCATAAATATACTTGTTATTTCTTAACAAAATGGCAAATTCATCCCCACCGATTCTAGCAACCAATTCTTTATCAGGTATCATTTCAACTAATCGGTGTCCGATCTGTATCAATAGTTCATGGCCAATATCATGGTTTAAAGAGTCATTAATGTATTTGAATCGATCCATATCCAGAAAAATAACGGCAAATGATTGATTTTTTTCCTGTGAATCCTCAATCAATGATTGCAATACTTCATCAAACATTCTTCTATTCGGTAAATCCGTCAAATAATCATGATAGGCAAAATAAGCAATTTGCTCCTCATTGCTTTTTTGTTCTGTTATGTCCGAAATAATTCCATCCAGTCTTGTAATGTCTCCCTTTTCGTTTATAAAAGGAATCGTTTGATCCTGCAGCCAACGAATCGAACCATTCTTATGAATGATTCTGTACTGATGATGAATGGATTTCCCTTTCTTTAACTCACTTTGCTTCTCAAAATAAATGGAATGATCTTGCTCATAAATAATATCCTTCCATAGAAAGGAATTGGTCATCATCTCCTCAGAAGAATAACCTGTAATATTATAAAGTCCTTCAGAAACAAATAATATTTTTTTAGTTTTAAGATCTTGTGACCAAATACATACTTCTAAATTATTACAAATTTTTTTAAACTGCTCTTCATTTTCTTTGAGCTTCTTTTCAATTCCCTTACTTTTCGTTATATCTTTAGCAATACCAAATATAGCAACGATCTTTTTGTGTTTAATAATAGGAATTAAATTAATATTTACTTCAATGGCAGATCCATTTTTATGTAGTAAGGCAATGTCATAATTTTCAGGTCTACCATTACATGCTTGTTGAAAGTAATAGATGGAATGATCTAATGATTCTGGTGCTACATACTTTTTAAACGAACCACTTATTTCACTACTATCATATCCAAACATTGAGGGGACCTTATTATTAAATGATAGAACATTCCCTGTTAAATCTAATGTAAATACAAGATCAGGGTGATGATCTAAAATGGCCTGGTATGCTTGATAAAAACTAGTCAAATGATCATCTTGTTCATACTTTTTTATCTCTACTGAATCCATTATTCCTTTATTTGCCTCTTTGCCATCGGAACCCATGATATTCCCCTCCACTACCTTGGATAAATTAAACTGTCTGAATTTGTCGAAAAAAGGAATATTTTCATGTTATTATTTCATTTTTTATAATCGTAGTCAATGGTTAGGAAATTAATACCTATTAACTAGCATATTTATACATTCGATAATGAATTGGACTAATAAAAAGTGCCTCCCCATAAAAGGAGAGACACCTCTAATTAGTCAAATAAATCACCAAGAATATCCATCATTGATTTTTTCTTTTTATGTTTCGGTGGATAGGAATGTTTGTTATATTTTTTATCATATTCTTTAGAATAGTGTTTTTCCTGGTAGGATCTTTCTTCTGATGGATAAGACTGATAATATTGTTGATCATCTTTCAAGCCCTGTGTAATTTTTTCTAATTCTCCCCGATCTAACCAAACACCTTTACAATTAGGACAAATATCAATTAATACATTTTCCTTTTCTATTTCTTTCATACTTACATTATCACAAACAGGACATTTCAATGATATTCCCTCCACTCGATATGATTTATGTTATATATCAATTGTAACATAATGAGCATTTCATTTTCCGTTATGTATATTCCTATTATTCACAATTTTGTTAACAAAACTAGACAGTTCATTTAGATCATATAGTGAAATTTGACTAGGGTTTTATTAGGAAGTTTATGAATTGTAAGCGCCCGCGGTTTTGAGAAAGACACATCAGGTAAATTTGAAGCAACTATTGTAAAAGTTTCAGTTAGTAATAATTTTCTATCGGTCTAACAAGATGTTGTATCTAAAAAAGTGGTTGTGTCCTTTAAATCAATTTGAACCTGGTGACAAGATTATTTTTCGAATGAATGCTGCTTATTCTTTTTGTTATTCTTACCTAAATCTCTCCTCTTCTTTTTTGAGGGGGAGTATTTTTATTTACTAAATAAAATTGATTTATTAGAAAATTGGTGGAATAATAAAACTTAAAAATAAATTTTATAGATAAAGAGGGACTAAAAATGAGAGATTATTCAATTACTATCATCGAAAATCAAGAAAAAAAACAAAAGCCTGATCCTAATCAACTTGAATTCGGAAAACACTTTACAGACCATATGTTCATAATGGATTATACAGAAGGAACAGGATGGCATGATCCCCGAATTGTACCTTATCAGCCTATCTCCTTAGATCCTGCTGCTATGATTTTCCACTATGGACAAACCGTATTCGAAGGGCTTAAAGCATACAAAACACAAGATAACAGGGTGCTTTTATTTAGACCTGAAAAAAATATGGAAAGATTGAATATGTCGAATGATCGCTTATGTATACCACAAATTGAAGAAGAATTTATTTTAGATTGCTTAAAACAATTAATTAGCATGGATCAAGATTGGATTCCATCAGCTGAGGGAACTTCCCTCTATATCCGTCCTTTTATCATCTCAACAGAACCATACTTAGGAGTAGCCGCATCAAAAACCTATCGATTTATGATTATCCTTTCCCCTGTCGGATCTTACTATAAGGAAGGAATTCATCCAGTAAAGATATTTGTAGAGCGTGAATATGTTCGTGCTGTTGCTGGTGGTACAGGAAAGGCGAAAACTGCAGGAAATTACGCAGGGAGTCTGAAAGCACAGGAAGTATCAGAAAAACTAGGCTATTCACAGGTTCTTTGGTTGGATGGAATTGAGAAAAAGTACATTGAAGAAGTAGGAAGTATGAACATCTTCTTTAAAATCAATGGAGAAGTAGTCACACCAGCCTTAAATGGCAGTATCCTAGAAGGCGTTACAAGAAACTCAGTCATTCAGCTTTTAAATCACTGGGGTGTTCCTGTTACTGAGCGCAGGATATCTATTGATGAGATTTATGAAAGCTACAAAAAAGGGTTAGTTGAGGAAATCTTCGGAACAGGTACAGCTGCAGTTATTTCTCCTGTTGGGGAATTGAATTGGGAAGGTGAAAAAATGGTGATTAACGATGGTCAGACTGGAGCATTGTCAAAAAAGCTTTATCATACAATCACTAGTATTCAAAATGGTAATGAGCCAGATCCATTCGAATGGACAGTTGAAGTAAAACCCAATTGTTAAAACAGTTCCTTACCTATTTATTGTATAATTGGCTTCGTGAGTCTTTTTAATATTGACATCTGTAAGACTCCTTTTTATCAGCCCAGATAAAATGCAAATTTTATAAAAGGAGATCAGGATTTTGAGTAAGCGGAAATTTGGAGGAATTGGCTTTGTTATCGCTGTTATTCTTGTTGTTTTAGTCTATAAAGGAGTTATCAATACCCCTGAAAAAGTCACAAATAGTGTACAGGTGGAAAAGACACAAGAAGATCAAAATAAAAAAGCTGATAATATATCTAATGAGCAAAAAAATGGATCTAAGGGTACTTCTGACAATCAACGTGTCTCGGTACAATTAACACGAACTGTAGATGGAGACACAATAAAAGTGCTTTATAAGGGGAAAGCGGAAACGGTTCGCTATTTATTAATAGATACACCCGAATCGAAAAAACCAGGAACTTGTGTTCAACCATATGCAAAAAGTGCTTCCGAAAAAAACGAACAATTAGTTTCGAGTGGAGATTTATCTCTAGAATTTGATAATGGAAATGAAAGAGATAAATACGGGCGCCTACTAGCCTATGTTTTTGTTGATGGAAAATCGGTTCAAGAAACTCTATTAAAAGAAGGCTATGCTCGAGTTGCATACATTTATGAACCAACGTATAAATATCTTGATCAATTTAAACAAGATGAAAAAATTGCCCAAGAGCGTGGTTTACGGATATGGTCTAATAAAGGACTCGTAACAGATAGAGGCTTTAATGGTTGTGCTACTGATGTAAAAAAATCAAGTACTAATCACTGATTAGACGCCCATACCGACTGAGTCAAAAAACGCAGCATCAAAAAGAACAACATCACCTACATCTGAAACAGGTAGTACGGAATTTTTTACCAACTGCACAGAATTAAGAGAGAAATATCCAGATGGAGTACCAAGTACACACTCTACTTACAAAGCAAAAATGGATCGTGATCATGATAATTATGCATGTGAAAAATAAAGAATAGCCGCTTCTTTGGATTAGGGACTTTTCTCAAACATTGTGGCTATTTGAGATAACGAACAGTATTTGATACTGTTCGTTATCTCTGAATTTAAAAATTCGAGTCAAAATCTAAACGGCTATGGAACCGAAATCATTAAACTAATCGAGAAGCTATATGAAGGTACCACTGTTTGGAGTCTCTAGATACCAAAGGCTAACCAAAGAAATTGTCACTTTTATGAGAGATTAGGTTACAAAAAAATAAATGAACAAATAGTTAATAATCAACTTACTCTATTTAGTTATTTGAAGATAAACTAAAGTAAATTGATGTCCTCAATCCTACCACCCTATTGACAATATGGTCTTCTCCCTTCACTTTATAATCGCAAAAGCTTCATATAAAAACATTCGCACTAATTTTTCTATTCTTATATAATAAACGAAAAAGGAGATGGGCTATATGGTTCACGTCTTATTTGTTTGCTTAGGCAATATTTGTCGTTCTTCAATGGCAGAGGCTGTATTTCGACATATGGTTAATAAGGCACAGTTGACTGATAAAATTATGATTGATTCTGCAGGAACTGGATCCTGGCATATAGGAGATAGCCCCCACCAAGGGACACTTACTATTCTTAAAGAAAATAACATTTCAGCTGAGGGACTTTTCGGACGTCAATTAAAAAAAGAGGATTTCGAAAGATTTGATTACATTATTGGAATGGACGAGAGTAATCTATCAAATATATATACGATGTTAAATCAGCCTAAGCATCCAAAAATCATTCGTTTACTTGATTTAACTGAGCTAAAAAAAGATGTTCCTGATCCATATTATACTGGCAATTTCGAGGAAACCTATGAACTAATAACAGAAGGTTGCCAAGCATTACTGAAGAAAATCCTTCAAGAACAAAATTTAATATAATAAAAAGTCGAAGGGTTATCTGATAAATATATCATACTTATCAAATAACCCTTGTTTTATGGAGCAAGATTATCCGTCTTATTTATTCAATGTAGGATACTACTAGTGATAAGTCCTTAACAATTGAAAATGCTTTTTGTTTCATTTCTTCATTTGGTTGAATCAGATCTGGAACGATAATACACTTAATATTTGCACCATAAGCTGCTTTTAGTCCATTCAATGAATCTTCTAAAACTAAGGCTGAATCTGGTTTTTCATTAGCACGGTTACAAGCTTCAATAAAAATATCAGGATGAGGCTTACCAAATTCTACTTCATCCCCACTTACAAAGAAGTCAAATCTTGATTCCAATCCAGTTTTAATTAAATGTTGTTGAATCGTTTCCCTACTGCTGGATGAAGCGATACATTTTTTTAACCCTTTTTGCTCAATCGCATCTAGTAATTCATTAGCTCCCGGCTTAATAGCTAATCCTTCTGACTCGAGTATTCTTTTAAACGTTTCATTGTAATCATCAGAAATTCTATGAAACTGAAAATCTTTACCATATATTTCTTGTAAAACGATATTACTTTTAGGTCCAGAAAGTCCAATCATTTGCCGATAATTTTCTATCGTAAACTGATATCCTTGTTTTTTCATTACCTCTTTCATTGCAAGAAATGAGGGTCGTTCTGTATCAAATAATAAACCATCCATATCAAAAATTACTAACCGAATTGGCTTCATTAAACTACCACCCTTTCGTTAATTACTTTCTTATCTTCCTGTGTACATCAAAAGAATGTTCCACATACAACTCAATCATAACTTTTCCTATTTTTAAATGGTATGATTAGCTCTAATTACCAAAAGGACTTTCTCATTCGACAATACTACTCATTAAAAAATACTTATAAAAATAAGGCAGAGAATATGACGCTCTGCCTTATATTACCATATTAGTAATCAAATTGACGATAGTAACGACGCATATCTAAATCATGACCAGTATATTTTTCATAATAGCGGGCTAATCGATCAACTAAAAGAGTGGATGAAATTGTCGGTGCTAAGATCCAACGAAACTCATCATCTATCCCATTTAATTCATAGTCTTTCGTATCAATAACAACTAGCTTTTTCGTATATTGTTGACAAAATTTTTCCACACGATCATCTAGTATTCTACGCTTCCCTTCCCCTTTTACTAAAAATACTGGAACATCCTCTTCCACTAATTCAAGTGTCCCATGGAAGAATTCTGATGATGATACTGCTTTCGTACGCACCCATTGCATTTCTTCTAATATACACATAGAGAATAGGTACACCTCTCCCCACATCTCACCATCGCCAATCCAAATATTATAGTTTTCTTTATGGTAGGTTTTAGCAATTTCGTCTGCAATCGGTTCAAACTTTTCTTTTGCGCGAAGCAGGTTTTCTGGAAGCTTTTCAAGCTGATCAGCAAATTTTTGATAAGCAGGAAATTGACCTTTATTATGAACTAATTTAAAGAGTAGCATGAACAATTGCATATATTCGAATTCCACACCATTTTTAGCCTTATTTGGAATAACCCAGTGACTCGCCTTTTCTAGTGGCGTATTTGGCGTACCTACAAGTGATACTACACGATAACCTTGCTCTTTACACCATTCTGCCGCTGCTACTGTTTCTTTTGTATCACCGGATTTTGAGGCCATAACCACGATGGAATCCTTCGTTAATTGCTTATGTCCAGTTAAAATAATTTCTCCTGCCTGTTCTGAAAAGACAGGAATATCTGTCATTTGCTTTAACATTTCCTGAATTGGCCACATAAGCGATATAGAACCACCTACAGAAATAAAAAAGATGTTTTTAAAGCCCTGTTGAGTAATTTCATCTGCAACCTTTTCAATTTCATCACGTGTTTCATAAGTAAGTCGTGCATTTTCTAAATATACATTTTCATCAAATTTAAGCATCATCATTCTCCTAACCTTTTTAGTTTATTATTTTAATTGATCAGTATTTATTTAAATCTTACTTTTTAACACTTTATCAAAGTCATCAAAGATTCTAATTCCTAGATCGATTCCTTTTCCAGTTGCAATTCGGTAAGATAACAGTTGAAACGGAATCACCATCACAAGTGGACTCATAAATTCGTTAACTTCCAAGTCTAATGCTAATGTTTTTTCATCACCTTTTTGTTTTAGGCTAGTGATGGTAAAACAATGATCTGTATATGCTTGGAAATATTGCTTTAATTTACTGGCTCTTTCCGAAAGTTTACTTTCGGTTTGAAGAAAAATTAAGCCATGATTGGAATTAACCTCTAAATATGGGCCGTGCATATAGGCTTCTAATTCGAATCCCTGCGAGGGCACTCTTACCGTTTCAGTGAATTTTGTTTCAAATTCTTTGGCAGTCCCTACAGTAGGTCCATAGCCTATTGCTGAAAAACGTTGAATTTCATGTAATTCAGCTGCATGCTTTTTATAAAATTCTTCTGTTTTCTCAATAATAGAAGGAATTTCTTTGATTTGCTTTTTTAAAGCTTGAATCTCGTTGTCCATCGCCATTTCATCTAATCTACCTAGTACATTTCCGGTGACAATTCCTAAGAGCATGGAGGTTAACACAGTAGCAGTAAATCCCTTTGTTACAAAACCTACATGTTCCGTCCCACAGCCAATATCAAGAACCAAATCTGCATAATTTACAATTGGACTATTTAATTGTGATGTTAAAGCTACCGTTGGAATTTTTGCCTCTTTTTGTACCTTTTTCAAAGCTTCAATAGTTGAATAACTATGACCACTTTGTGAAACAGCAATGACAAAATCAATAGAATCCCTAAGAGTTTCATAGTGTACAAAATTAAATGGCTCTTGAATTTCAATCGATATTCCAGCAACTTTTTCTATATAGTATTTTGCACTGAGCATGGCATTTGAACTTGATCCCGTTGCAAGTACTAGCCAGTTTTTAGGTTTACTTTTTTCTATTAGCTGTCTAAAAGCCTTTGTTTTTTCTTGAAAACTCGCTACAATTGCCTCACATACGTCCTTCTCTTCATGTATATAAGTCATCATCGTTTCCTTCATGCAAAATACTCCTTTCATCCATATACTTATATATAATTAGGCTCCAAAAACCCCAATCCATGCTCCTAATATGCCAACAATAGCTATACCTAGGAGAATGGTTGTCGCTTTTACTTCCTTACCTAACAGCCAATAAATGATACCAAATGCACACAATGGCAATAGTCCCGGCATAATATTATTTAATATATCTTGAACACCAGAGGCCCCCTCACCACTACCAATTTTTAAAGGTACATGGATACTGATCATTGAAGCACTCATACCTCCAATAACCATTAACCCAAGAACAGCTGCTCCGAATGTTAAACTTCCCATTGCGCCACTTTTTTGAAGACGTTGCAGAAAGCCTGTTCCCATCTTATAGCCGAAGCCTGTTAAAAGGTACCGAACGATGAGATGAGGAATATTAAAAATAAGTAAAAACAAAATGGGGCCAAGAATACTCCCCTGTAACGCAAGGGAAGTACCTACACCTGTTGCGATTAGGCGCAAAGTTCCCCAAAAGAATGAATCGCCTAGACCAGCAAGTGGTCCCATTAATGATGCCTTCACATTATTAATAGTGGATGGATCAAAATTTTTATCTTTAGCATTTTGTTCTTCCATTGCTGCAGATACACCTAGCATCATCGTTACAATATGAGGTGTCGTATTAAAAAACTCCAAATGACGCATTAATGCATTCGATAAGTCTTCCTTTTTCTTATATAATTTTTTTAAAATTGGAATCATCGCGTACGTATACGCTAAGTTCATTTGTCGTTCGTAATTCCATGAAAATTCCATTTGAAAGGAACGCCAAAATAAGCGGCGAAGATCCTTTTTCGTTAATTCTGGACTATCTGTTGCATCTTGATTTTCATAATCAGAAGTCTTCATCATCGTCATAATTTACCCCTCCCCCTTCATTTGTAGCCACTTGAGGCTTTTTAGTATTCATGACATTTACCATAATGACAGCAATTATAGCCCCTAATATCGCAATACCTGTGACAGGTACACCTAAGTAAGCAGCGATGATAAATCCTAGGAAGAAATAAGGAACCACTTGTTTATTAATCAATAATCTTGCTAACATCGCAAAACCTAGTGCTGGAAGAATACCAGTAGCGACTTGAAGCCCCGTTTGAATAAATGCAGGAATAGCATCTAGCACTTGTTTAATAGCATCACTACCTACATAAAATGAGATGGTAACAATTAAAGCAAGCATGAAAGAAAGTCCAAAGCCACCAATTAAATGCATGGCTTCCACACCACGCGTATTCCCATTTTCGGCATACTTATCAGCTTTATGTGATAGAAATGGCAAGAAAAGACCTAAATAAATATTTTTTAACACAAGTGTTAACGTGGCAATCGGCAATCCTAATAGTAAGGCTGTTTCAGGCCCTGCATTAGAAGATATAGCAAATGCAGTACCTAATATTCCTCCTGTGACAACATCAGGGGGAATGGCCGCCCCAACCGAAAATGAACCTATAAATGCCAACTCTAATGTTGCACCCATAATGAGACCCGTTTTAATATCCCCCATAACAAGTCCAATTAGTAACCCTGTTACGACTGGTCGGGATAATAAACTTGTCCCTAAGGCATATTCGCTTTGCGCAATAAAAGCTACAAGACCGAGCAATAATGCAGTAAGCATATCTCAACCTCCTTTAGAAGATTCATTTTATAGTACGTTTTGTGCAAAAATCTTTTTGTCATTTGGAACCTGTCTGATTTCCACTTCAACACCTTGACCTACCATCTTTTTCACTAGTTCCTCCTCTTCAGGTAAGAGGTTAACTGCTTTCGAAATATTTCTAGTTCCTTCTTTTGCTTTCACTCCTCCAAGATTCACCTGCTTAATTTCAGGGAAAGCACTTACAATTTTTTCGGCGTCTGCTACTGATTCAACTACGATGAACAGCTTATATTTATCTGTTACTCCACTTTGCAATGCTTGAATAGAGTCTTCAATATTTTTTATCACTAGTTTGATTCCTTGTGGCTTAGCAAGCTTAATTGTCGTTTTGCGTAACTCATTAACAGGAACATCATCATTTGCTATTAATATGCAATCTGCCCCAATATTTTGTGTCCAAGAAAAAGCAACTTGACCATGTAATAATCGATGATCTACACGCAGTAATTTAATCATTTTCAATATTCCCTTCTCTTAAAATTCATCATCTTCATTGAGCTTATCTAATTCTATGTTGCAGTATTGAATTGAGCTTTTTGCATTTTCCAATGCTCTCTTTATTAAGGCTTTTGTATCTTTCTCTATCACGCTCATAGTTACCAGTTCAATTACTAATGGCAAATTTAATCCTGCAACTAAGTGGATATTTTTATTATTTAATAGATTCATAAATTCATTATTGACGCTTCCACCAAAAATATCTGTCACGACCACTAATTCATCTTCTGCCGCAATGCGATTAACAACTGCTGATATTTGATCTTTAATATCCTCCTTTTCATTTATGTAAGCATTAATGGTCCAAACATTATCATGCTTGCCTGTTATTAGTTCTAATGAATTTAGAATTCCATCAGCAAATGTTCCATGGGATGCGAATACAAAGTATCTCATCGATGCCTCACCTCCTTGTTCGAATCCTCTTATCTTATAGAAATGCAAGAAGCGTGCCAAAATAGTGGCACGCCTCGACAAAATGTTTCAAATAATATTAAAATTCACTACTATCAGTAGGTTCAGCAATTAAGTAATCGTAAATATAACCAATCTCTGCTATATTGATTTTGACATTATAAATATTTTCAATGACACTAAATGCCTCTTTAATAGAATATATCATTTCTTTTTGACACTGTTCGAATTCCTCAATATTTGTATAAGTTTCAATCGGTGCCTGCCGAATCAGTCTCTCAACCAAACAGCTCATATGTACATACAAAGCTAATTTTTTATCATTAGTAAGACGCTTATTTAATTGTACTTCTAATTGATGAAGAAACGCTTCGACATGCGTTAGAATTTTCTCAGTATCTAATATAGTAATCGACTCAATTACACGTTCAAGAGAAAAATTTCTAATTAAATTATTATTTATCACTTGAATACAATCTTCATTCAAAAAGGGTTTAAATATCTTCCTTAATTTTGCCTCTCCTTGACCAGAAATTAAATCTTCTAAGGAGATATAGTCTACTAAAGGAAGTCCAGGATCGGCTGTTCCGACAATTGACAGTACCTGATACATTTGGAAAATAGCTTCTGATGTACCATGTTCCTTTAATCGATTATAATCATGAGCAAGTACCTTAATATCTAATTCTTCTGGAATGCTAGCCTCAAGAAGCTTTTGAATTTGAATAGCTGTTCCCATTCCTGTTAAGCATGTAGTTACAATAACCTTTTCCTTATTTACTTCCGGATAAATGATACTATATTCAGTTTTACTTGCATCCTGAAGCCTTTCAATCATTTCTTCTATATATAAATTCTTGCCTAACATATCTCCAAGGAATAAGGCCATTTGTGTAGACACATTATTAATAATTGCAACTGGTCCATTTACCTCTTTTTTAAATTGTGAATAGATATCCTTTAATGAACCCATATCTACTAAAAGAATTAGCCCTTTTGATACATCATTCGACTCAATGTAATTTAGGACTCTAGAAGCAATCTCTCCAACTGAAACATCAATAGGCATATCAAACGCTTCAAAGACATTTTTATGAAGTAAACGATTAGCTACATTCGCAATACTGCTAGCAGTAGCATAGCCATGTGCTAAAATTACTGCCTTTACTTTATTATTCGTACGCTCTATCGTCATACTTCGTAAATAAAAGGTTAAAAATATTTCATCCATCTTATACAACTTCACATCAAGCTTGCTTTCCAGCAAATGAACAAATTGTTTTGCTAGTTGTTGTTCCATTTTGCAATTCTCATCAACAAAGCTTGTCAGGTCAGTGATTATTATTTCCTGTTTATCAGTCCAGTGTATTTCAGTATTTCCTTTATAGTAAAGAAAATGTGCCATTGCATAAACACTATTCCCATTAAATTTGACATTATATGCATTTTCAAGATAACGGATAATTTCTTGAACATTCACTGTTGTTATTTCCATCATCACACTAGTATTTTCTTTAGAAGTATCGAAAATAAGCTTGTCGAAAAGAGCTAGAATTTCGCTGAATACTTGCTGTTCAAAAACAGTCATATCTTGCTGCTTTATTTGACTGCGGTCATAAGAGTCTAAAATATTATCATATGTTTTTTTTATCTGCTGGAACCTAGATAAACTCGATTCGTACAGTTGATCTAATGTTGAAGTCGGGAAAATTAAAATATCATTATTTTGCCTATATTTCTGATCAGCAAATCGAATCGTATCCTCTAAAATACTATCAGGTAGATCATGTAACTTGATAGATATTTCTTCCTTCTCTCTATTTTTCATATAGGATGAAGCAGTAATATATTTAATTGTATTTTTAAAGTCTCCAATATTCCCTGAATAATGATGCTTTATTATTACATCTAGCGCCCTGCTTGATATACGTAATGGTAAACTAAATTTCCTTGATTCATTAATGAGAAACATATAAGCCAATTGCTTTTTTTCTTTCTCACTTCTATCATTCAGACTTGGAATAATGACACGAATAGGAATTCTTCGTAAGAATGTACTTAGAAAGCTTTTTTCTAAATTTTCCGTGGTTGCAAAAATAAAACGTACTTTTGCTTGATGAGATCCTTCGTTCTCACCCATTCTCCGAAACACACCTTGATCAAGAAAGCTAAACAACTTTTCTTGTCCTTCTTCATTTAATCGATGCACTTCATCTAGAAATAAGATTCCTCCATCTGCAGCATCTAACAAGCCTGCTTTCATAGAATCGGCCCCTGTAAAGGCACCTTTGACATATCCAAATAAACTACTTGATAATAATTCAGGATTATTAGCATATTGAGCACAATTAAAGCTAATAAATGGAGCATCTTCAGCTAGAATTCCTTTTTCAATACTGTAGCGATATATCAAATTCGCAATATAGCTTTTCCCTACACCTGTTGGACCATTAATCATGATCGGCAAGCCGCCATCTGGATAGAAAATTGATGTTTTAATTTGTTCAATCGCTTTATATAAGCTGTCCTTCGAACCTATTAATTCATCAAATAAGTCTGGACATGGATTAATTTCCGTCTCAAGTTGACTTTCCTTTAATTCTTGTAAGCTGTCATAGATAGACTTATTTACTGTAAAGAAAGTTTGTTCAAAAACAAACTTACTCAAAAAATAAACTGGTCTTGTATTAATCTTAATCACTTTATCCTCCTGGACTAATTGATTAAGATAATGACTGACAGTATTCCGTTTAACATTGAATAATTCTGATAGTTTTGACGCAGTAAATGATGTTGACGGATTGTCCCATTCAAAATCCTTTGTCTCCCTATTTAAAAATGAAAGTAAATCATCTTTTAACATTTTTGTTCCACCTCATTTGTGCGAAAGACAATTTGATTTATTTGAAATCATTAGAAAATAAATTCGTTTTCATTTTACCTTATTTCCCTTAAATATCAACACACCTTGCTTATCATTAAACGGATTCATCCTAACATGCCGTAGACAACAAAAGGGAGCACCTATAGGCGACTCCCTTTTTCATTCAAATTTATAAGACCAACTAATTTTCAGCATCAGCTTAGAATTCATCATGCATCATGTAAAGTATTCTCTTCCATCCAATATGCTTCTCTTATATTAATTTGTTGACGTAGTTTTCTAACAACATCAGCAGTAATATGGGCCTTTTCATACATTTTCTGGACCTCATCTCTCTCCGCTTGAAACGCCATATCCTGTAGCTCTCTTTCCATTCTTGCATATTTTTTAGAGGCATCAGCATTTTTTACTAATTGTAATTTTGTCAAAAGCTCATTATACTCGCCAATAATTATATACGTAATATTTCTGTTTTCCGATGTCATTCCTTCTTTTAATACCTTAATGGCTAACTCCGCCATTTTCATTTTTAGCTGAAGCATCATTGTATATCTTTCCCTGCGTTTTTTCCGTCTCTCTTGCTTCTTTGGAAGAAATAGCTGGAATAGTTTTAGGATGCTTCTTTTAATTAAACTCCACATCACCAGTGCTCGAAATTTAATGTGATTCGTAATAGCGATTTCCATTCTTCGAATATATTCTTGAGATAAATAAGCAATCGTTCGGTCGATTTGTTTTTCTTTTACTAATTTTTCAATATAGTTTGATTCTGCTTCAAGAGCCTTCATCCGAATAGACTTTTCCAATTTTCTCGCTTGAAAGGAATCCTCTTCATTATTTGTGTATTTTAATTGATTAATTTTAGAATTATAAATGGAGATAATGGAAAAAGCTGCAGAACGATTTTCGTCATTCATCACTTCTCTTATTGCACGAATAGCAGCTATTTTTGATCGAATTAACGCATCCTTTTCCATCGCTTCTCTTTCAGCTTCCCTTTTTCCTATTTCAGACTTAGCCATGACTGGTAAAAAAATACTAGCTATGATTAGCGTGACTAAAATAACCCCAGCTGCAATAAAAATAATTAATGAACGTTCTGGAAAAGGACTTCCATCATTTAAAAAATAGGGAATAGAAAACGAACCAGCTAGTGTAACTGCTCCCCTTACACCAGATATTGTAGTAATACCTATTTGATTAAGATCAATCTTTCTAATTTTCCTTTTTTTTAGCTTCCATCCTACCAATGAGGAAAAATATATCCAGATAAATCGAAGTAAAAGCAGTGCTGCGGTGATAATCAAAATGTATTTAATAACAATGATATTATTAAATAATGGATCTTTAAAAATTTCATTCCCGACACTAGGAATTTGTAATCCAAGCAGAACAAAAACAAGTCCATTTAATATGTATAGAATCACTGTCCACGTACTATTGGAAACAATCTGCAACTCGACCGTCGGAGACTTTTCTCGATCCTTTTCAATCGCATGCACAATACCAGCAGCAACAACAGCTAAAATACCTGAAAGATGAAAATGCTCTGTTACTAAGTAAATAATAAAAGGTGTGAGGATTTGGATTAACATGTGAATGGTTACATCCTCCATACCAAAGCGGCGAATTAACACTCTAAAACGAATGATAATGATGGCAAGAAGTGCTCCTCCAACGAAACCTCCTATCGCAATCACTAAAAAGCTCACACTTGCATTTGCTAATGAAAAAACTCCTGTTACTGTCGCAGCAACTGCAAAATTGAATGCTACTAAACCAGATGCATCATTCATTAGTCCTTCTCCTTCTAGAACATGCATGACCGTTTTAGGCATGCGTACCCTACTGGACATTGCACTTACTGCTACCACATCTGTAGGGGATAGAATAGCAGCTAAAGCAAAAGCAGCTGGAAGAGGAATAGAAGGGATCATCCAATGAATTAAAAATCCAATAGCAAACACTGTAACAAAAACAAGTCCTAATGCCAGCAATAAAATTTGTGTACGTAAGCGCCAAAGGGCTTTTCTTGATACATGTCTGCCATCATTAAATAAAAGTGGTGCGATAAATAGGACTAAAAATAACTCCGTTTCCATTGGTACATGAATTCCGAATGGAAGAATGGCTACCAAAATACCCAGAGCTATCTGAATAAGAGGAACAGGAATAAACGGGATCAAGTGATTAACAATATTAGAGAGACCAATAATAGCTAAAAGTAAGAGAACAATTAAAAACATTTCCATTCATTCTTATTCTCCTTTTTTACCATTTAGCGTTAGAAAATATTCATTGAAATATGCGTCAAAAAATGAAACTTTTTTGACCTCGAGGAGCAGCACATTAGAACTGAAATAAGTAGAAAAGACCAAGCTTTTGAAGCCATCAAAAAAAGACTCAATACGAGCCTTTTTCACTTATCTATGTAATTTTATGATATTTCTCTTTTTCTTTTTTTGGACGAAGAAACTAAAGAAGACCGGTAATAACCTGGTGATATCTCACCCGCTTTAATATTTGTTTTGGAGAATACATCATCTAAATTAAATAATTCATACTCCCTGGAGAGATTCAACACTATCTCTGCACATGCTTGTGCATCACTTAATGCATGATGGTGATTTATAATATCAATTTCAAAATGGTCACAGACAGATTTAAGTGAATAACTCCCTATTCCCTCAATTAATCTCCTTGATAATTGATAGCTACAAAGCAATTTACTTGGAACCGGCATTAAATTATAACGAGCTAAGCTATCTCTTAATACATAGCCATCAAAAGCTAAATTATGAGCAATAATTAGCCGATTCTCTAAATGATGCTGTATCGATTGATAAAAAGTATTAAATGTTGGAGCTCCTTCTACATCAGTCGGCTGTATTCCATGAACAGATATATTCATTGGATCAAAGGGTTCCTCTGGATCTATTAATGAATAAATCGAATCCACTATTTTATCATTTTCCACAAACACCATACCAACTGAACACACACTATATCGATTTCGATTGGCTGTTTCAAAATCAATAGCTATAAAATCCTTCATTTAGACTCTCCTCTTCAACATTCGTTATAATTACCTCCATTATAACAAAGCATGACCATTTTATTTAAATATGTGATCCATTCTTTGAATACTAAATTATCCCAAAGTGATTTTCGACTTTTAATAACTATTGACAAATATTGCTTGTGATTATATATTATATATGAATATATATTCATATATTAAAATTAAATACTTTCGGACATTTTTTATGTCTTTAATCGCTTTTTTATCACATATTAAAATAATGAGGAGGTTGCATTATGGGACATCACCATCATTCAGGCGATCATCACGGACATCATCATGGTCATAGTCATTTTGCGGAAACAAGAGAAGGGAATAAAAAAGGATTAATTATCGCTCTTACGATTACGGCTGGGATCATGTTATTAGAATTTTTCGGCGGTCTTGTCACAAATAGTTTGGCTCTCTTATCTGATGCTGGTCATATGTTAAGTGACACCAGCTCTTTAATATTAAGCCTATTCGCTATTTGGTTCGCTCAAAGACCAGCTTCCCGTAATAAAACATATGGATTTTATCGTTTTGAAATATTAGCTGCTTTATTTAATGGATTAACCTTATTTATCATTGCTGGCATTATTGTTTGGGAAGCCTATGGGCGATTTTTCCAACCACCTACAGTAGCTAGTGGTTCAATGATGGTTATTGCAGCAATTGGACTAATTGCAAACTTAATTAGTGCATGGTCTCTTATAAGAAAAAGCGATATAAAAAATAATGTCAACTTACGAAGTGCCTATTTACACATATTAGGAGATGCTTTAGGTTCGGTCGGTGCTATTATTGCTGGTGCCTTAATGCTTTTATTTGATTGGTATATCGCTGACCCTATTATTTCCGTGATTGTCGCTCTATTGATTTTAAAAAGTGCATTGGGTGTAATGAAGCAATCCATACACATCCTAATGGAGGGTACCCCTATTACTATTGATCAAAGTGAAGTCGAATCCTATTTAAAACAAATTAACGGGGTAATCAACGTACATGATCTTCATATTTGGACAATTACATCTGGATTAGATTCTTTAAGCTGCCACCTTCTTGTTGAAGAACATGCTGATACTCAAGAAATTCTTCAACGGGCAATAGATTTAATAAAAGATAAATTTCAAATTGAACATACAACAATACAAATAGAAACGAAATCTTTAAACCATAGTGATTTAAAAATTTAATAAACCAAAAAAGTCGCAAAAGAAAATTGAGTTTCTTAGCGACTTTTTTTGAAGGAGTTATTTATTTAATTGTTCATATTGCTTTAGAACTTCATTTGTAATGTCACTGTCCTCAGCTAACCCGCTTACTTCCTTCAATACATGAGATACACCATGAGCACTTATCATTTCTTGCAATTTCACTGCTTCTTCATCTTCTTTATAATCGAACAGTAAAGCAGAAGCAATAGCTTTTGCAAGGTTTGTGTAAGAAAGTCCGGCTTTATGCGCCTCTGTAGCTGGGCGGACAAGCCTATCATTTGGTCCTAGCTTACGGATCGGTGAGCGGCCTACTCTTGTAACGGCATCATTTAAATAGGCATTTTTAAATCGTTGAATAATTTTATTGATATATTGTTCATGTTCATCAGGATTTAATCCATACTGCTTAATCAGATAAGCACCCGTTTCGCCAAGAGTCTCTTTAACTTGCTTCACAATGGCTTCATCAGCCAAAGTTTGGTCGATCGTTGTTTTATTTTCAAGATACCCTAAATAAGCAATAACAGCATGTCCTGTATTAACCGTAAATAATTTCCTTTCAATAAATGGGGCTAAATCAGAGACAATTTTCATCCCTTCAACTGGTGGAATGCTTTCTGTTGTTTCCACTACCCATTCGTAATAAGGTTCAACAAGCACATCAAGTGATCCTTGGTTATTTTGAATAGGAACAATGCGGTCCACAGCAGAATTAAAGAAATAAATTTTATTCGATAAATGCGCCTTTGTCTCTGCGTCTAAATGTTCTTCTATGTAGCCCTTTAATAAATCTGTTGCAGAAATTTGGTTTTCACAGGCAATAACATATAATTTTTCATCTGTTGTCTTAACTCTTTCAATTAACCCTTTTGCGATTAATGGTGCGATACGTGGAAGAATGTTAGGCCCTATGGCAGTCGTTAAATATGTTGCACCTTTTATAGCCTCTACAACTTCAGTCTCTTGCTTTAAATTATTTAATCCAGATACATTACTAATAGTCACAGTTTCTTTTTGATCCGTTGCTAATTTTACATCGTATTGTTTGTCCTTATTTAATTGGTCAATAATTTGATCTGCTATATCGACAAAAGTAACATGAAAGCCAGATTGTGAAAATAGTGCTCCAATAAACCCTCTACCAATATTTCCTGCGCCAAAATGTACAACTTGTTTCAATTATCTCATTCCTTTATCAAATTAGTAAATAAATAGTCTGAAAAAATGGATTCCATTTTTTTACGAATTACTGCTTCATCAGCTGATGAAAACATCATGATAGCATCATTATTTTCGATTAAACTAGTGCTTAATAGGCTTATAATTTCCTGTTCTCTAGAACTTAATTCTTCTGGAGCCAACATCAGTAGAAGACTTTTCATCTGCATGCTTTGCCCATCCATTCCCATTACCGAACAAGGCTCATTCAAATGAGCAATTTGAAAAATTAATTGATGTACATGCCGATTTCGACAATGAAATAATCCCATTCCTGTTGCTGGAATTCCTAGACCTCCTTTTCTTTCTCGATCGATTAAGGAGTCCATAACATTTTCGACATTGGTTAATAGCTTTTCCTTCCTAGCCTTCTCTAACATCCCCTGCATAATTTGTTTATAATCATTAGTATCCTTCACTCGATACACTCGGAAATGCTGAAGGATGGCTTCTATACCTGTTTGTATATCTTTCATTTCCTTCAATACTTCCATTAGAGAAGGACGTAATTTTTTGGAGGAGGAATTTTCTTGAGTTCCACTATATAATTTATTTTTTGTTAGATTTTCAATATTTTTTTGTAAAAACCCTCTAATAACAGCTATATCTTCTGTACTTAAAAGTGGATTTACTAAGATATATTCTTTATTTAAGAATGGAAGACGAACAGTCGAGAGAATGACATCATATTGTTGTAGATTCCCTTGCAACTGAACATCTTTAATTGATTTAATATCAACCGAATCAATCTCTAAAAATTCCTTCTTTAATCTACTTGCAAGCATTTTTGATGTACCAATTCCTGTAGGACAAACTACAAGTGCTTTAATTGCAATCTCCTCTTCCCTCAGGACTAGTGCAGAGCCAAAGTGGAGAACAATGAAGGCAATCTCATCATCAGGAAATTCCTCAATCTCTTTAAATTCCTTTTCCACACTATTTTTTACAGCTAGAAAAAGCACCGGATATTTCCTTTTGATTTCCTCAGTTAAAGGATTAAACAACTTCAAACCTTGTTTCAAACGAAATAACGATGGTTCCATATGGGCTAATAATCCTTGATATAATGAAAAATCATTTGTTAAATCAATATGCAATTGGGACGAGACATATTGGATCACATTTTTAATCATTTGCCCCAATACCACACTATCGTATGGAATATTAACTGCCTCCTGTAGCTTAGAACCTTTTAAAATGGTAGTCAGAAAGTCCAAATCACCTTCATTAAACCTAACAGAAAATCGCTTTTCTAAGTCGCTACATATTTTCATAATCAAACGATATTCATCAGAATCATCTCTTGAAATTATTTCATTCTCAATAAGAAAACCATCATTAACTCTTTGCATCGTAATGTAAATTTGAATAACAAGGCCTATGTAGTCACTATCTGCCAAACGAGATTGTCGACTGTTCACTTCATTATTTACCAAATGATCGATATCTAATAAACGATTAGGTTGAAAAAAATAAAGGATTTGATTTTGATTTGATTGTCCCTTTTCTAGTAAAAATAGACTCTCAATAAGCTCTTCATTAAAATAAAGCAAAAAATAACTAGCCAAAGCTTTTCGTTTATTTTTTTCTGTACCCTTTAATTCAACACCCACACCTCTTTTTCGGTTGATCACTACATTAAAATTCCTTAGCCATTCTGTTAATTCGTCTAAGTATCCAGTTAAGGTAGTAATACTGACCCCAAGTTCGTTTGCTAAAACTTGTATTTTGAATGACTCACTTTCCTGTAATAAGTTCAAAAAAAGTAAGAGCTTTTTTTCTTGTGGTGGTTGATCTACCGGCTGACTCCCTGTTAAATGTTGAATTAAACGAAAAATTTGTTCATTTTTCCCCTCGATCATTAATCCATCCTTTGTATTTCGGATTAATTGAAGATGAAATTGATGGAGAATCTTTTCAATTGTTTTCAAATCTCTCTGAATCGTACGGACACTTACATTTAAAAAAGTGGCTATGGAAAAAGCCGTATGTTTCCCAGATGTTTTAATAATAAGCTCGATGATTGCTTTTTCCCTTGAAGTAATAAACATAGCTACCATCTCTTTTCTATTATTATTACAAGAGAAAATACAGAAATAGAAAAGTGTTATAAAACACTTTTCTATTCCTTGTTCTAATAATGAAGTGATCGGTACATTTTCAACAAAAAATTATTCTTTATTATTTAATATATCGATAATTTCTTTTGCTGATTTTGCCTCGACCATTTTTTCTATATTATCCATTTCAGAGCATGTAACGGCGATGCCAGATAATATTTCTAGGTGTGTGCCATCTTTCCCAGCAATACCAAAAATTAAACGGACATTATTTCCATCAAAGTCTACACCATTTGGAACTTGAATAACAGTAAACCCAGATTTTAATACATCCTTTTTCGCTTCTTCCGTACCATGTGGAATCGCTACATCATTCCCCATGAATGTTGAAGTCAATTGATCACGTGCAATCATTGCTTCAATATAGCTTTCTTTTACATATCCTGCATTATATAAAGCACGACCAGCAAACCGGATTGCTTCTTCCTTATTAACAAAGGATTGATTTAAAAATACATTTTCTTCTAAAAGCAAGTCATTATCTGTATTTTCATTATCCTCTGGACCAGGTACTGCTTCTTCTGCATCCTCAACGATTTCTTGTAGATTGTCTTTTCCATCACCTTTTAATCGCTCAATTAATTGGTCATATTCCGGACTAGATAAGAAATTATCAACCGATACATGGAATGCCTGTGGAAGCTTGTTTTGCGCTCGTGGAGTCAATTCTTCCTGTGTCACAACAATTTGCGCATCAGACGGTAAATTACTAATTGCTGTGTTTGTTACAGAAATATCTAGACCAGCTTCATTCACCTTTTTGCGCAATAATGATGCACCCATTGCACTTGATCCCATTCCTGCATCACAAGCAAATACGATTTTTTGAACATTTTCAGGAAATTCTCCTGGTTGAGAAGCAAATACATCAGCAACTGAGCTTTTCTTACCTTTCATTTCCTCCATTTTTCTTGCTGCATCTTCAATATTTTCTTCTGTTTGCTTACCTGTTTTTAAAATAAGTGCAGATAAAAGAAATGAAACAACACCGGCAACAAGAACCCCAGCAAAGTTAGCAATATATGAACCAGCTGTGTGTGGTGTAACAGCAGCAATTGCTAAAATACTTCCTGGGGAAGCAGGAGCAAATAATCCACCGCCCAATAGAACTAATGTGAATACCCCACTTACTCCTCCAATAATAACAGCGAAGAATAGCATAGGTTTCATTAAGATATATGGGAAATAAATTTCATGAATCCCACCGAAGAATTGAATAATAGCTGCTCCTGGAGCAGACCTCTTTGCCGTACCTTTTCCAAAAATACAATACGCAAGCAATACACCAATACCAGGACCAGGATTCGCTTCTAAAAGGAATAAAACCGATTTTCCTGCATCCTTTACTTGCTCCACGCCTATTGGAGATAGAACACCATGATTAATGGCATTATTTAAGAATAAGACCTTTGCAGGTTCAATAATAATACTTGTTAGTGGCAACAGCCCTGTTCCAACTAACCAATCAACACCATCTACTAATAAACCAGTTAATCCTTTAACGGCAGGACCAATGGCTAAAAATGCTAATATAGCTAAAATTCCACCTAAAATCCCCGCGGAGAAATTATTTACAAGCATTTCAAAACCAGCTTTGACCTTCCCTTCGATTAACTTATCGAATTTTTTGATGACATAGCCGCCTAATGGGCCCATAATCATTGCACCTAAGAACATCGGTATATCTGTTCCAACAATGACACCCATCGTTGCAATAGCACCTACTACCGCTCCACGTTGATCATGTACAAGCTTACCACCGGTATAAGCAATTAATAACGGAAGTAAATATGTGACCATTGGATCAACCATTTTGGCAAGGCTTTCATTTGGGAAGAAACCAGTAGGAATAAACAATGCCGTAATCAATCCCCACGCAATGAAAGCAGAAATATTTGGCATAACCATAGAACTAAGAAAGTTACCAAACTTCTGTACAGCTACTTTTATATTTGATTGAGCCATTTCGCTCTCTTCCTTTCATTAGATTTTACACTATCCATGTTAAATCACAGAAAACCTTCATTCAATGATGAAGAAAGCTAACTTTGTCGCAATTGAATTGACAAAGGTATTGTTTCACATTGGATGAGGAATTATCCAAGGTACGACAGTGGTTAGACCAGGAGGACTTCATTCTTTTATTTCGATCTTTTCTCAAACATTATTGCTATTTAAGTTAAGTACTCACGATAACGATGGGTGAATCGTTTTTAAGAACGGATATAATGCCCACTTTTCTTAACAAGGCACCTTCATATTCCTATGTTCTTAACCGATATAAAGAAGAGGGATTAGTAAAATACTGGATGAAATGTATTTTGCCTCTCAAAAGTATTACATTCAGCTAGAATATCATTTTTAATAGTAAAAATAACTAAGGAAAGGGGGGAAAATGGAACTTTTAGCAAAGCAGTACTAGATGGTTTGCTAATGCGAAAATCCCATGATTATTAATCATAATATTGCTGCAATGAACGCCTATCGAATGTATAATCGAGCAATTACAGCTCAGAGTCGAGCAATGGAAAGATTATCTTCGGGATTAAGGATTAATCGAGCAGCGGACGACCCTGCTGGATTAGCGATTTCTGAAAAAATGCGCGCACAAATTAGGGGGTTAAATCAAGCTTCCCGAAATGCTCAGGATGCGATCTCTCTTATTCAGACTGGAGAAGGCGCTCTTAATGAAACACATGCGATTCTGCAAAGAATGCGTGAACTTTCAGTGCAGGCTGCTAATGACACACTTAGTGATGCAGATCGTAATGCGATTCAAGAAGAAATTGACCAGCTCACTGAGGAAATCACACGGATTGGTAACGACACCGAATTTAACACAATGAAATTATTGGATGGCTCAAAGAGTTCATATACGATCCAAATTGGCGCAAATGCTGGACAAACGATGGTCATCGAAATATCGGATATGCGTGCTGAAGAGTTGGGATTAACTGACAGCGGGAATGATGAGAAAGGTTATACAGCAAAAGGAACTCTTGATATGTCCTCACATGAATCAGCTTCATCAGCAATAGATAAGATTGATCAGGCAATGAAGACTGTATCGTCTCAACGTTCCAAGCTTGGAGCTTACAGCAATCGTCTTGAACATACAATCAATAATTTAGAAAACACTGCAGAAAACCTAACAGCAGCAGAATCAAGGATTCGCGATGCTGATCTTGCAAAGGAAATGATGGAGTATACGAAACAATCCATCCTTGCACAAGTTGCGATGGTCATGATTGCTCAAGCCAACCAACAGCAAAGTATGATTTTGCAATTACTAAAAGTGAACTAGAATAAAATTTACCACAAATAAACGAGAGAGCTATTCTCTCGTTTATTTTCAACTGACTTTCACTAAAGGTTGATTCTCACAAGCCCCTTAACCTTTTACACACTTCTGCGCTAGTTTTATATTTTATAAAAAATACTCAAATGCCGTTTATTTTTAACTTTATTTTTCCATATTCATCCCCATTTTAATAACCGCTATTAACGATACTTTACTTTCTATTCAAGGGTATACTCCAAGCATCTTATATCTCTATTTTTCTTGATTTTCCGTTAGATTCCTCCTACTACTATAAATTTAATAAAAAATGGTCTCAACGATTTTTACGATTGAGACCAACTTGTTTTATCTATTTAATTTTCTACTACCCCTATACCCGGTGAGTCAGATAATTGAATATCCGCACCATTATACTTTAAGACATCTGGTTCTTCTGAAAGCCAAAGTGGTGCATCAAGATCAAAATACTTTACGTTTGGATGGGCGGCTGCAAAGTGTGCGGCAGCGCCTACCGAAAACGCCGGTTCCATCATACTGCCGATCATACATTCTACACCATTCGTTTCAGCAATACTTGCAATAGTCCACGCTTGGGATATTCCTCCACATTTCATTAGTTTTATATTTAACAGATCAATATATCTACCAGTAATGAGTTTCATTGTATCCTTCGCTGAGAAGAGACTTTCATCGGCCATTATTGGAACACCAACTCGCTCAGTGACAAATTTTAATCCTTCTAGATCATAACTAACAACTGGTTGTTCAATAAACTCTATATTAAACTCTCTTTTTTCCATTTCATTGATTAACCCTACTGCCTGTTTCGGTTTCCATCCTTGATTTGCATCAAGCCGAAGCTTCGTTGTTTCATCAACAACCTCTTGAATCGCTTCGATCCGCTCAATATCCAGCTCTGGATTTGCCCCAATCTTTACTTTTAAAATCTGAAATCCATCTTTAACACTTTTTATGGCATCAGAAGCCATTTTCTCTGGCGTATCAACGCCTATCGTCATACAAGTATGGAGGGGCTTTTTATCTCCGAGAAAGGCATGTAACGGGAGATTTAATAGTTTGCAATAAGCATCATGCAAAGCAATATCTGCGGCTGCCTTTGCGCTAGGATTGCCTACACAACAACTTTGTACCCTTTGAAGTGCTGTTTGAAAACGTGTAATATCCAAACCGACAAGAGCATTTTTTATTGGACCTATTAACGCTGCTTCCATTCCCTCTGATGAATCCCCAGTAATGACAAATGTAGGTGCCGCTGCTCCTTTTCCAATAACTCCATTTTCAAGTATGAGAGATACCTCAATGCTCTCTATTTCTGTAGCAATTCTTAAAGCTGTTTTAAATGGCATACGTAAGGGCAATTTTCTACTGTTAACTTGTAGATCCTGAATAATCACTATGATCGCTTCCTTTCAATTTCCCATCAGTCTGTTTTCATATAGTTGGAGTTTATTGCTTTTACTAATCAAAAGATACTCAATATCTTTGCGACAATCATACCGAAATACGTTCCGAGAAAGGAACCTATTAAAGCCATGATGACACCAATCGGAATTAATGCCCGGTTATATGCTGCTGCTAACATCGGTGCTGAAGCCATACCTCCAATATTAGCAAGGCTAGCTACTCCAAGAGTAAAGAGATCATATTTAAAGAGTTTTCCTAGTAAGAGCATAATAATCAAATGAATTAACATGATTAACAATCCAGATAAAAGATAAATTGGTGCCTGAGCTATATTTGAAAAATCGGATTGAGAAGCAATCAGTGCCACAATAATATATAACATTACATTTGAGACATCTAATGCGCCTGCAATTTTAGCTACTGGAGTTTGTCCTAAAATTAACCCAATGACTGAAGCAATCATAATTGTCCAGCTTGTCCCATTGATCACTGCTCCAACTTCAGGTAAATGCTGTCCTGCAAAAGTGGAAAATGAAGAAATGAAAAGACCAATACCAAGCAAATATAATAAGTGTTGAAATTGGATGCCAGTCTTCTCCTCTGAGCTTGCTGATTCAAATCCTTTTTGAATGAAACTAGTATCAGCTTTTGTCCAACGATTAAACCTACCAGCAAATGGCACGAGCCAAAACATAAACATGACCCACACTGCATAGTTAATAGTATCCATCATTAAAGCATAGCCAAAGATATTTTCTGGCACTTTCAATATTCCCTGAAGTGCAACCATATTGGCAGAACCACCTGTCCAACTACCGGCAAGAGCCCCAAAAGCTTTCCATGTATCCTTTATGTAGAAATGCTGAAAAGCAACATAAACAACGATAAAACCAATCATTATACTAATTACTGCTACTAGAAATCCTCCAAGCATTCTTGGTCCTAATTTGAAGATGCTGCGGATATCACATTTTAATAGCATGATCGCAAGCATAGCTGGAAGTAGAGCACCTTTTACATTTGAATAAACTGAAGCTGTTGATTCATTATGTGCAAACAGGCCACAGGTTTGCATAATTGCTGCTCCGATATAAATAAGAACAATACCAGGAATAAATTTAAAAAAGCGGTTACTACTAAACTTTTTCTCAAAGGCAACCATTAAAGCTGCAAAAGCGACCAATACACTAAGATACATGAATCCATCTTTAATCATCTACATTTCCCCTTTTTATTACTTACTTTATCGTTCAAGCACAACAAAGGAATAACCCTTTAAAAGACAAAAATCCAGTCTAACAATGAAAAGTTAGACTGGATTTTGCCTAGGTTTATTTAGACAAAGCAGTAATAGTTTGATATTTTTTTAAAGCATCTTGATAAGCAACAATCAAAGCCTTTTGAGATGCGCCAAAATAACGTTGGTTAATATCTTCAACAATGATCGGATCATCCATAAAACGATTGATAAAAATCGATTGGATAAATCTGATTGTTAAGTTAACCGTTGCAGAACATTCTACATCAATTATTTTCCCATCGGTTCGATCCACTACGAACGCCAAAAAAAACTGGTTAAATTTCTTGGTAATCGGATTATTTTGAGATGCCTTGGCATCCCCAATAATAAAAATAGTGTTTTCATTATACATCTAATAATATCCTTTCAGAGCTATTCAGACGATATAAGGGACAGACAAGGGGCACTTGCAGAAACTTATATCATGAAATCGTTTACAAAGGAATGATACTAATATACCATTTTTTTATAAATCAGACAATAGGAAATATTCCCTTTCCCTCCAATATTCATGTTGAAGGAAATCAATATATTCTAAAAAGGAATTTCAACCATCTTTGAAATTCCTTTTTACTAATTCACTTATTCCCACTGATACGGCGTTTCTTGATATACATAATAGTTAAGCCAATTTGAAAATAGGAGATGTGCATGGGAACGCCATCTATGGAGCGGTTTCTCATTGGGATTGTCATTTGGAAAGTAATGTTTTGGCATATAGACCTCACCTGTACCCTTTAACTGGTCCCGTGTATATTCCTCAGCTAGTGTCCCGGCATCATATTCTAAATGACCTGTCATCATTATTTGTCTCCCATCCTTGGACATGAACAAAAACGGGCCTGCTTCATCCGATTCTGATAGTAACATAAGATTATCGGAATCGACCATTTCATTTCTTAAATTACCTGTATATCGTGAATGAGGAGCAAGAAACTCTTCATCAAAGCCACGAACGATTTTTACCTTCGGATCTAATACACGATGCTTAAATACTCCTGTTAATTTTTTGCCAAGTTCATATTTATCAATACCAAAGTGGTGATACAGAGCTGCCTGTGCTCCCCAACAAATATGAAGAGTCGAGGTTACATTTGTTTTTGTCCACTCCATAATTTCTACCATTTCAGGCCAATAGTCCACTTCATCAAATCTTAAAAGTTCAATCGGGGCTCCTGTTATAATCATTCCATCAAAACGGCGATGTTTTATATTCTTAAAGGTTGTGTAAAATTGTTCAAGATGGGATTTGCTCACATTTTTCGATACATGTGATTCCATATGCAAAAACATAATATTCAATTGTAGGGGTGAATTACCTAAAAGCCGAAGTAATTGTACTTCTGTTCTCTCCTTTTCAGGCATCAGATTTAAAATAAGAATATTTAATGGACGAATATCCTGACTGTTTGCTCGTTCATCGTCCATAACAAAAATATTTTCTTGTTCTAAAATTTCACGTGCAGGTAATTGTCTCGGTATATTAATTGGCAATGGAATTCCCCCTGTATCTGAATTTTTTCAATAATCCCATTATAGAATGATAGGAGCTATTTGTCATCACTAGCAACATTTTCTTATAGATGAAGGAGCCATTGTTTTTCTTTATAAGAGTAAAATTTGAATCCAAATGAAACATTAAAAATATGAAAAAAGCTGTCTGAAGATAAGCCTCAGACAGCTCTGCCAACAATTAATCTATGATTTTCACCATATAATCATAATCATGTCCATTAATTTGGATTACTTGTTCCTTCTTATATCCTAAACGCGTATATAATTGACATGCTTTTGGATTATCCTTCGCTACATTTAGAGAGATTCGGTTAAAACCTTTTTCTGAAGCTAATTTTTCAGCCGCTTGAATAAGGGAAGTTCCGATTCGTTGGCCTTGATAATCAGGATTTACACAAACTGTATCTATATAGTAATCTTCTAATTCAGCCTCTTTATCGATCACAATTTCTTTTTCCTCACCTGATTGTTTTAATCGTTCGATAATTGGCTTATCTAACATTTGAGCGTCCGCTCCAGAATAGATAATAATAATTCCCATAATTGCTTGATCAGTAGTAGCTACTAAACAATTTTGAAAGCTAAGGCGATTTCTCTCTTGAGTAAATAACTGAGCGAGAACTTGTCTTATTTTTGTCTCTTCCTTTTCTCCAGTTAGAGTTTCAGCAATATCTTTTATTGCTAGATGGATAAGATTTGCTGCTTCAACTGCATCACTTTTTTCTGCAGGTCTTATAAACATGACTCTATTTCCTCCTAAATCATTAGCTTTTAAACCAGTCCGCACCCTCATCCATATGCACGAATGGAATGTCAGTATCAACGGTTCCTATCATACGTTCCAAACTCAAGTCCTCACCACTCAGCCATTTAGCAAAATCTAGTTTGACTGGCTCATGATCCCCACCTAAGGCGAACCATGCTTCCATTTTTCTTGGTAAATATCCGGAAGTATGAATGGTACCTGCCCAACTTCCATATAGATTTGAAAAAACACCTTTATCTGTATCATTCAATAAACGGAAGGCTTCCATGGCTCCTTCGAGGTGCTCTTGATGGTGACACAAGACTTCTAATCTCCGCTTGGAATCGACCAGATGGTTGCGGTTCTCATGCTTCATTATTTCAAAATGATTGGTACACATATTGGTTTTACGAACTTCTACTCTACGAGGTGAGGTTTCAACGGCAATTGATTCACCACTTTGATCAAATACGACATAGGTAAAAGAATGTCGATGTGGAATTTCTTTCAGCATTTCTACTGCCTCATGCACATTTGCACATGACTCTAGTATAAACCGGCCAATCATACAACAAATGAACCCATCTCCTGGGTTTTTCCGATGCATAAAATTATATCCTATTACCAATCCTTTTTCATTCATTCCATCCATTCGTCCCGTCACTCTCTGGCTTGGTCCAATAATGGCATATCCTTTATCTGTAGGTTGAAAAAGTGTATAACGGCCTTCATAAGTTTTTGGATGGTAGTCATAGTTACGAATTAAATAATCTTCCCCTGTTAAGATTGAGCAACCTGAACGGACATAATCTAAGCGATATCCGCCAAACTCCATTAATATGCGATCCATTGGCCATTCTAATGCAGACTGCATTCCTAATAATTCATCCCAAATGCCAGGAGCAAAAGGAATAACTGCCTCTTTTACCTCTTCCTCTTGTACTTGAAAACGTGGCTTCCGAACCTTCCATTGATTTTCACGATTTTTAACTATAAGTGAATCTTTTATTTTTTTCCCTTGTAAATATCCAAAATCATAATGAGTTCCACGAAATTGGATAATCTCACTATATACTTGTTTCACTTTAATCCCTCTTTTGTGTTAGTGATTTTCCTAAACCTTTTCCTCAAACATATGGCTATTTAGGTAAAGTGTTAACTATTAAATATAGGTTGAAGACCGTCGCCCCTCTTCCACTCACTGAGAAACTCCATTAGAACCCGCTGAATTCTTATGAAGTGAAAAGCCGGCAGTAGGGCTTTTATAAAAGCAATAAACGATACAAAAGCAATCTTTACTTAAATCATTTTTCCTTGAAAGGGATGAACTTTCTTTGAACAATTTCTCCCCACTTCTCAACATAATGTCCGAGTGACCATTCAGCCATAACAATTGAATCTCCTTCATTTAATGGAATTTCCTTCAATGGATGTTTTGAGATATTCCCGTTTTCGAGCGAATAAATATAAATTGTATCTGTAGATATCAATATTAATAGATCTTTATTTGGAGATTCATACGCATCGATCACCCAAGGCATTTTCGATTTGATTTCTCCCCAAGGAATATTCATTTCATCATACTGGATTAATTTTGAAGGAACCATAACATTGATATCAAAATCCTCGTAATTCTTCGATCCAATAGGCTGCTTATAATAGAGTCTGCCTCGTATAATCCAATGGCCATTGCGTCTTTCTAAAATGAAATTGTCCTCTATTGGTTCAGGATTAAGCAGTTGTGCCTTCTTTTTTTCTAGCGATGCAATAAATGCCTCACTTGAACGAATTAACGCATTGGAAGAATGTTTAATAGTTACATCTGAAAGTGTAATCCCTTTTCCCCCACTAATGTGGTCAATTGGAAGCACCTGATAGCGTTGAAAACGCTCTGTGCCAATGTAATCATTTCCAACAAAAACTATTCTTCGTTCACTATTTTCTGTAAGAATATTTCTAGACTTTAATTCTAGCTTACTTGGTGCCGCAACATCGGGCTTAACATATAGGCTTCCACCCACACCTTCGTTGGCTTTTTTATACCCTATTTCCCAAAATCCTTTTTTCCTTGGGACAAAAAGTTGCTCAGTCTCCATTACTGGATGCAATTTTTTATTAATATAGCTGATCCACAAGGTTTTGTAGGTATTGTCCTGGGAACGAATCCCGAGCAAGAGTCCCGATTTAAATGGATTTTTGTCCTCACTTGTAATACTTGCATTGATTTTTGTATTTTTTAAATCATTGTTTTTTTTGCCTATATGAACGTTTTCTGATCTTTTTTCTAATTTAAAAAAACCATCTTCCACAGATACATATAAGGTTTGATCATTTACCTTCATAAATTCATAGAAAATTTGATTGTTTGAAGTGACAGTAATTATATCCATTCTTTTATCATGAATTCCAATCTGTTCTGGCGTGATTTTAAATTTATTCTGCATATAATCAACCGCTGACACATTAATCATCTTATATTCGGGCTTCAAACATTCATCTTTACCAAAAACACAAACTTCATGATTAAATTTAGCCGTTTTCCCGATATAATCTTGAATTTGATCGCTTTTATTTGCATGACCTTCATCTGCCGTTATAAACTCTGCAATCTTCCACGTCCCCTTAATGGTTATCCTCTCATTTACGGGAGGAGCAATTTTCCCACCAATACTAAAGTCTCTTGACGTACATCCCATTAAGGTTGCCATCATTAACAATAGGATTAGGGTCAGTACCCTATGTAATTTTCGCTTCATAATGATACCCCTGTATGATTGATTTCAAGTGGTAGCTTAACAATAACTTCTGTCCCCACATTTACTTCACTTTTAAATTGGAGACTTCCCTTATGAAGTTTGACTATTTCATCACATATAGAAAGACCTAAACCTGTATGTGCTTTACTATTTTTTCCTTTATAAAACTTTTCCGTAATTCTTGGCAATTCTTCTTTACTTATTCCACATCCTGTATCAATTACAGACATGATAACCGCATCTTTCTCCATAAAACCACGCAGAGAGACTGTACCATCAGGAGGAGTAAATTTTAAGGCATTTCCTAAAAGATTAATCAATACCTGTTTAATTCGATCTCCGTCTAGTTCAATATGTGGGAGTTCCTCACACTCTACTTGAAAATGTATCCCTTCTCGCATTGCCTTTGGCCGCATTTGTTTTTCAATAAAATGAAAAATATCTTTAAGATCTGTTTTTTTCTTGTTTAAAGAAATTTTCCCTGAAGCAAAACTTGAAAAGTCAAGTAGTTCTTCAACCATTATGGCTAGTCTGTCACTTTCCTTTTCAATAATTGTCAAGCCATCATCAAATATTTTGGTTTCATTTCGATCAACCCGACTTAATGTTGAAGCCCAGCCCTTTATTGAAGTAAGAGGAGTTCTCAGCTCGTGAGAAACCAAGGAGATAAAATCATCTTTGATTTCTTCCCTTTTCTTTATTTCCTCTGCCATATAGTTTAACGTATCCACTAGTTTTCCAATCTCATCATTTCTATTTTTCTTTATTCGTATTTCTAAATTACCTCCGGCCATAATCTCCGCTGCATTTGTTACCTCTCTTAGTGGAAGCACAATGCTTGAGGAGAGAATTAAACCAATAGCACCAGTAATAACAATTACAACAATCCCTATACTAATAAAGATAAGAGTTATATTCCTTATTACTTTATCAACGGCAGAAAGTGAGGTAATGAATCTCAATACCCCTACGACTTCTTCATCTGATTTCAAAGGATAGGACACAGTCATTACCTTTTCGCGCCCATAGTCAACTTTTCCAATACTAACGCCCTTCTTTCCTGCCAAAGCATCATAGAAATCAGAGCTACCTAGAGTTTGTTTATTTTCTACTCCAATTGAATCTAAAAGGACCCTGCCTTTCAAATCAACAATTTGCACCTGTGCATTCGTTTGCTGCCAAAAGACATCTACATTATCAATGACATTCTCTTCGAGCGGAACATTGGAAAAATACTTTGAATAAAAGTCCGAGGAAATTCTAATTTGATTTGTTAATACGTTTTCGACATTATGATAGAAGTAATATCTAGTAAAATAAATAAGTAACGCTTCAAAGACTAACACACTTATGAGGATAATAATGATGAAATTACCAACAAGTCTTGTTTTTATACTTTTTGAAGAAACACTCTTGTTTCTTTTCTTGAACATCTGCTTAATCCTTCCTCCATCGATAGCCAGTACCCCATACGGTTTCAATAAATAAATCCTTTGACGTTTTATCTTCTATCTTCACTCGCAGCCTTCTTATATTTACATCAACAATTTTATGATCCCCTACAAAATCACTGCCCCATATTGTATCCAATAAAGCATTTCTTGAAAAAGCTTTTCCCGGATTTTCCATAAATAATTGTAATAAATGAAACTCCTTTGGTGTTAGTGATAATTCTCTATCATTCTTATAAGCCTTTTTGGAATATGTATCAATCACAAATGGTCCATATGTGACATTTTGACTTTGTACTTGGTCATGCTTTTCTCCTACTCTTCTCACTAAAGATTTCGCACGCAAAATGAGCTCCATTGGATTAAATGGTTTAACAACATAATCATCTGCTCCGAGCTCTAACCCCTTAATTTTATCCAAATCCTGCCCTTTTGCAGTAAGCATAATAATACCTATATCGGGAAATTCTCTTCTCAATGATTCACATACTTGATAGCCATCTATCCCGGGTAACATCACGTCTAAGATAACAATATCGGGATGTTCTGAGCTCGCCATCATTAAACCCTTTTCGCCCGACTCCGCCTCTATCACTTGAAAATTATGCATATTAAAATTAATTTTTATAAAGCCCCGAATACTTTCTTCATCTTCAATAATTAACACTTTATTACTCAACTACAATCTCCTCCAAAAAAATTCTGATCTCTTCGGTCTAAATATAATGTTACTATCATTGTAATTGAAATAGCTACATGATAAAACATCAAATGATGACTTTTAATCTTCATAGTTAATAAGAAGCATTTCTCATACATTGTTACTAATTATTCAATGTTTTAACTAATCGAAATCGACAAGTCTTTCATTCCACTGAGAAAGTACTACAAAATTCAAAAGAACGCGCAAACCCTTTATTAGGAATAAAACCGGCAGTAGAACTTTCATATATAAATAAGTTTTTTACATTTAAAAGTAGACGCTCTTTAGAGAGATATAAATCATGATATTTTAGATGCCATTGGTAATATAAACCAAACCTGTGTTAGATTTAATATAAGAAAAAGAGAAAGGATAATGGGGGAGTTCATTTGTTTAAACGCTTAAGAAAGTCCCTTTTTCAAAGAGATACTACCATTCGTTTTGAGTTGGATAATTGGTATAAGTGGTATAAAGAGCCTCTGAAGTTTCATAATGCAGTTCTCTTACACCTTGAAAATGAAGGCTATCATGTAGAAACTATAAAAGTGGTTGAAAAAGTGACTAGTAACACTATTTCAATATTACTTATCGATGGAGTTCAATACGAACTTAAAATTGAAAATGCTCTACTCCTAGGTCCTACTCAACAAGTTATTTTAAAAGCTGCTTCCGTATAGTTTGTTGCTCTTGTAAAAGCCCAACTGCCGGCTTTCACACCCAATAAACTTTTTCTTTGGTTCTTATGGAGATTGCAGCTCTTTTTCGCAGTAAAATGAAAGGCAAAGCTTTTAAGGTAGGGGATGCCTTATTAAATAAGACATCCCCCTTTTTTTAATACAGCTGAAGTTTTTTATTGGAAATTCTATTTTTCTGCCAACTAGTCACTATATACTTAATTTTTTCCTTTATTCTAACTACTACCTTTTATTTCTTCGTATAAATTTGAATCGCATTCTTTAAAAACTCTGCCATTCCTGGTTGTTCTTCATCATAATAAGCGGTAAATCTTTCATCGGCAACATACATTTGTGCGAGTCCTACATGTGCTTCCTTACTGTAATCTTTCCAATAATATGAGAGCCATTGCCTATGCAAATCAGCGGCTTTTTGAGCAATATCATTTGCTGGGTCTCCTGTTGCAAAAGCTTCCGCCAAAGTTTCCTTTACTAGTTTCTCTAATTTCGTTACTTCTTCATATTGCTCCTCTGTCATATTCATTAGTTTTGCATTAGACTGGTCAACTGTCCCATTTCCATATTTTTTGCGGATTTCTTCCCCATATTCCTTTTCATTATTCTCAATCATTTTCTTCTTAAATCCTTCAAATTTTTCTTGATCTGACATTTGAATTCTCCCTTCTGATAATTGAATGGTTCTATCTACATTTGCAATTAAGACGTCTAATTGTTTCCTTTTTTCGAGGAGTTTTTCACGGTGCTCTCTAAGTGCTTGGGTTCCATCAAAGGAAGGGGATGTAATAATTTTCTTAATACGATCTAGACTGACACCTAATTCGCGATAAAATAAAATTTGCTGCAAACGATCCACTTCTCCTTGACCATATACCCGATATCCAGATGAATTGATTCTTGCCGGCTTAAGAATTCCAATCTCATCATAGTATCGGAGTGTTCTTGTACTTACCCCTGCCAATTTACCAAGCTTTTGCACAGTATATTCCATGAGCTCACCTCCTCTACTTTCAAGATACACCTTCACGTAACGTAAAGGTCAAGACCATTTGTAAAAAAAGCTGTTTTCGTATTGTATGTTGCTTTTATAAAAGCCCTACTACCGGTATTTACACCTAATAAAAGGTTCAGCGGTTCTTATGAAAAGTGAGAACCACAAGTAAAATTCTATTAAAATCATTGTTATAAATAAAAAAAGCCTCGAAACAATCGAAGCTATCTACATTAAATCATTTAAATTTGAAATTCAATTAAAATAGTTATCATATACAGCTTCAAAATAACTTTTCGTTTCATCATGAGTTAATCTCTGCAATACTTCTAACTTATTAAGAAATAGAATTTCATTGATTTCATTATCCTTTGCCTTGAGTACAGAAGGTTTCCCCTTATATTCAACGATAAACATGGTCGTCATCTGTTTATCATACCCTGTTTGTTCAGTGAATTCCTTACTAAATGCAAAACAAATCGGTTCAGCAAGTTGTTTGATGATTTGATAATTCCTCGAACCCGTTTCCTCTTCTAATTCCCTTATTAACGCACTGGTAAGGCTGTCATCCGACGGCTCTACCCCTCCTTTTGGAAAATCCCATTCTCCTTTAAAATCACTAGCACCCTTTAGTGTGCGTATTTTCACCTTATGAACAAGCATAAATTTTGTGCCATGAAAAACAATTGCCCCCACCGCATAGCGAATCATTACAAGCCCCCCTTAGAAAGATGTGTAATATCACCTTCCACGGTTATTTTAGATTCAGTATCGACTTCAATAATTGTAAGGCTTGTATCATAGATAAATGGGGGTGACCAAAGCTTTTCAAGGGGGAATTGTTTGAAATGCGCTAATAAAGACTTGATGAATACTGTATGTGTCACAACAAGTATATTTCCTTCGTCGTTTTCAGCTAATATACGTTTTAATGCCTTTTGAACCCTTTCTTGTAACTGAGCAAAGCTCTCTCCGGTTTCGGATTGATATAAATGCGGTGAGTTCCAAAAGGCGTTGTATTCTTTAGAATACTCCTTCTCAAGGAACTCTTGTGTTTGCCCCTCCCACTCTCCTAGATGTATTTCTCTAAGACAATCATCTATTATCATTGGATAGTTTCTATCACCTATAATAAGCTCAGCGGTTTTAATCGTTCGAGTACTTGGACTTACGTAAACTGATTGAAACTTTATATCCCTGAGCCTATGTCCAAGCGCGATTGCATTGTTTATACCTGTTTCAGTCAGCTCAGAATCCTTCCACCCTTGTAACCTTCTTTGTCGATTCCAGTCGGTTTCAGCGTGTCTTGTCACAAACAGTCTAATCAATTTTATCACTCCTTTTATTTAGTTTAATTATTTTCAGAATTTTTGTCCATTTGTACATAGCTTGTCACCAAACGTGCATATAGATATAAGGGGAGGGGAAGATGTATGTATACGTCCATAGCCATTATTAGATTTCTTATTGCCTATGTTTTCATCACCTCAGGACTTATGAAACTACTTAATGAGGAATTGGGTAATTACTTTATTAGCCTAGGACTACCATTTCCGGTAATATTAATGTATATAGTCGCAGCTCTAGAGGTCGTGTGCGGTGTATTGATCTTAATGAATAGAGTGATTAAACTTGCGACAATTCCTTTAATCGGAATCATGCTGGGAGCCATACTAGTTACTAAAATTCCAATTTTACATTCTAGTATAATCTCATTTGCATTTAATGCTCGTCTAGACATTATCATGCTTGTCCTATTAATTACCCTATACAGCCGTGCAACTAAACAACCATATTAAAAGAGGTGTATATATAGGAGTCAACTCACCCCTTTATAAGCACCTCTTCATTTTGTTTCTCTATTCAATTATATTTGAATGCTGATGCAAGTTGTTTATATGAAAATCAGGCACCTTTTTCATCACGTATTTTTGCAATTTCATCAGCGACAAATTGTACAGATGTCCCTACAACAACTTGAATATGATTCGAACCTACGACTTTAATTCCTGGAACACCGGCTGATTTTATTTTATTTTGATCGACCGCATTCATATTTCGCACATCTACTCTTAAGCGGGTAATACAATTGTCAACACCAGTGACATTTGCATCTCCCCCTAAACCTTCATAAATAATCGCAGCCATATTCGCAAATTTGCTTCCTGAAGCACCTGCTGTAGCCGTTGATTCTCCAAGTACTCCCTCTCCAACTGCAACAGGATCATCCTCTCTACCTGGTGTTTTCAAGTTGAATTTCACGATCAAGAATCTGAATAAGAAATAGTAAATAACTGCAAAAACTAGTCCCTGAAGAATTAACATATATGGCTGGTTAGCGATTGGAACTCGTAAACTTAAGAAAAAGTCGATAAAGCCCCCACTAAAGCTAAATCCTGCCGTCCAATGGAACAATGCCGCTATTGTTAACGAAAGTCCCATTAATATTGCATGCACAAAATAAAGCGCTGGTGCAACAAACATAAAAGCAAATTCAAGCGGTTCTGTTACTCCCGTAAAGAATGCAGCAAATCCAGCAGCTAACATTAATGATGCCGTTACTTTTTTCTGCTTTGTTTTTGCTGTATGGTACATTGCAAGCGCAGCTGCCGGTAATCCAAACATCATAACAGGGAAGAATCCAGCTTGATACATTCCTGTAATTCCCTTTTCACCTTTATTTGACCAGAAGTTACCAATATCATTAATTCCAGCTACATCAAACCAAAATACATTATTTAACGCATGATGCAAGCCAGTTGGAATTAATAATCTATTAAAGAATCCATACAGTCCAGCACCGGCAGCACCTAATTTACTGATTGATTCTCCGAAGGAAACAAGTCCAGTATAGACCACTGGCCATACGAAGAATAGTATAACCGATACCACTAACATTAAAAATGCCGTCACAATAGGAACGAGTCGTTTCCCACTAAAAAACGCAAATGCTGCAGGTAGTTGTACTTTACTAAAGCGATTATACATGCTTGCAGCAATTAATCCTGAAATAATCCCAACAAATGCATTATCTATTTTTGAAAAGGCAGGATCGACATTAGCCTCTTCGATTCCTTGCAACATGGCAACAGAATCAGGAGAAAGCAAAGTTTTCACTACTAGAAATGCTACTAACCCACTTAATGCTGCTGCACCGTCCTTTTGTTTTGACATCCCCAACGCCAACCCAACTGCGAAGAGAATTGGAATATTATTCAATATAGAGTTACCCGCCTTAATTAAAAACGCTGCGACTGGACTTCCTTCTCCCCATCCAGTTGGATCAATCCAATATCCAATCCCAGTAAGAATGGCTGCCGCTGGTAATACGGCGACTGGAAGCATTAACGACTTACCCATTCTTTGAAAATAGTTCATCATTTTTCGTTCTCCCCCTAAAAATACGGAATAATCAGTCTCTTTTAGATCTAAATATTTTGATATTAGATTCATTCATAATCAAAAGATCATACATATACTTAATTTTCTAAATAGGGTTATACTGAATAATTAAATAACCAAATAGCTAAAACATTCCATTCCCGTCACATAGTACTTCATGCAATTCCAATTGAATGCGTTAATCTTTAATGAAATATCTAGTGACATTAGTAGTAAGTAATATAAAGTAAATAAGAGCCGTTCTTTATTCTGGATTTTAGCTAAATGATGGCAAGCTTAACAAACATATACGTAATTTATTCATAGTATAACTCCTTACATCTCACCCCCTTTAATTTTTCTATATCCATTTATTGCTTTTGTAATCTTTCAATATGCAGGGTAATATATCCTAATTCGTGGTCTGGCAAGACTATGCCATGTTGTGATGATACTTTCTTAGCCACTTCTAACGTACATTGATAGGAGAGTGGAAATTTCTTTTTGATCATGTCCAGCATCTCTTCATCCATTGTATTCACTTCTGACTGATTAATACGAGTTAAAGCAAATCGTAAATGCGTGATCAGTCGATGGTAAGAAATATCATCTTCACTTACTTTAATTTGTAAAAATTTTGTGATGGTCTCAACAATATCCCTAATAATCGTTGTTTGTATGACTGTTTGTCGCATATCACCACCCTGAACCTTCATTGTATGTATATGAAGGGCAATATACGCAGCCTCATCGATGGGCATATCAATATTACAAGACTCCTTAATATGCTTAATTGCCCAAAGCCCAATTTCAAACTCTTTTTTATACAATATTCTTATCTCATGGAGAAGCTTGTTTTTTAATTGAATTCCTTCACGTTCTCTTTCAATTGCAAACGAAAGATGATCCGTCAGTGCGATATGAATATGTTCATTTAACTTTGTTCCAATATAATCCTCAGCAAAGGAAATAATTTTTTCCGAGATGATAAAATGCTCTTCCGGTATCCGACTTAGCAGCTGTTGAAGCTTCTCATTTTCCTTCATTACGAAAAGTTTTTCTATTTTCCCTGAATTTAAAATATCATTTCTCTTCTTACCAAAGGCAATTCCTGCTCCAACCGCAATCTTCTCCTGCTGATTATCTACTACAATCACAGCATTATTATTAAGAATCTTTGATATCTTCATCGGAAGCCATCTCCTTGTTTTTCACTATATTCACAGTGTATCACGTTTCGGAAGATGTGATGATTACGGTTTCTCCTTGTATGCCTTCCTTTTCCTTTGTAACGATATACTGTTTATCTCCATGACTACTATTTGTTATAACAATTGGCGTAATAATGCTTTTAGCATGTAGCTTAATATATTCCCAGTCAACATCAATCAGTCGTTGTCCCTTTGAAACTTTATCACCAGTAGTTACAGCAACCTGAAACCCTTCTCCTTTTAATGCGACCGTCTCTAAACCAATATGGATCAAAATTTCCGAACCATCCTTAGCAAGGATTCCCACTGCATGTTTTGTAGGGGCAACTTGAAGAATTGTTCCATCAACTGGAGAACAAATACTCCCCTCTGTTGGAATAACCGCAACTCCCTCTCCCATCATCTTTTGATTAAAAACAGGATCAGGTACCTCTTCAATCGAAATAATCTCTCCATTAATTGGTGCATATATCTGTAATTCTTCTTTTTCTTTTTTAAAAAAGTTGAATACCATACTAAATGACTCCTTTTCTCATTCCATTTCTAATACTTCTTAATTAATATGTAGCGCAAAAAGGCATGGGGGTACGAAAAAGTTGAAAGTTCAACTCTTTTCTTACCACCATGCCTGATCGTATCAGTAACATGTGATGCACTATTTGATTATAGGTTAATAGTACCATTCAATTCTGAAAAGCACAAGTGGAAGCGGTAACATTTTTAAAAATTTTTACGGAAGCAATTGAAGTTCTACTTTTTATGATGGCGAAATTTATAAATAACCGAAGCAATTAGATTGGAAGGCAAATTAAAGATACTTCCTTGAAGATGATAATGAAGTTGCTCATTTTCAAAACTCATATCCTCATATATTTCATTATGTGATTTCCTAGTAGTTTTCTCTAACTCTTTCATAGATGAAATATAAGAATATTGCAAAGGAACCATTATCAAGATATAAAGAACATATATAGATCCAAGAACTATAAAAACAATGTCCATACTTAAATACCTCCTTCTTATAGTTATTTATTAATCTTACGAATGAGAAAGAGAAAAGTTTCTGTTTCTCCGCTTAAAAAACAAAAATCCTAAATGTTTTTTTACCACTTAGGATTTAATCATCTAACGTTATGAAAACACAATATTTCATATATTAACATGATGATTTCATTTTATTCAGATTCCATCAACTGTTGGTTTTTCTTTTTTACCTCTTCAATATTTGTATCACTATAGATCCAGGTTCCCTTGCCACCTGTCGTTTTAGCAAGCATCTCTTTTACCTGATTATACGACAATCCTGATCGTTCATTTTGCCTTTTTACTTCATCAATATTTGTTCCTGCAATAGTAAATCTATCCATATGGTTTTTATCTATCTCTTTCATAAGCTAGCCTCCTTTTTTCCTATTT